>NZ_JBXUCV010000004.1:0-256563 GCF_057178085.1 Pelovirga sp. C15f
AGAGTGCGGCGGCTTCCGAAGAGCTTTCCGGCCAGGCCGCCCAGATGCGCGAGATGCTGATGCGCTTTACCCTTAAAGGTGGCAGCAGCGCTCACTCCAACGTACGGGCGATACCGCAGAAGACAACAGCAGCGAAAAACAGCGGCTGGGGCGAGTCACCGGCTCCGGCGCCAAAGAAGAACGCTGCAAAAAAAGCCATCGCTCTGGATGATGATGAGTTCGGGAAATATTAAAATTTAGATCAAGTTAAGCCACAGAGGCACTGAGATATTAGGTGTTGTTCTCAGTGCCTCAGTGCCTCTGTGGTTACCGTATGAGATCAAACAATCCGCACCGGGGCAAAACCACCGCCGGGTGTCCGCAGGTTGGTGAGTTGTCCCTGATAGAGACGGGCACCGACCCCGAGCAGGTGATCGCGGTAAACAAAGAGACGCAGATCAACCTTGAAGGATTCGCCCTCCCGGCTCACCACCTGAGAGGGGGGAACAAGTTGCTGTACCAGGGTTGAATCCGCTTCCAGTTCAGCAAAGCGCTTGCGGGTAATACTTTTGCCCATCAACACGCCACGGCCACCAAACTTATTAACCGGCTTGAAAATCAGCTCTTTACGTTCATCCCACAACTGAGCAGCATCCATATCACCCATCAGACGGCTCAATGGAACCATCTCGCGCAACAACCGCATCCTTGCAGATGAAAGACCAAGCAACTGTAAGGCCGCTTCGTCCGTCCACAGAATCATCCGCCGTTTGTCTGCCAGCAATGCGTAGGCAAAGGGGTTGGGTGACAAGCAGACGCTACCGGCCAGATAGGCGCTCCGCAAAGAAGACTGCGTCTGATCTTCGAGATAAAAGTCACAGTGGCGGTTGTAAATGAGTTCAACCTTGCGATCCTGATGGTAAACGCCGTCGGCGGCCATCTGCAGATCGCCAGGGTCGACAATACGGGCATCGATGTCGTTACTGATGAGCCAGTCACGACAGCTGACCATTTCCGGATACAGGGGCTGGTTCGGGGGGTCTTCGTCGAGGATGACCAGACACTTAAGGGCCTGCCGTGATCTGGAAAAATCCCGCCACTCGCGCTGGAAACTGAACAGCAATCGCTGCTGGTAGCGCTCTGACAGGGGTATCCCATCGCCTCCCTGCAGATCGCGCATCTGGCTTTGCCAGGCAACAAAAGCGCCGCCGGCATTGGTATTGACCTCAATCAGCCTCGGCCCGTCTGCTCCCAGATGAAAATCGTAACCCATCATCAGGGCCGCATGGCCCGGGTCAAAACGGGCGGTATCCGGCACCTCGGGCAAAACCAGCCGGCGATAGGAATCACGCTGACTCAAACGAAACAGGGTCCGGGCCAGGGTGTGCATGCGCTTGAGATCGTGACGACAGATGTCGACGCGCGTCGGGCTGATAGGGATTCCAGTATGTTCTGTCATCATAGCTAACTTCTAGAAAACATTGATGCGCCGAATTAAAGCACTGAGCAGGCCAAAACTGCGCTGATTAAAGTCAATAATCAAACGCGGCAAATTGTGCAGATCCGGCTGGTCATGTTCTTCAGGCAATGCTTCATTGAGGATCATCGTCCCACCCGGAGCAAGGATCTCACCAAATTCACTGATCAGGGTATCGCACTGCTCCTGCTGGAGGGGGTTATTCAAGCGAATAACCATTTTTTTGCCGACATAACGCAGGGAGTGGTAGTTACGATAGAACTCATCAATCACATCAATGGCCTCACGGTAATCACGGGTAATGGTAAACAAACCAAAGTCCTCCCCGGAAATCAGACCACGCTTGAACAAGCTGTCACGCAAAAACTTGAACCATTCGTCCCAGTAGCCACCATCATCATCAATGAGCACCAGAGGGATGGGAGCGTTTTTTCCGGTCTGCACCAGGGTAATGACTTCCATCGCCTCATCCAGGGTACCGAAACCGCCGGGAAACAGCGCAACCGCATGAGCCTCTTTCAAGAAAGCCACCTTGCGGTTGAAAAAGTAGCGGTAGGTGATGACTTTATCGTCCTCGCTCATTACCGGATTGGTTTCCTGCTCAAAAGGCAGGTGAATATTAACGGCAAAGGAATTCTCCGCCCCGGCGCCCTCATTCCCTGCCAGCATGATGCCGGGCCCACCACCGGTTATAACCATATAGTTGTGCTCAGCCAATTCCCGGCAGAAGTCAACGCAGGTCTGATAAATCGGCTCGTCGCGCCGGGTGCGGGCACTACCGAAGACCGTTACCTTTTTACGGTCGCGATAGGGGGCAAAGATCTTGTTGGTATAGCGCATCTCCTTCATGGTGGTGCGCATCAGTTTCTGATCTGCCATATAGCTGTTTTCCTGACCGGACTTCAGAGCAGTCAGGATCATCTCTCGAATCAGCCGGGGGTGGTGTACGCCCGCCTTACTCATCATCAGATCAATATATTCATCAATTTCACCGTTGGAACGATCAAAACTCAATGTCGTCATGGCATTCGTCCTTCGGCATAGGTGCCGGCAATAAATGAAAAAAAGATCGCTCCTGTAATCGCGCGGACTGCAACAACAGACCGGTCATCGCGGCCCCTGCATAGCGCCGGGCTACCGCCAGATAGAGTTGACGCAATTCTCCTTCGAGCCGGTAGAATTGATTTAAGTCCGCAGCAGACAAACAGGACTCGATTATATCACAATTAAAAGAGATACAATTATAAGGCCTGCGACTGACCGGCAACAGACAACCTTCAGCGCCAAGAAACGGACAACTTTGCTGAAAATCAGCAGCGGGCAGTTGTTGTTGACGGTAGACATACTGGAGCAGATTAACCAGGGTCATATGGTTGTGACCGGCATGGCAACAGCCGCCTGCGCACTCGCGACAATGTTGTTCCCCGTAAGCCTTTTCAAAGAGCGTATTCAGTTGTCGCTGCAAGTCGGCAATCGCTTCCAACCTAGGCACGAGCCAGTCTTTTTCATCTTGCCCGAGGCTTAGATATTGATCCTGAACTTCGGTGACAATCTGCTGCCATAACTGTTGACGGTGGTAATGCATGGGCAACCTGCAATAAAAATAGCGGCAGCATGATCTTAATTCATACTGCCGCTATCATCATGGTGGCTGGAGAAGGTCGTAAGCCGGGTTCTGTCCCCTGCGTGGTTACCCACGAACAGGGTGATGATCATTCATCTAGGATTGCCGTTGCCGACAACCTCAAGCGGCCAACCCGGGAACTTCGGGCGGACCACCCTCAAACGTTCCCCTATTAGGCCTTGCTCCGGATGGGGTTTACCTAGCTTCCGTCGTCACCGCCGGAACTGGTGAGCTCTTACCTCACCCTTTCACCCTTACCCGCCGGGAAAACCAGGCGGGCGGTTTTCTTTCTGTGGCACTTTCCCTGGGGTCACCCCCGGTTCCCGTTAGGAACCATCCTGTCCTGTGGAGCCCGGACTTTCCTCCCCCCGACCCCGGCGAACCAGAGCGAGCGGCGATCATCTGTCCTTCTCCAGCCGAAAGACTAAACTTCGACTTCTACATAAAGAATGCGATTGCAGTGAGGGCAGGTCTGCATATCAGCGCCCAGCAGCAGCTGATTGAACAACTGGGGGGGCAACTGCATATTACATCCAAGACAGGCACCATTTCTGGCAACTGCCAGGGCCTGGCCATTGCGTCGCTTGAACAATCCCTGGTATTTTCGCAGCAGATTTTTCGGGACATCCGCAGCCACCTTTTCCCGGTTGCGGGTATGTTGCTCAAGCTGGCTGCCTGACTCGCTCAACAGCCGGTCAAGTTCAATGCCCCGCGCCCTGGCATTGTCAGTGATGGCATCCAGGCTGGTCTGTTTCTCCTGCTGATCCTCAACAAGAACCGTAATCTCTTTGCGTTTTTTCTGCAGCAGGTCTTCAAGATCCTTGTTCCCTTTTTTAGCTACATCAATTTCTTTAAGAACCGCCACGTACTCCTTCTGGGTCTGGATACCGGGCAAACGTGCCTCTACCCTGGCGACATTATCACGCTGCTTGTGCAGTTCCTGCTCAATCTGCGCTTCTTCCTGGCGCAACTGATCGATCTCAGCGTTAAGTTGATCGAGCATGGTCTGAACATCGGCGGTCTGCTCGGCAAAAACACCCAGTTCCTGTTGATAGCCACTGCGGGTCGTTTCGATGATGCTGATTTCCTGGTCGATTTCCTGCAAATCTCTAAGCAGGTTCATCTTTTCTTGCACGCGGTACCTCCATTGTTATGTATTACTTATCAGGTGATGGTAATAAACGGATCATGTTCTGTCGTCATGGTGATAACCTCAAGACCAAAGCGCTGCTCAGCAATCAGGGACGTCAACCGCTCGGCCATTTTTTTAATCATAATTTTTTCGGTGCCGAAGTGACCGGCATCAATTAATGCCATGCCATCAGCTCGTGCTCGCTGGGCTTCATGAAATTTAATATCGCCAGTAACCAGGCAGTCAGCCCCCAGGCGCTGAGCATCGGCATAGGTCACCATACCACCTCCACCGCAGACAGCTACCTTGCCAATCATCTGGTCGGCGTTACCAACCATGCGCACCGCAGCAACATCAAGGGTTCTTCTGACTTGACCGGCAAAAGCGTCAAGGGGCAGCTTCTCATTGAGAACACCAATGCGTCCGAGTCCGGCCCCCTGCACCGGATTGGCCAGCGGGATCAGATCATAGGCAACCTCTTCGTAGGGATGAGCCTTGATCATGCGCGGGATAATGCGATCACGCAGCTGGATCGGAATAATCGTTTCAAGTCGTAACTCTTCAGTTTCTTTATAGGTGCCGGGGGTACCGATGAAGGGATCGGTGTCAGCACCAGCACGAAAGGTGCCGGTGCCGCTGGTACGAAATGAGCAGCGGTCATACGCGCCGATATGACCGGCTCCAGCTGCGAACATGGCCTCCATCACAGCATTCTCGTGGCCGCTGGGAACATAAACAACCAGCTTGTAATAGCCATCGCAGCGCGGACGTTCCAGGGGTGTCACAGCAGCAAGACCTAGTTGTGCTGCCAGCCAGTCATTAAGACCATCCACGCTGCGATCAAGATTCGTGTGGGCGGCAACGATGGCGATGGTGCGTTGAATTGCCCGAAAAATAACATCTCCCACCGGGTCACCAGGAGTTATTCGCTTGAGGGGGCGAAAAATCAGGGGATGGTGGCATACAATCAGATCAGCGCCGAGGCGCGCGGCTTCTTCAACAGCACCGGCTTCAGCATCAAGACAAACCAGGATGCGGCGCACCGGCGCGCTGGGATCACCAACCTGCAGACCGACATTGTCCCAGTCTTCGGCCAGATGAGGAGGGGAAATACGGTTAATCAAACCGACAATATCCGCTACGCGTGCTGTATTTTTCTCAGCCATTTTACTCCCGCAAACCGGATGCTGAGCAAAAAGAAAGAGTGCACTGGTTCACCGGTGCACTCTTGGTTGAAATTCTGGTTTCTCGTTCGGGCATACTCTGCTGGGCTGATCTCATCAAGCGACCTCACCGTTGCCGAACCGGGAGGTTGAGTAGTATAGCTGCTGTTCTCGCATGAATATGACAGGCCTTTTTAATCTCAATACAACAAACGACGATGTAACCGGCGAACGAGTCAAAAAAGTGGTGGGCCCACCAGGACTCGAACCTGGGACCAGCCGGTTATGAGCCGGCGGCTCTAACCAACTGAGCTATAGGCCCGCTTCCTTAACTTTGCGTAAGCGCAAGAGGAAACATTAAAAAATATTCCGCCGGCTGTCAAGTTTATTTCAGCAATTTCTACCAGCAAACCGAGCACCGACAATCTCTGTTGTTGATGCCCGGACTTCTTTTAATCAACCGCCGAGAATCCCCGCAGACGTTTTGAGCGGCTCGGGTGGCGCAGTTTGCGCAGCGCCTTGGCTTCAATCTGGCGAATGCGCTCGCGGGTTACGTTAAAATCCTGGCCCACTTCTTCCAGGGTGTGATCTGATTTTTCTCCAATGCCGAAGCGCATGCGCAGCACTTTTTCTTCGCGCGGCGTCAATGAAGCGAGCACCCGCGAGGTCTGGTCACTCAGGTTGCCCTTAATGACCGCCTCAAGGGGTGAGATAATCCCCTTATCCTCAATAAAATCACCAAGCGATGAATCCTCCTCCTCGCCGATCGGCGTTTCAAGACTGATCGGCTCCTTGGCGATTTTCAACACCCGCCGGACCTTGTCGAGGGGCAGATCCATCCGCTCGGCAATTTCTTCCGGCGTCGGTTCACGCCCGCATTCCTGAACCAGTTGCCGGGTGGTGCGAATCAGCTTGTTGATGGTTTCGATCATATGGACCGGAATACGGATGGTGCGCGCCTGATCAGCGATGGCGCGGGTGATCGCCTGACGAATCCACCAGGTAGCGTAGGTCGAAAACTTGTACCCGCGGCGATATTCAAACTTGTCGACTGCCTTCATCAGGCCGATATTGCCCTCCTGAATCAGATCAAGAAACTGCAGCCCGCGATTGGTGTATTTTTTGGCAATCGACACGACCAACCGCAGATTAGCCTCAATCAGCTCAGCCTTGGCCTTTTTGGCAATCCATTCTCCCTTGTAGACTTCCTTGAGATATTCCTGCAGTTCTTCCGGTTCAAAGCCCGATTCAGCATTTACCCGTTTAAATTTGCGCTCGGCGGCGGCAAGACGCTTCTCCACCGATAGCAACACGTCACCCGAGACCTGTAGCTCGTCAGCAACAGCATGGGCATCCTCATCACTCTGGCGCATCCGCGTCAGGTAGCTGGTTATTTCAGCGCGTGGGCGTGTCAACATCTGCTCGCAGGCACTGATTTCCGCCTGACCTTTTTTAACCTGGGTACCCATTTCTTTTAGACGGTCGACAATCTTGGCAACCTGAAAATCCTTCAGGCGAACCTCGCGCAGCAACTCAGTCATTTTTTCGCGCGCCTCGACTTCATCCTTTTTAAGCTTTTTGACCTTGCGGACCGCTGTTTCCTGTTGCAACGCCTTGTCGATCTCGTTGATCTGCTGTTCCAGAGGCAACAATTTTTCGCGCAGAGCCATCAACCGCTGACGTTGTCGACCTTCGACCTCGCCCCCCTCTTCTTCATCATATTCGCGGGTAATCTCGGAAACCCCAATTTGCCCTTTCTCGAGTTTTCCCAGCAGCAGCATCACTTCACGGGCAGCAATCGGGGTCCGCATGATCACCTTGGCTACCAGCGCATCACCCTCTTCGATCCGCTTGGCGATTTCGACCTCCCCTTCCCGCGTCAGCAGAGCGACCTGCCCCATCTCCCGCAGATACATCCGCACCGGGTCGCTGGTCTTACCGAGCGTGCCGGCTTCAAGCTCAACATCGCCTTCGTCTTCCTCCTCATCAATATCTGCATCTTTGGAACTGGATATTTTGTTGTCATTGTCGACAATCTCAATATCCATCTCACCAAACATGCTCATCACATCTTCAAGTTGTTCCGACGACACCATACTGGCCGGGAGCATATCGTTAACTTCATCATAGGTAAGAAAGCCCTTTTCCTTGCCCATATCAATTAGCTGCTGTACTTCTTCGGGATTGGTTTTTTTCGCCATCAGTACTAAATCTCCATGCGTCGTTACATTCAAAGTAAAATATTGATCGTTCGTGTCAAGTTTAACCGTTTTTATCAGAATTGAAACACTACCCTGTTTTTTTTCTTATTTTTTTAGCCTCGCCGCCCCTTGATCTGCGACTGCAACTGCGACAGTTCCGCCCGATAACGGTCAGCAGACTCCGCATCGCCCTGTTCATCGGCTGCGGGGATCAACTCGCGCCGGAGCTGATCCGATCGTCTTTTGAGTGCCTGTTTCTCCAACGCCCGCAAACAATCGCTTGCTACCTGATCCGGGGTCTCGGCAAACTCCTCCGGATCACAACGACGCGCCTGCACCAGAATCTCGCGCTGCACGGCGGTCAAACCCGGCAGCAGGGACTCGATGTCACATCCCGAGGCCGTCGCCTGATTGAGAATTTCTGCCATGACCGCAGCGACATCGGGATGGTGAATCAGACCCACCCCTCCGCGCCCGATGAATTCTGTACGTACTGCCGAACTTTGAAGCAACAACCTGAGCAGGGTCTGCTCGGCGCGACTGACCAGCTCCTGGTTATTCGCAGGCGAACGCTGCTCTCTGGCTGCTGAAGGCCGTTGCCCAGGCTCGTCCGCCGGATGGGATGGCAACAATGGTGCCCCTGAACCCGGAGCCCGGCTTCGTCCTCGCTGTTGCCGTGCGATCATTTCGAGCTTTGACTGCAGCCGCGCGACGTCAATGCCGCTGTGACCGGATAATTCTTTAAGATACAGATCCTGCTCTAATTCACTCTTCAGGGCGACGATTTTTTCCAGCACCTGTTCTACCGCCTTCACCTTCAACTCCACCCCGTAACCAGCCCCCTTAAGGGTCTCCTCCATGTAGAGCTCCATCAGCGGACGAGCTCTATCCAGGCGGGTCTGAAAAGCTTCGGCACCCTGACGCTGCAAAAAGGAATCAGGATCATCGCCTGAAGGCAAGGTAACAGCCGCGGCAGCCACCCCTTCCTGCTGCAGGGTTGTCATCGCCTTGAAGGTTGCCTGCTTGCCGGCTTTGTCTTGATCAAAAACCAGCACCACCCGTTGCGCATAGCGCTTGAGCTGCTGAGCATGTTCGGCGGTCAGCGCGGTACCGCAGGTGGCAACCGTCTGTGCAAAACCGGCACGATTCAGGGCCAGCTGATCAAAATACCCCTCAACCACCAGCACATCACCACTAACACGGATCGCCTGGCGTGCCTGATAAAGACCAAAGAGCACCGCCCCTTTATGATAAATGGGAGATTCCGGCGAATTGATATATTTCGGCTTGCCGTCATCCAGTACCCGGCCACCAAAGGCAACAACCCGACCAGCCAGGTCGAAAATCGGGAACATCAGGCGCGAACGGAACATGTCGTAGTCGCCGCCCCCCGACGCTCCCTCACGCACCAAACCCAGGGTGCGCGCCTCGGTAGCTGCTATCTGGTGATGCTCAAGATGATCCTTCAAACCGGATCTGCCGGGCAGAGCATAGCCGATGCGGTATTCAGCAGCAGCTTTTTGACCGTAGCCGCGCTTTTTCATGTAACTGCGCGCACTCACCGCCTGCGGATGCTCCATCAGGTTGGCATGGAAATAATCCGCCGCCAGACCATTAATCCGGTACAGCCGTTCGCGTTCCTCAATCTGTGCCCGCTCCGGCGGCGTCAAGGGACGTTCTTCCAGATCAATGCCCGCGCGCTCGGCCAGCCGCCGGGCCGCATCAGGGAAGCTCAATCCTTCACTCTGCATCAGGAAACTGAAGACATCACCGCCGGCACCACAGCCGAAACAATGATAAAACTGACGCTCGGCATTGACACTGAAAGAAGGTGTTTTTTCAGCGTGAAAAGGACACAACCCCAGGCGGTTACGACCGGAGGTTTTGAGATCAACATACTGGGAGACCAGCTCAACGATATCGGTACGGTCACGAACCAGTTCAATTTTATCGTCGCCAATCTGTCCGCTCATCGTCCTCCCAACTCAACCACCGTCACATTGTCCCCACCCTGCTCCTGCGCCGCCGCATAAAATGCCGTCACCGCAGGCATGGTCGCCAGATAGTCGCGCACGGCACGCCGCAGGGTGCCGGTACCGGCACCATGAATAATCTCGACCTGCTGCAAGTGAGCCAGCAGGGCATCATTCAGGTAGCGATCCAGCAACGCCAGCGCATCCTCAACCCGTTCACCGATCAATTTCAACCGGGGCGTGAGCTGCTCTGCCGCCCCGGGACGTACCAGCGAACTTGAAGCGACGCGCGCTGCAACAAAACGGCGCGGGGCAAACTGTTCCAACGCCGTCAGCGGCTGGCGCATGCGCTTGCCACCGACCTGCAAAGCTACCTGCCCGCCACTGATCCGTTCGACTCGCGCCTCTACTCCGAGGGCAACAATCCGAACCAGCTCGCCAACCTGCAAATCCTGCGGCATCACGCTTTTCTGTCGTGCCTTCGGCGCAAAAGCGGCAAAAGCCTGCCGCGCTGCAGCCAGTTCTTCACGCTCTGCCGCCGCCTGGCCCGGCGGGCAAGTTTCTGCTTGCCGCCGCCGCAGCTGTTTCAGGCGCTCTTGCGTGGCGGCAATCAATTCTTCAGCCTGGCGACCGGCACGTGCGAGAACCTTGCCTTTACTCTCTTTAAGTTCCTGCAGCTGGCGCTTGCGCAACTGCTGCGACGCCGCCGCCTCCGACTTCAGCTGCCGGGTTGCCGCCAGCTCACGATGTAATTCCTGGCGCTGACGTCCAAGTTCAATCAGGATCTGATTCTGATCATGCTGGTCGCCCAGAAAACCCTGGGCCCGTTCAACCACCGCCGGCGGTAATCCGAGGCGGCGTGCGGTTGTCAGGGCACTGCTGACGCCGGGAACACCATAATGCAGACCATACGTCGGTTCCAGGGTATCAGGATCAAACTCCACCGCTGCATTAGTCATACCCGAGCGAACATGAGCAAATTGTTTGAGCTGCCCAAGGTGAGTAGTCAACAGAATCTTTGCCCCCTTGCTGCACAAAACCTCGACCACCGCCTGAATCAACGCCGCGCCTTCAGCCGGATCGGTACCACTCCCGGCTTCGTCAAGCAGCACCAGGGTATCGGCATCGGCCTGTTCAAGAATCGTGCGGATCCTCAGCAGATGGCCGGAAAAGGTCGACAGGCTGTCGGCAATACTCTGCTCATCGCCAATATCAACAAACATCTGCTGATACAGGTGGATACGGCTGTCACCGCGACAGGGCAGGTGCAATCCGGCGCGCACCATCAACAGCAGCAGTCCCAGGGTCTTTAAAGCGACCGATTTGCCACCGGTGTTCGGGCCGCTGACCACCAGAACCTGGGTGTCCTCCGCAATCAGCAGATCAATGGGCGCCGCGGCACAGATGTCAAATTGACCGGCGCGGATCATCAACAACGGATGACGGACCTGACGCAGCTCAATCAGCGAGGAACTCACGAGCTCAGGGCGACAACCCTGATAGGATTGTGACAGGCGCGCCGCAGCAAAACGTAAATCAATTTGAGCCAACAATTGCTGGTTGCTGAGCAAGAGGGCCCGATCACGACGCAGCAGATCGGCAAGCTGGAGCAGGATGCGCCGCTCTTCACGCTGTTCTTCGCGCTGCAGTTGCTGCAGACGATTGTTGCCATCGAGGATCTGGGCCGGTTCCACATAGAGGGTCTGGCCACTGGCTGACTCATCCTGAACAAAGCCTTTAAGTCGACCACGGTAATCGCTTTTGATCGGAACCACATAGCGGCCGTTACGCACCGTCACCAGGCGGTCCTGAAAACAGGCGGCGAGGCGCTCATCCGTCAGCAACCGCTCGAGCTGCTGCTTGACCCGGTCACGGGTCTGTCGCCCTTCATACCGCAGTTCAGCGAGCTTTGGCGAGGCATTGTCCAGCAATTCACCGCGTTCGCCGATGGCGTTCTGCAAGCGCCGCTGCAATTCCGGCAGCGGCATCAGACCATCGGCCACAAGCGCCAGGCGATACGCCTCCTTGCGGCCCCTAAACCAGTTACGGCAACCCGCTAGCGCCAGCAGCGACTGCAGCACCGGCCGCAGCTCCGCCGCCGACACCAGACTACCGGGGGCCTGACAATCAGCCAGGATCGGGGTTAAATCACAACAGCCCCCCAGCGCCGGCGACTTGTCAGCCTGAAGCAGCGCCAGCGCCTCATCGACTTCGGTCAGCGCCTGTTCAACTGCAGCCTGATCTTCCAGTAACCCAAGCTGCTGAGCCAGCAAGCGTCCCGGCTCTGACTGAGTTTGACCAGCAAGCCAGCCGCGCAATTCAGGAAAACCAAGACGCTCGAACAAGGCTGCGTCATTATCCATCATCGGCCTGAAGACCTGCCCATCAGCGCCCGTCCTTCGTCCAGGAGGGTTTCACCCAAAGTGGCGAAGGGTGGTGCCAGGTGCGAAGCCCCGAGCAACTGCCGCGCCATGGCCGGAGCGGGCTGGGACCCCATGGCAATGATCAGCATGGCAAGAATGACCACCGCCTGAATCAGACCGAACACTCCGCCGGCAAGGCGATTGACCCCGCCCAGCAGAATGATTTTGGCAAACCGGTGCAGAACAAACCCGAGCACCGCAAAAACAACCACGACCCCGAGGAAAACAGCCAGAAAAGCTGCCCACACAGAAATCGCCCCTGGCAGGCCGGCACTGTCCTGAAGAAATTGAGCAAGGGGAACATGAAAGGTAAAAGCAAAAACACCCCCCAGCACCAGACCAAGGAGCGAGCAGATCTCCTTGAGCAGGCCGCGCAGCAATCCCTTGATCAAAAAGACAGCCAACACCACCAGAATCAGAATATCAACCAGACCCAAAAAAGAACTCCCTTTAGGAACACACGGTGAGAGGCAAAAAGGAGCCAGCCCGTTCAGCCGGCCAGCAACTCTCTGACTACCTGGTTGACCAGCCGACCTTCAGCGCTGCCTTTGGTTTTCGCCATAACCGCCGGCATCACCTTGCCGATGTCCTTTAGGGACGTGGCCCCGGTCGCGGCAATCACCTCCGCCACCAGAGCGCGGAGTTCATCCTCACTTAACTGCGCGGGAAGATACTGTTGCAGCACTGCCAGCTCGGCTTCTTCCTTGTCGGCCAGCTCAGGACGGTCATTACTGCGATAAAGCTCGGCAGACTCCCGACGTTGCTTGACAAGGGTGCTGATGACAGCCAGAATAGCACTATCATCAATTTCTTGTCTGACTTCGATTTCTTTGTTTTTGATGGCACTGCGGAGCTGGCGAATCGTGCTGAGGCGGTCTGTCTGCCTGCCCTTCATCGCCACCTTCATATCTTGGTTGAGTTGCTCTTTAAGACTCATATTGATACACCTGATCGTAGAAGTTTCGGTAGGACTTATAATGCAAAGAGGGCGCGCAGAAGGTTCTGGCACCCATATATACAAACCGCCTATTATAGCGACTGATTGCAAAAACACAAGCAAAGAAGTGACTAATTCATCACATCACCTGGGCGGGCGCTCCATTTAACCGCCACAAACCTGCTCCAGGACGACAACAAAAGGCGCGAAGACAGTGACAACCTGGCCGCAGCAGACAACCAGAACCTTCCGGCGCACCATCAGCCTTTCTGCTGCACTGCTGGGGTTTGCGTTACTCGCCCTGACCCCGTCACTGCCGCTGTTTGCCAACCCGCCGGCACAGAACAACATCCTGCTTATCGAGATCGCAGCACCTATCAATCCGGTTATCGCGTCCTTTATCGCCGACACCATCGCAACCGCTAACCGTAACAACAACCGGGCAGTGCTGATTGAGCTCGACACTCCCGGCGGGCTGGACACCGCCATGCGCGATATCATTCAGGCGCAGCTCAATTCACAGATTCCGACCATTGTTTATGTCGCGCCACAAGGTGCCCGGGCCGCTTCCGCCGGGGCACTGATCACCCTGGCCGCCGACTTTGCGGCCATGGCTCCGGGCACCAATATTGGCGCAGCAACGCCGGTCAGTATCGGCGGCGGTAGCGGCGGAGCCGATGAAACGATGATGAAAAAAGTCGCCAACGATGCTGCTGCCTACGCGCGCAGCCTGGCGCAAAAGCGGGGACGAAACCAGGAATGGGCGGAAGAAGCCGTGCGTGACGGCGTTTCCATCTCTGCCCGGGAGGCCCTGGACCTGGCAGTGATCGACCTGATCGCTGAGGATCGCGGAGACCTGCTACGCCAGCTCGACGGCTACAAGTTTATCCGTGATGGCGAGGTCATGATCTTCACCGGCGCCGGCAATCAGCTGGTGACCGTCGAAATGAATTGGCGCCAGAAGATCCTCAACGCCCTGAGCAATCCGAGCTTTGCCTACCTGCTGATGATGCTCGGTATCCTCGGTATCTTTTTTGAAATTTCCCAGCCAGGGTCGATTTTCCCCGGCGCGGTTGGTGCCATCGCCATTTTGCTGGCCCTGTTTGCCTTTTCGGCCCTGCCGGTCAACTACGTAGGCTTGCTGCTGATTGTTGTTGCCTTTATCCTGTTTGTCCTCGAAGCCAACGTCCCGTCTTATGGTATGCTGGCCATTGGCGGCCTTATTGCCATGAGCCTGGGGTCCCTGATGCTGGTCGACAGCAGCGAACCCTACCTGCAGATTTCCCGCGCGGTGATCGCCGCAACTGTGCTTTCCTGCGCCGCTTTTACTACCTTTGCCGCCACCATGGTGGTCAAAACCCAGAAACGTCACAGCCATTTTGGCCAGGACGGACTGATCGGCAAGCAAGGGGAAGCCGTCGAGGACATCGATTCCGACAGCGGACGCGCTTTTGTTTACGGAGAACATTGGTCGGCTCGAGCCGACGCGCCGATTGCTAAAGGTAAGGCAGTGGAGGTCATAGAAGTGCTTGACGGTTTAAAAATCAAAGTTGCAGCCACCACATCAACCGATCAGTCCGCTGATTTCGAAAAAAAGGAGACCCTCTAATGTTTGATTTTGGTGCAGGATTTTTCTGGATTATCATTGTCGTTATTGGCGCGGTCATTATCAGTGCCGCAGTTCGGATATTGCTTGAGTATGAACGCGGAGTAGTGTTTCGCCTTGGCCGCTTCTCAAGCGTTAAAGGGCCGGGGCTGAAATTCATCATTCCGATCATCGATCAGATGACCAAGATCAATATGCGTACCGTTGCCATGGATGTTCCCGAGCAGGATATCATTACCCGCGACAACGTCTCGGTCAAGGTCAATGCGGTTCTCTATTTCCGCGTTGTCCAGCCGGACAAGGCGCTGATCGAAGTCGACAACTACCTCTACGCGACCAGCCAGCTGGCTCAGACCTCACTACGCAGCGTTCTGGGCCAGGTGGAACTGGATGAGCTGCTGGCGGAAAGAGACAAGATCAACCACGACCTGCAGGAGATTCTCGACCGCCAGACCGACCCCTGGGGAGTCAAGATTTCCAATGTTGAGATCAAGCACGTTGACCTTCCAGCCACGATGCAGCGCGCCATGGCCCGCCAGGCCGAGGCCGAACGCGAGCGCCGCTCCAAGGTCATTCATGCCACCGGAGAATTTGAGGCCTCAAAAACCCTGGCCAATGCTGCCGAGCAGATTTCGGCCCAGCCCGGAGCACTCCAGTTGCGCTTTTTACAAACCATGACCGAAATCGCCGCCGAGAAAAACTCGACGATTCTGTTCCCCATGCCGATAGATCTGATCAAACCTTTCATTGAAATGGCACAGGCCAAAACGCCGGAGAAATCGCAAGATCAGAACTGAAAACAAATCGATTCACCAGCCGTTCACTTCGCCCACTTGAGCCTCAGAGAACGCAGAGAAAGCCAGGTGTTATGAATTTCTCAGTGCCTCTGTGGCTCAGTGGTGAGTGCATTACTCGTATGCTCCCGGAACAGCACAGATCATTTTGAAATCCTCAGTTGCCGAGGTGTTACGATACTGATGTTTTTCGTTCGGCAAGACCAGGGCGAAATCACCGGCCCTGACCGGCTTCTGTTCTCCCGCCTCATTGACCACGGCACCCTCACCGGCAACAACATAATTTAGATGTTCAGAAGTGTGTACGTGATAGGGGGTGTGGCCACCGGGAGCAATGGTAAAAACCCGGAATGAAAAATTCGGGGCGCCATCATCTTTGCCAACCGGAACCTGCTTGCTGACAAGATGCGCACCTTCCATGGCCATAGCAATCTGAGGCACCTGATCCAGAGAAACGATTTTCATTGATGATCTCCTTTTTAATTTATTGTTGTTTAACAATTTCCATCAGCCCGCCAAAATCAACACTGTCCGCTATTTTAGCGCCAAAGCGTCCCAATGCCAATTGACTTTCCTTAGCATTTCACTAAAATGGTCACGATTTCTATTCACGACCCAACCTCTGCCACATTTATCCGTTCCTTTGGACATACCTGTCAACCCGCCTCAGGAGGCCACATGGGAAAACCGCAATATCATACCGACATCGTCAAAGGCTTTGTTAACTGGAGCATTGTCTGGGGTGTCGTCGCGGTACTTGTCGGGGTGATTGTTTCATTTCAGATGGTCAATCCTGATCTGAACTACCCACCCTATTTCACCTTTGGTCGCCTGCGTCCGATTCACACCAACGCCGGCATCTATGGCTGGGGAGTGGGCACCATCTTTGCCATGTTTCTCTACATGGTACAACGCTTATGCAAAACCCCGCTATGGAGTCCGGGACTGGCCAGATTCCAGCTGTGGTTGTTCAACCTGACCATTGCAGCGGCAGCCGTCACCCTGCTGTTAGGATACAGTTCGACCCTCGAGTACCACGAGATGGAGTGGCCGATCGACATCATGATCGTAGTGTTGTGGGTTGCCTTCTCTATTAATATCATCATGACCATTATCAAACGCAAAGAGGAGCAGATGTACATCTCTTTGTGGTACATGATGGCAGCAATCATCGGTATTGCCATCCTGTTTATCGTCAATGCCCTGGCGGTACCGGTTTCGGCGTTTAAATCCTACTCGATTTTTGCCGGCACCAACAGCGCCAACGTCCAGTGGTGGTTTGGCCACAACGCTGTGGCCATGGCCCTGACTGCACCACCACTGGCGATGTTCTACTATTTTTTGCCCAAGACCACCGGCGTTCCCATCTACAGCCATCGTCTTTCTATTATCTCTTTCTGGTCCCTGATCTTCATGTACCTGTGGACCGGTGCCCACCACCTTCTCTGGACACCGGTGCCTGACTGGATTCAGACCCTGGCCATGGCCTTTTCGATTATGCTGATCGCCCCATCCTGGGGATCGGTAATCAACGGCTATCTGTCCATGAACGGTCAGTGGCACCAGATGCGCGACAATTATCTGGTCAAGTTTCTGATCCTCGGCATCACCTTTTACGGTCTGCAGACATTGCAGGGGCCCATGCAGGCAATCCGCTCATTTTCAGCCTTCATTCATTATACCGACTGGATCCCCGGACACATTCACATGGGCACCATGGGCTGGGTCTCACTGGTCAGCGTTGCCGGTATCTACTACCTGCTGCCGCGCATTTACGGACGTGAAGTTTACAGCATCCCGCTGGCCAACCTCCATTTCTGGCTGGTAGTGATCGGCCAGCTGATCTGGTCAACCAGTATGTGGATCGCCGGAGTACTGCAGGCCGGCATGTGGAACGCCATGAATGCCGACGGTAGCCTTACCTACACCTTCACCGAGACCATGGTTGAGATGTACCCCTATTGGTGGATTCGCGCTATAGGTGGCCTCATTTACCTGCTTGGCATGCTGGTCTTTATCTACAATGTCTACATGACCCTGCAAAAGGGCAAAGAACCGGCGCCGAAACTGCTTGAAGTAGAAGGAAGGGCCTAAATCATGTGGGAAAAGAAACCGATTCTCCTGATGCTTCTGGCGACCGCGACCATTCTGGTCGGCACCATCGTCACGATGGTTCTCCCTTTTGTCTGGGTTAATACCGAGGCCGATCGCATTGAAGGAGTCACTCCCTACACCCCCCTGGAACAGGAAGGTCGTGATATCTACATGCGCGAAGGCTGCAACAACTGTCACTCCCAGACGGTACGACCGCTGGTGGCCGAAGTCGTACGCTACGGTGACTATTCCAAATCGGGTGAATTTGTCTACGATCGCCCCTTCCTCTGGGGATCCAAGCGTACCGGACCCGATCTGGCACGTCTGGGTGGCAAATATCCCGATGCCTGGCACTATCAGCACATGGAGACCCCGAGCTCCATCTATCCAAAAACCAACATGCCGGCTTACGGCTGGCTGAGTAAAAATACGCTTAAACCTGACAAGGTCCGGCGCAAGGTAGAAGTCCTGGGATTCCCTTATAGCGAAGAGCAAATTTCCGAGCTTGCCGACAAAAACGAGATGGACGCCATCATTGCCTACATGCAGAAACTCGGCAGCGACATTCCCTGGCGCCAGACAGCTCGCACGGAAATTGTCGGTGAACTGCACAACCCCTTCAGCGGAACCGACCAGGCTACCCTGGCAAGCTGGCGGCCCCTCTATCAGAGCAATTGTTCTGCCTGTCATGGCAACGACATGCAGGGTGGTATCGGACCGGAGCTGGTAGGCGATCATTACGATGAAGAGATTCTCTTCCGTATCATCTATGATGGGATAGCGGCAGGGGGCATGCCCTCTTACGCCAGTCTTGGTACCGAGCGGGTCTGGCAACTGGTCAATCTGATCAAATACGATCAGTCGACGGGAGACTGACCATGGATCTGGCGTCCATTATGTATCTGGCGATAACCTTCGGCCTTTTCATTGTTTTTGCCCTGATTGTACTCAACACCTACAGGCGCAAGAACAAACAGAAAAAAGAAGCCCCTAAATACCGGATGATGGACGACGATTAGTTCGAACGGAACAAGCCTTGAGAACCAGAGAAAGGTTGTAACAGATGAGTGCAAAAAAACGTGATAACCACGACGAACATGCTGACGGCATTGTTGAAGATCGCAAGCAGGCGCCGCCTTTATATTTCAACCTTCTTTTTTACGGGCTGATCATCTGGGGAATCGGTTTCAGCGCCTATTACCTTTTCAGCGGCTGGAGTTCGGAAAAAGAGTTCGAGGAAAAAATGGCAGCTTATCAGGAGACTTATACCCGGCCCGATCCGGCTGCAGCTGCAACTGAACAATCTCCAGGAATCTCGGCAACAGCCGCTGAAGCGGGCGGGATTAACGCAGCGGGTCTTTACAATGCCAACTGTGCGGCCTGCCATGGTACTGGTGGCGCCGGTGGTTTTGCTACCGATCTGACCGGCGATTACGCCTATGGAAAGGATGCCGACAGCATCCGTACCAGCATTACTGATGGACGTGGCGACATGATGCCCGGCTTTGCAGGCAGTCTGAAGAGCAACGAAATTGATGCCCTGGTAGCTTATCTACTCGAGCTGTAACCGGCAAAGGAACCTTGAAGCGGTGGCCGACCAGGACCCTGTAACTCTTAAAAAATCGCAAAGATTGCACAGGATTTTGACGCGTCAAAAGACAAGCAAGATGCGATAGATTATGGGGTAGAGGGTACTAGGGCCACCGCAACCTCATCATGCCTACCACCCATCCACCAAAGCGGCCGCTGCTCCTCGGCCCCTGGCGCCGAACCTTCCAGTGGCTGACGACCCTGACCATAATCCTGCTGCCATGGATACAACCGGGTGGCGTCAGCCTCGTGCGCATCGATATCCCCAGTCTCAGCCTGCACCTGTTCGGTCAGATCCTGCGCATTCAGGAACTCTATTTGTTGTTGCTTTTTATCCTCGTGACAGCGGTCGCCTTTCTGTTTATCACCCTGGTTTTTGGCCGTCTCTGGTGTGGCTGGGCCTGTCCTCAAACAACCCTGACCGACCTGGCAGAATGGTTTGCGGGGCGATTAAAGCTTAAAATCCTCAGCAACCGTCTGCAGGGTGCGGTCCTTAGCAAGGTCTTTGCTCACATTTTCTATCTGTTGCTGGCTATGCTGGTAGCAGCTAATCTGCTCTGGTACTTCATCGAACCCCAGCGTTTTCTTGCCGGCCTGTTCACCGGCACCCTGCACCTTGGCGTCCTGATCACTTTTCTGGTCATCACTGCCATCATCTATCTTAACCTCGCCCTGATCAGGCGGCTGATGTGTCGTGAATTCTGCCCCTATGGGCGCATTCAGTCTTCTTTTGTTGACCCGGCAACCCTCACCCTGAATTTGCCGGAGAAAGAAAAGCCACGCTGTATCCGTTGTAATTCCTGTGTGGGCACCTGCCCCATGGGCATTGACATCCGCAAAGGTTACCAGATTGAATGTATTAATTGTGGCCGCTGTCTCGACGCCTGTCGGCGGATCATGGCCAAGCGGGGAGAACCTGGGCTGATCTACTACACCTTCGGTGTTGACAACCGCGGTGCCAAGGGTCTGCTGAACCTCCGTTTACTGCTGTCAGGGTTGCTCCTGATCGGTCTGCTCAGCGGCCTGGCTTACGCTGCCCTGGCGCGATCATCAGCGTCCCTGAAAATCTCACTGGCACCAACGGCTGTCAGCCGGATCGTCAATAACCTGCAAACCAACCTGTTTACTGTCTGGATCAACAACCGCAGTGCAGAAAGTCAGGAATATCACCTGCGAGCCCTCGCTCCAGATGGTAAGTCACTGGAGATCAGGGGGCAGACAGACCAGATTTCTGTCGCCGCCGGCGGCAATTACCAGCTCCGGCTGATGGTGCTCTCTCCTGTCAGCAATCAGCCGATCGTGGTAGAATTCCAACTGCTGGGCAACCATCAGCAGCCGGTTGCCACCGCCAGGGCGCAACTATCAGCGCCAGTCAATAGTCAATAAGCCCAACGGTTATTGCTTGCTGACATCCTTTGCCGGTAACGAAACGAGAAAATCATGGCCAGATTCAATTCCGCCCTGCTTGTTCCCCTGCTGCTCTGCTCCTTTCTGGTATTTTCCGGGTGGGCTGCCTACCAGGCTGCTACCCGGGTCAGTGACATCAGTGATCGGGATTATTACAGCAACGGGCTGAAATACAACAGCACGATGCTCGAGAAACGGGCGGCAGCCGTACTGGGGTGGGAGCTTCACAGCGAGCTGATTGACGGCGTGTTGATCCAGCGCTTAACCAACCATGAAGGCGAACCGGTCAGCGGCGCTCAAGGTCTGCTTGAACTGCAGTACCGCGGAGCCTTGCTGATTGTTCCCCTTGAGGAGTCAGATCCCGGCGTCTATCGTGCGCAATTACCCCAATTATCCGGTGAAACCCTCATCCGGGCTGAGTTTGATCATGATGGTGCCCGGATTTTGCGGCGCCTGTTGTTGACCCTCTGAAATGACCGCTATCAACGAGCTAACCTGCGACCACTGTGCTGAACAGTTTTCCCCTGCCGATCTGGTAACCGAAGAGATCGCCGGAACCACCCGCAACTTCTGTTGCTACGGCTGTCGCGGCGCATATCTGATTATCCGTGGCGCGGGCCTCGAGCATTTTTATCAGCGCCCCGACCGTGAGGCCGGGACCCTCAAGGAAGCCTTCAACTTACGTTTTGACGATGCCTACCTGGCGCGTTTTGTCCGTCATCAAGAAACCGGGGACGAAATCAGCCTGATTGTCGATGGGATCCGCTGTGCCAGCTGCATCTGGCTGATTGAACGACTGCTGCAAAAACATCCGGGGATTTTGTCGGTTCGGGTCAATTTTGCCACCCACCGGGTGCTGATCCGCTTTACCGACACGGTGATCAGCGCTGCCGATATCTGCCGCAAACTGGCCGCCATCGGTTATCTGGCGCGCCCATACAGCCTGGACGAACTGCAGCAATCGGCCCACCGCGAAATGCGCAGCCTGCTTATGCGCTTCGGGACGGCGGTTTTTTTGACCATGCAGCTGATGGGATTTTCCCTGGCCCTGTACGCCGGTTATTTTCAGGGGATCGATCTTCAGACTAAAACGATGCTGGAGTATTTTGCCGCCATTGTCACCACGCCGGTCGTTTTCTATTCGGGCTATCCTTTTATTCGTGGCGCCTGGATCAGCCTGCGCAATCATGAACCCAACATGGATCTGTTGATTGCTCTGGGAACCCTCTGCGCCTATTTCTATAGTCTCTATGCCATGGCCACCGACGCTGAAGTCTACTTTGAAACCGCGGCTATGATTATCACCCTGATTCTTGCCGGGCGCCTGATCGAAACGGGAGCCAGACGCAAGGCTGCCGCCGGGATTGATCGTCTGCTCAAGCTGGCGCCCTCACATGCCCTGCGTTATGAAGATGGCGTCTGGCACGAGGTTGACAGCCGGCAACTGCGCCCTGGGGACCTTATCCAACTCAAAGCCGGAGATCGCCTGCCGGTGGATGGCATCGTCGCCCGTGGTACCAGTGAAATTGATGAAGCGGCCGTCACCGGCGAGCCCCTGCCGGTGCTCAAGGAAAGCGGCGATCGGGTGGTCTCCGGCACCCTCAATCTGAACGGCAACATCGAGGTCAAGGTCACCGCGGCCGCCGACGACTCCTTCCTCGCCCGGATGACCGCCATCGTTGAACAAGCGCAGACCGATCAGGCACCGATTCAGCGTCTCGCCGACCGGGTTGCCGGGGTTTTTATCCCGATCGTTTTAATGATATCCGCCGCGACTTTTATTTACTGGCACCTGCGTGATGGTGCCGCCCTGCTCAATGCCGTCTCGGTGCTGGTCGTTGCCTGCCCCTGCGCCCTCGGGCTGGCGACCCCGACGGCGGTAATGATCGCCACCGGACGGGCGGCTGAAGCCGGGGTGCTGTTTCGTGGTGGCGATATTCTTGAGGCGGCATCACGCATTAAATACCTGGCTTTTGACAAAACCGGCACCATCACCATCGGGCGGCCCCATGTCGTTGCAATCAGCCCCAGCCGCCATGGACATGAACAGCAATTACTGCAAGGGCTGGCAGATATCGAAGCAGGCAGCCACCACCCCCTCGCCCGCGGCATTCTCAAGGAAACTGCCCGCCACGGCATCACTCCCTCTCCGGTTGAAAAATCCACCACCTATACCGGTCTGGGAATGGAAGCCTGGCAGGGCAACACGCATCTCATCGCCGGCAACCGGCGTTTTCTGAAACAGCGGGGAATCGACCTGCCTGAGACCACAACCGACGGGCGCAGCGAGGTTCATCTGGCATGCGATGGCCGGTATATTGGCCTGGTCACCCTTGAGGATCAGGTACGCGCCGATGCGCCCCGGATGTTCAGTGACCTGAAGCGACTCGGCTACACCAGCCTGCTGTTAACCGGCGATCGTGAAGATGTCGCCCGCCGTATCTGTTCAATGCTGGCGATTGAAACCTGGTACGCTGAACTGACCCCGGAACAGAAAACCGAACAGATTGACCAGCTGGCCCCGGCTGCGGTGATGATGGTGGGTGACGGGATCAATGATGCGCCGGCCCTGTCGAAAGCCACCATCGGCTGTGCCATTGCCGGCAGCACCGACATCGCGGTTGAAAGCGCGGATCTGATTCTCACCCGTCCGCACCTGGCCAACATCCCCTTTGCCCTGTGCCTCGCACAAAAAACCCTGGTCAACATCAAACAGAACCTGGCCTGGGCTTTCAGCTATAATCTGATTGCTATCCCCCTGGCCGCCAGCGGCCTGCTGGCGCCGGTTTACGCGGCGGCAGCGATGGCCATCAGTTCAATCTGTGTCCTGCTGAACTCCCTGCGCCTCAAGCGCCACGGACAACTGCCATGATGACCTCCACCATCCTGTTGATTTTTCTTTCCTTCTGTATCGGCACCGGAGTCTGGTTGTTTTTTCTTTACGCGGTCAAAAAGGGAGAATTTGACGATGTCGAAGGGCCGAAATACCGGATGCTGGATGATGACGATGAGGAGTTGCCGGATAAGAAATCAGATGACGATCAACACCCTTGACTAAAGGTCACTGCAAGCACCGGTTTATAGGACTATCGAAACAAGAAATCAGAAGTTGTAAGAAAACCTGCTTCAGAATATTTCCTTCTGGATTCTCGGTTCTTTATTCTCAGTTCCCAGTCATGCAACGCGGCAAATTGCAGTGAATTCAGCCCACCGGAAACTAAAGCCAACCCCATCTTTTAAAGTTTTTCATCACCCTGTCATTTCCCCTCTTTTTATGCTACTTTTCTCGTCAACAAGTTAACTGAAATATTCGGTCAACCTCGCATATTTTCACCCCCACATTTTTTTCTCTAACAAGGAGACACCCCATGGATCCTGCCGCGCTTGTTCCCGCTGCTGATATTATACCAGCACCCTGGGGCTGGTTTTATGTTCTACTGCTGGTCACCTTTCTGCTCCATCTCCTGGTGATGAACGCCATGCTTGGCGGCGGCATCATCACGCTCATCAGCTCATTTCGCAAAACCGAGCAGGATCGGTTACTTTGCCGGGAGTTCAGCTACAAGTGGCCTTACACCATCGCCTTTGCCGTCAATTTCGGTGTGGCGCCGCTACTCTTTCTGCAGGTGCTCTACGGCCAGTTCATCTATACCAGTTCAGTGCTGATGGCGGTCTGGTGGCTGGCGATTATCGCCATGCTGATTTTTGCCTATTACGCCGCCTATATCTATGATTTCAAGTTTGACAGGCTGGGTAAGCCTGCCGTTTTTTTCGCCCAGGTCGCAGTGGTTCTGATGCTGTTCATCGCCTTCCTGTTTACCAACAACATGACCCTGATGCTGCAACCGGAGCGTTGGCTGGCGTACTTTACCAATAGCGGCGGCACCCTGTTGAACCTTTCCGACCCCTCGGTCATCCCCCGCTATCTGCATTTTATCATCGGCGCGGTGGCGGTTGCCGGACTGTATCTGGCCCTGATCGGTCATTTTAGCTGGCGCAAAAGCCTTGTTGATCCGGCGGCGCTGATCAACAAGGGGATGCGTTATTTTACCCTGGCAACGGCTTTACAGCTCGTCGTCGGCATCTGGTTTCTGATCGCCTTGCCACGCGAGGTCATGATGATCTTTATGGGTGGAAGTAGCCTGGGAACCGGGTTACTGGTTGTCGGCCTACTACTGACCCTGGCGGTTCTGCACTTTGGTTACCGTCAGCGGGTGATGGCCACCTGCAGTCTCACCCTGGTGCTGATGATTGTCATGGTGTTGATGCGTGATCTGGTGCGCACAGCCTATCTGCAGCCTTACTTCAGTCTTGGTGATCTTGAGGTTGCCACCCAGTATTCCCCTCTGATTTTCTTTTTACTGGTGTTGGTCGGCGGCCTGGCCCTGATTGTCTACATGATCAAGCTGGCGCTGAATTGCGGTAAGGAGGTAGCAAAATGAACTATCCGGTCTGGGAACTGACGACCTTTGGTGGCGGTTTTCTTATTGCCCTGATTGCCGTTGTCCATGTCTTTGTCGCCCACTTCGCCGTCGGTGGTGGGCTGTTTCTCGTCGCCATGGAAAACAAGGCCTATCAGGAAGAAGACCAGGGCCTGCTCGATTACGTAAAAAAACACAGCAAATTTTTTCTGCTGTTGACCATGGTTTTCGGCGGCATGACCGGCGTCGGCATCTGGTGGATTATCTCCCTGGTCAGTCCGGGAGCCACCTCCGCCCTGATCCATATCTTCGTGTTCGGCTGGGCCGCGGAATGGGTCTTTTTTCTGGCAGAAATCATCGCCCTGTTTATCTACTTCTACACCTTCGGCAAGATGGGCCGGCAAAACCACATGCGGGTGGGAATGATCTATTTCTTCTGTGCCTGGATGTCCCTGTTCCTGATCAACGGTATCATCGGCTTTATGCTCACTCCTGGCGGCTGGAGCGACAACCAGAATTTCTGGTCCGGCTTTTTCAACCCTAGCTTCTGGCCGTCACTGGTGTTTCGCACCGGTCTGTCCCTGGTCATATGCGGCGTGTTTGGCTTTGTCACTGGTGCCTATATCAAGGATGCCGCACTGCGGCAGAAAATCATGCGCACCTGCGCCGGCTGGGTTGTTCTCCCCTTCATTCTGATGGTAACGGGTGGTTGGTGGTATCTAAAAGCCCTTCCCGAGCCGCAACGCTCCATGATCCTGGAAAAATCGCCGGAACTTACCAGTTACCTGTCCACCATGTTCTGGTTTATGCCCCTGCTCTTTATTGCCGCCCTGATCATGACCATCCGCCTGCCCAACAGCCTGCAGAAGATCTTTGCCTTCGGTGTCGTAGCTATTGCTTTTGTGTATTTTGGTGCATTTGAGTTCGTCCGCGAGGGCGGACGGCGCCCCTTTGTCCTTTATCATTACATGTATTCCAATCAGATTCCGGTGAGTACCGCCCCCGAGATCATGCAGTCGGGATTTCTCAAGAGCGGGCGCTGGACAGGCCTCGATGAAACAACCAATGAGAATTTAGCGGAGGTCGGGCATCAACTGTTCAAGTTTCAGTGCAGTGCCTGTCACGCCATTGATGGCCCGCTGAACGATATCCGGCCATTGGTGCAGAAATACGACAATGTCTTCGGAATGGACTCCAAACTCAACGGTCTGGGGACGATGAGCCCCTACATGCCGCCCTTTATCGGCAATCGCAATGAGCGCTGGGCACTGGCAACCTATCTGGTCGGGGTGATCAATCAGCAACCGGAAACGGAAGATCTATACAATCTGAGCCGTGGCAACAGTACTGTTGCCACGGTTGAATTGCCGGTGGAGATTCCTTCATTTGACAAAAACCGGGACGAATACGTGCTTCTGGCCTGGAGCCCCGTGGGCATGCGCGAACTCAGTGATGCCGATGACTACTGGCAGATCCAGACACCGGGCAGCGCGATCCAGGCGCAACTGGTGCGCCGCGGCGATTCACCTCAACGGCTTATTGAGGGAGTGGAAATCCGCTATCAGATCGACGAGGCCCCTGGTTCATCGACCTCACAACTGCTTGCCGCTGAAAAGTCCGGCATCATGGCAGCCGCTGCTGATCGTTTTCTGTTTTATGCCGATAACATCCCGCTGGTGCCCTACACAACTACCGGCGAGGTAAACCCCTATCCGTTGTTTACCATCAGTGCCATCGACACTGAGTCGGGAGAACTCCTGGCCACCACCAGAACCACTGTTCCGGTTGCCACCGAAATGGGGTGCAAAAACTGTCATGGCGGCGGCTGGAAGGTAGACGATAAAACCGGTATCAGCAACACCACAGCCCTGGATGTGCTTGCCGTTCATGACCGCATCAGCGGCACGACTTTGCTGCAGCAAGCCAAGGATGGCGCCCCCCTTGCGTGTGCGTCCTGCCATCCCCGCCATGGCGAGGAATCCTCGCCGCTGCTCAACCTGTCAGCCGCCATCCATGGCTGGCACGCCAACTTTCTTACTGAGCGGGATGACGCCCAGGCCTGCATCTCCTGCCACGCCGGCGATCCCCACGGGGCAACCCATTTTCACCGTGAACATCATGCAGCCTTTATGAACTGCACCCATTGCCACGGCACCATGGAAGAGCATTCCTTAAGCCTGCTGAAACTGGAGCAGCAGACGGGCAAAGCGGGAGCAGAGGTTTTAATGGCAAACTTAAGCAGCAGAAACTACAGTGTCGACACCATCAACCCGCGCCAACCCTGGAGCCAACAACCCGACTGTCTCACCTGTCATGATTTTTTTGCTGTCGGTTCGTCGCTGGATGCGTTTAACCGCTGGACGAGTGTGGAAGACGAGCTGTTTCGCAACCGACAGGATCTGATGGGCGTTATGATGTGTCAGGCCTGCCACGGCAGCACTCATGCCCTGTACCCGGCGATCAACAAGTACGGTAGTCGACGTGATATTATTCAGCCGCTGCAGTACCAGGGCAACGATCGCCCCATCGGCAACGACTGCACCGTCTGCCATACTGTCGCTAAGGAGTTTGAAGGCCACCATCCCAACTCACTGCGCCAGTAACCGCCCTGAAGCAAAAAGGCAGCCTATCCGAGGCTGCCTTTTTTGTTGTTTTAAGCACCATGTTGCCTGCGGTCTACCAGGGTGGTGTCAGTCCGAAACTTGCCAGCTTGACCGCAAATTCTTTCGCCTCACGCGAGAGAATCTGGCGTTCCTGTTTCTGCTTGACCCAACCGGTTCTGGTACACCAGGCGACCGCCATTGCCGCCTGACCATTGACGACCAGCGTCAGCAGTTCCTGCTCCTGGCGTGACAGGGTCATCTGCCCGAAACGATAATCCTGGAAGGCTTCCCAGGTCGCCGGCACCCACTGCTTGACGATCTTTTCGCCAATGGTTTCAGCATAGCGACGAATCTCCAACTGGGCGTGGCTGTCCATGCGCAGGGCCAGAAAATGCAATAGATTGTGCAGATCAATCTGCCAGAAAGCCTCGGTATAGGTGCTTAAGGGTAGATCCTTGCGCGCCTGTTCGCGGGCGACCCCGGCGTCGAGGCGCTGCTGGTAAACTTCTTTACTCAGGCGGTGCAACTCCTGTTCAGCGGCACTGAACTGTTCCCCTTCGGCCAGCGCAAAAAGACCACTGCTGCCCTGTTTGTTGTCCTGCGCCTGCCGGCGCCAGCTATCAGCCGGTGTCATCTGGGCGCGATCAATGGCGATGGAGTAGCGGGTACTGTATTCATTGACGCTGGCTGTACGATGGCGAATCCATTGGCGCCAGCTATCCATCGGCACACGTACATGGAGCTTGAGCATGCACATCTCAAAAGGGGTGGTGTGCTGATGGCGTAACAGATAGCGGATCAGGGCACGATCTTCCGACACTTTACGGGTGCCATCACCGTAGGAAACCCGGGCGGCCTGGACAATGGAAGAATCATTCCCCATGTAATCGACAAGCCGGACAAAACCGTCGTCGAGTACAGGAAAAGCGTGGCCAAGTAATTGATCAAGCTCCGGGCTGGATGGGCGCGTCAGTTGGGTTGTCACTTCTAAAATCCTCTGGCTGGGGTTCCAAGACAATAGAACTATGTTATAATCTCGCGGTCCGCAACACTTCCCCACATATCCTAAAATGGAGAATTTTATGCCTCACCTGCAATTTGAAATCAATCGCCCTCTGGAAGATAGCGCTAAAATTGCTTTTGCTGAAAAAGTCCGGCGGCTGTTTTCTACCATTATGGATACCGGAACCGATCACATCAGTATTTCGATCCGTGAATTCGGAACCTACAATCTGTCGATCGGACGAGTCAAAGAACCGGAAAAAGGGGTGGCCCTCGTCAACGCCGATATCCGTGAGGGGCGAACCATCCAACAGCGCCGGGAGCTGACGCTGGGCTTCATGCAACTACTGCACGACACCTGGCAGATCCCCAAAGAGCATATGTACGTCACCCTCACCGAGCACAAAGGGGAAGACTTCCACCTGCTTGAACGTTATCTGGCGGGCTGGCAGGAAGGGGAAGATCCGCTGGCAGACTGAAGCTGAGACTAAAAGACTCCTATTGGCGAATTCCGTCAACGGCAGCGATCTTGTGACTGCCGTTTTCCATCACCGCAACCAGCTGCTCAACCAGCTGGTTAAAATCGGTCCGCTTGTCTTTAGGAACAGAAGCCGCCATCGGGATATTGGCCTTGATCGGATTGACCGGCCGACCGCGAACATGCAATTCAAAGTGCAGATGAGGGCCGGTTGACCGCCCGGTGTTGCCGGAAAGGGCAATCCGCTCGCCACGCTTTACCGTCTGGCCGCGCTTCACCAGAATCCGATGCAGGTGCAGGTAACGGGTCAGATACTGGCTGCCATGCTGGATTTCGACATATTTGCCGGCATAAGGATGACTCATCACCCGCGTTACAACCCCATCACCGGTTGCCAGGATCGGGGTACCGGTCGGCATAGCGAAATCAACCCCGTTGTGAGGGCGCACCTGCCTGGTAATCGGATGTTTGCGGGCAGGATTAAAAGCAGAACTGATACGGTACTGGCCACCCATGGGATAGCGCCGGAAGGCACGGGCCAGACTTTCCCCGTTATCATCGTAGTAGCTGCCATCCTCAAATAAAAAGGCCGTATGTTCGCGATGCCGGCGCACAATCCGTACCGCCTCAATACGACTCTGGCCGGTAAACTCCTCGTCGACAAACTGCTGACTGCGCACCACCTGGAAACGATCCCCGGCGCGCATATCACGGGCAAAGTTGAGATGATCCCGGAACAGGTTAGTAATGTTGGCCGTTTCCATCTCGCTTAAACCGACACCTATAGCCGACAGATAAAAGCTGCCGTTGATTTCACCATCAAGCAGCTGCTGCTGCCACCGGCCTGGGTGGATAACCTCTTCGTAGCCGAAACTGTCGTCATCAAACCGGGAATAAAGAACCTGTTTGCCCGGGTCAATAAAGAGCTCCATGCTCAGCAACCGTGTGCCGTCCTCATCAAAGGTAAAGGTCAGATGCTGGCCGGGGCGCAGCACATCAAGGGCCAGCAGCGACTCGTCGGCGGCAAGGATCTGGTACATCACACTGTGGATGCCGAGCTGATCAAATATGGTACTTAAGGTATCACCGTTGGTGATCTGGTGGAGAACAACTCGCTCGTCGGCCTCTTCGGCGGGGGGGACTGCAGCCGGCGTGACAACAGCTTCAAGACGTTTGTCACTAACCGGTTCCAATGCTGTTTCAACACTGGTCGGAAGCTTCTGACGCTGGTGCGGAATGGAAACAAAATAACCAAACAGGCCAGCCAGCACCACAGTAACAAGTCCTATCCGCAACATGCGCTTGCGGCGTAGGGCTTTACGTTCCCGAGGTGATAGTATCCAGCTTGCGTTCATAAATGACGACTCAATGGCTGCGTGGTCAACGAATAGTGGGAGGGATAGAAATCTCTAACTTTCCACTTTACACGGAATCCACAATTATTTCCAGCCTTAAACTGCCGCTGGGCAGATCCCTGACGATACCGGTTTTTAGCACAAGAAGGCGGTGTCTGGCAATCACCGCCAAACAGAACAAGGTTGCACCTTCCGGGAGGCCCTGAAGTCCTGACAGCTGAATCCTTCAGCTCAAAAAACCACACCAGAAAGAATGCCCGCTCCATTTTTATGTTGACCTGTCGAGACATTTCGACATATAAACGCGACTGATAATTTTTGCCACATTTGATCGAAGTGTGAGCTTTTAGTGCAAGTTGGCCATTGTTGGCCTTGTAACGGGATCCTGCCGCTCAACTTCCCGGCCCACACTCACCACCCACCACAAGGAGGAAAGATGAATAAGGCACTTGGTATTCTGGTACTGGTCGGCCTGCTGGCCCTGCCCGTCAGCGGACTGGCAGCGACCCTCGAGGAACGTATTGAGGCCCTGAACCGCCAGACAATGGAACTCCAGCAGCAGCTTGAGCAGATGCGTCAACAGCAAGAGCAGCAGGAAGAGTTTCTTACTGAAATCGACGAAACCATCTATGATGACATGAGCAGTCGCTTCGAGTGGTCCGGTGACTTTCGCACCCGTTATGACTACTACAGCCGCGATCGCTACACCTCAGCCAACACCACAACAACAGACAAAAACGACGCCTTGTTCACCAACCGTCTGCGTCTGAACATGAGGGTGCAGGCTCTGGAGAATGTAAATTTTGTCGGTCGCCTCACCATGTACAAGGCCTGGGGAATGCAGAACACCCCAACTGACAATGCGGGATTCTTCGGTGGATATCCGGCCATCGACGGAAACTCCAGTCGCACCCCCGCAGACGACAAACTGGTCGTGGATCGCGCCATCTTCAACTGGGCAGGTTTCGGTGGCAGCAACTTCTGGCTCTCCATGGGTCGTCGCCCCACCACCGATGGACCTCCCAGCCAACTGCGCCTGAACAACAGCAGCCGCATGGCTACCCCGGTCGCCTACATGGACTGGCCCTTTGACGGTGCCACCCTGGGTTACGCCTACGATAATCTCTTTGGTCTGGTGGATCTGCCCGGCCGCATCCGCTTCTGCTACGGCCGCGGTTACGAAGCCGGTTTAGGGGAAAACACCCTCGACGATACCGACTTCGCCGGCATCAGCTGGGATATCTATAACAAGAACAACCGTTTTGTTTATCTGCAGTCCTACGTCGCGATGGATGTTTTCAACTACCCTGACATCAGCCCCATGCTGGAACAAAGCCCGCAGTTCGCGGCAATGTTCCCCAGTGGCCGTCAAAATATCGGTGATATCTATCACACCTCACTGCTCTACATGGACAAAGTCGAGAATTTCAACTATTTCGTCAATGGAGCATGGAGCCGTACTGATCCTAACAGCAAAGGGTTGTTTAACGATCCCATGGCCATGATGATGATGCTCTCGGGACCGAACACCGACTCTGAAGATGGCTACTCCATCTATGTTGGTGGCCGTTTCGATATCCCCAGGAGCAACTTCAAGGTTGGTGCGGAATATAACTACGGCAGTGAATACTGGATCGGCATGAGCCCGGGCCACGACGACATGTATGCATCCAAGCTCGCCACCCGCGGTCACGTTTACGAAGTTTACGGTATCTATGACCTGCCCGGCAAAGCCGTTGCCAAGCTTGGCGCCGCCAGTATCCGCGTCGGCTATCAGCACTATCGCTACAATTACACCGGTTCTCTGGACTGGAATGTCAAGCCATACGACATTGACAGCGCCCAGGAGCGGGGAATCGCTACCCAGATGGGAATATTGACCGTCAAATCAGCTGATCAGGTCTACGCCAGCTTCGACGTCAAGTTCTAAGACACACAAGCACAGCAGCATCAAAGCATGACAAAAAAAGCCGGACCCTTTTTAAGGGTCCGGCTTTTTTATCGACGCTGTGGATCAAGGGTTCAGCAACAACTAATGTCAATCCGTGCCGTTGGAAAGGTTGACAGGTTAACGTACGGCGCGAGTAATTTCCTCCGCTGTGATACACTGACCCTGGGCGCCAAAGCGCTTATGAATGCAGTTCATAATATCACCCAGTGCCGGTTCAGCGATGCGGTAAAAGACCTTGCGCCCCTGGCGCTGGTTATCGAGAAAACCGCGATCCTTCAAGATCCGCAGATGGTCAGAGACCATATGGCTGGGCAGGTCACAGGCACGCGCCAGTTCACCGACCGACTCTTCATGATCAAGCAGAATCTCGACAATCCGCAAGCGGTGGGGATGGGCCAGGGTGCGCAGACATTCAGCGGCAAACTCCATCATCTCCAAAGGAATTAGTTGCTGTTGCCGGGTTTTGCTGCCTGGCGCAGCGACCTCACTGAGACTGGTTGTCGTACCCATAGTTAATTCCTCTCTTCAATAAAGCCATTTTACTAATGACAGCACCAAAGTCATCGCAAGGCTCAAACATGGGCGGAAAATAAAAACCCCTGCAAAGAATGCTAAATTGTATCAGACATAAATATCACAACCAGCCGCACTCATGCAAATTTTTCTTTTTTTTCAGCTAGTTTTAAGGCGAACCGGGTCTTTTCAGGTAGCGCGCGACGCCTTCTCGTCGATACCGGAAACACCAAAACGCCGACGCAGTTCGGCATAGATTCTTTCCGGTGGCAGCTCGAAATATCCAAGCAGCACCAGCAGATGAAAAATCAGATCAGCCGCTTCATAGACCACCTCATCCGGGTCCCCTCCCTTACCGGCAACCGCCGTCTCGGTAGCCTCTTCACCAAGTTTAGCGAGGATTTTGTCAAGACCCTTGTCATACAAGGATTTCACATAGGATTTTTCCCCGGGCTCAAGCTGCTTGCGCTCCAGGATGATCTGATAGACAGCATCCAGAATGTCAGGGTTGGTGGATTTGTTTTCAGAACTCATGCCATTCCTGCTTTCATCAGAGACGAACGATGACGCCATGTTCGCGCAGATAGTCTTTGCACTCGGCGATAGTATATTCCTTGAAGTGAAAAATCGAGGCCGCCAGAGCCGCGCTCGCTCCCCCTTCGACAAAACCGGCGCGGATATGCTCTAGATTACCGACACCACCGGAAGCGATCACCGGAATAGCGACCGCGTCGGAAATGGTTCGGGTCAGAGCGATATCGTAGCCCTGCTTGGTGCCGTCACAGTCCATGGAGGTCAAAAGGATCTCACCACAGCCGTATGCTTCCATCTGTTTGGCCCAGGCCACCGCATCAATGCCGGTCGGATTGCGGCCACCGTGGGTATAGACCTCCCAGGCCAAGGGATCGCTGCCAGGCACCTGGCGGGCGTCAATAGCCACGACAATGCACTGGCTGCCGAATCGCTGCGCCGCTTCCCGCACCAGCTCAGGACGCTGAACCGCCGCCGTATTGATTGATACCTTGTCGGCTCCGGCATTGAGCAGGTTACGGATATCAGCTATTTCCCGCACCCCACCGCCCACCGTCAAAGGCATGAACACCCGTTCGGCGGTGCGGGCGACAACTTCGAGGATAATCCCACGGTTATCACTGCTGGCAGTAATATCAAGAAAGGTCAATTCATCGGCACCCTGGGCACAGTAGGCCTCAGCCGCCTCAACCGGATCACCGGCGTCACGCAGGTCGACAAAATTGACGCCCTTGACGACGCGACCGTCTTTCACATCAAGACAGGGGATGATCCGTTTGGCCAGCATCAGACCGCTCCTTTGGTCAGGGCGACGGCGGCGCGCAGATCAAGGGCGCCGGTATAAATTGCTTTGCCGGTGATCACGCCGCTGACGCCGGACGCTTCGATGGTGAGCAACTGACGGATATCATCCAGAGAAGCAACCCCGCCCGAAGCAATAACCGGAATACTGATCGATTCGGCCAGGGCTTTAGTCGCTTCAATATTCGGTCCCAGCATCATGCCGTCGCGGGCGATATCGGTGTAAATAATGGCAGCGACACCAAATACCTCCATCTCTTTTGCAAGCTCGGTGGCCTTTTTCTCGGTCACATCTGCCCAACCACGGATGGCGACCAGTCCATCCCTGGCATCAATACCGACGACGATCCGGCCGGGGAACAAATGACAAGCCTCCTGCACCAGGGCCGGATTCTCCTTGGCGACAGTACCCAGAATTACCCGCTCGATCCCCAGGTCGAGGTAGGCTTCGATGGTCGCCAGATCGCGGATGCCGCCGCCGAGTTCAGCAGGAATATCGATCGCAGCAATGATCGCCTTGATCGCCTCACGATTCTTCGGCACCCCGGCAAAAGCGCCATCCAGATCAACGATATGCAGATACTCCCCGCCCTGCTCCTGCCAGATACGCGCCTGGGCTGCCGGATCATCATGATAAACCGTATCCTTGGCCATCAGTCCCTGCTCAAGACGCACACAGCGTCCGTCCTTTAAATCGATTGCCGGTAAAATAATCACTACAAGTCTCCGAAATTGCGAAAAATCTTAAGACCCAGATCCTGGCTTTTTTCCGGATGAAACTGGGTTGCCATGATGTTGTTACGCCACAGGGACGCACAGAATTCAATATCGCCATAGCAACAGCTGGCAGCAACATCCTCCTGATCGTCTGCGGCACAATAGTAGGAATGAACAAAATAGACGTAACTGCCGTCGGCAATTCCCTTAAACAGGGGTGACTCCCTGCGCAGCTCCAGGGTGTTCCACCCCATGTGCGGCACCTTGAGGCGTTCACCGTGCGCAACCATGTCAGCGGGAAAGCGCACCACCCGCCCGGGAATTAATCCCAATCCCTGGTGGCGGCCGAACTCCTCACTCTCATCAAACAGCATCTGCATCCCGACGCAGATACCGAGTAGCGGCTTGCCCTTGTCGATATGTTCAAGCAAGGGCGCGACAAACCCACCATGGCGCAGATTGTCGATACAGTCACGAAAGGCCCCGACGCCCGGCAGTACAACCTTGTCGGCGCTTGCGATATCCTGTGGATCAGAACTGATCCGCGCGTTTAGCCCCAGGCGCTCAAAAGCATTGGCAACACTGCGCAGATTGCCCATTTCATAATCGATGATATTGATCATTCAAGCGTGCCCTTGGTCGACAAAACTCCATGGATGCGGGGGTCAATACTCGTTGCTTCATCCAGAGCCCGCCCAAAGGCCTTGAAAATTCCCTCGATGATATGATGGAGATTGTCACCATAGGCCAGATTCACGTGAATATTGGCGCCGGAGTGATTACAGAAGGCGACAAAGAATTCTTCAACCAGTTCGGTATCGAATTCACCGACCTTGGCTTTCGGCAGCTCGACATTAAACACCAGGAACGGGCGCCCGGAAAAATCGATCACCACCGAAGCCAGCGCTTCATGCATCGGCATGATCGCCCGCCCGAAACGCCGTACTCCGGCCTTGTCACCCAAGGCCTTCTTGAAAGCTTCTCCGAGAACGATACCCAGATCTTCCACCGTATGGTGAGCATCGATCTCAATATCACCGCTGGCCTTGACAATCAGGTCAAAAAAACCGTGACGCGCTACCGCACTGAGCATGTGATTGAAAAAAGGCACCGGACTGTCGATTTCATGCTGGCCGCTACCATCAAGGTTCAGGGTGATACTGATAGCCGTTTCCCTGGTTTCACGCTCGATCATGGCTGATCTGGTCATAATATCCTCTTTTAAAAGTACAATTTTTTACCACAGAGGGGGAATGCAGAATATAGAATACAGAATATAGGAGGTGTTGTCTTTCTTCTGGATTCTATCTCCTGAATTCTAAATCCTGTCTTGGTGTTTTTTCTGTGCATTTCGTGGCTGGTTTATTGCAGTCAATATCAATCCTTCAGCCGCAACGACACCGACCGGCCATGGGCTTCCAGTCCTTCCAGTTCCGCGAGGTGTACTACCTCTTGGCCCAGCCGCTTTAAACCGGCAGCAGAGAAAGAAATAATACTCGATTTCTTGACAAAATCCTCCACCGACAGGGGCGAGAAAAAGCGCGCGGTACCGCCGGTCGGCAATGTATGATTCGGCCCGGCCAGATAGTCGCCCGCAGCTTCGGGGGTGTGATGTCCCATGAAAATGGCGCCGGCGTGGCGGATTTGGGGCAGAATCGCAAAAGGATCGGCCACTGCCAACTCCAGATGCTCGGGGGCGATACGGTTGGAAAAACGGATCGCTTCATCCAGATTGTCAGCAACAATGATCGCACCGTAAGCGTCAATCGACTTGCGGGCGATACTCTCGCGCTGCAGCTGCTGCAGTTGTTTATCCACTTCCTGCTGCACCGCCACAGCCATCTGTTCACAACTGGTGACCAGCACCGCCGAGGCGAGTTCGTCGTGCTCAGCCTGCGACAGCAGATCAGCAGCAATGATGGCAGCGTTACCGCTGCCATCATTAATCACCAGGATCTCGCTCGGCCCGGCGATCATATCAATTCCGACCCGGCCAAAGACCTGTTTTTTCGCTGTCGCCACATAGATATTGCCCGGTCCGGTGATCTTGTCGACCCGTGGCACACTGGCGGTTCCGTAAGCCAGCGCGGCTATGGCCTGGGCACCACCAATCTTGAAAACCCGGTCGACCCCGGCAATAGAGGCCGCTGCCAGCACATAGGGATTGGCGTCGCCACCCGGCATCGGCACCGTCATGATGATCTCAGCAACGCCCGCTACCTTGGCGGGAACGGCATTCATCAGCACCGAGGAGGGGTAGGCCGCTTTGCCGCCGGGCACATAGATACCAACGCGCTCAAGGGGGGTAACCATCTGGCCCAGGAGCACGTCTTCTTCTTCGGTTGAAAGCCAGGTCTGCTGCTTCTGCTTCTGATGGTAGGCGGCAATGCGCCGGGCCGCCAGTTCCAGCACTTTAAGTGAACGGGGATCAATGGAGGCTGTGGCTGCGGCAATTTCTTCCGGCGTTACCTCGATGGTAGCAGCCGACAGCTGCAGCCGGTCGAAACGTGCTGTCAGTTCAAAAACCGCCTCGTCACCGCGCTGACGGACAGCGGCGATAATTTCTTTTACCGTCTCTTCAATACCGGCAGGAATCTCGTCCGCACGCTCTTCAATGCGCCGGAAGCGCTCGCTGAAATCGCTATCGCTGAATCTCAATATGCTGATCATCCCATTCTCCGTCGCTATTGCGATATCCTCACCTCATCACCAATTATCTTTTCCAGGCCATCGATAATCGCCCTGATCCGCTCATGTTTTGTTTTGAGGCTGGCACGATTTACGATCAGACGGCTGGTAATTTCAGCGATGGTTTCTACCTCCACCATATTATTGGCTTTGAGGGTGCCACCGGTGGATACCAGGTCGACAATGCGCTCGGACAAACCGACCAGGGGGGCCAGCTCAATGGAACCATAGAGCTTGATCAGCTCAACCTGAATGCCGCGGGCGGCGAAATAGCGCTCGGTAATATTTGGATATTTGGTGGCCACGCGAATATTTGACCAGTTCATCGGATTGTCTGAGTTCCTCAGCCCTTTGGGTTCAGCCACGACCAGACGGCAGTAACCGAACTTGAGATCAAGAGGCTCGTAGAGTTTCTTTCCCTGTTCGAGCAGCGTATCCTTGCCCACCACCCCCAGATCGGCGCAGCCGTATTCCACATAGGTGGGCACATCGGTGGCCCGCACCGACATGAAACGCAGCTTCTGTTCGGGATTTTCAAAGACCAGTTTACGACTGTCCTCGTTCATCTCCGGGCAGGTGATGCCGACTCTGCTGAACAGTTCCATCGAATCCTGCATAATCCGCCCCTTGGGCAGAGCAAAGGTAATCCAGTCATTCATCAGCGTCACTCCCGTTCGCGCCGGATGCGGGCACCCAGCGTTGCCAGTTTTTTTTCAATCCCTTCATAACCCCGGTCAAGATGATAAATCCTCGAAACTTCTGTGGTATTTTCAGCAGCCAGCCCGGCCAGGATCAGCGAAGCGCTGGCGCGCAGATCCGTCGCCATAACCGGTGCACCGTTTAACTGACGGACTCCCCGAATCATCGCACTGTTACCATCAATCTGAATATCCGCGCCCATCCGCTGCAATTCACACACATGCATGAAACGATTTTCAAAAACCGTCTCCGAGATCCGACTGCTGCCCTCTGTCAGGGTCATCAGGGCCATGAACTGGGCCTGCATATCGGTCGGGAAGCCAGGGAAAACACTGGTTCGGATATCTACCGACATCGGTCTCTCAGGTCCAATCACCTGCAGGGCGTCACCCACCTCAATGATACGGGCACCGGCTTGCTTCAGTTTACTGATCAGGGCTTCAAGGTCCTTGCGCACCGCCCCTTTTACCAGAACATCGCCGGCGGTAATGGCCGCGGCGACCATAAAGGTGCCGGCCTCAATCCGGTCGGGGATAACCCGGCAATGCAGCGGACCCAAACTATCAACCCCCTGGATATGGATAATAGCCGTACCGGCACCCTCAATCTTTGCACCCATGCTCATCAGAGCCTGCGCCAGCTGCACGACTTCCGGTTCACGGGCAGCATTTTCCAGCACCGTCTCCCCTTGTGCCAGAGCTGCCGCCATCAGCAGGTTCTCTGTTCCACCCACAGTCGGGATATCGAAGGAAATCCGTCCTCCGCGTAAACGTGGCGCGGTGGCCTCAACATAACCATGGTCAATGCGAATCGTCGCCCCGAGGGCTTCAAGACCTTTAAGGTGCAGATTAATCGGCCGGGCACCGATGGCACAACCGCCGGGGAGGCTGACCCGGGCGTGGCCAAAGCGTGCCAGCAGTGGACCCAGCACCAGCACCGAAGCACGCATGGTTTTGACCAGTTCATAGGAAGCCTGGATACTCTGAATCCGCTGACTGTCGATACGGCAGCAATGATCGTGCATGGTCACATCAGCGCCCAACTCACCCAGCAACTTGATCGCTGTGTTGATGTCGCGCAATTCCGGCACATTGGTGATTTCACTCACCCCATCGGTCAGTAAGGCTGCAAACAACAGCGGCAAGGCAGCATTTTTTGCGCCGCTGACCTCAACCTCGCCACGCAGGGGAACACCACCATTGATAACAATCTTGTCCACTAATCACCTGTTCCTTCGGCCGCCGACAACCCGCGGATTCTGACCGTAGTCGTGACGTAAAAACAACTCGCTCAGACCTGCCGCTTTAAACAGCTCGCTGACAGCATTGCCCTGATCGGCACCGATTTCCACCAGCAACCAACCGCCGGGGCTAAGACAGACATCCGCCTGAGCCACTAATTTGCGATAACAATCAAGTCCATCGGCACCACCTAGTAACGCCAATGACGGTTCATAATCCCGCACTTCAGGCATCAGTTCAAGCCATTGGGCGGTCGAAACATAGGGAGGATTGGAAACAATCAGCTCAAAATGCCGTTCCGGCAAGGCTGCCAGATCCCCTTCCAGCAGCTGTCCGCGCTCTGTCAACTGATGTGCAGCAAGGTTGCGCTGCGCAACCTTGAGAGCCGCCGGTGAAATATCCATACCAATTCCCTGCCAGCCGGGCAACTCCTTGAGCAGACTGATGAGAATCGCGCCACTGCCGGTGCCGACATCGAGCAAGGTACCATCAGTGTCACAACGTTTAAGCGCCTCTTCCACCAGTACCTCGGTGTCGGCGCGTGGCGCCAGCACCGCTGCCGTTACCTCAAATTGTAACGACCAGAATTCGCTCATGCCAAGCAGGTACTGCAGCGGCTCGCGCCGACCGCGGCGCTGAACCAGGGGACGGATGGTATCCAGTTCAAGGGCCGTAAGGGGTCGGTCATAATTCAGATAAAGACCGACTCGGTCAAGACCAAGCTGGTTGGCAAGGAGCAATTCGGCATCAAGGCGCGGGTTGTCGATCCCCTTGTCACTAAAGTACCCGGTCATCCAGCGCAACAGCTTCAGCAGTGTCCAGCTTTCGCTCAATCCCTACGACTCCTGCTGACTCATCAACCGGGTTTGATGATCGGTAATCAGAGCCTCGATAATATCGTCCACATCTCCCTGCATGATCGCGTCAAGCTTGTACAACGTCAGGCCGATACGGTGATCGGTACAGCGCCCCTGGGGGAAATTGTAGGTCCGTATCCGCTCACTGCGATCACCGCTGCCGACCTGGCTTTTGCGATCAGCGGCAACTTCGGCCTGTTGCCGGCGCTGCATCTGCTCATAAATGCGCGATTGCAGCAACTTGAGCGCCTGCGCCTTGTTTTTATGCTGGGACTTTCCCTCCTGGCAGGCAACAACCACGCCGGTAGGAATATGGGTCAGACGTACTGCCGACTCGGTTTTATTGACGTGCTGGCCACCGGCCCCGGATGAACGGTACAAGTCGACGCGCAAATCTGCGGGATTGATCTGGATATCGACATCTTCAACCTCCGGCAGCACCGCTACGGTACAGGCTGACGTATGGATTCTTCCTTGCGTTTCCGTGTCCGGAACACGTTGCACCCGATGGGTACCGCTCTCAAACTTCAGGCGTGAATAGACCCGCTCACCGCTGATCTGCGCGATCACCTCTTTAAAACCCCCACCGTCGGTCTCCGACAGACTCATCAGCTCGACCTTCCAGCGGTTACGTTCGGCATAACGACTGTACATACGGAACAGATCGGCGGCAAAAAGAGCGGCTTCGTCACCACCGGTACCGGCACGAATTTCAAGAATGATGTTTTTTTCGTCGTTGGGATCTTTGGGCAACAGCAGTAGCCGTAACTCGTCTTCGAGCAGTTCCTGTTGCTGTTCCAATTGCTCCAGTTCAGCCTCGGCCAGCGCCTTCATCTCCGGATCGCTGTCACCAAGCAGCTCCCGGTTTCCGGCGATATCGGAACAAACCTGTTGATAGCGCTTGTAGACCGCGACCACCTCGCTTAGATCAGCGTGTTCTTTGCTCAGTTGACGATAACGCTTCTGATCGGCAATGATCCTGGGCTCGGAGAGAAGCCCTTCGACCTCACGAAAACGATCAGCAACATCTTCCAGATTGGCAAACATAGGATACTTTCACACCGCCGATAAAGGTGAAGACGCTACCGGCAGATTATCCGGCAGCACCATAAAAAAAAGCGGCCCCTTGAACCGGGCCGCTTTTTTCAGATCTTACCCGATTACTTCTGGGCGTACTTTTTGCGGAAGCGTTCAATCCGGCCGGCGGTATCAATCAGCTTCTGTTTGCCCGTATAGAACGGGTGGCAGGCCGAACAGATTTCCGTATGGATTTCCTTGCACAAGGTTGAGCGGGTTTCAAAGGTGTTACCGCAGTCACAGCGTACCGGGCTCACGTCATATTTAGGATGGATTCCTTCTTTCATCTTTTTTCTCCTTGTCAGCCTGGCTTGGGTACAGGCCGGTTAAAATGTCACGAACAATTAGCCTGAATAACATTTTTACAGCATGTGAGCAAGATCTTTCTCAACCATTTTTCTCAACCGGTGACGCCGCCGAACAGAATTCTGTTCACTGCGCCTGAAACCGGACAATATGACCTGCCTGAACAGCCCCTCAGCATTTCAGAAGTGGTTTTTTTTCAGTCTTTTTTCTATCGCTAAACCGCGCAATAGCGTTGCGGGCAACAGGAATGGACCAGATGAAATACGGTCGGATCAGGGTTAATCCTGCGGCACGGGTAACGGATCTGCCAGGCGGTGATAGACATGCACCATCCAGATGGTCGCAAATACCGGCGCGATCAGATTGATCACCGGTATCAAGCTCAGACAGGTGATAATCAAGCCGCCGCTATGGACAGTTGTTGAATGCTTTTTGCCCAGCTGATGGGCGGCAGGTTTGCCGAGATGATACCCGGCTGCGGATTCAAAAAATTCCCTGCCCAACAGGTAACTATTCAACATGATGGATAGCAGCGGACCGATGCCCAGAAGATAGGTCGGCAGAATCAACAGGTTAAGCAGCAAGGCGCGCAGCGTGAAAAGAAGATCGTGGACAACGTCAGGCCACAGTTTCGGTTCCGTCTTTCGCCTGCTGTGCGGATAGCTGCGCTGCTCGACCCGATGAATAATTTTTTCCTGAAAGACACCACCAATAAGAACTATCAAGACGGGCAACATAAACCACCCGCCGACTCCGCTGAGAAGCCCCGCCATGACATTTACCGTGGTATCGAGCCAAGCGTATTTCAGGGTAATAAAGGTTGCGGTCAGCCAGGTCACCGCAATTCCTGCGGCAACAACCACGGCCAGGGCCAGAAAGGCACAGGCGATAAGAAGAAGAAAAAGCTGGGCATCGAAAAGCGACCGCAATGTCTTTACAACAGGAAACATCATGTCTTCCTAAAGCCCGAACGGCCCCGACCTGCTATTGATTCATCGAATCAAGAAATTCCTGGTTGGTTTTGGTTTCCGCCATTTTCTCGAGCAGGAACTCCATGCTGTCAACGGTATTCATCGATGTGAGCACCTTGCGCAACAGCCAGATACGCTGGAGGTGGGTCTCATCCACCAGCAGCTCTTCGCGACGGGTGCCGGAACGGTTGATGTCCATGGCCGGGAAGGTCCGTTTGTCGGCCAGGCGCCGATCAAGATGTAGCTCCATGTTGCCGGTGCCCTTGAACTCTTCAAAGATAACCTCATCCATCTTGCTACCGGTATCGATCAGGGCGGTAGCAATAATGGTCAGGCTCCCACCCTCTTCAATGTTACGCGCGGCACCGAAGAACCGTTTCGGTTTATGCAGGGCATGAGCGTCCACCCCGCCGGAGAGGATTTTGCCACTCGAGGGGACGATGGTATTGTAGGCGCGCGCCAGCCGGGTAATGGAGTCGAGCAGAATCACCACATCGCGCTGGTGCTCGACCAGACGCTTGGCTTTTTCAATCACCATCTCAGCAACCTGCACGTGACGGGTAGCGGGCTCGTCAAAGGTGGACGAAATAACTTCGCCATTGACACTGCGCTGCATGTCGGTGACCTCTTCCGGGCGCTCATCAATCAGCAGAACAATCAGGTACACCTCAGGGTGATTCTGGGCGATGGAGTTGGCAATATTCTGTAACAGCACGGTTTTACCCGTGCGCGGAGGAGCGACAATCAGGCCACGCTGCCCTTTGCCAATGGGCGCGAGCATGTCCATGATGCGGGTAGCCTGATTATCGGAGGAAGTTTCCAGGGTCAGGCGCTGTTCTGGATAGAGGGGAGTGAGGTTATCGAAGAAGGTCTTGTCCCGCATCTTGACCGGATTCTCAAAGTTCACCTCAGAAACCTTGAGCAGGGCAAAGTAGCGTTCACCTTCCTTGGGCGGGCGAATCTGACCGGCTACCGTATCACCTGTGCGCAATGCAAAGCGACGAATCTGCGACGGTGAAATATAGATATCGTCCGGCCCGGGCAGATAATTGGCATCCGGCGCCCGTAAAAAACCGAAACCGTCGGGCAGTATTTCCAGGACACCTTCACCAAAGATGGCATTTTTCTGGGCCGCTGTTGCCTTAAGGATATTAAAAATAAGATCCTGGCGACGCATACCACCGATTTCTTCAAGGCCGAGTTCCTTGCCCAGAGCAATCAGATCAGCAATTTTTGTTTGTTTCAGGTCTTTCAGATTCATAGAAGGTTCTCCGGAATTGACCGACAGGACAGCCACCGCCAACCGAACCGCCGTGTCCGAAGACAACGAACAGAAGGCCGCTCGGTTCAAGCTGTGAAGATAGGCTTATTAATTAATCAGTGTGTAATCAGGGCTCTTTTAGTCCAGGTTTATTCTGTCGATGGTTGGTCTGTTCATATCAGGCGTATATTGACAACATATAATAAGCACAACAGTATTTTTTGTAAGGAAGATAAAGCGGGCAGGCATCAAAGTTTTCGCGCTTTTTGTGCTTTTACCCGCTTTATCGTCTCATGTCAACCAGGAAAGATACTATTCTTGCGACAACCGGTCAGGTTTTTTCGAAAAAACCTAACGCAGCGAGTCCAGCAGCCCCGGGCTGATGGCACCAGCGATAGTTGAAAACAGTTCGCGGTACATGCGCGACGGCTCCGCGGTATCAGGCTCCTCGCCATCGCTAATGATGCGCTCGACACCGGCAACACTGATGTTCTTGACATGGACCTGGTTGGTACGATTGAAGTGTGCCTCATCGAAGTCGGGATATTGCAGATTGACTGCCATATAGCTATCCGCACCGGTTAATTCCCAGAGAATCCGGCCGTCACGATCGACGACTTTAGCGGTTGCCTGAATGCTGCTGTAGCTCGTACGCAAACTCTCCAGTTTGGTGCGCGAACGCCGGTTTTCCTCGATCTGTTCACCGGAAAAGACCACAACCAGCAGGGCATCAACAACATTCTGGCGGGCCAGCGCAGATACCGTCGCCGGGTCAAATTGATATCCCAAGGGATGCCCGCTGTCATCATAGGTACCGCCACCGGCCAACAGGGAGAGGGCGGTCATGTCAGCATTGATATCAAGGGGGCGCACATCAAAGTAGCCTTTTTTTTCCCGCAATTGTTCAGTCAGATGATAGTGCTTGTTCCGGGCCGAGGTTTTAAGCAGATTGTAAACTTCGGCACTGTGGGGATAATTCATCGGTCTGTTGTCGACCAGAATCGGCACAACTCCCAGAACCTGCACGCGGGATTGATATTCGCGCTTGGGAATATTATAGACGCCGCTACTGCAACCACCAAGAAACACCAGGATAAATAGTGCAAAAAATACTCTTTTCATTTCATTCTCCGTTGATGAAAGTTTAAATGTTACTATTCAGCTCCATCCATGCCGCCGGGTCGGGGGGGGGGGGGACCTGCGTCAAGGGCAAGAATATCCTCATTCAGCCAAAAAACAAATGCCAATCACAGAGACAGTGAACGATTTTCCCTTCCGATCGCGGCAATGGAAAAATTCCCACACCCCCAGCTGAGGATCTCTGCCGCTGCCGTGTCCGCCAGTTCCGGTGGTGGCGACTGGCCCAGAAAATCAAGGGCGAGCCACAGCATGCGCGCCCCGTTAGCGGCCGTAATCAGGGGATAATCACCGTCACGTTTACTGAGTTTCCGCCCGTCGGCACCAAGAACCAGCGGGTGATGAAAATAGGCTGGTGGCTGAGCCTCCAGACACCGATAGAGCCAGATCTGCCGTGGGGTTGAAAACAGCAGATCGGCGCCACGCACGACCTGCGAAACCCCGGCATCGATATCATCAATCACGACCGCCAGCTGATAGGCAAAAACACCATCGGCCCGATACAGAACGAAGTCGCCGACCTCACGCTCCAGGTTCTGGCGTTGCTCTCCCTGGATCCCGTCAATATAGCGGACATCTCCATCCTCAACGCGCAGGCGAACTGAGCGCTCACGCCGATTGCCACGGACTCCGCGCCTACAGGTCCCTGGATAGATCGGGCCTTCCTCACCGGGATGCGGGGCACTGGCGAGGATCTCGCGGCGACTGCAGCCGCATTCAAAAACCAGCTGCCGATGGCGCAGCTCCTTGAGGATCTCTCGATAACGATCAAACCGCGTGCTTTGATAAGAAATCTGACCATCCCACTCGAAACCAAGATCTTCCAGCAGCACCAGCAGCGCGGCAGCAGCTCCGGAAACAACCCGAGGCGGATCAAGGTCTTCGATCCGCACCAACCACCGGCCACCAGTCCGGCGAGCTTGCAGATAACTGGCAACTGCGGCCACCAGCGTGCCAAAATGGAGTGGCCCGGTAGGACTGGGAGCAAATCGACCGATGACAGGCACAGAAGAGTGGGTTAGAATCACAATAGTAAACTTCATTATTATGGTTAAGTTTCTTTACAGCAGCAACAGTAATCAGGTAATTATAGCAGCAGTACCTGGACAAAAAAACAAGCATACAGAATCCATGGGTCTTTTTTGGGGAGGATCATCGAGTGGTCATTACACGCGCAACTGAGTATGCCATCAGAACCATCATCTATCTGGCTCAACAGCCTCGCGACCAGGTGGTTCTGAAAAAGGACATCTGTCGCACCCAGGGGGTAACCCCTGCCTTTTTAACCAAAATCCTGCAACCGCTGATCAAAAGCGGTATTGTCAGTTCTCAGCGCGGTGTCGGCGGGGGTTTTCTGTTGGCGAAAGGTGCGGAACAGATCACCCTGCTCGATATTTTTCAGGCCCAGGAAGGAGACCTCAAGCTCAACCACTGCCTGGTTGATTCTGAGTTCTGTGCCCGTGATGCCTTTTGTGCCGCCCATGAAGTCTGGGAGGAGGCACAGCAGGAACTCTCCAAGGTGTTGTTGCGCCACAGTATCGCTGATATCGTCCGCCGTCAGGATGAAAAACTGAAAGCATTGAACAAGGTCTGATTTGTCACAAGGAATAATTGACAAGAAAAGAGGCAGTAGGCTAGAGTCCTTGAAACACTGAAGAGATGCACGTCTTTATCCCGAGTGGTGGAGGGAGTAGGCCCTGTGAAACCACGGCAACCGGGTTCGTAGCGAACCAAATGGTGCCAATTCCTGCCCGACCGGCCTCAAGCCGGGCGGGACAGATGGGGACGGCGCCTGACGATACGGAAGTAACCGCTATCAACAAAGGCCCTCCCATAACACGGAGGGCTTTTGTTGTTTCTGTCCCTGAAACCACTTTTTTCCGCGATCTCTGTGTCAATCTTCGCATCCGGTTGTGCGGCACCAGCGCCCAAGCTTCAGCTCAACGGCCTGATCTCCCTGACCCTGCGAACAACTTCTGGTTTTCGAATCAGAAATTTGCCTATTAACCTTCGGAGTTTTCGAAGACCAACGAACTACTAAAAGGGTTGATTCATTGGAACCGAGCGTCGGCCTGGTCACAACTAAATATTTAGACATCAAAACCGAGCTGCGCCTTGAGAGCGGACGTTTGCTTGGCCCTTTGACCATCGCTTATGAGACCTACGGCACCCTGAATCGCGACCGGTCGAATGTGATCCTGGCTACCCACGCCTGGACCGGTGACGCCCATGCCGCCGGCTACCATGCACCGGAGGATCGCAAACCGGGCTGGTGGGATAACATGATCGGCCCCGGCAAGGTGCTGGATACTGACCGTTATTTCGTTATCTGCAGCAACACCATCGGTTCCTGCAAAGGATCTACCGGCCCGACCAGCATCAACCCCCGCACCGGCAAACCCTATCGCCTTAAATTTCCGGTACTGATGGTACGCGACATGGTGCGTGCCCAGAAACTGCTCCTCGATCACCTCGGTATCGGCAGTTTAAAAACGGTTATCGGTGGCTCCATGGGTGCCATGCAGGCGGTCGAGTGGGCGATTATCTATCCTCACATGGTGCGCTCCATTGTTCCGATTGCCGGCACCGGCCGTACCTCTCCCATGGCAATCGCCCTGAATGCCCTGGCACGCCAGGCCATCTACAATGATCCCCTGTGGAAAAAGGGGAATTACCCGATCGAACACCCGCCCGGCGACGGTCTCGCCCTGGCACGGGCGGTGGGCCATATCTCGTTCCTGTCTGATGCGTCCATGTGGTTGAAGTTTGACCGGCGTTTTTCTGTGCGTGACGGGATGTTCGATTTTTTTGGTCAATTCGAGATCGAACGGTACCTTAACTATAACGGCGGTACCTTTGTCGACAAATTTGACACCAATTCTTTTCTCTACCTGGCAAAGGCCCTCGACCTGTACGATGTCACCTGGAATTTTGATTCACTCAGTGACGCGTTAAGCCATCTGAATTGTTCATCCCTATGGTTTGCATTTACTTCCGACTGGCTTTACCCCCCGCAACAGACCGAAGAAGTCGTGAACGAATTACGGCGCCAGCACAAAGCGGTCGAATACCACTGTATCCCGTCCGACTACGGTCATGATTCCTTTCTGGTGGAACCCGAAAAATTCATCCCCTTGCTGCAAGACTTTCTCGATCGGATCGAGTGACTAGCTTTTTTCATCAAACAGATCAAGTTGCCTGAATCTAAGTTCCTGCGACGCAAAGGGCCGCTGCCGGTAACGCGGACAGGTGAGCAACAGCATCGATTCCGGCTGTTTGCAGGTACGGATGCAGCTGTGACATAGCTTGTTGATCGGTTCTGACGGTTTTTTTCCCACATTGACTCCACAATCAACGGTTGTTGCAACCGCAAAAAGTCTCAATATAGATCGCTCATGCTAAAGTTTAGCCCGGTTAACCAAACCAATCAATCCTTGTACTACCCTGAATCAAAGTGCTAGATTAACTGGCCAATTACCTGTTTTTTTAAACATCCGGGATACATTTGAACATGCCAACAACGGCCCTGAACATTGTTCTGCTCGGCACAGGAACCAGCACCGGCATTCCGGTGGTTGGCTGTCGTTGTCGTGTCTGCCGCTCTTCTGATAGCCGTAACCGGCGCACGCGCTGTAGTGCCCTGCTCTCCTGCGGCGGCCATAATCTGCTCATCGATACGGCAACAGATCTGCGCCACCAGGCGTTACGTGAAAATATTGAACATATTGATGCTGTTCTTTATACCCACTGTCATGCCGACCATGTCCACGGCATTGACGATCTGCGCGGCTTCAACCAGCGGGGGAGCGCCCCGATCCCATTGTACGCCGCCCCTGAAACCCTGACCAGCCTGCGCAGAAATTTCAGTTACATCTTCGATCAGCGTCAGCCGTCAGGCTACGTCCCCAGGCTGACGCTCCACCCGATTGAAGGAGCCATGACCCTTTTTGGGCTGGAGGTTATCCCGGTCCCCCTGCACCACGGCGCGCAGGGAGCCACCGGCTATCGCTGCGGCCCTTTCGCTTACTTAACCGACTGTAACAGGATTCCCGCCAGCTCGCTGGCGCTGCTCGACGGACTGCAGCTGCTGGTCCTTGACGGTTTACGTTTCAAGCCTCACCCGACCCATTTTAACATCCCCGAAGCGGTTGCCATAGCCCAGGCGATTGGAGCAAAACAAACCCTGCTCACCCATCTGAGCCATGATGTTGACCATTTTAGTGCTGACGCCGGCTTACCTGCAGGCATCAACCTTGCGTATGATGGCCAGCGCTTTTCCTATGAAGTCCAGCTGCAGAGCAGCGACGAGATCTGTTATGAAAACTGAGTTACGCCTGCATGGGCACATCAATCAACAGGTGGAATTTTTTGCGACAGCTGCCGGCCACCGTTTATCTCACCATCACTTTTATGCCATGGAAGACGGCAGGGTACGCTTTTTTTCACCCGGTAATGAGCTGACCCTGACAGCGGAAAAGATAAGTCAGCGTGGGACAGGAGGGACCCTGTGCGGCTATATGTACGGCGACAAACTGCCACCGGCAGACCTGATCAAAGACGGCGTCGTGAATCGCCTGACCCTGCTGGGTGCGACCGGTGATCGTCACGGCCAGCTGCAATGGCGGGACCATCATCAGGCCGTGCTTGATTATGATCAGGTGTTCAGTCAGGGGCACGCCATCCACAACTACTTCTTCTTCATTCACGGGCTTTCCGGCGCCAGTATCCAGACACGTCAGGAATCACTCCTGAGATTGCTCGGCAAAAACCTCAAACGTCTGCCGGAACCGGCACACGCAGATGATTCCAGGCTGGCAACCAGCATTCTCTCCCAATTGCCGAGCGACTGTACCCTGTATCTGGTGCGCCTGACCCATACCCGTCATCTTCACTTTCAGCAGGAGCTGCGCAATCTTTATTATCCTGATCGCAAGATGACAGATATCCGCCTCAAAGCTCTGGAGGAACTGGCCAAGCACCTGGATATTTCAGCCTTACAACAGGATCGCATCCGTCTTGATGTTATCTATCGTCACCGCGACAACTATCGGGTCGCAGACAGCTACCGCAAACTTCTCTTAACCTGTGCTGCGCAACGCCGGCTGACTTCCGCCCAACAACAACAGATCAGCCGGATAAAAACCATCGCCCTGCGGCAGCAGATTCCGGAAATCCTCCTGCAGACCCTTGATCAGAACTATCTGGCCGGGCTTGATCCCTGGACCCAGGCAACCGAACATATCACCACTGCGCGCAATCTGCTTGATCAGCTGGCGACCGGGCAAGAACTCAGCAATGGGCAGGTGGCGGAACTTCTTGGCGCCCGGCAGCAGGCACGCAAACATTACGATATTCGTTTTAACAGAATGATCGAGGAGCTTAAGGCCCGACTGAATGATCCACAAGATATCAGTAACAGCAGCAGAACCCGACAGCAGTTCGACAACATCTGCCTTCTGTTTGATGCCATCGATATCACCACGACCGCCATCAACCGGATTGTTTTTCTTGACAACCACCTGCCTGCAGAAACGGTCATTCATCGGTTGCTTGCCAGTTATCAGGAATTCAACCGGATCAGCACCGATCTATTTGAACGACTGTTTTTCACTGATTTACATAAAACCTGTTATATCGGCAATTTTGGTCGTCGCAAACTGGCCCATCTGAAGCAAGGGCTCTCTGCCGTTACCGCCGGGCATTTACGGGCAGACGAACTTTACGAAGAGTTACATTTTATTACCGGAGAAGAACAACATTTTCGCAATACTCTCACGGCAGCTAAAGCCTGGCTGAAAACAAAAAACACCAATATTCTGAACAAAAGCATTCAGGATGACCTTTATGAGGCCCTCAACCATGAACTCGGTTCGAGCAACATGTTCAATCAGCGATTGAATCGCCAAATGTTTGAGAAGGTCCTGCAAGATCTGTATATGGAATATCTTTATCTGCATGAGTTTCTCCCGGAAATCATCCACAATGGCAACCGGGTTTTAAGAGAAGATTTTTTCAGTAACAGCGGACTGGATTATTTTCAGATCGAGGAGATCGAACTGGACTACGCCCACGCCAACAACCTCGATCCGGATCTACTCCAACGGCTGCAATGCAGCTTTTGACCAACGACAGGTGACATATGAGACTGCAGCTTGAACATATTCGTAATTTTGGCATTATCTCTCATATTGATGCCGGCAAAACCACGGTTTCCGAACGCATTCTGTTCTATACCGGCGAAATTCACAAGATGGGCGAAGTCCACGACGGGATGGCCGTCATGGACTGGATGGAGCAGGAACAACAGCGCGGCATCACCATCACCGCCACCGCCACCCGCTGTCAGTGGAACGACTATACCTTTAATATCATCGACACCCCCGGACATATCGATTTCACCATCGAGGTAGAGCGCTCCCTGCGCGCCCTTGATGGTGCCGTTGCCATCTTCAGTGCGGTTGAAGGAGTACAACCGCAGAGTGAGTCGGTGTGGCGTCAGGCCGACCGTTATCAGGTGCCGCGCATCTGCCTGATCAACAAGATGGATCGTATCGGGGCCGATCATGAGCAGGTGATTGAAGCCCTGCAGACCAAGCTCCATGCTCGCCCGGTCCTGCTGCAACTGCCCATCGGCAGTGAAGAACATTTCATCGGGGTAATCGATCTGATCCTGCAACAGGCGATTTATTTCGATGTTGACGATCTCGGTCAGACCCTCGAATATCATGACATTCCAGCTGAGATGATGGACGCTGTCCGCCGACACCGTGAACTGCTGCTGGAAACCGCGGCGGACTTTGATGATGCAATCCTCGCCGATGTCCTTGAGGGTAAATCGATTGCGTCGGAGCGCCTTTTGGCCGCCTTGCGCACCGGAGTTCTTACCTGCCGGATTTTTCCGGTACTGTTGGGGTCAGCCCTGCGCAACAAGGGCATTCAGCCGCTCCTCGATATGATCTGCGCGCTGCTGCCCTCCCCCCTCGATGCCCCCCCGGCACCGGCAAGACAACTGGAGGATGGTGCTAGGATATCGGTTACAACTTCTGTGGACGGCCCGGTTTGTGCCCTGGCTTTCAAGGTTCTGGCCGATGAGGGTCGCAAGCTGACCTACCTGCGGATATACGCCGGTCAGATCAAACCAGGGGATGTGTTGCACAACAGCCGCACCGGCAGTGATGAAAAAATCGCCCGTCTGTTTCGCATGCATGCCCACAAACGTGAACGGATTGATGAGGCCGGCGCCGGTGACATTGTCACCGCCACCGGGTTAAAGCAGGTCCTGACCGGCGACACCTTGAGTTCACCGGGAAACCCGTTACAGCTGGCCGGCCTCAGCTATCCGGAGCCGGTTGTCTCCCTGGCGGTTGAACCAAAGACCGTTGATGACCGCGACAAGCTTCCCCTGGCCCTGGAGAAACTCCAATGGGAAGACCCCACCTTCAAAGTCAAGGAAGATCCGGAAACCGGACAGACCCTGCTGACCGGCATGGGTGAACTCCATCTGGAGGTAGTGGTACAGCGCCTCAAAACCGATTTCGGCGTCGACACCCAGACCGGCCGGCCGCAGGTCGTCTACCGTGAAACTATTCGTTGTGCCTGCCAGCACCATGAACTGTTTGAACGTGAAATCGATGGCAAAACCCACTACGGCGAAGTCACCCTCCGCCTCAACCCGCAGCCGCGTAAACAGGGGCTTCACATCGATGTTCCGGCAGAAGTCCTTGCTCCCTGGCCATCCGAGATCGCACAACGGATCAAAGAGCAACTCCATCAAGCCTGTCAATCCGGTCCGGCCGCGGGCTACCCCCTGACCGATCTGGTCTTGACCCTGACCGCCGCCCCCTATGACAGCCACCGGGTGACTGATCTCGGCATTGCAACGGCAATTTCGCGGGCAGTGAACCAGGCCTTACGGGATAGCTCGCCGACCCTGCTCGAACCGGTCATGGCGCTGGAACTGACGGCACCCTCCGACTATACCGGAAGGGTCATGGGCAGCCTCAATCAGAAGCGTGGTCAGATTGAGGGCATCACCTCCCTTCCCGGCCAGGACGTCATCCGTGCCAGCGTACCTCTGCTGGAAATGTTCGGCTACATGACTGAGCTACGCAGCGCCACCAAAGGCCAGGGGAGTTTCACCATGGAGTTTTCCCACTTCGAGCAGGCCCCGGCGGAGATTCTGAAAAAGTTCGGGATAAAATAACCTGCCTCCCCTACCCCTCCGGATGGTCTTGACGGTACAATGAATCGTCACCTCAACCCAGATTCGAGAGGGAAAAATGGACTCCGTACAATCCTCAACGCCATCCCAAGCCGGCTGGAACTTTGATAACAGCTACCTTGAGCTGCCTGATATTTTCTACCGGAAACTGGCACCGGTAGCAGTACGGGCACCGCAACTGGTTGTATTTAATCACGCTCTGGCAGAGCAACTCGGCCTTAGGTCGCACGACCTGAATACGTCCCGGGGCGCTGAAATTTTTGCAGGGAATCTATTGCCTCCGGGCGCGGTCCCCCTTGCCCAGGCCTATGCCGGACATCAGTTTGGCGGGTTCACCATGCTTGGTGACGGGCGCGCCATTCTCCTGGGCGAGCAGATCACTCCCGCCGGTGAACGCGTCGATATCCAGCTCAAGGGCTCCGGTCAAACGCCTTTTTCCCGCCGCGGCGACGGACGGGCCGCGCTGAGCCCCATGCTGCGCGAATATCTGATCAGCGAAGCCATGCATGCCCTCGGTATTCCGACCAGCCGTAGTTTAGCGGTGGTTACAACCGGGGAGTCAGTGCGGCGGGAAACCCTGCTGCCGGGTGCCATTCTGACCAGGGTCGCGGCTAGCCATCTGCGCGTTGGAACCTTTGAGTACGCTGTCTGGCGTGGCACCTCCGCAGATGTAAAAATTCTTGCCGATTACGCCATTCAGCGCCACTATCCCGATGTAGCCCGGCAGGGCAATCCCTACTCCGCCCTGCTGGAGGCGGTCATCGACCGCCAGGCTGATCTGGTCGCCCAATGGCTGCTGATCGGTTTTATTCACGGGGTGATGAACACCGACAACGTTTCCATTTCCGGAGAAACCATCGATTACGGCCCCTGCGCCTTCATGGATGGCTACAACCCCGCTACCGTCTTCAGTTCCATTGATCATCAGGGGCGCTACGCCTATGCCAACCAGCCCCCCATCGCTAAATGGAACCTGACCCGCTTCGCCGAAGCCCTGTTGCCCTTATTGGCTGAGCGGCAGGAAACCGCGATCGCCTTGGCTCAAGAGGCTCTGGATCAATTTGAAGATAAGTTTCGCCGGGCCTGGCTAAAAGGGATGCGGGCAAAGCTGGGGTTGATGGATGAACAGGAACAGGATCGGGCCCTGATCGATGATCTGCTGACTATAATGCAGCGTTTACGGGCCGACTACACCAACAGCTTCCGCGCCCTGGCCGCTGAGCAATTAACGGACAGTGAACTGCATCGCGATGCAGCTTTTCAGCTGTGGCACAACCGTTGGCTAGCACGGTTAGAGCAACAGAGAAAACCGTTCAGCGCAGTTAAAAAAAACATGGATCGCCACAATCCGGCGGTCATTCCACGCAACCATCGGGTGGAAGAAGCGCTGTCAGCAGCGCAAATGGATGGCAACCTGCAACCTTTTCAAAACCTGCTGCGCGTCCTTACAACCCCCTATGCCGATCCGGCTGACGCTGACCGCCAATACCGCGAACCAGCGCCTGCGTCACAACGGGTCTATCAAACCTTCTGTGGAACCTGATACCGGGGCCTTTTAATTAACACAACATTCAACCCGTAACCGCACGCAGGTAAAAACGCTGAGAAAAACCTTGCAATGCGCCGCAACGATGCCAAGATCCCATGATGAAACCACCAACATTTATCGCAGAACATCCCCAGCTGGCCCTTTTTGCCCTGCTTGCCACAGCCACCTCCGGTTTTGGCCAGACGTTTTTCATCTCGGTGTTCGGTCAATTTATTCGTGAAGAATTTGTCTTGAGCAACAGCGCTTACGGTTTCAGTTACGGCGGCGCGACTCTGGTTTCAGCTCTGCTGCTGCTCAAATTTGGCGAACTGGTAGACACCAGACCTCTCCCGCAATTGACGCTTGCGGCATTGCTGATTCTGGTTAGCGGCTGTCTGACAATTGGCTTGGCACCCAACTGGCTACTGTTGATTCCCGGTTTCCTGCTGATCCGTTTTGGCGGTCAGGGGCTCTTGTCCCACCTCGGTGTCACCGTGGCAGGGCGCTATTTTCACCAGCAGCGCGGGCGCGTCATGGCCCTCACCGTTGCCGGCTTTCCATTAGCAGAATCGACCTTGCCCCTGGCTGCCGGACTCTTGCTGGCGCTTGGCAACTGGCGCCTGCCGTGGTTTGTTGCTGTTGCTTTTCTGCTCCTGATAGCACTGCCGCTGCTGCTGACACTGGCTCGCTACGCACCACCTCCCGACGATACCAGGGGGCAGACCACAACCAGCTCTGCGCAAAACAGCCTGACCCGCAACCAGGTGCTGCATGACCCCGGCTTTTATCTGCTGCTCCCCGCTGCCCTGGCGACCCCCTTCACCATCACCGCGGTCCTCTTTCACCAGGCCGCGATCATCGGTCTGCGCGGCTGGCCGCTGGAAAAAGTCGGCATCGCCTTTACCGGTTTTGCCCTCGGCCATCTGTTCAGCCTGCTGGCTGCCGGACCACTGATCGATCGTTTCGGTGCCCAGCGGGCCCTGCCCCTGGCCCTGTTGCCCCTCGTGGCCGGACTACTGGTTCTGGCGACCATCCCCGGAGACTGGGCTCTCTACCTCTACCTGCTGTTGACGGGCGGCAGTCTCGGCGGCAGCGGTGCTGCCGGTGGTGCCCTGTGGCCGGAACGCTACGGCACCCGGCACCTGGGCGCCATCCGCGCCGTCGCCCAGGCGGTCATGGTCGTGTCAACCGCCCTGGCACCCGTGCTGATCGGGCTGGTTCTTGATCACACTGACTCAGCGCCCCTGATCGGCCTGCTGTTGGCGGCGCTGGTTGTCACGGCAATCCTGCTGACGCTCAGAGTCCGCCCGCCACGCGCGATAACGGTATGATTTCCGAATCATCTATTTCAGATATGCTTGCCTGTACCCCCGCAACAAGTTAACATCCGATTTGACCAAGGGGGGGAGCATGAACACACAAAGCCACAACCATAACCGCAACCACCGGCTGAAACTGAAGCTGATGGGTTGCGGTTTTTTTCTTTAATGCCGGGAGTGTGACTTTTATTCACACTCGAGTGAAGTGGGGTGTTTAAGGCGAAGAAAAAAAAGGTGCCAGACGACTCCGTAGCCCGGTACCCCCCGCACCAGCGGGGATGAAACGATTCCCGACATTAACTGCCGGTCAATGTGGTCAGGGTACTGGCGACGTCCCTGTCACTAAATGCCATCAAAGTTAGCCGCTCCGCGCGGAGCGCAGACCGGCATCGAAACAAAAGACAACCACGCCAATCCAAATCAAAAGAAACGTGACTGCGCTGTGGAGATTAAAAGGTTCCTGATAAACAAAGACCCCAAGTACAAAAGCAATCGTCGGGGCCAGGTACTGCATTATCCCAACGGTAGAGAGCTTGAGTGTCTTCATTGCCATGGCAAACCATAAGAGGGGTAGGCTCGTGGCGATCCCTGAACCAATGAGCCAGAAAGTTATTCCAGATTGTTGTCCGAAGACGCTCTCATGGAAGTATTGATGATAAAATATGTAGCCAAGGGCCGGCAAGAACAGCAGACTGGTTTCTACCAGCAAACCGGGGATCGGAGCGACCATGATTTTTTTACGGGCATATCCGTAGAAAGCAAAGCTGAACGCCAGGGCCAGCGCGAACAAGGGTGGGCTACCATAAGTTGACAGTGAATACAAAACCCCCGCCATGGCAAAAAAAAGAGCCGCTGTCTGTAATCGGGAAAACCTTTCCTTGAGCAACAGGAAGCCGATAGCGACATTGAACATGGGGCTGATGTAATAGCCGAGACTGGTCTCGACAACATGGTTGCTGTTTACCGCCCAGATGTATATAAACCAGTTGGCCCCAATCAACAAACTGCTGCAGCAGAGTTTTTTCAGGTTGTCCCGATCCCGTATGATGCCTTTGACCTCGGGCCAGCGTTGCTGCCAGGAGATAATGATGCTCAGGAAGATACATGACCAGACAATCCGGTGACAGAGAACCTCAAAAGGGGCAAGCGGCTGTAACTGCTTCCAATATGCAGGTAGTAATCCCCAGGCGAGAAAAGCTGCAAGGCCGAATAGTACACCTGAAAGTTGTTGATTCATTTTTAGAAGCCCGTCGCCGCCCATAAGGAAAATGAAGTGTCTGCTTAAATTAAATACCAGTTGATAATCGGCTGAGTCGGCACAAGCACTCTATCAGAAATTCAAGCGGCTCAGGCTCGTAAATTAAAATTAGTGGCGGCGGGGTGATCCTTAATATCTGCCTGCCTGATTGTTCGGGATCAACCTTGAACGAATTCCCGACGAAACCTTCTCACGATTAAACCTGAACTGTAAGGAACACCATGCCAAAAGCTTCTCTGCCTGCCGGGACCGCTAGCCTCAAAGGAATCGTCACCGTGGTTGCCGGTGTCATCCTGATCAGCTTCGATGCCCTGTTGGTAAGACTGGCAGCAGTGGATGGCTGGAACGTCTCGTTCTGGCGGGGCCTGTTAATGGCTCTGGCGTTTCTGATACTAAGTCACTTGGTGCCTTCATGTCAGATTCGATCATCAGACAACAGAAAGTTGGGAGTTTGGCTCGCAGCGCTGATGATGGCCGGCAGCAGCTTGTGCCTGGTCCTCGCGTTTACGCTGACCCAGGTAGCCAATGCCGTTGTCATTCTCAGCGCAGCACCACTGTTTGCCGCTCTTATTAGCCATATCTTTATTGGCGAAAGGTGCTCCCTGCGTACCTGGCTGGCGATTATTGTCTGTATCGCCGGTGTGTTCTGGGTTATGTCCGGTTCGCTCGGCGCCGGGACTCTTCTCGGCGACGGACTTGCTGCCGCGTCGGCCTTATTTATCGGGGCCTACTTCACCGTTTTCCGACGCTACCCGGAGATTTCGCGCCCTGGAGTCATCATGCGTGGCGGCATCCTACTATGTCTGGCGGCACTCCCATTTGCTACACCGCTGTCGTTGCCGCATTCCAGTTACGCCTGGCTGGTGCTTGCCGGTCTGGTGCAGATGCCGGTTGCTTTATTGCTCATCACTTCTGCAACGCGCTTTCTTCCGGCCGCGGAAGTCAGTCTGTTTCTGCTGTTGGAAACCTGTCTTGCGCCCATCTGGGTCTGGTTGGTATTGGGAGAAAGTCCTCCAGCGACCACCTTTAGCGGCGGGGTTCTGATCGTCGCGACGCTGGTTCTTCACACCCTGCTGGGCATGTACAGCCGCGCAAAAAAAGCTGAGAGTGTCTGATCTCAAGCTTCTTCTTACAGATTTTTTCTGTAAAGCAACAATTTGAACCACGGCAAGCGACCCTTTTCCACGCCACCCCATTCCTCAAAAAGACAACTCCGTCATTTTACCGGTCAACCTCTGCGGTAGTCGTGCGTTTAATATACTAAGGCAACGTATGCGACGGAAATCATGCAATAGGAGGAAACAAATGAAAAAACAAACAATAATCACCCTGACAATTTTCACCATCGGCCTTTGGCTACCGATCACCTGTTTAGCTCATCATATGGGTCAAGGCTATGGTTCTGCACCCGATGTGGTCGATGACTACGCCCATGGCGTCAATGCCCAGAGTGATAATCAATCAGGCACCAATGTCGGTATGAGTGATGAGGATGAAAACATGGGTAGCTATGGGGCCGCGGGAGATAGTACTAGTAACGGCCCGGCCAGCTCAATGCAGGGGGCAGACAGTTACGGTAGCGGAGTAGCCGGTGAAGGAAGTGACTACGCCGGAACCGGTGACTTCGGCGATGCTAGCGCGGGCGTAGGTAGTGGCGGTTCCGATGGTGGCGGTTCCGATGGTGGCGGTTCCGATGGTGGCGGTTCCAGTGGAGACTCAGACAGTGGTAGCGGATCAGGCAGTGGGTCCGGTAATGGCAGTGGCGCCGGGAAAGGCCGGGCCTAGTTGGCCACTCAGGCCAAGGATCCGGAAGATCTGCGGGCTGTTTGAACTGCAGATCAACATCCCTGGAAGATCAGATATTTAGGTTCGAGCCTGGGATTGAGGATCGAAGAAAAAACGCCGTTGCAGCGTGCCCACATGCCATTAAAGAACAGCTGGAATCAATCGATTGCCAGCTGTTCTTTATGATAAAGAATTTTGTTTAGAAGCCTTCCGGGCTGCGCAGATACACAGAGATAAAAAGGGAATTTCCCCCTCGTTTTTTTCCGTGAATGGGTATAAATAACCTGATGCCGCCGTTCTGTAATTTTCTGCCTTCAGGTAATAGTTCATGCTGACAAGCGCTCTACAGACAAAATCGATCTTGCGCCTCATGGCGCTGATTTACCTGCTGCTCAGCTTCGGTACTGCCAATGCCACTTTTTGGTGCCAGGCGGATGAAAAAACCCCGCATCTGGAATTGAATCCCATCGGTCAATGTTCTTCGGACGCCGGAGACTACCGGCATGGCTTAAAAACCCTTGAAGCTGAAGCTGTTTCTTCTTTACCGGGGGAGGATTGCCTTGATTCCCCGGTATTTACCTCGACACTTCCCACCTCAAAACCGGCCAGCCTGTTAAACAAAACCCCGGCCGATTCTTTCTGCCCAACCAATCTTCCCCACATTCTGGAGCTGAGCCTGGAAATGCGGGGCTTAGCCAAGCATAGCCTGTCCGCCCGCTTACCCGAACCTCACCCGTTAAAAGCCCTGCGTACCGTCGTCCTCCTGCGTTAAACCTGCACAAAAATCGTTGCTAAAGGCAGCCCGGAGTTGGCGTTGGCGACACATCCTTGTTTGTCGCCTGACCGACACTGATTTTTTGTTACTGACCATGCCCCTGCGGCGCTCATTGTCGCGACAACTTTTAGCGGGCAGGCATAGACTCCTGAGAAAAATAACCCTTTAGTTATCGCAGCGCTTTATTTGCTGCGAATGGAAAGGCCGGTTATGCGTTATGTGATGTTGCTAGTTCTGCTTGTGGTGGTCGGTTTTGGAACCTACATCTATTTCAATATGCCTCCAGCACCCGTGGTAGCCGGCGACCTGGCTCCTGACTTCACGCTTGAGGATACCAAAGGTAACAAGGTGACATTGTCGGCATTGCGCGGCAAGGTGGTCATGGTGAATTTCTGGGCGACATGGTGCCCTCCCTGTAAAGAAGAGATGCCGTCGATGGAAAAGCTCAATCAGATCATGGCCGCTGAGAATTTTGTCATGCTGGCAATTAATGCGGATGAAAACGCCCGTTCTGTGGTCCCTGCTTTTTTAGAGAGGAATCCGCACGGTTTTAGTGTTCTTTATGACAACCAGGGGGCCGTTAAGGGGCAGTACGGCGTCTACAAGCTGCCAGAGTCCTTTATCATCGGTAAAGACGGTGTCATCGTCGAGAAGATCGCCGGCGCCATCGACTGGGCCAGTCCCCAGACGGTTACCTTCATCAAAAACTTGATCAAAGGATAAAACAAGTGCTCCAGCAAACAGCTGAAATAACCTACTGGATTGCGTTTACCGCCGGGGTTTTGTCCTTTATTTCTCCTTGCGTTCTGCCGCTGATCCCTTCGTACCTGACCTACATAACCGGGTTGTCCTTTGAGCAGCTTGATGAAAAACATCCTGATGTCAAGGTTCGTCTGACAGTTATCCTTCACATTCTTTTTTTCATCCTCGGATTTTCCCTGGTTTTTATTCTGCTGGGGGCGATTGCCGGCATCGCTTCCGGTCAAATCCAGGCCTTACTGCGCGAGGGGATGAACTGGATCGCCAGGATCGGCGGCTTCTTGATCCTGCTGTTCGGCGTGCACATGACCGGTTTATTCTCCTTTCACGCCCTGCTTAGCTATAAAAGAATTCAACTGAACAAAAAACCTGCGGGTTTTTTCGGTACTTTCATTGTTGGAGTTGCCTTTGCTGCCGGCTGGACCCCTTGTATCGGCCCGATTCTGGCCTCGATTCTGATGGTCGCCGCGACCTCGGGACAAGCCGGGGAAGGAACCATTCTATTAACTTTTTATTCCCTGGGACTGGGGCTTCCCTTCCTGCTCTCGGGACTGCTGTTTCACCGTTTCCTGAACACCGCAAGGCGGCTGCGTTATCACATGCGCAAGATTGAAATCGGTACCGGGGTGATGCTTATCGCCGTTGGCATCATGCTGATGTTTGGTCTGCTCGGCCCGATCACCATGTTTTTCTACCGGTTCGTTCCGGTACTCGGCTAGTGGCTGGAGCAATGGTGCCATGCCTTGCGTCTTGATCTCATTCTTCATCAACTGGAGACTTTAACTTATGTCACAATCAGATAAAGCAACGAGTACAAACTGGATGTTACTGTTCTTATGCTGGCTTCTGGTCAGCGTTTCGGCAACCGTCAGCATCTTTTTCAGTTCCGTTCTGGAATATCAACCCTGTGTCCTCTGCTGGTATCAGCGGATCTGCCTGTTCCCTCTGATTTTCATTTTTGCTGCGGGTCTGTTCCCGACGTTTGACAAAAGTGTCATCAAGTATGCGCTGCCGTTGACCATTGCCGGAGGCTTGACGGCCCTTTATCATACCCTGCTCTATGCCGGAATCATCCCGGAAAACATTCAACCTTGTTCTCAGGGGGTTTCCTGCACGGAACAATATTTTGAGTTGTTCGGTTTTGTCTCCATCCCCATGTTGTCATTTTTCGCATTTTCAACCCTTGTTACCCTGTTAATCATCTTGAAAAGGAGAACCGCATCATGAAATACGCCCTGGTTGGAATTACCTGTCTCGTACTGGTATTAGCCTTTGTGGTCGGTAATAATTATTATCAGGATCAGCAAGTAAAAAAATACGGCTCAATGGCGGCAGAAGACTCTGCAGTCTTTGTCCGGGATCATTCCAAAACCCTCGGCAGTGATGATGCCAGGGTAACCCTGGTTGAGTTTATGGACCCGGCCTGTGAAACCTGTGCCGCCTTTGCTCCCTATGTCAAAAAAATCATGGCGGACAATCCCGGCAAAATCAGGCTGGTATTGCGTTACGCCCCGTTCCATGATGGTGCTGACGATTTTGTCAAAATCGTCGAAGCCGCTGACAAACAGGGAAAATACTGGGAAACCCTGAATGTCATGTTTGAAACCCAGAGCATCTGGGCCAACCATCACAACTATCAACCGGAAAAACTATGGGAAATCCTTCCCAGAGCGGGCGTGGATATCGAACAAATCAAAAAAGATATGCATGATCCAGCCATTGCCAACATCATCGCACAGGACATGGCCGACGTGAGAGCCCTTGATGTACAAAAAACTCCCGGTTACTTTGTCAATGGCAGACCGCTGCAAACGTTCGGCTATCGACAACTGTACGAATTGATTCAATCTGAATTGAACGCCCAATACCCGCAATAGTTCGTGTTTATCCGGCAACTCCGGATGAACTCAGATCCAGAAACGAGTTAATGTCGCAAATATCTTTCAGGATCGTGTTATTTTAGTAACTCACCTGCTGGAGGATCATCGCTTTGAGCAAAAAAACCAAAAGACAGAAGACCCCCACGCAAAAAGCTGCTCCGCGGCACGAGACATCAACCCGCGAAAGGTCCGGGCAACAAGGGGAAAAGAAACGACCGACAGTGTTGAAAAAGAGGAAGCAGCCCAACTGGCCGGTGACGGCGCTTGCCGGAGCCGGGATGGTCTTGACCCTGTATCTGACTCTTACCGTATGGTTGGGAGGGGTTCCCCTGTACTGTGCGCAAGGGAGCGCGTGCGAGATCGTTCAGCAAAGCCGCTGGGGAAGTTTCCTCGGCATGCCAACGGCATTTTGGGGATTCTTGACATACGCTGCACTTGCATTTATCGGGTTGAAGGTTCGTCATCCCGAGCGGCATTGGAAATCAGCCTGGATCGTTTCCTTAGTGGGCGTCGGTTACAGTATCTATCTCACATTGATATCTCACACTGTCATCGATGCCCTCTGCCCCTACTGCCTTGTTTCCCTCACCATCATGATGGTCACTTTCGGAGTCATCGTTGCTCAGCGACCCGAAGGGATGATGCATTTCAAATTTAGACAGTGGGTCGCCCAAACAGCAATAATGGCACTGATCATTATCGGAGGGATGCATCTGCACTATAGTGGCGTATTCAATCCTGCGGCCGGGCCAGAAGATCCGTACCTGAAAGGCCTGGCCACTCATCTGACCCAGGAGGGTGCCGTTTTTTATGGCACTTTCTGGTGACCGGCCTGCGAAGAACAGAAGTTTCTGTTCGAAGCATCGGCTAAACTGCTCCCATACGTTGAATGCACGCCGGGTGGCCCCAGGTCACCGCAGGCAGCAGAGTGCAGAACAAATAATATTCAAGCCTATCCAACCTGGATCATCGGCGGGAGGATGTATAAAGGCCTGCTCAAACCCGACCAGCTGGCGGTGCTGTCCGGTTACCCCAAAATGAAGTAGGAACAGCAACTGGTGGGCGTTATAACGGAGTCCAACGTAAAAATCGCGGTTCTTCCCGACGCCGGCGATCATAAGAACAACACGACCCCGCATGGTGGCACCATGCGGGGTCGTGTTGTAAAACTGGTGATTCAACTGATATACAAACTCCTCGGATAGTGACTGGCTCGCTTCCTTGGTAACCGGTTTTCAGCAATGTGCCTCGTTTACTGCGAACCGGCAACAGAAGTTCTCGACAGGACCTTTAATGCCAAAGAAAAGGGCCACCGGGTCATGCCAACGGCATGACATGAACCTATCAACCTTTCAGCATATCCAGAGTCGGGACACCTTCCGGAATAACCTCCAGACGGACATGAGCCCCTGCCTTGAAACCGGCGCCATCATCTCCAAAAAGTTCTATGTGAATCTCGTTGTCCTTGATCTCGACAACTTCGCCCTGGATACCAGCTGCCAACGTGACATTAGCTATGAACAGCATGACGGCAAGTATCAACATAATCTTTTTCATATCATGGCTCCCTGGAAAATTCGCCCGTTGCTTAAAGCCTTGCAACCTTCGCTCCCGGCCGCGCGGAAAAGCTAAAGAAACCACTGGGGCTCTTTACGGCGGCTGAAGTTTTCTGCCAGCAGGGTACGACGTTCGGCCACCAGCGGATGGGTCATTACCCGCGCATCGTGGGGGCAACCCTTCACACAGGCACAGCACATGACACACTGCGCCACGTCGGTCAGGACCTGATCGCTGACACTGATGGTAAAGGTCGGGCACAGCGAAGCACACGCCCCGCACAGCACGCACCGTTCTGTGATTGTTTCCGGTGCAATCTGCCCCAACACCACTCCTTCACGATAGGGTACATTGCCGGGAATCGTTTCCGGGGTTGTCGGCTGTTTGCCCACGCTCAACTTCTTTTTAATCGCGGCACCAAAGACCGTGGCTTGTTCGAGGTCAGTTTGATCGGGACGGTTCGCGGCAATCGGCTGCTGCCGGGTCGAATAGGAATGCTCACCGACAAAGGCTGCCGCCGCAACAACGTGAAACCCCTTTGCGGTTACCACATCGGTCAGTTCACGCAGGGCATCTTCAAACTCGCGATTACCGTAGGCCACCACCAGAACGGCAGGAAGTGAGGCCCCCCGTAGCTGTGCCAGTCGCTCCAGCGCGACTTGCGGTACCCGGCCGGCGTAAACCGGCACGCCGATAATCGTTGTGCCGACGCTGATCCGCCCGGGCACATCGGTATCCATGCGGGTCAGGTCGTAACGCTGCAAATCCGGATCAGCAATACCGGCAGCAATCTGCGAGACAATCTTTTCCGTGGTTTTCGTCGGTGAAAAGTAGATCAGATTAACCATGATTGCTCCTTTTGTCTGTCAGCGCCATCAGGCGGCAATGCGCCAGAAAATCTTCAATCAGTATGGTGTCTGCGGCCGGTTTTTTCCAGATAATATTCATAGCCCCCCTCAAAAGAGGACATAACCCCGTGATCGATTTCAAACACGCGACGCACCAGTGAGCGCAGAAAGTGGCGGTCATGACTGACGATCAGCACGGTCCCGGCAAAACCCTGCAGGGCTTCGAGCAACACATCGCGCGACTGGATATCGAGATGGTTGGTCGGCTCGTCAAGGATCAACAGGTTTAGCGGCCGACCAAGTAACGTAGCTAGTACCAGACGCGATTTCTCGCCCCCGGATAGCTTGTCAACCCGTTTTTCGACATCATCTCCAGGAAACAGAAAGGCGGCGCACAGGTTGCGCAATACCCCGACGGTCAATTGCGGCAGGGCATCCTGTACGGTTTCGTAAACGGTTTTTTTTGGATCGAGCAGTTCCATCGAATGCTGACTGAAATAACCGGAAAAGACATTGGCACCAACTGTCACCGTCCCCTGGCTCGGCGGGGTCTGCTCGTTCAGGACTTTAAGGAAGGTCGACTTGCCGGCACCGTTGATTCCTACGACGGCGATCTTGTCGCCTCGTTGCACCAGCCCGGACACGCCGGAAAACACCGGCAGATCGCGTCCATCCTCGCGCTGCCAGACCTTAGCGAGATCCTTGAAGGCCAGCACGTCATCACCACTGCGCGGCGGTTCAGCAAAATCGAAACGCACCAGTCGCTGTTCCTGCGGCAATTCGATCCGGTCTATTTTTTCCAGCTTTTTTACCCGCGACTGCACCTGGGCGGCATGGGAAGCGCGGGCAGCAAAGCGGGCGATGAACTCTTCCTCTTTGGCGAGCATCTCCTGCTGGCGGCGGTGACTGGCGATCAACTGCTCACGCCTAATATCGCGCTCGCGCAGGTAAAAATCGTAATTCCCACCGTAGGTGGTAATGGTGCCGTTGCCCACTTCGATAATGCGTGTCACCAGGCGGTTCATAAAATCGCGGTCGTGACTGGTCATTAATAGAGCGCCCTTGTACTCGTCGTTGAGCCAGTTTTCGAGCCAGACGATTGACTCCAGGTCGAGGTGGTTTGTCGGTTCATCAAGGAGCAGCACATCGGGATTCAGGGTCAGAATCCGCGCCAGGGCGATGCGCATTTTCCAGCCACCGCTGAAACTTTCGACCGGGCGGTTATAATCGTCGGGTCCGATCCCCAGGCCGGTCAGTACCGCCTGGGCGCGTGATTCCAGATCGTAGCCACCGCGTTGTTCGTACTCCTGCTGCACATCGCCGTAGCGCTCAAGCAATTGAGCCATTGCAGCGTCATCCTGCGGCTCACACATCTGCGCTTCCATGGCAGCAATCTCCCGGCCGAGGCGTACCGTCTTTTCCGAGGCGGAAATCACCTCATCAAGAGCGCTGTGGCCGGTCATGTCACCGACGTCCTGGGAAAAATAACCGATCACGGTTTTTTTCGAACAGGTGATGTCACCACCATCGAGGGCTTCCTCGCCGGTGATCAGCCGAAAAACGGTGGATTTACCGGCGCCATTAGGCCCAACCAGACCGGAGCGGCTGTTGGGAAGGATCTGACAGCCGGCGTTTTTGAACAGCACCCGATTACCGTGCTGTTTAGTGATATTGGTTAAGTGAATCATTGTTAAATCCCTGTTATTCTGATGCAGGGGCGGGCGCGTTGGCCGAGCCTTTGAGCATCGCTTTCAATTCACGGATCTCCGCACGCAGGCTGTCGATATCCCGGTGCAGTTCCTGCTCCTTTTCCTCCGCCAGTTCCTCGATCTCACGCATCTGCTCTTTCTGCGCAACCTGGGCCTGGCTTTGCATGGCATCAACGATCACGGCAATAAACAGATTGAGCATGGTAAAGGTCGCCAGCATGATAAACGGCACAAAAAACAGCCAGGCATAAGGAAAGACTTCCAGCACCGGACGGACAATCCCCATCGACCAGCTTTCCAGGGTCATGATCTGAAACAGGGTATACATGGAAGCGTTGATGGAACCGAACCAGTCGGGAAAATCGGCACCAAACAGCTTGGTGCTCATCACTGCCGCCACATAAAAAACCAGCAGCAGGAGCGCAACGATCGAGCTCATGCCGGGAATCGCCGCCAACAGCGCTGAGACCACCACCCGCATGCGCGGTGAGGCTGAAATCAGACGCAACACCCGTAACACCCGCAAACTGCGCAGAATACTGAAAGCACCGGTTGCCGGCACCAGGGCGATGCCGACGACGATAAAATCAAACACCCGCCAGGGTTCGCGAAAAAAACCCCGTGGTCCCATGGCAATAATCGCCAGCGTCAGCTCAATGACAAAGACCAGCAGACACAGGCGATCAAGCTGAAAAAGCAGATGGCCATAGGGTTCGTTGATGGCTGGTACGGTTTCCAGCCCGAGGAGTACCGCGTTGACCAGGATCACGGCAATCACCAACCGCTGAATGACGCGGCTCTCAAGCCAGTAGTACAGACGGATGCGCCAGTCCATGAATTGCTTTGTTGCTTGATTTGTTGTCATTTTTTACCCGTTACAAAATACCATTGATTGTTACTACCCTGAGGCGATAGAACTTAAAGCAGGAATCAGGCTAAAATTCAACGGAAAATGGATATTCCCGCTAACCCTCTGCCTGGATATATCACCATGACCAATAATCCCTCCTCACTAATACCGGAACCACAACACTGTCGCCGGCATCTGCAGCAGATATTTCGTGCCGCCCTCAACCGAGTCGATCCTTACCAGGCGATCCAAAGCATGGTCAGCCGGTCCGGAGAGCTGTTGCGGATTAAAACCGAGGAGCTGGCACTCGATCTTGACCTGGCCCAGTATGACCGTATTCTGCTGCTGGGAGCGGGCAAGGCAACGGCCCCGATGGCGCGAGCATTCGAAGAACTGCTGGGGGAGCGCATCACCACCGGGCTGATCTGTGTCAAAGAGGGGCATATCGAGCCGTTGCAGCGCACTGAGGTCCTCGAAGCCGCCCACCCAATCCCTGATCAGCGCGGATTGGTGGCGGCGCACCGGTTGGCGGAGCTGGTCAGAGCCGCTGACGAAACAACCCTGATCATCAATTGCATTTCCGGGGGAGCGTCGGCGCTACTCCCCTACCCCCTCGACCTGGAATCTTCCGCCGGCGTGGCGGCGGTTTCCCTGGCCGACAAACAACTACTCACCAGCCTGCTGCTGGGCTGTGGCGCACCGATTGAAGAGATTAACTGCGTTCGCAAGCACCTCTCCGCCATCAAGGGCGGACGTTTTCTGCGTCTGGCGGCGCCGGCCCGGAGTCTGAATTTTATTCTGTCTGATGTGGTCGGCGACGACCTCGGCAGCATCGCCTCCGGTCTCACCAGCGCGGACCCGACCACCTTCAACGACGCCCTCAGCATCATCGAACGTTACCAGCTCCGCTCCCGGACTCCGGCCAGTATTATCTCAGCGCTTGAACATGGCGTGGCCGGTAAACTGGCTGAAACCCCTAAAGAAGGGGATCATTGCCTTGAATATGCCACCAATATCCTCGTCGGCACCAACCACCAGGCCCTGCTGGCAGCGGAGCGACAGGCCCGGCAACTGGGCTACCACACCCGGTCGGGCAGCGTCGCCATCACCGGTGAAGCACGCAATGCCGCCCGTTATCTGGCAACGATTGCCCACGAAGTTGCGGTCAGTGACTGGTTCATGGAAAAACCCGCCTGCCTGCTGTTTGGTGGTGAAACGGTGGTAACCTTGCAAGGAAACGGCAAAGGGGGTCGCAATCAGGAGCTGGCGCTGGCATTCCTGCAGGAGTTGGCCGGATGGGACAATCAGCAGCAAGCACAGGTCTGTTTTTTATCGGCAGCAACCGACGGCAACGACGGGCCCACCGACGCCGCCGGCGCTTTTGCCGACGCAGAGATCCTGTCACGAGCCAGCGGTGCTGCCATGGATATGGAATCCTACCTGGCCGACAACGATTCCTACCATTTTTTCAAAAGAATCGATGGCCTGCTGATCAGCGGTCCCACCAATACCAATGTCGGTGATCTGCAGATGGTCCTTGTTCACTGACCACGGCGGGGAAGCAGAAAGCGGTAAATGCCACTGCGCAGAATCGCCCCGTCACCGGTAATCTCATCAACAGTGAGGTTTTCCGCAATCTGAGCCCCTTCACGCACCAGACGCCCATTGATCTGGACCAGACTGGCATCCGCATCTGCGGCATTGTAGGCATGCAGTGCCATCTGCAGCGCGGGCAGGCGACGACGCACATCAACCGGCAGGTCGCTGATGCTGTAGATGCGATCTTCAGCTAATTCGACGTCCACCACAGCAACAGGCTCCCCGGGCAAAGCTTCAGTCGCCGTTGGGGTTGATTGCGTAACGACAGGTGACATGGTTTGACCAGCGGCATCGGGACCCCGGGGAGTATCGATGGGGGATTGCACCGGGCGCTCAACCTGTTCTTGTGGTGCTACCACTTCAACAGGGATCTCCACCTGCGGTTGTACTAGCGCCGCCGGTGCCGGTTTGTTAGCGGCGCCACCCTGCTGTGCGGACACAGTAGCGGGCGGATCGGTGGCTGGCGCCACAGGTAGCTCCGAACTATCCCGTCCCATCCAGGGACGTTGCCACACCAGAACAGCAAGCAGCAAAAAAATCCCCAGCAATAAAAAAATCATTACGACAATGATTGATTGCCGCCGCTTGGCGATTTTATTATCATTCCCCTGATAAAGAGTAACGGACTCCTCACCAGCCTGAGCTCGGCGCTTATGTTCTGATTTTTTCAAGGCATCAAGAATAAATGACATATTCATTGCTCCCGCTGATTGGCAAGACGCGGCTGCTCTGTTGTCATGCGGGCATTCATCGCTATCAGGGTATTAGGGCCTACAAGTCCGTCAGGAACCAGGCCATAGCGACGCTGCAGACGACGCACGTCAGCCATCAACTGATCATCGAAACGCAAGTCACGCACGGCGCGCGGCTCACGACCCGTCAACTCAGCTAACTGCTGCTCAAGCCAGAAGACGATTATCCCTTCATCGCCATAACGCAGAACGCCATCGTACCCCGGAGGAGGCTCCCAGAGCATGGTGAAACGGCCATCCCATTGATCCAGCAGGGCAGCAACAGGAACCCGCAGCAAATCCATCCCCACAACCAGGGTCGCGTTGGCGGCATCGAGAGCAGTCAGCAGGGCATAAAAACCGTCATTACCATACGCATCGGTCAACGACAGGATGGCCGGATGATTAAACGTGCGCAGCAGCGCCAGACCTCCCTCTTCTTCTTGAAGGGCAAGTCCGTTCACATCAGCAGGGAGGATTGAGGTTATCTGATCAGAAAAATCTGTATAACCCCATAGTGCCAACAATGCCCGCATCGCCTGACTGTAACTCTGATCAGCTGTCAACTGCGATGGGGCAGCAATAGTCAGGACTGTTTCCGGTTGTTCCGGTGGCAGCTGGCTTACAGTCGACAGCAGCTTTGCGTCGGCGCCCTGCGCCTCGGTCAGATCGGTTATTTCCGGAGCCGAGGGCCCCAGCGCCAGGGTTTCTTGGTGCTGGGGTACCGGCAAAAAAAGAAACATGGCAACAACGACCGCAACAATCACAAACAACAGCAGCACGACCGAAAAAAACCACTTGCCAGTTCTTCCCGGCCGGTGTTCAGCACCAAATATTTCCCTGGCAGCCTGCGCCACCACCTTTGGGCCGACCTGATGTTCCCCCAGGGCATAAGCGCCCAACAGGGCACGATCACTGATCAGATTAATCAGTCGCGGTACGCCACCACTTAAACGATAAAGTTTTTTGATAGCTGACGGCGTAAAAAGCGGGCGTTCGACCCCCGCTTTCGCCAACCGATAGCCCAGATAGGCTGAAATATTGTTCAATAACAGCGGCTCGAGATGGTATCGGGCGGTAACGCGCTGCGCTAACTGGCGCAATTCGGGACGTTCCAACAGCTGGTTGAGTTCCGGCTGGCCGAGGAGAATCACCTGCAACAGTTTACGTTTGTCGGTTTCCAGGTTTGTCAGCAGTCGAATCTGTTCAAGCACGTCAACACTGAGATTCTGCGCCTCATCAATAATCAGTATCGTCCTTTTGTTACGGCTATAAGCATCAAGCAGAAATAAATTCAGGCGATCAACAAACACCTTGATGCTGGCAGTCCCAAAAGGGTACTCAATTCCCAGCTCGTCGCAGATGGTCGCCAGCAGTTCGACTACCGACAACTTGGGATTGAGAATAAAAGCAACCTCGGAATGATCTGGAATCTGATTCAGCAGACAACGACAGACCGTAGTTTTTCCGGTGCCCACTTCACCGGTAAGCAGCACAAAGCCACTGTCGGCTTTCATCCCGTAGATCAAATGAGCAAGAGCCTCGCGGTGTTTCTCGCTCATGTAGAGAAATTGTGGATCAGGCGCGATGGAAAACGGATCTTCCTTGAACCCGAAATATTCATTGTACATGACTACCCTAAGCCCCGACTGTGCCAATAACAAGCATAACAGTCAGGATATACCACAAATAACGAACCCAGGTCAGCTGAAACAACGGAGTTTAACAACAGGAGGAGGATACCACAAAAAAATGCCCCGTGATCAGGAGGGGACCACGGGGCGACACACTAAGGAGGTAACGAGAGAGTACTACTTGGAATACCTTTTGCCTGCCACAACAAAATGTATTTGAAACATTTATAACCTTTTTGGTTATACTTGTCAACAAGATTTTGAAAGTTTTTTTCAAAAAGTCACTAACCGACCTTTAGAGGTCATGAAGGGCAAACCAGGCTGAACGTAATACTTTTGTAAAACAGCAACTTCGGATACTGCTTGACCTTTACGTTAATGCTATACTTAAGTCTTGGCATAACAGCAGATACTGAGGCGACAGATGAATGAACTATCATCAAATCCGAAAAGATACAGCCTGGCAGAAGAGATCGCCAACAGCATAACCCACGGGATCGGACTCCTTCTCTCGCTGGCCGGTCTGGTTATACTGGTCAGCGTTGCCGCCACTCATGGCAGTGTCTGGCACATCGTCAGCAGCACCATCTTTGGTGCCACTCTGATCACGATGTATATGACGTCAACCCTTTATCACTGTGTCACCGCTCCCCGCGCCAAGGAGGCTCTGCGCCTACTCGACCATGTCGCCATCTACCTGCTGATTGCCGGCACCTACACCCCCTTCTTGCTGGTTAACCTGCGTGGTCCCTGGGGTTGGTCAGTATTTACTCTGGTCTGGGGTATCGCCCTGACAGGAATCATTCTCAAGGTATCGCCCCTCGGGCACAAGCGCGGACTCTCCCTGACCCTTTATCTTGTCCTCGGCTGGATCATTCTGATAGCGATAAAGCCCCTCTTGACAGCTCTTGATCCCGCCGGCATCCGCCTTCTGATCACCGGCGGGATAGCTTACACCGGCGGCGTGATTTTTTACGGCTGGAAACGCCTGCCCTATAACCACGCCATCTGGCACCTGTTTGTCCTGGCAGGCAGCGCGTTTCACTTTTTTGCGGTTCTGCTGTATGTGCTACCACGCTAACCTGATCGGGATCGAAATCGTTCTTGCCGTTCCCGATAGCGATTTCGATTGTCCCCGTTGAGTTGTGCCCCTTCGCAGCTATAACTCGTCAGTAGACATTTGACAGTGGGTTTCCGCAACCGGAATCAACGCCAGAGCAGACAACAAGACACAACCAAAAAGCCAGAGAAAAGCAAAAAAATAGGCCTCTGTACTGTAACCTGGGGTTCCACCAAAGAGGGTTCCATCCCAGTGGCGATCGAGAATAAAGCCCAGCAGCGGTTGCAATAACGCAGCGAATCCAAGAATCGACATATTGACGACCCCCCCCACCGTGCCGGCAACGGCTGGATGATTGGCTTCGCGTGCGAAAGCAAATCCGACGATCAACCCTCCCGAGAAAAAACCCATCGCTGCAAAGAGCGGATACAGCAGTGGTTGAGGGATGTCCGCAAACAGAAAAACGCCCCAGAGTACAGTCGCGCAGATATTTGCCGCCAGATAAGGCAATTTACGGCGTCTGAACCGGTCTGAGATAGCTCCCAAAGATGGTCCGCCGATTGCCCAGGCAAGAAGCATGGTCGAGGTAAACCCGGCGGCCTGAGAGCGTTCCATCCCGTATGTCTGGGTCAGATAGGGGACGCCCCAGAGGCCGGCGAATACGAGCAAGGGCGCGGCAGAGAGACCACCGGCAAAAAACAGCAGCCAGGTGTCCCGCTTTTTCACGACCATTTTCAAAGCTTGCCCGGCGGACAGTTTTTTTTCATCGACCGTGGCAGCATAGGCAAAAGAGGTGTAGCCTCGTTCGCTCGGATCATCGCGAACGACAACCCAGATCAGCAAAGCGCCCGCAAGGGTTACCAAGCCGCTGGCAAACATGGAAGAGCGCCAACCGAACAGGGCAATGGCTTCAGACAGGGGAATCCCCGCAAGGATCCCGCCGAGATTACCCAGAAGCAGGGCAACTCCGGTGATCGTCGCGAAACGATTGGTCGGAAACCAGTGCCCGGCCAGTTTCATACAGGCAACGAAGGCCACTGCGACCGATGCACCGATCATGAAACGACCCAGATAAGCCAGCCACAGATAAGGCGACAAGGCAAAAGCGAAGATGCCCAGAGACGCTATCAATGCAGCATAAGTGCTCAGGCGCCGCGGACCGATAGCATCAGCCAATATCCCACTGGGAATCTGCATGGCGGCATAGGCATAAAAATAAGCGGCCGACAGATTGCCCAGCACCGCCGCACCGATCTGAAAATCAGCCATCAATTCATCAACCATGACAGCCGGAGCTACCCGCTGGAAAAACCCGACGAGATAAAGATTAGCAACCAGGCCCCACATGATCCAGCCCAGCAGCGGGGAAGCATAACGCTGTGATGTCACACGAACTCCTTAAAAAAGTTTAGCAGCTACAGTAGGACCATCCAGACCGTCAGGGTCGCAGCACTGAGCAAGGTTGAGATAATTACCACCGAGGTAACAAATTCCGGCACCACATCATGCTCCTTGGCGATAATGGCGACCAGAATGGCTGCCGGCATTGCGGCCTGGAGAATCCCGGCCGTTTGTTCAATTGAGTCGAAAGAAAATCCACGCGCCACCAGCACCGCGATGATGGGCACCAGAAGTAGCCGCAAGCCCGATCCGAGAAAGACATCGGCATGGAACTGGAGCTTTTTTTGTTCAAGCATCTGCAGCCCGAGGGCAAACAACATGACCGGAATCATCGCCTCAGCCAGTAGACCAACCATTCGCTGCACCATTAAAGGCACTTGCACGTCTGTTGAGGAAATCAGGACGGCAGGAATCATGGCCAGCAGTGCCGGGGTCTTGACCACCTGCCAGACGGCCCCGCGCTTTCCACCCCGCGCCCACCCCGCAGCGCCGACACACATGACAAAAGCACTGATGGTAATGGCAACATAAAAAATTGTGGCGGAAGCGATCGCTTCATCACCCAGGCGAAAGCGAATCAGCGCCAGGCCATAGTTACCGACATTGCCAAAAGAGGCAATCATCACAAAGGCGGCAATCATCTCCCGCGAGCGCTTGAATGCCAGCCCCAGAACAATAGCAATGGTGACACCGATCAGGTGCACCAGCACGATATAGCCGATCATCGATAATGCGCTGGAAAACTCTATGTGCGCCGTGCTGATTGAATGAAAGATAAAGGCCGGAACAAACACATAGTAGGCCGCCCTGGTCAGGGTACGCGCTTCCAATTGCAGGCGCCCCCCGACCAGAGCGCCCAGGATCACGATACCAAAAACCGGTAAGGTTACGTTCGCAAAAACAAAAAAAAGATCCGCCATAAAGGATATTTCTTTCCGACGTCAATTTGGCTGAAGGTATTTACCGCTGCCGCTCCGGACGGGACAGAAACAGGCGTTGTTTCTGTTTCCCAGCCGGGCTCAGGTTTTCCGTAAATCCATCTATCAAACTCCCAGGTAGCGGGCTTTCAACTTCTCGTTGCTGACAATGTCGGCGGTTTTCCCTGACCAGACCACCTGCCCTTTTTCCATGATGTAATGTCGATCAGCCAGCTGCATCAAGGCATCCAGGTTTTTGTCGATCACCAGGATCGCCTGCCCGCGTTCTTTAAGAACCCTCAGGCCGTACCAGATTTCCTTACGCACCAGTGGCGCCAGGCCTTCGGTTGCTTCATCCAGGATCATCAGCTTCGGATTGGTCATCAGGGCCCTGATAACAGCAAGCATCTGCTGTTCTCCGCCGGAGAGCTGATCGCCGTAATGATTGAGACGTTCAGCCAGACGGGGAAATATCTCCAGCACCTCATCAAAGGTGTAGGGTTCTTTACGACCACCGCGATTGGCGGCGGCGACCAGAATGTTTTCGCGCACCGTCAGGTTGGGGAAGATCTGGCGGCCTTCCGGCACCAGCCCGATCCCGAGCCGGGCAATTGCGTAACTGGGTAACCGGTGAATGTCAACGTTGTTGAAGCTCATACGGCCACTGCTGACCGGAGTCATCCCCATAATTGATTTAACGGTTGTGCTCTTGCCCATTCCGTTGCGACCGAGCAGGGTGACCACCTCGCCGTCACCGACCTCGAGGCTGACGCCGAACAGCGCCTGACTGGTTCCATAAAAAGTTTCAATCCCTTCGACCTTCAGCATGCTTCTTCCTCTCCCAGGTAGGCTTCACGGACAGCCGCACTGGTACGGATCTCAGCCGCCGTCCCGGTGGCGACAATTTCACCGTAAACCAGCACCGTAATCCGGTCCGCGAGACTGAAAATCGCCTCAACGTCGTGCTCTACCAGGACAATCGTCATCTGCTGTTTTAATCTGCCGATCAGCTTGCCCAACTCAACACTGCCGCCCGGGCCCATTCCGGCCATGGGTTCGTCGAGAAACAGAACACGCGGGTTACACGCAAGCGCCATGCCCACTTCCAACTGCTTTTTTTCGCCATGGGACAGGCTTCCGGCGCGCACGCGGGCACGCTGTTCAAGCCCGACACGCTCCAGCGCCGGCTCCAGTTCACGGCGCAGCTGAGGATCGCTTACGGCCTTTTTCCAGAAGCGAAAACTATGGCCACTATGGGCCTGTATCGCCAGGAGCAGATTTTCCTCAACGCTGAGCTGCGAAAAAACCGAGGTGATCTGGTAGGAACGTGCAAGCCCCAGGTGGGCCCGCTGATAAAGGGGAACCCGGGTAATATCTCGGTTGTCGAACAAGATCTGACCGGCATCCGGCTGCAGATCTCCCGACAACAGGTTCAGCAGGGTGGTTTTTCCTGCGCCATTCGGACCGATCAGGGCATGGGTCTCACCCGCGCTGATGTCCATAGACAGGTTATGGCAGGCCTTAACAGCGCCGAAGTGTTTTCGCAGCTCGACAATTTTCAGCAAGGGCTCAGACACGGTTTCGCTCCCGGCCGATCAAAATACCGTAAATTCCATGGCGGGCAAAGAGGACAACCAGAATCAACGCCGGCCCCAGATAAAGCATCCAGTGTTCGGTGTAGATCGCCAGCACCTCTTCCAGAATCAGGAAGGTCGCGGCCCCGAGTACCGGCCCGAACAGGGTGCCGCTGCCACCCAGCAGAACCATGACCAGAATCACTCCCGAGTGGGTCCAATGCATCAGCCCCGGGCTGACATACTCAGTGTGGTTGGCAATCAGTGCCCCCGCCAACCCGGCGGCGGCCCCGGCGATAACAAAACAGGCCAGTTTATAGCGAAAGGTCGGAAAACCAAGAGCCTGCATCCGTTTTTCATTGTTCCGGCTACCCCGGATCACCATGCCGAAGCGGGACGAAACCAGGCGATACGTGATCAGCAGAAAGACTCCGAGCAAGGCGAGACAAAGGTAGTAGAAATGCGTGTCATTGCCCAGATCCAGGCCGGGGAAGCGGTTGCGCGCGAACAGGCTGAGACCATCATCGCCGCCATAGGCTTCCAGGGAAACAAAAAAGAAGAACAGCATCTGGGCAAATGCCAGGGTGATCATGATGAAGTGCATACCGCTGGTGCGCAGGCTCAAGGCGCCGATGATCGCCGCCAGCAGTGCCGAAATCAGAATCGCCAGCGGCCACAGCACCAGCGCAGCGTCCAGCCCGGGAAGGACAAAAGGCCATGAAAGGACGGGGGTTCCATCGAAGTTGTGATGAGAAAAAATCGCTACCACGTAGGCACCGATACCGAAAAAAGCAGCATGACCCAGGCTCACCATACCACCAAACCCGAGCATCAGATCGAGGCTGACCGCCACCAGCGCATAGATCAGGATGCGGCTTGCCAGTGAGATCAGATACTCTTCGCCAAGCAACCCCAGCACCGGCGGCAGTAGCAACAGCAACAGGGTGCTGGAAATTAACAGGAGCACTTTTCGAGTTGGTCTGAGCATCTTGAATCTTTCGTTTTGTGGAGTCGGGGGGAGCCTGTCAGGAGTGTGCGGGCAACAGGCCGCGCGGACGCCAGATCAGAATCGCGGCCATGAGGAGGTAGATCAACATGGAAGCAATTGAGGCGGCAGCTCCATCTGCCGTTGCGGCAGGAAACAACAAGCGAAAAAACAACGGCAAAAAAGCCCGTCCCAGAGTGTCGACCATACCCACCAGCAGAGCTCCGACAAAAGCACCTCGGACCGAGCCGATGCCACCAATGACAATGACCACAAAAGTGAGAATCAGGATGCTTTCCCCCATCCCCGCTTCGACCGCAAGGATCGGCCCGGCCATCACCCCGGCCAGTCCGGCCAGCAGGGTTCCAAGGCCGAACACCAGGGTGTAGAGTCGTTTGATGTTGATCCCCAGAGCAGCCGCCATCTCGCGGTTGCTGGCCCCGGCACGAATCTGCATGCCGACACGGGTATAGGCGAACATCAGATAGAGGAACAATGCAACCAGCAGTCCGACCGCAATCACGGCAAGGCGGTAGCTCGGATAGGGTATCCCGGGGATCAGCTCAATGCTGCCTGACAACCAGCCCGGAACATCCATGAACAGCGGCTGACGCCCCCAGATAATGCGGGTCAGTTCGTTGAAAAACATGATCAATCCGAACGTTGCCAGGACCTGATCAACATGCTCCTTCTGGTATAAACGGCGCAAAATGCTCATTTCGACCAGCATACCGACCAGTGCGGTAACCGGCAGGGCGACTGCCAGCCCAAGCAGGAAAGAACCCGTTTGGGCAGTAACCGTGGCCGCGACATAGGCGCCGATCATGTAAAACGAACCATGGGCGAGGTTGATAACCTGCATAATGCCGAAGACCAGGGTCAGGCCGGCGGAGAGCAGGAAAAGGGTGACGCCAAGTTGCAAACCATTGAGCAGTTGTTCAAAAACTAAAAGCATACATCAGCCAGGATCAGTTAATTTCTTCAGTCGCTCATAGTGCATTCACTAACATAGGCATTACTGTGGTCAGTGAAAACGGTCTTGAGGGTTTTGTTGGTGTAATTCCCGGATTCGTCCTGCACTACTTCACGAATATAGAGGTTCTGAATCGGGTGCTGGTTGGCAGCAAACGCAAAATTCCCGCGCACCGATTCAAAGTCAGCCGCCCGCAGTGCTGAGCGCAATGCTGCTAATTGCGTGATATCGCCGTTAACCTTTTTTAGGGCACTGGCGATCAGACGGGCGGCATCATAGCCCTGGCTGGCATAGAGCGTCGGTGTACGCCCGTAAGCTTCACGAAATGCGGCGACAAACTGACGGTTGGCAGGGTTGTCGAGGTCATGGCTCCACTGGGAACCGTTTTTAACCCCGAGGGCTGCCGGACCGACGGCCTGCAGCAGCCGCTCGTCAAAAGAAAAGGCCGGGCCGAAGACCGGAATTGTTTGGTTAAGACCAGACTGGGCATACTGCTTGAGAAAATTAATCCCCATGCCGCCCGGCAGAAAAAAGAAAACCGCGTCCGGATTGCTGGCACGCAGGGTGGCGATTTCGGCTGCGTAATCGGATTGACCGAGTTTGGTGTAGACCTCACCGGCAATCTGCCCCTGATAGTAGCGCTTGAACCCGGCAAGGTGATCTTTGCCGGCAGGATAATTCGGGGCAAGCAAATAAACGTTGTTAAAGCCCGCTTCGCTGACATACTGACCGACCACCTCATCCAGGTTGTCGTTCTGATAGGCGACATTGAAATAATTGGGATCGCAGCCTTTGCCGGCAAGAAGCGACGGGCCGGCGTTAGGACTGATATAGATAACGTCGCTGCTAACCACTTTAGGTACCACAGCAATCGCCACGTTGGAGAAGATGATTCCGGTCATGATTCCGACCTTGTCACGCTTCATAAAGCGATCAGCGATCTGCCTGGCTTTACCTGGGTCGCCACCATCGTCCTCAACCATCAACTCGATCGGAATGCCGCCTAACTTACCCCCTTCCTGGGTCATGGCCAGACTGAAACCATCACGAACGTCTTCCCCGAGATAACCGGCTTTGGTGGAAAGGGTGGTCACCATGCCGATTTTGATCGGGTCCAGTGACCAGGCGGCAGCCGGTACAATGAGGGCGATACAGAGCAGGACAAAGCAAGTCTTTTTCATTTCTATCTCCTTGGCAAAAAGTTTAACCCGATCCAGCGAAACAATTTTAAATTCAGGGAATTCTATTTAGCGCTCATAATAAAACACCATTGATCATGCAGACTGCCACAACAGCGCTTATTTCCTGCAAACCCATGGATAGACAGGGCAAAATAGCACAAGAGAGCTATTTTTACGATAAAAAGCCTCATTTTTTAAACGTGGGCTCAACCTTTTTTGAAGTCGGCCCGCAACCGTGGGCGCCTATCCGCCGGCCGGGGTGGCGCAAGGAACTCACCCTGACTTCCCAATAGTCCCCCGGACATGCCGATCTGGAAAGCAACAATAAATAATTGGTATTACCTCTTTACCAAATATACCATTTCATTTATATTGCCAGCGTTTCTCCATTGTTTGTTGATCGGTGCCCTTCCGGACACCTCTGCGTTAACGTCAAAACCGACTACAGCAAGTTGATCAAATAAGGGGCGCCGACGCCGAAGTTATCTGATTTTTTCGGAAACGCCTTATTGCTTAAACTCTTATCCATCACAGGATAGTCCTGACGCACAATAAACCTTTTCGCAAGAGGAAATACTATGTCACCAGGGATCCAGGCACTACTTGCAGCTACACCAATTATTATCGCAGCCGTGCTGCTGGTTGGCCTTCAATGGCCGGCACGGCGAGCTATGCCCATTGTTTATCTTTCAGCAGCAGGCATCGCACTGTTCTTCTGGGAGATGAGCCTGAACCGTGTTCTCGCCTCAACGTTCCAGGGCATCATTGTCACCGCTGCAGTGCTCTGGATTATTTTTGGAGCGATCATGCTGCTCAATACCCTTCAGAATTCCGGCGCTATTTCAACAATCCGGGCAGGGTTCACGAACATCAGTCCGGATCGACGCATCCAGGTTCTTATTCTGGCATGGCTTTTCGGCTGCTTTATCGAAGGCGCTTCGGGTTTTGGTACCCCGGCCGCCATCGCCGCACCATTGCTGGTCGCTATCGGCTTTCCCGCCCTGGGCGCCATCATGGTTGGCATGATGATTCAATCAACGCCGGTTTCTTTCGGTGCCGTTGGAACTCCCATTCTCATCGGTGTAACCAATGGACTGGATCATATTGCCATTGGCAACCAACTCAACGCTAGCGGTTCAAGCTGGGAAGTTTTTCTGCAAATCATTACTTCTGAAGTAGCTATTGGACATGCCATCGTCGGCACCCTGATGCCGCTACTGATGGTCATGATGCTTACCCGTTTTTTCGGCAAAAACAAGAGCTGGAAAGAGGGGCTGGAAATGGCACCTTTCGCTCTTTTTACCGGGCTGGCCTTTGCTGTACCCTACGCCCTGACCGGTATCTTTCTTGGTCCCGAATTTCCTTCTATCGTCGGCGCCCTGGTCGGCATGGCCATTGTTGTCCCGGCAGCAAAAAAAGGCTTCCTGGCACCCAAAACCGTTTGGGATTTTGCTCCACAAGAAGAGTGGCCAAAGGCCTGGTTTGGCACCATCGTTCCCAAAAAACCCAGCCTCGATGAGCGAAAAATCTCACTGGCCATGGCCTGGACCCCGTATCTGCTGGTGGCCTTGATTCTCGTCGCCAGCCGGGTCTTCCCAGCTCTCAAATCGGCACTGCTCAGTCTCTCATTCGGCTGGTCAAACATTCTTGGAGAAACGGGCGTGAGCAGCAGCATTCAACCGCTCTATCTCCCCGGTGGAATTTTACTCTTCGTTTGTATACTGACCCTGTTCCTTCACAGAATGAAATTCTCGCAGTTTACCGAAGCGGCCAGTTCTGCGGGCAAAACCCTTATTGGCGCCGGATTCGTTTTGATGTTCACCATCCCGATGGTACGGATTCTGATCAATTCAGGGGTTAACGGCGCTGATCTGGCATCCATGCCTGTAGCCATGGCCGACTTTGTCGCTGTGACCTTTGGTTCCATCTATCCGCTACTTGCTCCGACAGTTGGCGGCCTGGGTGCATTTATCGCCGGCTCGAACACCGTCAGCAACATGATGCTCAGCCAGTTCCAACTCGAAGTGGCGAACGCCCTGAGTGTTTCCGGTGCGGTCATGATTGCCCTGCAGGCAATGGGCGCAGCAGCTGGTAACATGGTCGCTATTCATAATGTGGTTGCCGCATCGGCAACCGTTGGGCTCCTCGGGCAGGAAGGCAGGACAATTCGCATGACAATTATTCCAACCGTCTTTTATGTGCTTGCTACCGGAATCCTGGGCCTTGTGGCCATGTACGTGTTTGGTCTGACGGATCCCCTGATGGGGCTCTAGGGCCGGCAGGATAGCGAATAACTGTTGAGCCACAGTGCCGGTTAAGCTCAAATCAGGGGGCACAATGATTTTTGTGCCCCCTGATTCCGGTTCATACCCTCACCCCCGGAGTATCGCAGACTTTTAATCAATTCCTCTGTTTTTCCTGAGCTGCCTGGTGGTTCAGCGCACCGATAAACCCTTGCTAAACCCACCTCATCGATTACACTTCAACTCAAACCAGGAAAATAATTTTACCGCCGCTGACAAATTGCCCATAAAGGCAGAGTCATGGAGAAGCACCGTAAACTCGTCAAGCACATGCTTGAACCTTCCTTCTTCGGGACCCAGGACCCGACAGTGGAGCTGATCGAAACCCACGCCTCGTGGATTTTTTTAAACGGTGACCACGCCTACAAGATGAAAAAACCGGTCAATTTTGGTTTTCTCGACTTTTCCAGCCATACCAAACGCCATTTTTTCTGCACTGAAGAACTCCGGCTCAATCGCCGCTTTGCCCCGGAACTTTATCTTGAAGTCATCCCTGTCGGCGGCTCCGTTGACCAGCCGCGTCTTAACCAGGAACCGGCATTGGCCTACCTGCTGAAGATGCGCCGATTTCCCCAGAAGAACCAGCTCGACCGGATGCTGACAGCTGGAACCCTGGATGTTGGTGTATTAATCGAGTTTGCTGAAAAAATTGCTGAATATCACTTGCAGGCCGCCCAAGCTGACCGCCATAACCATTTCGGAACGCCGGAGAGTATCATCGAGCCGGTGCGCCAGAATTTCGCGCAGATCAAGGCTGTACTCCAAGACAGTGCCGCGCTTGAGAAAATCAGCACCATCGAAGACTGGAGCGAATCAATCTTCTCAGACCTGAAGCCTGTCCTGCTTGCACGACGTGAAAATGGTTTGATCCGAGAATGCCACGGTGACATGCACCTGGCCAATATGGCCTGGGTTCATGATCAGCCGCTACTGTTTGACTGTATTGAATTTAATGAGAATCTGCGCTGGATTGATACCATCAACGATATCGCCTTTCTGGTGATGGATCTTGATGATCGCGGCCGCCGTCAGTTCGCCTGGTGCTTTCTCAATGCCTACCTGCGCCATACAGGTGACTATGACGGCCTCAAAGTTTTACGCTTTTATCAGGTATATCGCGCCATGGTCAGAGCCAAAGTTTTCTGTTTGCGCTTGCGCCAGCCGGGCCTGTCAACTCAGGAACGCTGCACCGATCTTGAACAGTTTGAAAGTTACCTGGCGCTTGCTGCAAGCTACACGCAACCCCAACCACCCCAACTGATCATTACCCATGGCTTATCAGGGTCAGGAAAAACGACCTTCGTTAACGGACTGGCACCCGCTATTGGGGCCATCTGCATCCATTCCGATCTGGAACGCAAACGTCTTCATCATCTTCAGGCCAGACAGTCCGGCAAAGCAGCGTTGCAGAAAGGGATTTACAGCTCCACCGCAAGCCGGAGAACCTACGACCGCCTCAATCAGCTGGCCTCCCTTATTCTTGATGCCGGCTACAGCGCGATTGTCGATGCAACCTTTATCAAACAAGCAGATCGGCAACAAATGCAACAGCTGGCAATAACCCGGCAATGTCCTTTGATCATCCTTGATTTTCAGTTGCACGAAGAGCTGTTACGCCAACGGCTTAAACTCCGCGTAAAAAAGGGAGGCAACCTCTCCGATGCGGATGAAAGCGTACTGGATTTTCAGCTGACCCACGCGGAGCCGCTGTCGGTGCCGGAACAGAGAATCAGTATCGCCATTGTTGAGCATACCGACGAGAAAAACATCGGCAAAAAACTCAACCGAAGCTTGACCCGCTAGAAAGAAGCGGACCGGCAACATGCTCAAACCATTCCCTGGATAGAGCATGAAGCATGCGACTGAAAAAAGTGCCGCTTTATCATCCAGCAATAATCAAGTAGAATGAGCGAGCAATGATCAGTTCAGCCCGCCACCGCACATTTTCCATCCACCCCGACGACCCAGGAGAGCACTTTATGACCCGCAACGAGATCATGGAAGCCATCAAGATACACAATGTCAACTTTTTCCGTCTGCAATTTGTCGACATCTTCGGTTTCATGAAGAACGTCTCTTTACCGATCAGTCAGATCAACAAGGCACTCGATGGCATGATGATGTTCGATGGGTCGTCGATTGACGGTTTTGTGCGTATCAACGAGTCGGACATGTATCTGAAACCTGATTTTAACACCTTTGTTGTTCTGCCGTGGCGCAACAAGGACGGCGTCAATGCCGCGCGGATTATCTGTGACGTCTACAAGGCGGACGGCACCCCTTTTATTGGGTGCCCGCGGGTGAACCTGAAGAGGGTTCTGGCTGAAGCCAAAGATCTCGGCTACTCCATGAATGTCGGCACTGAGTGTGAATTTTTCCTGTTTCAAAAAGATGAAGGCAGAATCCTCTCAACCAGCACCAATGATGTCGCCGGGTACTTTGATGTCGATCCCGATGATACCGGCATCAATTGCCGTCGTGAGATTATCGATACCCTTGAAGCCATGGGTTTTGAGGTTGAAGCTTCCCATCACGAGGTTGCGGAAGGGCAACATGAAATCAACTTCAAATATTCCGACGCGCTGACCGCCGCCGACAACACCCTCACCTTCAAGTGGGTAGTTCGCTCCATCGCCGCAAAACACGGCTTTCACGCGACTTTCATGCCCAAGCCGGTCTATGGCATCAACGGTTCAGGAATGCACACCAACCAGTCGCTGTTCAACCTTGATGGCACCAACGCATTTTTTGACGAAAACGGCCCCATGAAGCTCAGCACTATTGCCTACCATTACATCGCCGGTATCTTGAAGAATGCACGCAGCTTTACCGCCGTCACCAACCCCCTGGTCAACTCCTATAAACGCCTGGTTCCCGGATATGAGGCCCCGGTTTATGTCGCCTGGTCCGGCTCCAACCGTTCAGCTCTGGTGCGCATCCCCTCTTCCCGCGGCTTAAGTACCCGAACCGAAGTCCGCAGCCCCGATCCTTCATGCAACCCGTATCTGGCCATGGCGATGATGCTCAAAGCAGGTTTGGACGGCGTTGTCAACAAGCTCCCGGCACCAGATCCGGTCAACATGGATATTTATCACATGACAGCAGCCGAGATGGATGCTGCCGGTGTTATCTGCCTGCCCGCCAACCTGCATGAAGCCATTGAAGCGCTAAAAGCCAATCCGCTTTCCAAAGAGGCTCTCGGCGATCACATTTACACGAAATATATCGAGGGAAAAGAAAAAGAGTGGGATGCCTGGCGGACGGCGGTTACCGATTGGGAGATTAACACCTACATGAAGAACTTTTGACATCAGATGACTGAGCAAAAAGCGCCTAATGCACGGCGCGCAAAAGCCGATCAATGAGGCGTTCCCATATACGTCGAAGCCGTGAGACCATTGCAACTGTTCACAAACGGACGCAGCTGGTGAAAGATTTTCCGACACCCTAAAAAAAATGCCCCGTCAGGGAGGAGATCCTGACGGGGCCAAGCACGTGGGAGAGAGAGTCTCACGGCAACAAACGAATTTTTCTGGTTTTTATTTTTAACCGGCAGCTGCCGGGCACCATCTGGTTCAACAAGTCGCTGGTAAGACCATTTAATATAATAACCAACCTGCGGGTGTCAACAAAATTCTTGACCAGGATGGTTGTTATCTTTTTTTTACCTTGAGTTTTTTACTTGTGCCAGGGTCCAGGAGCACAAAGGGCCCCTGCTTCGTTGGCCTTGCTACCGCAATTACCACAGATAAACCGCGGTTCAGCGATCAGGCGCTGAATCTCCTCATACCGCCCGGCGGACTTGAGCTCACAGATATGACGCTGATGATTTTCCGGATTGCGACATAGGTTATCGACAACTGGCAAACGTCCGCTCATCCTTTTCTCCTGTCCGGGTTGCCGTGAGTGGCATCAATAGCTTCAGCCAGCAACTCCATGGTGTGTGCACAACGCACCGTCGGGTCGGCCTTGCCCATACTGCCACCGACCATGATCATGCAGCCGGGGCAGTCCATGGCAACGGTTTTGACGCCGACGGCTTTGATGCTCTCGACCTTGTCACCGGCTATCTGGCGGGAAATCTGCGGATGACTTAAAAACGAATAGGTCCCACCGAAACCGCAACAACGATCGCTGTTTTTCATCTCCTCAAGCTCGTAGCCCGTTGCCTTGAGCAGCGCGCGCGGCTCCTGCCAGACATCGTTGCCACGCTTTAAGTGGCATGAATCATGATAGGTTACGCGGCCAGCAGATGATGTCTTGAGAAGATCCGAAGCCTTGAGGATATTCTCCAGAAAAGCGACGGCATCCATGGTTTTTTCTGACAAACCGATGGCACGCTGTGACCAGATCGGGTCATCGACCAGCCGTTCAACGAAATCGCGCTTCACCCCCATGGTGCAGGTCGGGCAGACACATAACACGTAGTCGACATCAGCCTCATAAAAAGCCTTGACGTTCTGTTTGGCAAGCTCAACCCCGGTTTCCGTGTCACCGGCGTAAAGGGCGGGTATACCACAGCAGTTCTGGGATTTCGGAAAAACGACTTCAACGCCGAGATGGTTGAGAACCTTGACCAGGCTGACACCGACCTCGGGATAAACGAAATCAGCCCCGCAGCCGACAAAAAAGCCGACCCGGTAACGAGGGTTATCAATCTTCTGGTCAATTTCGGCGAAAAGATCACGGAACGATGTTGGTGCCACTGCCGGCAGATCACGCCATTGGGTCAGATCCTTGTCCATGAAATGCATCGGCAAATGGCGGATCACCCGGGTAGCGGGCTGGCCTTCTTTTTGCCGGGTTACCGGCTTCTGTAGTTTGGAAGCGGCCTTGATCATATTGTGGAACAGGGCGCGATTGCGCATCACCGTTTTGAAGGTGATATTTTTGACCAGCCCCATACCGTATTCTTTGGTGACCTGCTGACGCAGATGAAGAATAATTTCTTCAAGATCAATATTGGCCGGGCAGACAGCAGTACAGGAGCGACAGCCAATACAGGCACGGGTAATTTCTTTTGCCTTGTCCAGGCCCTCATAAAAAGCGGTGAGAATAATACCGATGGCAGAAATGTAAATACTGCCGAAAACATGACCTCCGACGGTCTGATATACCGGGCACACATTGGCACAGGCCCCACACTGAATACAGCGCAGAGCGTCACGGCACACCGGCGATTCGTATAGTGCCTCACGGCCACCATCAATCAGCACAATGTGTTGTTCCTTATCATTGCCGGGGGTCGGCACCGCCCCGCGAATCCAGGTCACATAGGAGGTCAGCAACTGACCGGTTGCATTGCGCGGCAAGAGCCGGGTTATCTTGATGGCATCTTCAATGTTGCGGACGAGTTTGTGGATGCCGGCAAATACCACATGAACCTTCGGCAGAGTGGCACACAGGCGCGCATTTCCTTCGTTGGTGACCAGACCGATACCACCGGTTTCAGCCACCAGGAAGTTGGCTCCGGTCAGACCGATATCCGCATCAAAATACTCCTTGCGCAGCTGCTTTCGGGCAGCATCGACAAGGGTTCTGATATCTGCTTCGAGGGGTTCGCCGATCGCCTTGCTGAACAGTTCGGCGACCTCCTCCTTGAACATATGAATGGCAGGCATCACCAGGTGCGAAGGACGCTGACCGGCAAGTTGAACAATCCACTCGCCCAGATCGGTTTCAGCGGCACGCACGCCAGCCGCCTCTAAAGCTTTGTTGAGATGCGCCTCTTCCGATACCATCGATTTGGATTTTGCTATCAACCCGGCGTTTTTCTCTCGGGCCAGATTGACAACATACTCATTGGCCTCACGGGTATCTTTGGCGACAAAGACTTTAGAGCCTGCTGCCTCGGCGTTAGCAATAAATTGGGCAAGCAGGTCCTTGCGACGTTCCCTGACATCGTCTTTAATGGCCGCCAACTCGATTCGCAGCTGATCAAAATCGAGCCCACGAAAGGCATTTTCCCGAGCAATCAGATAGGCATCACCAAAAAGGTGTAAAGCCTCACTAAGCTTGGGTTTGGCGAGGGCATTCTCGACGCTTTTTTTAAAATCGGCGGTAGCGGCCATGGTTATCTCCTCAGCGATCGTTGTCAGATTTTTTCCGGATCAAATCGACAGCAGCGGGTGTAACAAAGTGCCCCGTACATCCTCTAGACCCACCTCGGGTCACGAGTTATCACACCCAATGACTATCCCCGTCCCCTAGATCTCCATCACATCATCAGAGATGTCAGGGACAAGCAGAATATGGAGTTCACGGGGACCATGGCAGCCGATGGTCAGCACCCGTTCTATGTCGGCAGTACGGCTGGGACCCGTAATGTAGGCGACAAAGCGTGGCTCAGAGCCTCCATACAGCGCACTCATAGGAGCAGCTGCGGCCAGGTTGTCAGGGAGGATTTTAGCCGGATCGAGAAGAACAAAATGGATTTCGGGAATGGTTGTTGCCAACCGGACATCCTCACTGGTGCTGTCTAGAACAACCGTACCGGTATCCGCCATGGCAAAGTTACAGAGGGTGATACCGGCGCCAGGCAACTGACCAGCGTCACGAAAACTACCAGTAAAAACCTCTACTCCGGCAGCTTCCAGTAACGGACGCAACTGAACCCTTTGTGCCAGTGCCGTCTGAGGAACCAAAGCTCTACCGACCGCCGTGCGCGCAACATAATCGACAGCATCTTGCAATGTCGGACAGGACACAGTAACAGCCCCGACGCGACCGGCAGCTTCCATAAATCGATGACCCAGATGTTTTTCTACCATGGTACTTTCTCCCTGCTGAGAGACCCTCTCGTTTCCAACTTACATCTATACGAGTTACATTCCGGCCAGGCTCTTGAATTTGGTAAGACCACTTCCATAGTATACTCTTCTTACCTTTGTCAATAACCATTGTTTTTTCAGTAGCAGAAACTCTGCTCAATAATCAGTCCGTCACCAGAAAATTGATAGATAGATAGACACAACACCTTTGCTTCCCCCGGTTTTTGATTCATTATAGTTTCACATTGACTCATTATTGGGTCAATATTACTATCTGAATTGTATATACTTATAAATATTTTTACATTTTTTGAATCTTTTTTGAGTCAAAAGTCAGGTCTCGGATCAACGGCAACCCGGCAACCGCATGAAATAAAACGTTTTTTTATTTGTGGAACGCTAATTGCTTTAAAGGGCGGGCCAGGCAACCATATTACATAAAGGATTATATCATGAGTGATGTCTACGTCATCTGCGCGAAACGCACACCTTTCGGCTCCTTCGGCGGAACGCTCAGCGAACTGACCGCAATGGAACTGGCGGCGCAAACCACCAGGAATATCCTGGATTCCATAGCGCTGCCCGCAGAGGCCATCGATGAAGTCATTATTGGCCAGGTTCTCCAGGGCGGCGCCGCCCAGGCTCCGGCGCGCCAGGTTATGCGCATGGCCGGGATACCAGACAGCACGGCAGCCATGACAATAAATAAGGTCTGTGGCAGCGGCCTTAAATCGATCCTGCTGGGAGCTGACGGCATTGCTCTCGGAAATTCCCGCATTGTCCTGGCCGGCGGCATGGAAAGCATGTCGCAGGCCCCTTATGCTCTACCTAAAGCCCGTTTTGGCCAGCGCCTCGGGAACGGTGAAATGGTTGACCTGATCATCTACGATGGGCTGCAGGATCCCTATTCCAAAAAACACATGGGGGAAATTACGGAAGAATGGATTGCCGCCAAGGGTATAAACCGTGGCGAGCAAGATATCTTTGCCAGACGCTCCTACGAGCGCGCCCAGGCGGCCGTCACCAACAACACCTTTGCTGATGAACTGGTAGAGGTCGTTATCAGGTCCCGCAAGGGAGAAACCACCATCGCTACCGATGAGGAGCCTTTTCGCGGTGCAGTAAACAAACTCGCCGATCTGCGGCCGGCATTCAGCAAGTCCGGCACCATCACCGCAGGAAACGCCTCGACTATTAACGATGGTGCGGGCATGGTTCTTCTTTCAGGTGCTGAAGCCGTCGCTTCCCACAACCTGACGCCCCTGGCTCGCCTGGTAGCCGGCGCTACCAACAGTATTCATCCCAATCTTTTTGCTGAAGCTCCGGTCGATGCCATCCGTCGCTGCTGCCATAAAGCCGGGCTGAAACTGGAAGACATCGGTCTGTTTGAAATCAACGAAGCCTTCTCAGCGGTTCCCCTGGTGGCGATAAGGGAACTCGGACTGGATCCGGAACGGGTTAATGTCAACGGTGGCGCGGTTGCCATTGGCCATCCCATCGGTGCCAGCGGCGCGCGCCTGGTTGCCACCCTGATCCGCGAAATGCATGCCCGTAAAGAAAAATATGGCCTTGCCACGCTGTGTATTGGTGGCGGTGAAGCGGTAGCGGCGATTTTTGAGTTAATTTAAAACCGGACTTACCACAGGGTCACAGAGACACAGAGAAAGAAGAGCTTCATTGGTCCTAGATCTCTAAAAAGACCTGATGCCTTCTGGGGTTATACTGCCAATTAGGCTTTAATTCTTTTCCAGCTTTTTTCCGTGACTCTGTGCCCCTGAGATGAAATGAACGTTGTACTTTTCATAGGAGAAACAAGATGAAACCGATCTATACCGAAGCCGCCAAGGCCCTTGCAGGGCTGGCCCGGAACAACATGACCATTGCTGCCGGTGGTTTTGGCCTATGCGGCATCCCCGAAAACCTGATTAAAGCCCTGCGCGACAGCGGCGTGAACGGCCTGACCGTCGTCAGCAATAACGCCGGGGTTGACAATTTCGGCCTTGGCTGGTTGCTGCAGACCCGTCAGATCAAAAAAATGATTTCATCGTATGTCGGTGAGAATGCCCTTTTTGAACAACAGTTTTTAAGTGGCGAACTGGAGCTGGAACTGACCCCTCAAGGCACCCTGGCGGAAAAACTGAGGGCGGGTGGTGCCGGCATACCGGCATTTTTCACCCGTACCGGGTATGGGACGGTACTCGCCGAGAACAAACCGATCCAGACGTTTGACGGAAAAGAATTCGTCATGGAGACAAGCATTGTCGCCGATCTGGCGATTGTGAAAGCCTGGAAAGCTGACAAGGCCGGCAACCTGATCTTCCGCTACACCGCCAACAACTTCAACGCCGCCTGTGCCAAAGCGGGCCGTGTCACCGTTGTTGAAGTCGAAGAAGTTGTCGAAATCGGCGAGCTGGATCCTCATCAGATTCATGTTCCCGGCAATTACGTCGACCGCATCCTGATCAGCACCGATCTCGAAAAGCCGATCGAACAACGCACCCTGGCCGGCAAGATGACCGTCAAAGGCTTTACCCCGGCCCGCGAGTGGCAAGCCAAAAGAATCAGCAAGGAATTCAAGGATGGTATGTATGCCAACCTCGGCATCGGCATGCCGACCCTGGTCGCAAACTACATCCCCGACAATATCACCGTCACGCTTCATGCTGAAAACGGTCTGATGGGAGTCGGCCCCTTTCCGGAAGAAGGCAAGGAAGACGCCGATCTGATCAACGCCGGCAAACAGACCATCACCTGGCTGCCCGGCGGCGCCTTTTTCGACAGCGCCGAATCCTTTGCCATGGTGCGCGGCGGCCACATCGACATGTCGGTATTAGGCGCCATGCAGGTTTCACAGTACGGAGATCTGGCCAACTGGATGATCCCCGGCAGCATGGTCAAAGGACCGGGCGGAGCCATGGACCTGGTCTCCGGGGTGAAGAAAATTGTCATCATGATGGACCACTGTGCCAAGGACGGCACCTCAAAACTGATGACCGAGTGCACCCTGCCGCTGACCGGTAAAAACGTCGTTGATATGATAGTAACCGATCTGGCGGTCTTTGAGGTCGATGCCGAAATGGGACTCACCCTGATTGAGCTGGCACCCGAGTCAAGCCTTGAACTGGTCAAGGAAAAGACCTCCTGTCCGTTCCATATTGCTGAAACATTGAAATAACCAAGGAGAGCTCCAAGATGACCGAACGTATTGCAGTAGTAACCGGCGCCGCCAGCGGCATCGGCCTGGCTATCGCTAAAGCGCTGGCCCATAGCGGCAACAAGGTGGTTCTGGCAGACATCAACGAAGAGGCGGGAAACAGAGAGGCCAATCGTATCGGTGGCCTCTTTATCAAGGCCGACCTCAGTACCGCAGCAGGATGCCGCGCCCTCGCAGATGCGGTTTTAACAACCTGCGGCGGCTGTGATATTCTGGTCAACAACGCCGGTATCCAGCATGTGGCTCCCATCGATGAGTTCCCGGAGGAAAAATGGTCATTCATCATTAATCTGATGCTGACCGCACCATTTTTGCTGACCAAATATTTCTGGCCGTCCATGCGCGAGAACGGCTGGGGCAGGATCATCAACCTGAACTCTGTCCACGGCTTGCGGGCATCAGAGTTTAAAGTCGCCTACGTTTCGGCCAAACACGGTATGAACGGTCTGACAAAAACGACAGCGCTGGAAGGTGCTCCATACGGAATCACTGTCAACAGCATCTGTCCCGGCTATGTTCGTACCCCGCTGGTAGATGGTCAGATTGACGATCAGGCAAAAACCCACGGCATCAGTCGTGAAGAAGTCCTTGAGAAAGTATTATTGAAAAAACAGGCCATAAAACGGATGGTTGAACCCGACGAGCTGGGCGAAGTTGTGGTGTTTCTTTGTTCCGATGCCGCGCGCTGTATTACCGGCAGCACCATGACGGTTGACTGTGGCTGGACGGCCAACTAGGTTTCTGTCCGGAAACGGCCCTGTCCCGCAATCTCTGTGTCGCTCTGCGGCGTTACCCGTGCGACGAAAAGTACTACGCCTTAAGCACAACACCTTGATTTCCTTGATCTTGAGAAAACTGTACGTTTTGCGAATCAAAAACGTGCATCCCGTGCAACCCGGGTTCCGAACGGCACGACTATAAGGGCACTATGGACAAAAAGCTTCACGAAATCATTTTTGATAATCTCTACAATGGGATTTTTGTCGTCGACGGCAAGGGGGTCACTATCGGCGTCAACAAAACCTTTGAAGAAATGTCGGGCTTCACCAATGCTGAACTGGTAGGTCGCAGCCTTTACGATCTGGTCGGCAAGGATAATTATTTTTCCGGCTCCGCCAGCTTGCTGGTTCTTGAACGAAAATGCCCGGTGACGGCAACCTACTCGACCAGCACCAACCGGAAACTTCTGGTCAAGGGGCGCCCGATTTTTAATGCTGCGGGGGATATCGAATACGTTATCAACACTATCTGGGATTTGACAGTTGTACAGTACAGCCAGCAAATTGATGCGGATACGGCCCGCAACCAGCGACTCAGTGAGGATGATATTGTCACCTGCAGTGACAAAATGATGGAAATCATTGATCTGGCGTTGCGGGTTGCAGCTACTGATTCCACTATTCTCTTAAACGGCGAATCAGGTGTTGGTAAAAGCCTGCTGGCCAGAACCATCCACCGATCCAGCGAACGCAAGACCAAGGCACTGATGCAGATCAACTGCGCTGCCATCCCGGAAAACCTGATTGAATCGGAACTTTTCGGTTACGAAGCGGGGGCCTTCACTGGCGCAGATCACAAAGGCAAACCCGGCCTGCTCGAAATGGCGGAAGACGGAACTGTTTTTCTCGACGAAATTTCCGAACTTCCGATCCATCTGCAATCCAAACTGCTGGGCGTGATCCAGGACAAGGAGTTTTACCGGGTCGGCGGCCGTAAGGTTCAACATGCAAATATCCGACTGATTGCCGCCACGAATAAGAATCTTGCGGAGCAGGTAAGCCTCGGACTGTTCCGAGAGGATCTGTTCTATCGCCTTAACGTTGTCCCGATCACGATCCCGCCCCTCAGGGAACGCCGGGAGGACATTCCGACCCTGATCCACCATTTCTCAGAGAAGTACAACCGTAAATACAACAGTTACAAACGCTTTTCAGAAAGCTTGATCAACCAGCTTGTCGGCATGACCTGGAAAGGCAACATCCGGGAACTGGAGAATTTGATCGAACGTTGTATCGTCACTACCATCGGTGACCTGATTACTCCCGATAAAGCCCAGATTCCGGGGGTCACTGCGGCACTTTCCTCCGGACAGCGACTAAAAGACATTCTTGCGGAACGGGAACGGGAAATCCTGCTACAGACCCAGGAACAATACAAAACCAGTCGTCGTGTTGCTTCAGTGCTGGGAATTAGTCAGGCAAGCGCCGCCCGTAAACTTAAATGCATCAATGAACGGAAAAGATCCTGAGTGATTGACAAAAGACCACTTCCAAGGAATCAGGACTTAACAAAAAACAATGTTTTATTTACTTGACAATATAAGTAAATAAAATTACTTTTCTGGAAATTGGTAATGCCACTTTACCTTTTGTCCGGTATAACAATTTTACAATCATGAATTTCTGCCCTGACGGTTTCTTCGTCAGACTAACATCAGCAAAAAACCAAGGAGGCCACACAATGAAACAAATCAGAATATTAATCGGGCTGGTTCTGATCCTGACCCTGGCACTGGCACCCAATGCCTTTGCCGCCAAGCGAGACAAGTTCGGTGTCGACAAACGCCACGAAGAAGTAAAAAGAGAGTTGCGTACCATCAAACCATCAACGGAAACCTTCCGTTGGAAGATGGTCATGCCCTGGAGCAAAGGCCTGCTGTTTTATGATATGGCTCAGCATTTTGCAGATTCGGTAGCCCTGGCATCCGGCGGACGTCTTGAAATCAAGCTGTTCTCGGCCGGTGAATTGGTCGGTGCTATGGAATCTTTTGATGCCGTCAGCAAAGGGTCCGCTGAAATCGGCCACGACTGGCCGGGCTACTGGAAAGGCAAGAACGAAAACTTTGTTTCTTTTGCTTCCGTTCCTTTTGGACTGGACGCCGAAGGCTACAACATCTGGCTCTATGAGCGCGGTGGTCTGGAGCAAATGCAGGAACTCTATGGTCGTTACAACCTCTACGCCCTGCCCGGCGGCAATGGTGGCCAGGAAATGGGCCTCTTCTCCAACGTCAAAGCAACCAAAATGTCTGACTACAGCGGCATGCGCATTCGGACTCCGGGTTGGTACATGGATATCCTCAATTCCCTTGGCGCCTCAGTCACTCCGCTACCAGGTGGCGAAGTTTATCTGGCCCTGGAGCGTGGCGTTATCGATGCCGCTGAATTTTCTACACCGGCGATGAACTGGCCGATGGGTTTTGATGAAATCACCAAGTATGTCATTTCCCCCGGCGCTCATCAGCCATCGGTTCAATCCGCCCTCTTCATCAACATGGACGCCTGGAACAAGCTGCCGGCAGACCTGCAGTGGATCGTAAAAATCGCTGCCAAAGAAACCCAGCTCTGGTCAAACGCCTGGCAGGAGAACCTGAACGTTGAGGCCATCAAGATGTTCAAAGAGAAGGTCGAGTTCGTCAAGATGGATGACGAAGCCATCACCGCCTTTGCCAAGCGCACCAAGGAATATCTCGAGGAAGTTAAAGCAAAACATCCCGATGTGAAGAAAACCCTCGATTCACAAGAGCAGTTCAAAGTTGATTTTGCTGACTGGCGCGAGATTCGCAGCGGCCTGACTCCCTGGCCGATTGATGACTACATCAACGGCAAAAGAACCCAGTAACACCAACGCATAAACTCAATCCGGCGGGGGCCCAAACGGGCCCTCGTCTTTCTTGCTACCCGTATTGACTATTAAAGCGAGAAGATCATGTCCATCATAGAAAATTCCATCAACAGCCTGAACGAGCGTGTTGGCAAGCTGACCGCCTATCTGATTATACCATTATTCGCGGTCGTTGTTATTGAAGTCTTTATGCGCTATCTGTTCAACGCACCGACAATCTGGGCATTTGAAGCCACAACCCTGCTGTATGGTTGTCATTTCGCCCTCGGTTTTGCCTACACCTATAAACACGACGGCCATGTCGCCATTGATGTTTTTGAGTCGCGGCTTGAAACCAGGCCCCGCACGATACTGAGGATTATTGTCTCGCTGGTGCTGTTTATTCCGACCATGGGGCTGATGGCAATGGCAGGTATCCGTTATGCTGCCAACTCATGGGAGAACTGGGAGCTGGCCTCATCCTCCTGGGCGCCGCCGCTGTATCCGTTTAAAACCATCATGGCGATTGGCTTTGTGCTGTTGTTGCTCCAAGGCATCGCCAAACTGATCAGCGACTTCCGCTCCTTAAAAAATTAAAATCACCTTTCTGGTCTGGAGATATCGATAATGAGTCCGGAGATAATGACAATTCTCATGTTCGGCACCCTGATGGTGATGATTGCCCTGGGACACCCCCTCGCAATCACTCTGGCAGCGGTCGCCACCCTGTACGGCCTGATTGACAACGGCGGCAACATCCTGCCTTTGTTCGATCTGTTTTTGAATAACAGTTGGGGAATCTTTCTCAACTACGTTCTTGTTGCCATCCCATTATTTATCTTCATGGCTCAGATACTTGATCGGTCCAAGGTCTCGGAAGGTCTGTTTGACGCTCTTTACATCGTCCTGGGAGGACTGCGTGGCGGTCTTGGCATGGCGGTCATCGTCGTTTCAACCGTATTTGCTGCGACCACCGGCATCATCGGCGCATCAGTTGTCGCCATGGGGCTGATGGCTGGACCGGCACTGCTGCGGCGGGGCTATGAACGAGGGCTCTCAGCCGGCATTATCTGCTCATCCGGAACCCTGGGAATTCTGATTCCACCGAGTATTATGCTGGTAGTTTACGGTGGCCTGACCGGCCTGAAAGAGACATCCGTCGGCAATCTGTTTGCCGGCGCGATAATGCCCGGCATTTTGTTGTCCGGCATGTATCTGGCCTACGTCGCGATTCGCTGTACCATTAATCCGAAGCTGGGTCCGGTTATTCCGGTAGAGGATCGCACCTATTCTTTGGGTCAGAAGACCATGATGACCCTGAAAAGCTTCGTTCCCCCTTTTGGTCTCATCCTCACCGTCATGGGGACAATTCTTGCGGGGGTTGCAACCCCGACAGAGGCAGCGGCCCTGGGCTGCCTGGGCGCATTGATTCTTGCGGCCTTCAATAAAAAGCTGACCTGGCAGATGATCTGTCAAGCTTCCGACTCAACCCTGAAAACCACCTGCATGATCATGCTGCTTTTTGTCGGCGGCAAGCTGTTCAGTGTCGTCTTTTTGAGCATGGGTGGTGGCGATGTCGTCGCCGATCTGCTGCTGGGCATGGACGTGCACGAGTATGTTGTTCTGGCGATCATGATGCTGGTGGTTTTTGTTATGGGGATGTTTATTGACTGGGCAGCGATCCTGCTGGTTGTCGTTCCGATCTTCACGCCGATCGCCATGGACCTTGACTTCAATCCTCTGTGGTTCGCCATGCTGGTCTGTATCAACCTGCAGACATCCTTTTTAACCCCGCCCTTCGGTTACGCCCTGTTCTATTTCAAGGGGGTAGCACCGCCCGAGTACAGCATGGGCGACATTTACCGCGGGATTATTCCATTTGTCCTGATTCAAATCCTCGGTCTGGCAGCCATCATTGCCTTTCCGCAAATCGTTACCTGGTTGCCCGATCTGTTCTTTGGGCGCAGATAAACCACCATTTTCAACTTTCCAGCAGGGATGTCAGTAATGCTACCCAAAATTAAAAAAATACTTTACGCAACGGGCATGGAGGCAAGCGCTCCCTATGTTTATCGCTATGCCCTGATGACGGCAAAACAGCATGATGCCCAGATTATTGCCGTTTCGGCTTTGGAAAAACTGTCGAGCTTTGCCCAAAGCCTGGTGGAATTGCACATTACCCAGGAACAGTCAAAAGAGATCCACAACAAAACTCTGGCTTATGCAAAGGAACGGCTGCAAGATCGGATCAAGCGCCTCTGTGACGCCGAGTGTGGTCCTGATCCGCAATACGCTGAACGGCTTGACAGCATCATGATCAAAGAAGGTCCAGCATCTCAGGTTATCCTGACGGTCGCCAAAGAGCAGGATGTCGATTTGATCATCATGGGTTCGCATCGACACTCAGCACTCGAAGATGCTGTTTTGGGAAGTACTACCAGCAAAGTGCTGCATAGCACCACAATACCGGTACTCGTCGTGCGGATCCCGGACGGCTATCACGAAGAAGGATACTGATTATCAGCAAACCGCATGCAGTCTGATGTTTTTCTGACTGCATGCGGACCGTTCTCCTGCTTTTCACAACAGCTCGTCCTTGATTCTGTTATCAAGATCCGCGGGTGGTGTCAAAAAGGAAAAACCGGATTCCGCCTGAACATTCATGAAATGGCGCTGGAAATTTCCTTCTGACACGATTATTTGTCACTAAAATCGCTCCTGCATAGGGTACTGAGTCTTGGTTCAACAGTTAGTTAAACTCCTCCCGTAGATATCAGTAACCTTGATCCGTCAAATTGCTTCAGCACCACTGATCAAACACGCCTGGCTTATCCTTGTCATAAAAAACAACGTTATATTTGCTTGACACAACAATAAAACATGGATTATCTTTTGGTAATACCATTTTACCACTTTACCATAAAGACAACTCGCTCAACGCTGTCATTTATCGTGTTGAATATGGCAGCAGGGCGCTCTACAGGAATTCACGAGGCTTCCCATGATTGCACAAAGCGCCATGCAACAACTTGAACAGGCTCTTGGAAAAGAAAAACTGGTGACGGCTAAGGAAGACCTGCTGGTATTGGGTTATGACTCGACACCGGGTTTACATGCTACCCCTGACATTGTCATCTATCCTACCAACACCGAAGAAATCGTCCGCATTGTCGAAATTGCCCGCGACCACAACCTCCCTTTGACGCCACGTGGTAGCGCGACCGGCCTCTCTGGCGGGAGTATTCCGGTTAATGGCGGCATCGTTATCTGTCTGAACAAGATGAACCGTATTCTGGAGATTGATGAAGAAAATCTCACTGCAACCTGTGAACCGGGAGTAGTGACTCTCGATCTGTTCAACGCGGTTGCAGAAAAAGGTCTGTTTTATCCGCCCGATCCCGGCTCACAGAAAATCTCTACCCTGGCCGGCAATGTCATGGAAGATGCCGGTGGTCTGCGCGGACTGAAATATGGCGTGACCCGCGATTATGTCATGGCATTGAGCTGTGTTCTGGCCGATGGCAGCCTGATTTCCACCGGCGGTAAAAGCGTCAAGGATGTGGCCGGTTATGCCTTCAAGGACCTGCTGGTTGGATCAGAAGGCACCTTAGGCATTATCACCGAGATCACCGTCAAACTCATTCCACCGCCGCAGACAAAACAGACCTTTCTTGCTTATTTTGACAATATTCGCACCGCCGGCGAGGCCGTTTCGAAAATCATCGCCGCCAAGATCATCCCTTCGACCATGGAGATCATGGACAAAGCTACCATCAACTGTGTCGAAGATTATGTCGGGATCGGTCTGCCCCGGCAGATGGCGGCCCTGCTGTTAATTGAGGTTGATGGACACCCGGCGGTAGTTGCTGAAGAAGCCGACGCTCTGAACAAGATCCTGGAACAGGTAGGTGCGGCTGAAGTTCATCAGGCCAAAGACGCGCAGGACGCCTCGAAGCTGGCTGAAGCCCGCCGCACGGCCCTGTCGGCTCTGGCACGCGTATCACCCACCACACTCCTTGAAGATGCCACCGTGCCACGCTCCAAGCTGGCGGACACCTTCGCCCTGATTGAACAATTGACCGAGAAATACCAACTCACCGTCGGCACCTTTGGTCACGCCGGTGACGGCAACCTGCATCCGACCGTCCTTTGTGATGAACGCAACCAGGATGAGATGAAACGTGCCCACGCCTTTTACGACGAACTCTATGAGCAGGTACTGGCCTGGGGAGGCACTGTATCGGGGGAGCATGGTATCGGGATTGCGAAGAAAGGCTATCTTGCCAAACAGATCGGTCCCGGCGGGGTGGCCGTTATGCGCCGGATCAAGTCGGCTTTTGATCCTCAGGGAATCATGAATCCCGGTAAAATTTTTATCAGTGAGCAGGAGTAGATCATGAGCGATCAGCAACAGCTGAGCAACTTCACCCCCCAGGATGCCCCGGCTTACGAGGACGTCCTGCAATGTATGCGGTGTGGCTTCTGCTTGCCGACCTGTCCAACCTTTGCCTTGACCGGACGGGAACGTTCCAGCCCGCGTGGCCGTGTTGCCCTGGCCCGGGCCGTCGCTGAAGGCAAGCTCGATTTTAATCAGGCCATGAAGGATGAAGCCTTTTTCTGTCTTGATTGCCGTGCCTGCACGACCGCCTGTCCATCGGGAGTCAGAGCTGGAGAGGTCATGGAGGTCTGCCGTGCCCAGGTGCATCAGCAGCTGCCGGCACCAAAATGGCAGGGATCCTTACGCAACCTGGTCTTGAAAAAAATGGTGCCGAACCCCGGACTGATGGAAACTTCGATGCTGCCGGCGCGCCTCTACCAGAAACTCGGCATTCAGTGGCTGGTGCGTAACAGCAGGATACTGAAGCTGGGGCCAACCTGGATCGACAAAGCTGAAGGCATGCTGCCGGAGCTGCACCGCCCACTGAGACCGCAGTTGCCCGACATCAGTCCGGCCAAAGGGGAAAGCCGCGGCACTGTCGCCTTTTTTCTCGGATGTGTCATGACCCTGCTCTACCCCGAGGTGTCGCGCCAGACGGTCAAGGTGCTAAATCATCAGGGATTTGATGTGATTACGCCCAAAGAACAGAAATGCTGTGGCGCTCCCCATCTGACCGAGGGCGATCGGGAAACAACCCGCGAGATTGCCGCATTCAATCTGGACCTGTTTCTTGATCTGGACGTCGATGCGATTGTGACCGATTGTGCCGGTTGCGGAGCGGCGCTGAAGGAATACGAGGAAATCCTGGGCGAGCGGGAGGACCATGAGCGTCTTCACCTCTTTCATCAGAAGATCAAGGACATCAGTGAGTTCTTATGCGAACAGGGGATACGTACCGAGGGGCTTAAGCCGGTTAACAAGAGTGTCACCTATCACGAACCCTGCCATTTGTGCCATGCTCAAGGGATCAGCAAGCAGCCGCGCGAGATGATTCAATCTATTCCGGGAGTCGAATTCCGGGAAATGAAAGAGGCATCATGGTGTTGTGGCTCGGCGGCCACCTTCAGCCTCAAATTTACCGACGAAAGCCAGAAGATTCTCGACCGCAAACTGGAAAATGTCCAAAAAACCGGCGCCGAGATCCTGGTGACCGGCAATCCCGGCTGTCATCTGCAGCTCGCCTGGGGATTACAGCAGGCCCGGATGCCGCAACCTGTGCTTCACATTACTGAACTATTGGGGCTGGCGACACCGGATTAACAAGTTTTCGTGGGAAATGGTTCTTCTCCAATTTGAAAATGGTGCCGGTTTCACCCGGAAACGCCAAATGGGGGCCCCCTGTATCCCTTCAGTGCTTGACCAGACTGGTTCCGGGGGCCAGGCTCGGATGAGTGCACAACAGGGCAAAGGCGACATCGGCAGAGACGGCTTCGCCGTACAGATAGCCCTGGACTTCATGGCATCCCAGCTGCCGCAAATGCTCCAGCTGGATCAGGTTTTCGACTCCCTTTGCCATCAGGGTTAAATTAAGGCCGCGCGCCATCATGGCAATACCATCGGCGATTCGTGCCCGTCCCACATCCTGCGTAATGTCGCGCACAAAGGAGCGATCGATCATCAAGGTATTGACCGGATAGTCCCGTAGATAATTGAGCGAGGAATGGCCACAACCAAAATCGTCAATGGCAACGGAGACGCCCATGCGGCTCAAGACCCGCAATATCTTGGCTACCCCGCTGGAGCCATCCAGCATCCCCTGTTCGGTAATCTGGATTTCGAACAGCTCCGCTTCGATCCCGGCCGCCTTGATGGTGGCGGTAAACTTATCAGCGTAGTCATCCTGCTGCAGCTGGATCACGGACAGATTGAGTGACACCCTGATCGGAGGTAATCCCTGCCGTCTCCAGCGCAACATCTCCTCACAAACCTGGTGCAGCACCCAATCTCCGATCGGGATAATCTGCCGGGTTTTTTCGGCAACGTGAATAAAGTCCCCGGGGCAAAGCAAACCGCGATAGGGATGCTGCCACCGCAGCAATGCTTCCATGCCGACGATATGGCCGCTTGTCGGATCCACCTTGGGCTGGAAAAACACCTGCAGCTGGTTGCAATCCATGGCACTTCTTAATTCTTTCTCAATGTTCACGCCTCCCAGTAGCTTTCCCATCTGGCGTTCATACACGCAATAACCATTTTTACCTGTATCCTTGGTATGATACATGGCAATATCGGCACTGTGAAGCAACGTATCAATGGTTTCGCCCCCTTCAGGATAAAGGGCAATTCCCATACTGGCGCTCAAACGCACGTCATGACCATCAACAGTCAAGGGCAGACGAACCGCTGCGAGGATTTTTTCCGCGACAACGGTCACATCCTCCAGCGAAGTAATATTGACCAGAAGCAGTGAAAACTCATCTCCACCGAAGCGACTGACCGTATCTTCAGCACGCACACACTTAAGAATACGTCCAGCCACCTGCTGCAGAATACGGTCACCAACTAGATGGCCATAGCTGTCATTGATTTCCTTGAAAAAATCCAGGTCGATAAAAATGACCGCTATTCTCGTATTGCTGCGAGTCGCATGGGCCAGGGCCTGGGTCATGCGATCAGCAAAAAGAAGACGGTTAGGCAACCGGGTCAACAGGTCATGATATGCCTGATAGCTGATCTGTTCTTCTGAACGCTTTCGCTCGGTGATATCGCGGGCACTGCCGAGAGTTCCGACAAACTCTCTCTTGCCGGCGCTGTTCTGGGCATATACTCCCATCGCATTGAGCTCCACCAGGAGATCTTCCCCGCCTTGTCCCTGCAGGCTGTTCCGGCTTGACTGCAGACGAATTTCCGTACTGCGCGTCGCCCGTTCACCGGTACGCTGTTCACTAAAAAACCGATGTGCAATGTCGGCATTATTAGGATGGATCAGACAGGAAAAATGACGTCCGATAATCTCGTGACGTTTGTAACCCAACAACCCCTCGACCATATCATTAGCAAAGGTGAATACCCCGTCAGCATTGAGCATATAAATGAAGTCAGGGGAATTATTGACAATAAAACGGTGCATCCGCTCCGATTCCTCAAGGGCTAATTCGGTACGGCGCAACTGTAGCCGGTATTGCTGACGCTCAATTCCACGGCTGACGCTCACCAGCAGATCTTCCGGACGATACGGCTTGCGGACAAAATCATAGGCACCCAACCGCAAGGCATCTTTAATAGAAACAACGGAACTATCTGAAACCAGAACAATAATTTCTACATCGAGGGAGGAGTTTCGAACGCCTTCGATCAGGTGGCAACTGTCGCGACCGGAAATCTGCAAATCAAGCAACAACAGAGCGTAGCGCCCCTGTGCGAGTTTTTTTCCTGCTTCATCACAAGAGGTTGACAGTTCGGTACGATAGCCATTGATACGCAACAAGGCCTGCAGACTGTAAAGCAAAGGCAACTGCTCACCGACAATCAGAATTCCTGCAGTCGGGTCCTTCGATTTCGTCGTATAATCCTGTTGCATGTTCATCCCCCCTCATTTATGTAAACAGGCTGAAATCATCCACAACCGGCAGTTGCAGATAAAAACTGGTGCCCTTCTCCGGGCCACTGTGACAGCTGATCCGCCCTCCAAGATCTTCCACCATTCCCTTAACGATACTTAAACCCGAGCCGGCATGCCCTCCCCCTTTGGGGCTGACAACCGGTCGGAACAACCGGTCCCTGATGGCAGGAGGTATGCCGGGTCCATCATCGGCGATATGAATTTCCACATAGCGCCCACGTTCAGAACAGAAACCCTCACGGGTCGCAAGGGTGATGTGGCCCCCATGATCGACGGCCTCGGCTGCGTTTTTGATCAAATTGACCAGGATCTGTCGAATCAGGATTGCCATGCTTGATAGTCGCGGAAGATCCTGCTGGAACTGTTGTTTCACCTCAATATTGCGGGGCGTCAATTCGGCTTCGCGCAAAGTATCAACTGTCTCCTGCACCAGTTGGTTGATATCGATCTCCTGGTCAGGAAATTCATAGGTATCCTGCTGATTAAGATAGTAGTGGACAATTTCGTCGACCCGTTGTGATTCCTGCTTGATGGCTTCAGCCAGCTCCCGGCCGGACCTGCCTGACAAATTGTGCTTCAGCACCTCGGCATAATTGCCGATAATTGTCAAAGGACTGCTGATTTCATGATTCACCCGACGCAGCAGCAGAGCACCATCCCCGATGCGATTGAATTCTCCCATCGACACCTGTGCCAGCGCCGTGCTGACGATCGGGTGCAAAATGGCTATTGCCGGAGCTTCAAGTCCGGCAGCATCGTGGGGATTATCAAATCCAAAAACTACCACCGCCAGGGGATGATCATTGGAACTCAAGGGATAACACACGAAGCCCTGTCCGCCACATAGTCGCATGAGCAGGTGATCGGTCACTGTCAAGGGTTGATCCGCGGCAAAGCTGCTGACAGCACCCTCGCCGGATAGTGCACGGGCCGCCAGGCTCGCTTCACTGATCAACGGAAGCTTCAACTCGCGTGACAAGCGGGAACCGTCTTTTGAGGAAATACCGATCAGTTCCTGGCGACGCTGATCAAGCAGAAAGAAATGAATCTTTTTGGCCTGACTGTTTTCCAGATAGAGACTCCTGGCGATCTCGGCAATATCTTCCGGGGTTGTGCCGGTTGTCAATCGGGCGCGGGCGGCCTCCTGACTGGCAACCAGAAAAATCTGCCGGGTTAACCGTCGACAGGCTTTGTTGAAGACCTCTACAGCTGAAGCATCGTCATCCTTGTCGCTGAAGGCCGGAGCAGAAAGGCTGGTCACCCATTCGAAAAGATAGTCTGTTTCTGACGGACGCAGATTGAAAAACAACTCGCCCAGGCGCCCGGCTTCAGGATCTAAATCACCGTCACTGGCGGCAAAAAGCTGGGCCATTCTGGCAATCCGGAAAAGGGGATTGGCTGTTTGCAGCTGACCGCTGTCAACCGTTAGAAAACGGACGGCATCGGCCAGAAAGGAATCAAGTCCCCAGCGTTCAATCTTGTCTGCCGCCAATCTGAGATGGTCGATCTGAAAGTCCTGCTGCTCCCATACTGCTTGTTTTTCACAACTCCAGGAGACTGGCGCCTTGTCCAGGAACAGGTCTGCGTGTTGAGCTAACAGCTGATAAAGTCCAAGATTCTGCAACAGTCCACAGAGCTGGGCTTCTTCAATATAGGGATAATTAACCGAAGGAGCGATACAGCGGGCCGCCTGGCCGGTAAAACGCGATGTCCGCCACAGTCTCTTTAAATAGGATATTTCTGCTACCGACAACTTGTGCTCCAGAACCTGCCGGGCCGACTGCAGAACCAGGCTGACAATCATCGGATAGCCCAGGGAATTCACCGCAGCAGTAACCGGCTCGGTGGCATCCAGTTTATGGTGACAACCTTTCACGGCAACGTCTATTAAATGAGCAGCGAAGGGTGCGTCCTGTAAAATGATCTCAACAACGGTCTGGGGACTGGCACTTTGAAGACAAGCGGATAGCAGGTCGGCAAGGACATCGGGCCGGGAAAGCAAAGAGGATCCGTGCACACCACAGGCTTCTGCGGGCGGCTCCGGTAATGGTTGTTTTTTGTTGATTGAAATGACCCCCATAGATACATTCCTTGCGCATGAACTGAGCATGTGTCTCATCATTATTCATCAGTTAGCGTAGATTAGCAAGAACAAAAAAAAAGAATTCTGCTTAACATTCAGGTATTTAGGCGCAGAAGAACGCGTAGAAAATCTCATAATAAAAAACTCACAATCTCATATTTCTCTCATCGAAGCCAAGCAAGGTGTCGAAACCAGAGCCTATTTTATATTTATTTAACAAAAAACTAATCCTGCAAGATTAAAAAATCACCCTAATCATGACCCATGCCACCACCCTGTCGGCGGTAATAATTTTTTGACAGCTACCTGCTTTCCCTCTACCCTGCAAATAAAGCAACAAGGAACTCATTTGGAGTACTTACATGAACACACCGGCGCAAAAACAGATCGACCAGATCATTAAAACCCTTGACGAATTCGGCAAAGAGAATCTGGTCGAGATTTTACGCCGCATCAGCCAGGGGGTTCAGCTGGTCAGTGGTGGCGGGCATTGCCGCATCTACCTTGAGGACCTGACCATGGGTTCCCTAAGCTGCGCCGCCGCGGAAAGTGATGATCTCCAGGGAATCAGCGAGCCAACCTTCCCTATTAATGACAGCTTCTTTCCGATTCCGCAGGTCTATCAGCAAAAGCAGGAAATGGCAGTGAATAGCCTGTCACGGCATTCGCAAACCACAGTAACCACAGATGATCCCTTGCAACCGTCCTATTATCTGCTGCCTATTCTTCATCTTGGGCGCGCTATCGGGGTTGTCAGTCTTGACCGCAGTGGCGCTGTGCAGCCACCCTCAGAGCTGCTGCTGCGGCCATTGCGCAAACTGCTGAGCGAGGCAGCACCCAGCCTGAACCGCGCCCGCAAGTACCACCAGCAGCTGCTCCTTGCCCGGCGTGTCGACGAGGCCAAGAAGCGCGAAGCCGCCCTGTTCATGGTGAAGTCGGCGGCGCAGCTGATCGATCGCGTGGCGCTGGCCTCGGTGCTCATCCCGGTACCCTCCGGCATCGACGGTGAACGCACCCTGGAAATCCTCGCTTCCTACTCCAAGGAACGCGAGGCACGGCGGCTTTACGAAGAAGAGAAGCTAATCAACCTGGCGCCCGGGGAATCCCTGATATCCCGCTTTATCGATCGCGCCGGCGTGATTATCGACGATAGCCTGCTGGCCCCCCTGTATATTGAAGACCTGGCCGTTGAAACCCTGCAGAAACGCTATCTGACCGAAAACCTGGGCCTCAAATCCCTCTACATCGTTCCCCGTTATGACAAACACAATCGTCGTGTTATCTGCCTGGTCAACTACTATACCAAGGATCGCTACCACTTCAGCTCCTTTGAGCGTGATCTGCTCGATGCCCACGCGGAAATGGCACAACGGGTGGTGCAGGAAATCGGCGATGAGCACCTTGAAATTCAGATCCTGTCAGAAATCGGCGATTTACTGCAGCAGTCAAGCGATGGTTTGCGTCCCTTTTTGCACCGGGTGCTTTCCAAGGCAACCCAGCTGATCGGTGCTGACACCGGCAGTCTGGCCCTGGTGCGCGAATTTCAGGGGGAACGCTGGCTGCTGGTGGAAGACGACCAGGGCAATTTGATCGGTGCAAAAAACAAGGAGTGGCTGAAAAAGTATATTCCCCCCATCCTCATCGGCGGTACGGAGCTCCCTCCCGGCCAGCGCAGCCTGACTGGCCTCGCCGCCGCCACCCGCCGCCCGCAGATTCTTGATGATTGTCATGAAGGCAGTGATGAAGAGAAGTTCTACCGTCCGGTGACCGAGGCGATTCGTAGTGAAATCGCAGTACCGGTGGTTTACGAAGACGAGGTTCTGGCAGTTGTCTGTCTCGACAGCCTGCGCCCCCATTACTTCACCGATGAGCATCAGCGTATCCTGCAGATTATTGCGAGGATGATCGGCCACCATCTGTCAATTCTGCAGAAAATCGATCAACTCACCAGCGAAATCGACCGTCTGCGCCAGGATGTCGGCTACAAAGACCCGCAAATCACTTCTTATCGCCTCGGCAATATCATCGGCAATTCCAGCAAAGCTCAGGAGATCATCACCACCATCCAGCGCATCAGTCCGCCTTTGTGCGAGCGCATCACTCAGTGGCACAAACAGGGGGTGCCCGATCAGGGCGAATTTCTTGGCCTGCCCTCCATTCTGATCACCGGTGAAACCGGTGCCGGCAAGGAGTTTCTGTTCAACAACTTTTACACTGAACTTAACCGCACTTTTCGGCAGTTGCTGCCTGGCCGCAGCAGTTTGCCGCTGAAAAAAACCAATATTGCCGCCTACAGTGGCGACCTCACCTATTCCGAGCTGTTTGGCCACAAACGTGGGGCGTTTACCGGTGCCCACAATGATCGCCGTGGCATCCTTGAGGAAGCCCATGGCGGGGTGGTGTTCCTGGATGAGATTGGTGATGCAGACCCTAAGACCCAGGTACAGCTGTTACGATTTCTTGACAGTGGCGAATTTATCCGTCTCGGTGAAAATATCACCCGCCACTCTCAGGTGCTCCTGGTAGCCGGCACCAACCGTGATTTGCGTCAGCTGATCGCGGACGGAACATTTCGCGAAGATCTTTATCACCGTCTTTCCGAACTGATTATCGCTGTTCCATCCCTCAATCAACGCCGGGAAGACATCCCTGACCTGGCCATTCACCTGCTTGGCCGCCTGTTTCAGGCCTACCACAAACAGGACGACAAAAACTCTCAACCAGCTCTCAGCCAGAAGGCCAAAAACCTGCTGAGCCGCCATCATTACACCGGCAATATCCGCGAACTGCGCAGTATCCTGTTGCGCGGCATGCTGTTGCGCCGGGGTGATGTGATCGACGTCGAGGAAATTACCAACGCCCTGCAACCACAGTCCTTCAGCCGCGCTGACAGGAGCGACCACAACAAAGCGCTGAACAATCAACTGGCCGAGGAAATCTTGCAGAAGGTTATCCAGCAGGAACAGAACTTCTGGTCAGCGCTCTACGAACCCTATGCTCGTCAGGAAATCACCCGTGATCTGGTACTCAAAGTGGTGGAAAAGGCGCGCACGGAAGGGGCGACCAATATGCCCAAACTGGCGCGACTGCTGGCCGCCTGTGACCCGTCATCAAGTGACGAAAAAGAAAAGAAGCGTTTTTACCGCTTTAAAAACTTTTTTTATAAAACCGTCAAGCTCCGCTGGTAGGCTGGTACCCTGCAACTCATAGAATGTCGCAACGATTGCGCAGGATTTTGGCGTGCCAAAAGACAAGCAAGATGCGATAGATTGTGGGATACAGTGCACTAAATGCCGGCATGCAGCAGCCGCTCAACCTGACGGCGATCCTTCTCGGCCCAGGGGCCGACAACGGCCAGATTTATGGTTGACGGCGTCAACAGCTGTTGTACCACCTGCTGCACATTTTCTGCGCTAAGGCTCAACAACTCCTGGCGATCCTGCTCCAGGGTGCGCAGATAATCGGCCTGTAGCCCCCAGCCGTAACGTACCGCCAGCGATTCACTCTGGTCACGGCTGAACTCAAGATCAAACAGATAGGTTTTGACCGCGGCCGCCAGTTCGGCAGGGCAGAGCGGCTCATCGCGCAGACGTTTTAATATTGCCAGCACCTCCGCCACAGCGGCACACAGGTTGTCAGGGGCAACCGCGGTATCGATAGCCAGATACCCGGTATCATCCAACAACAGACAGCTGACTTCGACCGAGTAGGTCAAGCCGAGTTCTTCGCGCAGCCGCAATGGCAGGCGCGCGCCTGCCCCCCATCCCAGTATCCGGCGCAACAGACGGATCGCCATGGTGCGTTCATCGTTACGTCCGGGCAAACGAAACGCCAGCTGGAAACTGACCTGGGAATCAGAATCCTGAACCCAGCGACTGCACGGCACCCACTGCCGCGATTCTTCCAAAGGCACCAGCGCGCGCGGTACTCGTGGCTGCCAGTCGCCGAATTCCCGCTCAGCAGCCAGGCGCAATACCGCAGGATCGACTGCGCCGCAGGCACAGATCACCAGGTTACCGGGATGGTACCAGTCACGATAATAGGCTTCAAGCTGCTGGCGGCCAATCGCATTCAAGGTCTCGGGGGAACCGATCAGCGATGCGCCCAACGGGTGATCCGGCCACAGCAGTTCGACCATCAGATTATCGAGGTTAACCTGTTCACCGCGCTCGTTAAAGTCCTCCCGCGCCTCTTCAAGAATAATCTTCCGCTCAGTATCCATCTCGTTGAAACTGGGTCGTCGCAGCATGGAGGCAAACAACGCAACTCCGCGCTCAACATAATCAGGGTGAACCCGGGAATGGAAACAGGTGGTTTCAACATCGGTCGAAGCATTCACCGCCCCGCCAATCTCCTCAAAAGCACGTTCCAGTTCGGTACTGTCGGCAAACTCGGCCGTACCACGAAACAGCATGTGCTCGAGAAAATGTGAAATCCCCGACTGGGTCAGTGGCTCACATCGCCCGCCGACAGCAACATAACAGACCAGCTCCACCGCGTGCTGGTGGGGCATTGGCACCGTGACCAGGCGAATACCGTTGGGAAGTTGATCGATGAGATATTCTTCCATAGAGATTCTTCTCATGCCGAAGCTGATCGGCTGTTGTGCAGAAAGGACAACGGGCCACCGTTCGACGATAGCCCGTTGATAGATTATTTTATCGCTGTGTCTTACCTTGCCAGCAACCGTGCCGCTTCCTTGGCGTGGTAGGTGATGATCAGATCGGCACCGGCGCGTTTCATTCCCAGCAGAGTCTCCATCATCACCCCATCCCCATCGATCCAGCCCCTTTGTGCTGCCGCCTTGACCATGCTGTATTCGCCGGACACGTTGTAGGCAACCAGTGGCAGATCAAAGTTGTCTTTTAATTCACGCAGCAGATCCAGATAGGCCAGAGCCGGCTTAACCATGAGAAAATCCGCCGCTTCAGCCACATCCTGGGCCGCTTCGCGCAACGCCTCCCGGCGGTTGGCGGGATCCATCTGGTAGCTGCGACGGTCACCAAAACCGGGGGTACTTTCCGCCGCTTCCCGGAATGGCCCGTAGTAGCTGCTGGCATATTTGACCGCATAGCTCATGATCGGAATATGCTCAAAACCATGCTCATCCAGGATCGCCCTGATCGCTGCAATGCGCCCATCCATCATGTCAGACGGAGCAATCACATCGGCCCCGGCCCGGGCATGGCTCAACGCCTCTTGGGCGAGCAACTCCAGGGTCGCATCGTTATCGACATCCCCGTCCGTGATGACCCCGCAGTGGCCATGGTCGGTGTATTCACACAGGCAGACATCGGTAATCACCAATAGTCCCGGAACCTCGGCCTTGATGGCACGGATGGTGTTTTGAATAATCCCGCTGTCACTGTAGGCATCGCTGCCGACGGCATCCTTGGTTTCCGGAATACCGAACAGAATGACCGCCGGAACCCCCAGATCGTGCACCTCTTTAGCTTCAGCAACGATATGCTCGATCGACTGCTGATAGATGCCGGGCATGGAGCTGATCTCCTTTTTGACATTCGTGCCAAAAGCACTGAACATGGGGTAGATCAGATCATCAATCCGCAGATGGGTTTCACGTACCATGCGCCGTAATGTGGGGTTGCGGCGCAGACGGCGAGGACGATAATCAGGGAAATTCATAGGTCACTCCTGTTATAATGTCTTGGATTGCTAATCTTAAGATAATGCTTTCTTAAAAAAGTATCGCTTTGAGATGGATAAGCCAAAAACGCCAAATGCAAGGCGCGCCTTGTTGAACCCTGAGGCGTACTTATGTACGTCAAAGCAGTGAAACGTTGGCGGCAACGCAGCAGTTGGTGAGTTTTTGCGACGCCATCAACGATAATAGTTTACCATCGCTTGCAGCAACGCATCCATCGTCCAGCTCTCGGGCTCGAGATCAACGTCAAAACCACCCTCACGAATGGTCTGTGTCGTTTGCGGGCCGATGGAGAAAAATGCCGTTGCGCCCTTAAGGCGGGCCAGGTCTGCGCCGAGCATCTGCTGCAGATGACGGAAGGTTGATGACGAACTGAAACAGATAGCATCCAGCTCACCGGTCGTCAGCAGGGCACGGATTCTTTCCGCATTCTGCTGAGGGATCACGGTCTCGTAAGCGATTGGATCGATCACAGTAGCGCCGGCGGCGCGCAACTCTCTGGTCAAAAGCGGGCGGGCGGCTGCGGCGCGTGGATAAAAAATTCTCTTCCCTTCGACCCCGCGCGCCAGCAACTCTGCCACAATTCCTTCGGCACGATGATCTGCCGGCATCAGGGTCGGACGCAGCTTGTATTGCGCCAGAGCCTCAGCGGTTTTGGGTCCGACGACAATCAACTCCAACCGGCGCAGCATGCCGAAGTACTGATTATTCTCAAGCATCCGCTCAAACAGCGCCTGCACGGCATTGACCGAGGTTAAAATGACCATCTGGTAGGTATCCAGATCGACCACCGCCAGATCCATCTCCCTATAGCTGGCCGGTGGTACAATTTCGATGGTCGGGATGCAGATTGCCTCGCCACCAAGAGCGTTGATCTGGGCGACAAAGGGTGCCGCCTGCATCGACGGGCGCGTTACCAGAAAACGCCTGCCGGCAAGTGGCAGTTGGGGCGCCCCGGTCATATCAGTGTTCCGCTTCCGGGAAAGTGCGGCAACCATAGACTTCATTGAGGATCGCCGCAGCACCCTCTGCCAGCAGCTCTTTCGCGAGGGCGACACCAGCAGCGTGACCCTGATCCGTCGGCACCAGGGTGGAGCGCTTGAGCAGGGTTGTTCCTTCCACATCAGCCACCAGAGCGGTCAAGGTAAGCTCTCCCCCCTTTACCCTGCCAAAAGCGGCAATCGGCACCTGGCAGCCACCTTCCAGGGTCGCCAGTACCGCTCGCTCAGCAATGACGGCACAGGCGGTTTCGGGATGGTTAAAAAAGTCGATCAGGTCATTGGTACGATCATCTCCGATTCGACTCTCAAGGCCCAGGGCACCCTGTCCGATAGCCGGCAGACAGACATCAGGCTCGAGATAACAGCCGATCTGTTCGGCAAAACCGAGCCGTTTCATGCCGGCAGCGGCGAGGACGACCGCATCAAGATTCTCGTCGCTAAGCTTGCGGATCCGGGTTTCGACATTGCCACGCACGTCAATCATCTGCAGATCGGGGCGCAGATGCAGCAGCTGCGCTTTGCGTCGCAACGAGGAGGTGCCAATGCGCCCATTCTGGGGGATATCCTCCAGCGAACGGCGCCCGACGGGGAGCACCAGAATATCACGCGGGTCCTCACGCTCAGTGATACAACGCAGCCCGGTTCCCTGTGGGAACACCGTGGGAACATCCTTCATCGAGTGCACGGCGATATCAATCTCGTTACGCAGCATCGCTTCCTGGATTTCCTTGACGAACAAGCCCTTACCACCGACCTTGGCGAGGGGAACATCGAGGATTTTATCCCCTTGCGTCTTGATTTTGGTGAGGGTTACCTCCAGGTCGGGATAGCGTTTTTCAAGCTCGGCCTTGACCCAGTTGGCCTGCCACAAAGCCAGGGCACTGGCGCGGGTACCGATACGTAATGTGCGGTTGGACATGCTGTCTCCTTCTCTTAATGACTATTCTTCCGGCAATTCGGGCAGATCGTCAGATGGGGGTTGAACAGAAAGATCAAACAACATCTGCACCGCATCGAGATAACGCAGCTTATCATCGTCACAATCAAGTTGCTTGAGCAGACGGGTTGGATGATGGAGGATTTTATTGACAATAGCGCTGGTCATGGCATCGAGCACCTTGCGCTCATGGTCGTCAAGGTCTCCGAGGCTGGACAGGGTGCGCTGCAACTCTTTCTGACGGACCTCTTCGAGTTGTTTGCGCAGGGCGACAATAGTCGGCCTCACGGTGAGGTTGGACAACCACTCATGGAAGCGGCCGACCTCCTGATCGACAATCTGATCAGCCTTGACCGCCTCCTTTTCACGCTCCTTGAGATTGGACTGCACTACGCCCTGAAGATCATCAACATCGTAGAGATAAACGCTGTCAATCTTGCCGGCAGCCGGGTCGATGTCACGCGGAACGGCAATATCGATCAGGAACATCGGCTGATAGCGCCGCATTTTACAGGCTGCCTTGAGGTCCGCGGCATTGATGACATAATCAGGAGATCCTGTCGATGACAAGAGGATATCAACCCGGTGGAGCTGTTCCCGAAAGTTGGCAAAATTAACAGCAGTCCCGTTAAAGCTTTCAGCCAGGCTTTCGGCGCGGCTGAAAGTACGGTTGGTCACCAGCACCTTGGATACGCCGTAACGGACAAAGTGCTTGGCTGCAAGTTCACACATCTCACCGGCACCGACCAGCATGACCGTTTTATTCTCGAGGGAGTCAAAGATTTTGCGCGCCAGTTCTACTGCGGCATAAGAAACGGACACAGCGTTGCTGGCAATGGCAGTTTCCGTGCGCACCCGCTTGGCCACGGAAAAGGCCTTGTGCATAAAGCGATTAATCACCAGACCGGCACTCTTGGAATCACAGGCATGACCGTAGGCAGTTTTTATCTGACCTAAGATCTGCGGTTCGCCGACCACCATGGAATCGAGGCTGGCAGTCACCCGGAAAACATGGCGCACCGCTTCCTGACAGGTGTAGGAATAAAGATGCTCATTGAGCTCGTCCGGGGTTAGGCCATGACACTCACCCATAAAGCGCTGCAGCTCGGCGCAGGCCTGTTCCGGGCGCATGGTCGCGGCATAGAGTTCAACCCGGTTACAGGTCGAAACGATCATCGCTTCAGATACGCTCGCCAGATCAAGAACCCGAGCAAGGCTGGCGGGGAGGGTATCCGCCTCAAACGCGACCTTTTCGCGAATCTCAACCGGAGCCGTTTTATGACTGAGTCCAACGACAACAATATTCATAACAACAATCCACGGCAATCGGTCATGGCATGGAGAAGGATTCGAAGGTGTGATAGCCATCAAACAGCAGACTCACCCCGAGGAAAGTAAAAAGCAAAAACATAAAGGCGACAATAGAGAAAAACGCAGCGCGACGCCCCCGCCAGCCAACCGTCAGGCGGCCGTGCAGCAGGCCGGCATACAAAAACCAGGTAACCAGCGCCCAGGTCTCCTTCGGATCCCAGCTCCAGTAGCTCCCCCAGGCCATGTTGGCCCAGACCGCACCACTGATAATCCCCAGGGTCATAAATGGAAAACCAACGCTCAGACAGGTGTAGTTGACCCGATCAAGCACATCGATGGAGGGCAAGATCCGGTACAAGCGATTAAACCGCTTGCTCTTGAGCATCCGATCCTGAATCAGATACATCACCCCGGCACCAAAAGACAGGGCAAACGCGGCATTTCCCAAAAAAGCAAAACTGATATGAAAGGGAAATATCCAGCTGCGCAACAGCGGATTAAGCGGCACCACCACATCAGGGCTCAACGCACTGAAGATCATCAGCCCGGTAGCAACCGGAGCGGCAAAAGCCCCCATCACCGACAGGCGAAAACGCAGATCCAACAGCAGGAACAGCAGCACCAGACACCAGGCAAAAAAGGACAGGGATTCGTGCATGCTGGTAACCGGCGTGCCGGAAACCATAGAATGGCGCATCGCAAAAACGCCGGCATGAGCAACGATCCCCACCAGTAACACCCAGCGCCCCAGACGCCCGATATTCTCACGTTTGCCGATCAAAGCCGTCAGGTAGAGCAGGCCGGCTATCAGGTAAAACAGTGTCGTTAGTGCAAAAAGCAGAGTCACTGGTTCCATATGTTCCCTTTCTGCACAAAGGATAACAGTCGATCGAATAAAAGTGAGACAGCAAAAACCGACAGCACATTCAGCATTGAAATAGTTCCTCCTCCACCAATTCACACAGCAGGTGACCGGCAAACTGCATCAGCTCTATTTGCCGCCCCGGGCTGGCGGTTGCCAGATCCAGGCACCATTCAAGTTCATCACGATAGAGTGGATCCTTTTTGCCGGCACCAGTGAACAAAGCGACACCTTGATGATTCTCCAGCATTTCATCGAGCAACCTTTCCAGAGCAGGATTCGGAGCCCCGTTACCAAAAAGCAGCAGCAGCTGCTTTTCGCTGCCAAGCGCGCGATAGTGACGTATAAATAACTGCTCGTAATCACCGCCGGAAGCCATCGCCGCAGCCAGGGCACTATCACTTCCCAGGCAAATCGCCGGCAAGGCCGGTCGATCGAAGTCGAGACGGTAGGCAAAAGCCGTGGCAACAAGTTGAGCCACTGGATGAAAAATCCCAGTACCGACCATCAGCAATTGCCCTCCGTCGGCAAACAGGGTAGCGACCCGCCCTGCCAGGCGCTCAACCTCCACCTGTTGGGTGTCGCAAAAACGCTTGATGAGCTCCCGGTGGAGAACAGCTGATTGTGCGAAACGAGAATCCATAAGGCCTCTGCCAACAAAGGGATGATGGCACAACTAGTCAATCCGGCATGATAGGGAGGCACCTGGTTAGTGTCAAGCATCACCTCGGATACGATGATTAGATCTTTGATTTTTGAATCGAGTTACTATATATTAGCTTTTGAATAAATTGACCACCCTTTTTGAGTATTTGAATCAAGAATAAGGAGAAACTGATGGCTAGTGATAAAATTATCGAAGTTACCGACGACCAGTTCGATACCACCGTGCTGAAATCTGACACCCCGATCCTCGTCGATTTCTGGGCAAGCTGGTGCGCCCCCTGTAAGGCAATTGCCCCGGTGCTGGATCAACTGGCAGACGAATATGACGGCAAGGTCAAGATCGGTAAAGTCAACGTCGACGACAACCCGGCGACCCCTGGTCAATACGGGGTTCGCGGCATCCCGACCATGATTCTTTTTCATCAGGGCAAGGTTGTCGACCAACTGGTAGGCGCCGTACCCAAAAACCAGATTGAAAGCCTGATCAAAAAAGCCCTGTAATTTAAGCTGCTTCACATGCTGATAAATAAAAAAAGCTCCAGCCTGGTTGCCGGAGCTTTTTTATTTGTATAACGCTGCTGTCTTAAAAAAGTCAGATTGGCACCCCAAAACGACGTACCCGACTCGCATTCAAACGGTTTTCCCTGCCGATCTGTTGCAACGCGGCAGTGGCCTTTTCAACAATCAGTCGTTGTGGATCGCTGATGCCACCCAGACGTCCGTAACGCAGACAAACGTCGATATGACGGGACAAATCATCGCCACTTAAGCCCTTGAACAGTAAAATAAAATCAGTCACCGAAGCCCGGGCGAGCTGATGTTCCTCATCGCTGCGGTCTCCCTCTTCATGCAGCCGCTCACACAGCTGTAGCACGGTCCACTTTTCGCGCAGGAGATGCTGAACCTGCCGGAACTTCTCAATCACCTCAGGATCACGGATTTCTTCTGTCTCGACAGCTGACTCAATGGCAAACAGTTTCGTTTCGCTTTTACGTTTTTCGATATACAGGTCGATAATCCGGGTTGCCAACTTGTCTTTACCCAGATAGCGCAGCAGGCGGACGCTGCCGTCCAGATTGGCCGGGCTGATATGGCGGGCATTGTCGCGAAAGCTCTCAGAAAGGCAGTTGATCACATCAGTGGCGTTGTCATCAAACGAGTTGTAAAATTTTCGCCAGGCCTCCTGAAAAGATTTTTCCGAGCGCGCAGCACGAATCTGCTCGTCATCGATTGCTGCCAGCGCCTTCATCGGTTCTTCGTCGAGGTAACCATTCTCAACCAGACGACCAATCTGACGACCGAAATCATCCAGAAAAAAATTATCATAACCGCGCAGGATCGCATTCCACTGTTGCTGCTGGGTCGTCAAATTCTCCTCACTGTCAAGGCTGACGAATGAAGCGGTGCGATTCATGACAAAAGCATATTCAGGAGCCTCAGCAGAGCGACTGTAGTAACACCAGGACAGCAGGGTGAGAATACGCACCGCCCGCTCTAACACCAGCGGGTCGAAGCCCTTTAACACCGGCACCAGTAAGCCCGCCAGCGCTTCAGTTTTTTTGATGATGCGGATGTTGTTGATCTGCAGCCGCATCACCGCTGCCCCAAGAATCTTGCCCAGAGGGTCGTTGCGCAATGAAATTGCCACACAATCCTTGGCACTCGGGGCAAAGCGCAGTTCGCTGTCGATGACCTTCTCGCGCAGGCGATTGTACTCAATATAGGAATCGCCAGCGAGGCTTTCATCATTGAGAATCAGCACCACCTTGCACTTTTTCTGCTCCTTCAAAATGGTGATCAGCCCGAGAATATCCTGGGCCTCAATTCCTTTGCCTTTACGTTCAAAATCATCCAGGCAGATCAGGGTTTTTTCCAGCGACAGAAAAGCCAGGGATTCGAAAGGAGCATCAGTGAATTCTGCCGCTTTTTCTACCGAAAAAAGGGCAAACTTCTTTTTTCCGGTGGTACGCAGCAAACGGCTCATGTTGGCACGAAAGCTCTCCACCGAGGGACGGCGGCCGATGTGCTGACGGGACATCATATTTTCAAAAATACTATTTTTCAGTTCCGACAGGGAATTGATACCAAACAGGGAAACGTATGAGTAGTCATTTAAGGCAATGCGCCGTTGATTTTTTGCGGCATGCAGGTAAGCATTCCAGGCATAGGTTTTGCCCACCCCCCAGCCCCCTTTGATGGCGAGAACCTCCGGTGCTTCGCTTGCCAGAAATCGTCCGATCTGCTGTTCAATAATGGTAATGGACATCGGGCAGCTCCTTCACTGATCGACCGCAGATTAACACAAAAAGAGTCAGCCCAAGACCTGACGCAACTGCTCTCTGAACTGCCCGGCGCCGCCATTGGCGGGATGGCGCACCTTGGTTGCGGCAACCCCCAGCTGCTTCAGTTGCAGCGCGGATTTTTCACCAACCGCAACAATTTGACCGAAATTTCCGAGTTCCAGCAGTTGCAGCAGAACCTGATGTCCGTCGTTAAGTTCCTGCGTATCCGGGGTGCGGTTACTGAGCAGCCCCCTGTCAGGGTGATAAGGATGCCAGGGGAAAGCGTTCCATAAAACCACCCGATAGGGATCTATTCCCTGCTGCGCAAAAAACCCCCAGACGATGGTCGCGGTCGGCTCGGTAAAACCTGCAAAACGTACCTTGAGCGCGCTGGTCCGGCGTGGCGCCAAACCTCTGAACACGCTATCCGGCAGCAGTCCTTTGTGGGCCAGACCACCCAGCAGCAGGCGCTCCGAGGTCATCGGAATTCCACTGAAATGCCCCCCCTGATAGCCGATAGCTTCGGCACATAACAGGGTATCTGCCTGACCAATGCGCTCGTCCAGATAGTGGGTCAACTGTTCGCAACGTATCATCGCTCCCTGATCATCAGCATCGTGATATACATCCCTCTCACCCCAGGGATTAAACACCGCTGCAGACCGATAAGCGCGCAGGGCGGCAATAAAATCAGCAAGCACCTTCACACCGCCTGAATCAGAATATAAGGTTGTACAATCAGCATCAAAAAGGGTTTATCAGGGGCCGCTTCCCATTCTGCAAGCTCGGCGGCTGTCGGCTTGGCCAATTGGCCGCCGGCAATCCACTCCCCCACCTGGGGCGCATCATCCGCCGCAACGGCGGCGGCCACGGTTACCAGATTCAGATCACCGGCCACGGTGACGAGGGCATCACGACGCAGATGGATACGCAGCTCGCGCCAGTTGACCTGGGCAAGATCGCGCTCACAGGCTTCTTTGACAGTTGTCATTCTATCCTCTCCATGCATCCCTGGTAACAGGTAAGTTCCGGCGAGAATAACCAGCTGATGATGGGTGCGTCAACACCTGCGTTGTATCATGTTCAATCAAAATTATACTGAGGCTCAAAAAGCAGCTCAATTAATTTCGCCCGATGGCCGATAGATATGATAATGTTGCGTCTTTTTATACACTTTTCTCCATGTCAGACGTGAGGATCATGGCTAAAAGCGATCAGAAAAACAGGATTCAGAGCAGCTGCATGGCGCTTGCGGAATATGTCACCGACGACTACAGCCTGCAGCTGCAGACCTGCGACAGCGAGATTGAGTGTCGGGCCGGTATCACCGTCCATAACCTCGAAAAAAGCCCCTCTCCTGCAGATATTATCTCGATTCTGCGCCGCAACAACATTACCAGCACTGTCGATCTCGAGCAGGTCGCCATCTTTTGCACCGAAGCCGCCCAGGGCAACAATCCCCAGGACATCATCCTCGCCCGCGGGACGGAACCGGAACCGGGAGAAGACGGCTGGTTCGAACTGCTGGTGTCAACCGGCAAAGATGTGTCGGAATGGGAAGAGGACGAGTTTGGCCGGGTCAACTTTAAAGATGTCCAGAACTTCTCCAATGTTGACATTGATGAACATATCGGCAACATCTTCCCGCCGACCCCCGGTGCCCCGGGCAAAACCATTACCGGCGATCTGATTCCCCCGTTATCCGGCAAAACCGCCAATGTTGTCGCCGGTGCCGGCGTACGTTTGAGCGACGATGGTAAACAGGCCTTTGCCACCCGTAGCGGACGTGCTGTCTTTGATAACAACATCATCTCGATTGCCGAAGAATTTATCGTCAATGGCGATGTTGATTTAAGTATCGGGCACATAGTCTTTAATGGTTTTGTTGACATCAAGGGCGATGTGCTTGACGATTTCAACATTACCGCTACCAAGGGTATCAAGGTCTCCGGCGCCGTCGGCGCCTGTAGAATTCAGTGTGACGGGCCAGTGACCATCGGCACCATGACCGGCAAGGGGGCGGGAAAAGTTGTCTGCAAAGGAACTTTGCAGGCCAACTATCTCAACCAGGTCACGGTCGAATGCTGGAGCAACATCCGAGTTGCCCACGAGGTGCGCAACTCGGTACTCAAAGCCACCGGCAGTATCCACATTGAATCGGGGCAGATCTCAGGCGGTGAGGCCATTGCTCTGGAAGGGATCGAGGCCAAAGCAGTGGGGGCACGCTCCGGCATTAAAACCCACTTGACTTCCGGGGTCTACTTTCCCGAAAACGATCGTCTCAAATACCTGCGGACGCGGGTTAAAAGTGTCGCTGAACAGGTTAAGCGAATCAGTGAAGCTCTGAAATCACTGAATAAAAAACCGTTGCCGGACAACCGCCCGGCCCTGCGTGAAGCCATTGAACTGCGCATTGGCATCCTCACCCAACGCCACGTCAACCTCGAAGAAGAACGGGAAGAGCTCAGCGAAGAGCTGATCAACTTCAGCGCCGGAGAACACCCGACCGCCCGCGCCAGGATCAATATTCTGGCAAAACTGATGGAAGGATCAGTCCTTCACCTTGGTGAAACCAGTGAAGAAATCAAGATGGAGCGCTCTGGTCCCATGTCCATCGTTGAAAACACCCAAGATGGCGGACTGCGCTTTTTGAGTCACTCGCCACTGGCAGCCGTTGTTAAGGAACCGGAAGATAATTCCAACGAATGATTTTTTTATAACGCCATCAGGCGCCTCGATGCTGTAACTCCCATATTACTCGCTCGGCCACCCGATTGGCTGCGTTGACACAATCGTTCAAACCCACCCCGTAAAAAGCATTTCCGGTTAACAACAGCCCCGGCGTTGTTGCCAGCGCAGCATCCAGAGCCTGCAATCTGGCTCCGTGGCCACGAGTGTACTGAGGAATCGCACGTGGATGACGGAACACCCGAACAAAATCAGGCAACTCAGTAATTCCCATGATCTGACGCAAATCGGCGGTGGTGCGGGCAATGACCTCTTCATCTGCAAGATCGATCGCTGCAGGATTAGTCGCGCCGCCCATCATTGAGCGTAACAGCACTTTTCCTTCCGGGGCGCGATTGGGAAAAATGCTCGAATCCCAGAGGGTGCCCAGGGTATTGCACCCTTCGGCACGGGGAATCAGATAGCCAAAACCATCCAGATTGCGCGCGATCCGTTCACGTTCATAACCAAAACAGATCACGTTCATCGGGGCGTAGGGAATTTCACGCAACAGCGTTGCCGCTTGTGAATTCAGTTCATCGATCATTGCCGCTACCGCGTAAGAAGGGGAAGCGGTAATCACCATGTCAGCGTCAAGCTGTCGCCCGTCAGCCAGATACAGCAAAAATCCACCTGATTTTCCCTCGATTCGCTCCACTTGCTGACCGCTAATCAACTCTCCTTTTAAAGAAGAGGATGCAGCATCGGTCAACTCCTGAATACCCCCGACAAAAGACGTCAACACCCCACCCGGTCCAGCGGCACTGGCAACCGCCTTACCCTCCTTGATCTCGGCGCGTTTTTTACGTGCCAACCGCACCATCGCTTTGAGCAGACCACCATATTCCTGCTCAAGTTCATTAATCCGCGGGAAACAGCTTTTCAGACTCATGGTCTCCGGATCACCGGCGAAAATACCGGATACCATGGGTGAAATCAGCTTATCCAGAGCTTCCTTGCCCAACCGCCGACGACCGAACTCGGCAAGGGTTTCATCACCGGGATCATTACGTTTGGGTACCAGCACTTCACTTGCCAGCCGCACTTTTCCCGGCCAGGAGATCAGCTTGGAAGATAAAAAGGAGGGGCCATTCTCGGGCAGTCGGTGGAGCATTTTATCCGCGTAGATATAACGTTTGCGCGCGTTATCGTCTGAACGTAGCAAGCGTTCCTCAATCTGCAGATGGCGACAGAAATCAAGGGTCATGGGTTTACTGTCGAGAAAACCATTAGGTCCCCATTCACACAGATAGCCCTCTTCCTTGATCGACCAGATCTTACCGCCGACACGTTCCTGTTTTTCGATGACCAGGGTGGTCAGATCAAGGCCCGATCGGCGGGCATGGTCTTCAATAGCACTGGCTGCCGCCAAACCGGAAATTCCTGCTCCTATGATTGCGATTCGTGTCATAATGACCCCTGAAAAGTTCGGATTAATGAAAGTTTTCCACATCCTAGCGGTTCACCACAGACAGGTCAAGCAAGCGCGGCATCTGTAAGCATAGGTGCTTGACCTGTTTAAAAACTGATCCTACTATGGCGTTGAATATCAACTCGCAACAAGCAGGAGCGTTAGAACTATGGCCAAGGATTATTACTCGGTACTCGGCGTCGAACGCAATGCCGATGCCGCTACGATAAAAAAAGCTTATCGCAAACTGGCGCAGAAGTATCATCCCGATAAAAACCCCGGCGACAAACATGCCGAAGATCAATTCAAACAACTGACAGAAGCCTACGCCGTGTTATCCGACCCGGAGAAAAAAAATCAATATGACCAGTTTGGTGATGCCGGTTTTCACCAGCGCTTTTCCCAGGAAGACATCTTCCGTAATGTCAACATGGGGGATATCTTCGGCGGCTTCGGAGGTGAGGACCTGTTCAGCCAGCTCTTTGGCGGGCGTCCTCACTCGCGCCGGGCACCGCAACGTGGGCAGGACTATTCGATGCAGATCAGTATCCCTTTTCGCCTGGCGGTTCAGGGTGGTGAACGGCGCATCGATTATCGCAGCGACAGCAAGGTCGAGCAGATCAAGGTCAAGATTCCCCCAGGCATTGAACAGGGAGCAAAACTTCGCGTCGCCGGCAAGGGGGGTGCCAATCCGGCCGGTGGACCGGCAGGAGATCTGTTTTTACAAATCGATATTGAACCCGATCCGGTTTTCAGCCGTGAAGGCAAAGATCTGCTGGTCAGGGCGGAAATTCCTTTCAGCGGCATCTGCCTCGGTACAACTATCGAAGTGCCGACCCTTACATCCCCTAAGCGGGTTAAAGTGCCGGCCGGCATGCAACCAGGTCAAAAGATCCGTCTGCGCGGTTTCGGAGTTGCAGCCTCGGGAAATCAGCAAGCCGGTGATCTGTATGCGATTATCGAGGTGGCCGTTCCCAAAAATCTCAGTGCAGAACAGAAAGAGTTATTGAAAAAATTGAAGGAAGTCAGGCTGTAAAGCTATGTCTGACGATTGAATCATTCAACCTGTCAGATCAACTGATGGTGAACACGGGGTTCAGGGCTAATTTCCTTGCTTTGCAGCGACGGCATGGGCTATAGTGGCCAGCACTTTTAAAAAGCACTACAGAGGTCCTTACGTACTGGAAATGGGGCCATACAGCCCCTACCACATCCTTAAGGTGGCCCACGCACATCATGAAAAAAATCCTGCGCTCACTGCTCCCAACCCTGTTTTTATTGTTACTGACTGGTCTGCAAACAGTAATGGGATGCCCCTCTGCACCGCTAACAGAACACTCCACAATCAATATCCAGGTTAACGCCTGCCATGACTTTATTAAAAAAACAGCCTCTGATACCTGCTGCGACAGTACCGCCTGCCATCGCGCTCATTCGCCAATACAAAACTTCGGCAGCCCTGAGTATGCCAATCAGATCAAGGATCTGCTCCCGCTGATTCTTGAGTCACGCCAGCAGCTTCCGCAATCAAAAACAGTCAAAGCCTTTGTGCCGCCAATGATCAGTTGTCAGAATAAACGACAACTGCCTGTCACCTCGATTGTCCCTCGCCACGCCTTGGCCTTTTTACGTACAACCGTTCTGATCCATTGAGATTCTCCCGCTACGCACCGCGATAAACGACGGAGGCCGTCGTTTATTATGACCAATTTTGTCTGATTTCTCAGGCATTCTGCAACGGGAGATATTCACCTTGACTGAAACAGAAAAAAAACAAGACTTCACTGATCGCATATGGGACTTTTTCTGTTCCCTGAAGCTGACCATCATTCTGCTTTTATTGCTGGCGATCACCTCCATCATCGGCACGATTATTCCACAAAACTCATCAGCAGCAGAATATATTCGTCTTTACGGACAATCCAACTACGAACTTTTCACCAAACTCCAGTTCACGGAGATGTACGGTTCCACCTGGTTTATCGGTCTGTTGGCCCTGTTCTGCGTCAACCTGATCTGCTGTTCGATTAAACACTTTCCGCGTACCTGGAAGTTTTTCAAAGAGCCGGCGCACATTGCCACTCCGGGGCTACTGAAAAATTCCAGCAACAAGCTGGAAATCAGTACTAAAGAGTCGCCGGAAGCGGTCCTTGAGAAAGTCAAAGGAGCGCTGGATAAAAACTTCGCCAGGACTGTACGCACTGACGCCGACGGAAAAACCTACCTGTTCGCCCAAAAAGGAATCTTCTCCCGCCTGGGTGCTTACATGACTCACATTTCCATTATTGTGGTCCTGGTTGGAGCCATCATCGGCAATGTTTTTGGTTTTAAAGCCTACGTCAATATCCCTGAAGGGGATTCGGTTTCGCACGTGATGACCCGGGATGGCAGTCAGCGCATTGATCTGGGTTTTGAAGTACGCTGCGACAATTTTGACGTCAAATTCTACCCCAACACCTCCCGACCAATGGAGTATGCCAGCGATCTGGTGATTCTCAAAGATGGTGTTGAAGTCTATGAAAAAAGAATTGTCGTTAACGACCCGTTGTTTTTTGAGGGAATTATCTTCTACCAGTCAAGTTACGGTCAGGCCGGTGATCCCACTATCAGCTTTAAAGTCACCGACAGCCAGAATGGCGAAATCCAGGAATTCAATGCCCCGTTAGGCAGTCGAGTGCAACTGGCCGACGGCTTCAGTGTCATTGTTACTGATTTCACTGACAACGACCGCAGTTTCGGACCGGCGATGCGGATGAACATGATCAGCCCGGATGGTGCCCGTGGAAATCCGGTGGTCATCTGGCAGAATTTTCCTGAATTCGACGAACGTCGTGGTGATCGCTTCAGCTTCGCCATGCTCGGCTTCAGTCAGACCTACTTCACCGGCCTGCAGGTCGCCCGGGATCCCGGTGTGAATATTGTCTGGGCCGGTTGTATCATGATGATTATTGGCCCCTTCGTCGCCTTCTTCATGTCGCACAAGCGGGTCTGGGCCTGCATTGAACATGATGGCAAGGGTACTAAAGTTCAGCTGGCCGGCAATGCACACCGCAACCAGCCAGGATTTGCCCTGGCCTTTGATGATCTGATGCAAAAAGTGGAAAATGCCGTTAAAAATGATTCCCCGACAAAGGAGGGATAACCCATGGATAGTGGACAACTCTTTAATTTAACGACCATTGCTTATTTTGCCTCGATGGTTCTGTATATCGCCTTTATCGCAACCAAAAACAACAAGGTCGCCGCGGCGGCAACCCTGGCGGCGCTAACCGGCCTTATCATCCAGACCGGGGCATTGGGGATGCGCTGGTATGAATCCTATGCGCTTCTGGGCAATGAACATGGCCGTGCCCCCCTGACCAACCTTTATGAATCGGTAGTTTTTTTCGCCTGGTCGATCGTCGCCGTCTACCTGTTCATGGAGATGAAGTATTTCAGTAAACACCGTGCCGTCGGCGCCTTTGTTCTCCCCATTGCCCTGTTCGCCATGCTCTGGGGACAAATGAGCCTGAACAAATCGATTGATCCGCTGGTACCGGCGTTGCAGAGCAACTGGCTGACCTATCATGTCATCACCTGTTTTATCGGCTATGCCGCTTTCGCCATCGCTTTCGGCGTCTCAATTATGTACCTGCTGAAAATCGGCAAAGAGGAAAAACATCAAGGGCCTGATCCGATGGGTGGTATTCTCGGCATGTTCCCACCGACCAGGGTGCTTGACGACCTCAACTACAAAGCCATTATGATCGGCTTTCCGATGCTGACCCTCGGCATCATCACCGGCGCCGCCTGGGCTTATTATGCCTGGGGAACCTACTGGAGCTGGGATCCGAAGGAAACCTGGAGCCTGATTGTCTGGTTTATCTACGCCGCCTTCCTCCACGCCCGCTTCACCCGCGGCTGGGCCGGACGCAAAGCAGCCTGGCTGTCAATGATCGGCTTTGGCGCCACCCTGTTCTGCTACCTGGGGGTCAACCTGGTACTGTCAGGCCTGCACTCCTACGGTGGCGGCTGATCAGCTAGTCAAAAAAAAACGAGTACAAAAAAGGGCGCTTCGTCATGAGGCGCCCTTTTTATCGGTCTTTTTCAATGGTTCACGCCGGCCATTACGGACGTCGGCAAACCATCAGAAACACCGGATACCCCTTAAGCGCCCCTTCTTCGCCGCGTACCACCTCGAAGACGGTGGTAAAGTTGACATCGACAAAGCCGATCCGCGTCAGCAACCCCGCCAATTCTTGACGGTCAAACCCCTGATGTCCGCTAAAATCACTGCCATGAAAACTCCCGTCTTCAACATCAAGATCGGCAACACACAGATGCCCCCCGGGATTGAGCAACTCCCAGAAAGCAACCAGCAAACCCTGATAGTCGTCAACATGATGCAGGGTCATCAGCGAGCAGATCAGATCGAAGCATTCATCCGGTGTCGGCTCCGCGGACAAGTCGAGATAAAGCATACTGACCTGATCAAAACTGCCGGCAGCGATCTTTTGTTCAACAACACTAAGCATCCCCGGGGAACTGTCCGCCAGCACCAGCTCGCCAACTGCCGGTTTCAGGGCAAAACCGAGCAGCCCGGTTCCGCAACCGTATTCCAGGGTCCGGGTTGTGGGTGACAATGGCACCTGCTTACGAATAGCCGCAGCTACCGTTTCAGCACGTTCTATCTTTTTTGGATCAGTATCCCAGCGCGTGGCTTTTTCATTAAAACTCATCGGCAGCAAATCTCCTGTACAGCGATTCCTCGGCAAGGGTTCCGGCAACATACTCGACAAGCACTATTAACATCAATATAATGATCGCCCTGTGAGCATTTTCACGTGTAATTCTTCTGCCGACAGGAGCTTATCATGAACAGTCAGATTGCCGCAGCAATCAACCTGCCCCACCAGCCTGTTGCTATTCTCTGGAGCGATGAGAAACCTGAAGGGGCTCAGATGTTCAAGGACAAGTCCTGGGCCTGCTCCCTGTGGCTGACAGCGGCGGCGGCCAAAGGCAAGGTCACCGCCTGCAGCCGCGATGCTTTTGGCTGTTTCGGCGGCGGCACCGGCCTTGGCTTCGGCGATCAGTATCGTAATTTTCCTGGCGGGACTGAAGGATTCTGCCGTTTCCTTTCCTCCGGCAACGCCGGCCACCCCGAAGGAGAAGAAGTAGCCAGGGCGCTCAAGGCCGTTGCTGATGAGCATTTTATTGAGGAATATCTGCAGGGCGAGCGTTACCTGAAAAACCCGGAGGCGGTGCGTGATTTTATCGATGATCTACCGATGCGTGATATCCCCGCCCAATACGTGGTATTCAAGCCCTTGAGCGAAATTGATCTGCAACTGGAAGAGCCGATTGTTGTGGTTTTTTTCTGCAATCCTGACCAGTTTTCCGCCCTCGGCGTATTAGCTAACTACAGCTTCGACGGCAACGACAATGTCATCTTCCCATTTGCCGCCGGCTGTCAGGCAATCAGTCTCTACGCCTACGATGAAGAGGAAAAAGATCATCCCAAGGCAGTTGCCGGCCTGATGGACCTGTCAGCGCGCCTCTATCTGCGCAATCACTTCGGCGACAATGTCATGAGCATGTCGCTGCCCTGGTCGATGTTCCAAACCATGGAGGAGAATGTCGCCGGCTCCTTCCTGGAACGCAACACCTGGAACAAACTGATGCAGAGCAGAACGACCTGATCGAGCTTTCTGCTCTTACTCGACCGGTTTGTACCAGACGTTCATGCTCTCCAGCCCGCCGGAAATCTGGGTGTTCTGCACCAGAGTACCGCCATACTGGTAGCCACTTTTGGCAAAGGTGATATTCATTCCAAACGAGGTAGCTCTGGCAATGGTGTAACAGGTCTGAATCTCTGCTTGTGCCATCAGTGTTTCCAATTCGGCCAGCAGCAGATGGGCTAACCCCTTGCCCCGACAGACCGGATCAGTCGCAAAATCAGTCATTTCAGCATGGGAGCCGGCCTTGTCAACTTCGGCTGAGGCCAAGGCCATCAGCTTATCTTCCTTCCAGATACCGGCGTAGACAACATTATCAGTCATCGTCCCGGCCAGGTAGTCCGGGTCATGGATCGGAAAGGGGTAACTGGAAAAGACCCGCTGGTAAAGATCAGCCATCGCCGAACAATCGTCCGGCTGCGCCAGGCGGCACTGATAGTTCCCGTCGTCTTGTAAACTGACGGGAACCGTTGAACACGTTTTCGCCCGTGCGGCATCCAGCACCTGTGTTACGATCCCTGCATCAGGGTCGTTTTGGCGCTCTGTCTGAGGATAGCTGGCCAGGAATAAACCATCGGTTTTACCCTGATAAAATTTCGGCACCTGCGCTTCGACGCAGTAACCCGCTTGCAAAAAAGGGGCTTTGATGGTCTCAGGAATCTTGGCAAACACCTTGGAGTAGTCATGCTGATCGACCAGTTCATCGATATATTCAAGCACTCCAGTCACATCTTCCTGCTGCAACTTCATCAGATAAACCCGATCATTTTCAGGACCGTGCTGCAATACGGAAGATCCGAAGGTTTCAATCCGATCAACTGACATCTCGTCTCTCCATGCGTTCGTTACCGGCCGGAGTCAAGCTGATGGTTTCATCATAATCACACAGCAACCGCTCGATCCCGGTGGCGGTATTGTTATCTTCGGCCCCATCCAGCTTCAGTTGCAGATTACAGGTCGTGCACCGGCGATCACAAAATTTCGTCCTGTAGCTTTCCGGTTCAGCATAGGTGGTGATCACCCCCTCATAGTTGCGTAACACAACCTTGTTGGTTGACAGGGAAATCAGATAGTTGGGAGTGAGAGGAATTTTACCGCCACCACCCGGGGCATCAATCACATAGGTCGGCACCGAAAAACCGCTGGTGTGACCGATCAGGCCTTCCATGATCTCGATCCCCTTACCCACCGGTGTACGGAAATGGGACAAACCTTCAGACAGATCGCACTGGTAGAGATAGTAAGGACGCACCCGATTTTCTACCAGCTTGTGCACCAGCGACTTGACGATCCGCACACAGTCGTTCACCCCTGCCAGCAGCACCGTCTGGTTGCCCAGGGGGATCCCGGCGTCAGCCAGTTTTCTTAACGCCTGCCGGGACGAACTGGTCATCTCCCGCGGATGATTAAAGTGGGTATTGAGCCATACCGGGTGGTGTTTTTTGAGCATATCAACCAGATTGTCGGTAATCCGGTAGGGGAGCACGACCGGCATACGTGAACCGATACGGATTATCTGAACATGTTCGATCTGGCGCAATTCGGTCAAGATCCAGTCGAGATACTGATCAGAGAGCATCAGCGGATCACCGCCGGAGAGCAGCACATCACGAACCTCGGTTGCGCCGCGGATATAGTCAAGTCCGGCACGAATCTGATCGCGATCCGGGATGGAGTCAGTGTCGCCGACCTTGCGCTTGCGCGTGCAGTGGCGGCAGTACATAGAGCAGACATTACTGATATGAAACAGCACGCGATCGGGATAACGATGGGTGATGCCCGGCGCCGGACTGTCACGATCTTCCGCCAACGGGTCGCTCATGTCGCATTTGTCAATTTCAAGCTCTTTAGGATCCGGAAACGCCTGGCGAAAAATCGGATCGTTGCGAAAGTCGTCGGCATCAATCAGGGACAGGTAATAAGGAGTAATCGACAGGGGAAATTTTCGCAGGGTCAGTTCAACTTTACGCCGCTCCACATCTTGAAGCTCGATCCCGAGGAGTTTTTCAAACGTGTCAACGCGATTAATGGAATTTCGCAACTGCCAGTGCCAGTCGGTCCAATTGGACTGATGAACCTGATCTTCACTCAAATCTGCCGCGATTTTTTGTTGATTGCTGGAATAAATACTCATGATAAAAGCCTTTTTTCTCCTTTTATAAGAATTTTTTGTCGGTGGTCAGTTAACGGACAAAAAAATGCTGTTAAACTCCAATACAGTTCAAACGAAATAAACAGAGTTTTTTTCAAGAGGCCGTCAACGTCCGACAAGTAACGCCGTCACATTGCCATGAAGATTGACACGATGGGTAAGTTCACAGAGGTGGTAATAGATAATAAACATCTTGAAAGTAAAAAACTTTCTCGCACGAAGATTTGTGCGGAATGGTTTTTTTAAATAAATTTTTACGCAGGGTAACAAATATGATCTTGCTTTTCAAGTACTGATCAAGAAAGGTCATTTTGATGCGACTTCTGGCTTTATGGCGTCGACAAATGTTTCTTTACCCGATCAGGCAGGACCACATAAGGCTGGAATGATCGAGCCGGGCCTTGATCCCAGCAGGATGCTGGGCAACACAGTAGTTGAACAATTAAATATTGTCTCCTCTATCGTGGTTCCCTTACATTGCTAAAGCTTATCTGAGTCAACCGGTCAACTCGGCAGGGTAAGATATTTGGTACCATGATTTCACTGTTTTCATTGTCACCGACTTCACAGTCAACCTCACTTCGGGGCCGGGCACTTTGTATACCCTCCGGCGGAGCATGGCTCAGGGACGGGGTTCCGGCTCGCAACCTCTAGATGAATAGTCCCGTCCGGCATTAGAAAACCCACTTTCCAGGAAAATCATTTATGGATCTGATGTTACAAATATGGGGAGGTGGCTTTTATCTCCTGAACAAAATTTTCTTTGTCTTTGCCGAAGGAAAATCCCCAACGATAAAAAGACAGCTCAGACTCTTTGGATGGGTTATTTACATTCTTGGTGTCCCCGCCTGGGTTATCATTCTTATCAGCAAACACAATTGGATAGCAGCATCAATGGAGGTTGGTGGCGTTCCAGCAATGATTTTTGGCCTGTACAACGCCTACCATGATGTTATTCATCCACGCAAAGCCCTGGATTTAATCACGAGCACCATTACCTATATGACGTTAATCTTCGGTGTCAGTTACAGTTTTTATGATTATGGCGGCATCTGCTCTCTTACCCAGTTCTTGGAGATTGGGACAACGGCAGGTTTTCTGATAGGAAGCTATCTGCTTGCAAAGAAAAACTCAAAAGGCTGGTTGTTCTTTATGCTGATGAACGGCTGCATGGCAGCACTCATGTTTTTACATCACAAACCATTGCTGGCCATTCAGCAATTGATTTCCTTGTGTTTTGTTATTTACGGATTTTCAGCTGCGCGAAAATCACAGATTTATATTCAGTAACAAAGAAAGTTGATCAAGGGGCGATTTCTCAATAATTCCGGCAGTAAGAACATCAAACCCTTGCCTGGCGAACAGTGAACAAGCTTTCCGCGATGCCGGGGTTATTGGCAAACGCAGTTTATTGATGAAGAACCTGCCACTTCTGGATAAGGGCCGGCAAAGTCATTTCTGCCGAGCTTGAAATGCGCACGCATAAAACAACCTATAAAAATGACGATGGATTTCGGCAAGTCTGGAAAACAAGCCAGTTATGATCATTTCACACAACATCCCATCGAAAATGTGATAGACGGACTCGTCCTTGAAGTGTTGAATTTTGAGTCTCAACAAATGGGGACTGTCATTTCTGAAGTGTTAATTCTGGCTGAGGGCGTTTCTCGGGGCCAGGACTTATCAAGCTGAAATAATCGGGTCTGTATGATCTACGCTTATAGACAAATTCCAACCGTCTTCAAAATACAAGACAAGTTGTAGCAAGCGACGCCCTCATGAACATCCTGGTGTTGTTGCTCCGGACTGAATACCGAAGGTTGAAAGCTGTCCTCGCCTCAAAATGGGTATTTAAACTCAAGCGTGATATGAAAACTTCAAATCTGCGTAATTATTATTTGACATATTAAATTAAATAAAGCAAATTTGATATTGCCAAGCCAGATGTTCGATCAATTGAAACTGCTTAACCAGCCGCCTTCAGGCGGCACAAGATTTGAGCCTACCGTTTTTAATAATAGGATCAATAGAAAATGGAAAGAAAAAACTTTCAGATAAAAAATTCTCCAAAAAGTGTGGTTTGATAATTAAATCAAGCACTTACCCAGTTATTATTTAGTCAAGATGTAACAACCAAAGCCAAAAGGAGAGAGCCATGTTTAAAAGATCAACCTACTTAGTTGCCCTGACTGCTTGTTTGCTCATGCTTGCATCCGCGTCGATTGTGAATGCGCAAGACAACCGAGTTGTCCAAACGTTAACTTCTGCGCAGATGAAGTCATTTTTTCAGGATCAAGGCTTCACGAATGTTGAAGTAGACAGCGATGACGACCTTATTGTGCGGATGCAAGGCTATAACATCCTTGTATTTGTCAGGGGCAATGACTATAGCAGCATAATGTATCGTTTTAGCATTGGCGAAACCAGTGCAACAATGCGTGATGTCAACGACTGGAACATGAGTAAAAAGTACTCAAAAGCCTACCTTGACAATGACGGCGACCCTGTACTCGAAATGGACGTTGACTTGGAGGGGGGGGTAACGATTGCAAGAATCAAAGATTCAATTCGGACCTTTAATCTATCTCTGTCTGAATTCTTGAAAGATATTATCTAGATATGTCGAACGATCGCTTCGAGAGCGACGGAAAATGGCGTGCGGATGCGCTATTTTCCGCGTCTCATGCGTAACGTTGAAGCCCCTGTCTCATAATTACCAAAAATCAGGACAATCAACAGCTCAACCTAAAATCACCAGGTTGGGCTGTCATGCAATTTATTTTGCAATAGGGTCTCGCATCTTCCAGGAACTTTTCATACGCAACCGGCGGGAATTTGCGAGCAACCATGGTTGGTAAGAATGCCTGGGTGGCTGAGCTAAAGAACCGCTGGTGGGCTTGAGAAATAACAAGCCCCTCGAAAGCTGTCATAACAGCTTTCGAGGGGCAGTGTCGCACATTCCAGGCATTAACCTGTGTTATCGCGGGGCACGACCAGCGCGTGCCTTTGCTGCACCAGCCTGGGGGTTAGACTTTCCTGCCGGCGGACGGGAAGTCCGGCGCTGGCTTTTTGCCGGGCGGCGATTCGATGGCGCTGCGCCTCCGCCGCGCATGGGACGTCGCGCCGGTGAGTCTACGGCCGAAGAGACCAGTTTCAGTCCAGCTTCCTGCTCCTGCAATGGAATCCGGCGCTGCAACAGGGTTTCTATATCGTGCAGCTGCTTGCGCTCTTCGCTGCAGACAAAAGAAATAGCGTTACCCGTATGGCCGGCACGACCGGTGCGGCCGATACGATGGACATAATCTTCGGGAACGTTGGGCATCTCATAGTTCACGACAAAGGGCAATTGCTCAATATCGAGACCGCGCGCGGCAATGTCGGTAGCAACCAGCACCCGCACCTTCCCCTGCTTAAAATCAGCCAGGGCCTTGGTTCTGGCACCCTGACTCTTGTTACCGTGGATCGCCGTCGTCGTAATACCGTCCTTGTCCAGCTGACTGGCAAGACGATTAGCGCCATGCTTGGTACGCGTAAACACCAGCACCTGCTGCCAGTTACTGCCGGAGATCAGGTGGGAAAGCAAAGCGCGCTTAAGTCCCTTGTCAATCCGATACATCACCTGATCGACCTGCTCGGCAGCGGTGTTGCGCCGGGCCACTTCAATCATCTCCGGGGCCTTCAACAGACCATCAGCCAGACGCTTGATATCATTGGAAAATGTCGCTGAAAACAGCATATTCTGGCGATTGCGCGGCAACAGAGCAAGAATTTTACGGATATCATGGATAAAGCCCATATCGAGCATGCGATCGGCTTCATCCAGCACCAGCATCTCAACCTGCGACAGGTCGATGGTCTTCTGACCGACATGGTCAAGCAGACGCCCCGGAGTGGCCACCACGATGTCAACCCCGTTACGCAGGGCACTGATCTGCGGACGGATATTGACACCACCGAAAATCACCGTCGATCGTAACGGCAGATACTTACCGTAGAGACGGAAGCTCGCCTCAACCTGGGCCGCCAGTTCGCGGGTCGGGGTCAGAATCAGAGCACGAATCGCACCGCTGCGCTGAGGTGTTTTTTCACTCAAACGCTGCAACATCGGCAGGGCAAAACCGGCGGTTTTACCGGTCCCGGTCTGAGCGCCGGCAAGCAGATCGCCACCTTTTAGTACCACCGGAATCGCCTTGGCCTGAATTGGTGAGGGTTGGCTGTAGCCTGCTTCAGATACAGCACGGAGGAGTTCGGCCCGAAGACCGAGTTGTTCAAACGACATAAATATATTTCTCCAAATGTGGAACCGGCCCATCCCTAAGTGATAAAACGTAAGGAACGGTCAACAGGCAGGAATCTCTTAATTGATGGTCTAAGGGGGAGATATGCGAGGACAATACGCAAAAAGCTAACCGATGGACACGAAAATGACGCCGACCGAAGGCGCCAGAACCTTTGGATACTAACAGAAGCTCCGGCGTCTGTCCACAACAATCACAAAACCTGCCACGGTTTGCAGTCCACAGACGCCTCTTTCACACTCAGCGATTGGTTCCGACACGCGCTGACATGGGGCGCTCACCGCTACCTCAGCGCTCCATCCCGAAGTCCTCATCGGTCAGGGTAGAAGCAAAATGATCCATCGCTTCTTCAGCTTCACTCGGATCCGGAACCCTGGCCAGATGGATCAGGGCATCCCCTTCGTGAACCAGAGGAATGGCAAGCTGACCAATAATGATACCGGCAAAGGGGGCGATCACTTTTTCCTCTTCATCGCCCAAAGGATCGCTCAGCACACCAAGCAGGTCACCTTTTCTGACAAATCCACCCAGTTTCATCCGCCGGGTGAAGATGCCGCTTATATTGGCCCGCATCCAGCTGGTACGATCAGTAATGATTGACTCACGGATCTTTCCACCACGACCAGGGGGAAGCATGTCAACATGACGCATCACCTTAATGATCCCCCTGATACCGGTACGAATCGCGGCATCATTAAAATAAAGGGCTTCACCACCCTCGTAAACCAAAACCGGTTTTCCTTGCGACGCGACCGTTTCACGCAGGGAACCGTCGCGCATTTCAGATGGTACAATCACGGGTGCACCAAAAGCCATTGCCAGATCAACGGTTCTCTGATCTTCCAGGCTCGCTCTGATTTGCGGCATATTGCTGCGGAAGTTGGACCCGGTATGGAGATCAATACCAAAGTCAGATTTTTCAGCGATCTCTTTCATAAAAACATGGGCCAGGCGACCCGCCAGAGACCCTTTTGCGGTTCCCGGAAAAGAACGGTTAAGATCTCGCCGGTCCGGCAAATAACGTGCGCGCTGGATAAATCCGAAAGGATTGACCACCGGCACTGCAATCAGGGTTCCGCGCAGATGGTTAAGCGCCCTGTTTTTTAACAGCTGACGGATAATCTCAACACCATTGATTTCATCACCATGCACGGCCGCGCTGACAAAAAGTGCCGGCCCCGCGCGGCGACCATGAACTACCTGAACCGGCAATGTCACCTCACTATTGGTATACAGGCGTGCTACCGGCAACTCCACAGTTTTGCGGGTACCCGGCGTGATTGTTTCTCCGCCCAACTCAAAATCAGCTACTTTCATCCCTGCCCCTTGGTACGGGTGCGACCCGGTTTTGCCTGCTTTTCAATAAAATCGTAGATCAGGGCGGCAACATCCTTACCAGTCGCCTTTTCTATCCCTTCCAGTCCGGGAGAAGAATTAACCTCCATGACCACCGGCCCATGATTGGAGCGCAACAGGTCAACCCCGGCAACATTCAATCCCATGATCCGTGCTGCCCGAATAGCGGTCATACGTTCTTCCGGGGTCAAGCGCGTCACACTGGAGGTTCCGCCGCGATGCAGGTTGGAACGGAACTCGCCTTCCTTCCCCTGCCGTTTCATGGCCGCGACGACCTTGTCGCCGATAACAAAACACCGGATATCAGCGCCTTGAGCCTCGTTGATGAATTCCTGAACCAGAATATTTGCCTTCAGACCCCGGAACGCCTCAATGACGCTCTCTGCCGCCTTATCTGTTTCGGCCAGAACAACCCCGATCCCCTGTGTGCCCTCCAATAACTTGACCACCAGGGGTGCGCCGCCGACCAGATTGATCAGGTCTTTTGTATATAATGTCGAATGGGCGAAACCGGTCACCGGCAAACCGATCCCCTTACGCGCGAACAACTGCATACTGCGCAATTTGTCGCGCGAACGGGTAATCGCTACCGACTCATTAATGCTGAAGACATTCATCATTTCAAACTGGCGCACAACGGCCGTCCCGTAAAAAGTCACCGACGCCCCAATTCGTGGAATAACCGCATCAAACCCCTGCAATTCCTCACCCTTATAGTGAATTGTCGGACGCTGGCTGGCAATTGTCATATAACAACGTAACGGGTCGATAACCTGCACTTCATAGTTACGTTCTTCTCCAGCCTCAACCAGACGACGGGTCGAGTAGAGTTTTGGATTGCGCGACAAGACTGCAACTTTCATTACATTCTCCTTTTTTGATTTACGATGTTCTCAAGAACGATATTAGTATATTATTTTTTGTCTATTGACAAACTTTTTTTGTCTATGTATATATTTTTATATAACTGGAGGAAATATGGTGAACTACAAAAAGATTGCAAAGCACCTGGTCGATATCTATCAGAATCCCTTCGGTGGAAAACCCAATGGGCGCTATCGTATCTCGATAAAGCATCTGCGCCAGATTGCCGGTTGCAGACGAATTTTCCAGGAAGACATGGACCAGATCTGTAAAGAAATGTATCAGATGGGTTACAGCCTGATCGATCTGGAGTCTTTTTTTGTCGTGATCAGCCACAAAACATTTACCCACTATCGCCGCTACAACGACGGCGTATCGCAGCAGGAACCCGGTGACGGTGAGTCATCCAGTTGACCTCCGGGGCGTACAACTGTTCAATTTGCAATAACCTGTACCTGAATACCTTCAGGACAATCTCCAAGGAGAACTAAATGAAAACAAAAACTTACCTCTGGCCCATTATGCTACTAACCATCACTCTGCTGGTTGCCGGTTGCGGCGTACCTAAACTCAAAGTGGAACCGATACCTGTACCGACAAATCCCACGGAGGAAGCAGCCAAACTTGAAGCCGACATCATCCGTGCCCGCCAGCAACAGGAGAACATCCTTTCCCCAACCTGGTTTTCAAGGGCTGAAGCCTCGCACAAAGAGGCAGCCAGACTCATTGCTGCCAAGGGTGAAATCGGACAGATCAGCAATTATCTTTCCCAGGGATACGCGGAGCTTGGAAAAGCGCAGGAAATATCCAAACTGGCCCGGACCGCTCTGCCTGAGGCAATCAAAAACCGGGATCTTGCCCGCACCGCCGGAGCGACAGCTTTTGAGCAGGACTATGCGGTGCTGGAAAGCGACTTCCTTGATCTGACCCGGGCGATAGAAAACAACAATGTGGGTTATGCACAACGCAATCAGCAGAAAGTTGCCAACAGCTTCCGTGCTATAGAAATCCGGGCCATCAAGGAAAATACCATTGGTGATGTGCGTAAAGTGCTGGCTCAGGCAGAAGCTGAAAATGCCGGCAAAATAGCGCCTGAACTTCTTGCCGAAACCCGCGAGGAACTGCAGCGGGCAGAAAATTATATTGCCGCCAATCCCTACGCAACGAAAGAGATGCAGGAGATGGCCGGCAGCACCCTGTTTAATGCCAAACGGCTTTTACAGCTTACCCGCCAGAGCACAGCATTTCAGCAGATGAAACCGATTGATATCAGTCTCTGGACGGAAGGCCTCATTGCCGGGGTCGCCGCCAATCTTGGTGCTCAGGATATGCGTGACCAATCCTTCGATATCCAAAAAAGCAATGTGCTGGGTGCCGCAACAGCCCTGGTAGAAGACAGAAACTTCCTGTCGAATCAAAGCAGCAACCAAGCCCAGGAAATTGCCGTATTAAACCTCCGGTTGGGCGAAGAGGCAAAAAGGCTTGAGCAGACGGAAGCAACAAAAAGAACCGAACAGGAACGCCTGGCTGCCGAGAAAAAGGCCGCCGAGGAGAGACTCGCTGCCGAGCGACGCTTTAACGAACTCTACAACCAGGTCCAGGCCATGTTCTCCAAAAATGAAGCCGAAAGCTACAAGCAGGGACAACAGATGGTTATCCGTCTGCGTGGCATGAGTTTCCCGATTGGACAGTCGATGATTATGCCCGAGAACTATCCCCTGCTCAGCAAAGTTCAACATGCCATACGTACATTTGAAGGTGCAACTATAACGATTGAAGGTCACACTGATTCCACTGGGTCCGAGGAGCTCAACCAGCACCTTTCACAACAACGCGCTGAGGCGGTTCAAGACTATCTGCTCGCCAATCGGGTTATTGCTTCTGAAAAGGTTTCTGCTATCGGGTACGGACCGAGTCGCCCGTTGGCACCCAATACTACGGCAGAAGGACGAGCCCAGAATCGCAGAATTGATGTGATTATCACTCCCTGATCATTGCATCCTGATTTGAACCGGTAAATCCTTGTGCCGGTACCTTCCATCCCCTCTTTTTGCAGGGGCCAAGGTACCGGCACAAGGAGCGGTTCTACCCGCCACTCACAGAAACTGTTTACAACATATTTTCATCGCCGCCACCAGGCTGACAGGTTTTAAGCAATGGAAACTCAACAAACTGAAAAGCCCTGGGAACATCTCGAAGAACTGATCACGGCAAAAGACGATGCCCGGATCCGATCCTTTCTTGACAACACCAATCCCGCCGATACTGCTCTGGCGATTTCACGAATCAATGATGACCTTGTCAATGAGCTGATGATTCTGCTTAATGCTGAGGACGCTGCTGAACTCATTGAAGACCTGTCTGACACCCAGGCGGCGGAAATCATCGAGGAGATGGACCCGTCACAAGCAGCGGCGATTCTCGAGGAGCTTGACAGCGACCACGTCGTCGACATTCTTGGAGAAATGGATTCCGATGATGCCAACGCCATCATCGGACAGATGAATCCGGAAGACGCCGAAGAAGCGCGGCAGTTCCTCACCTATGACGAGGATACCGCCGGCGGCCTGATGATCTCGGAATTTCTCGATTACCGCAGTAACCAGACCGTTCAGGATGTTCTTGATAATCTACAGACCAACCGTGAGAAATACGCCGAGTACGATGTCCAATACATCTACATAACCGACAACGCAGGTCATCTTGAAGGAGTATTGCGGATGCGCGACCTGCTTTTCCCCCAGCGCTCGACAACCCTGGGAAAGCTGATGATTCGCAACCCCTACAAGATCATCGTCACCGCCCCTCTAGATGAATTGCGCAACTTTTTTGAGGAACACAATCTCTTTGGCGCACCAGTGGTCGACCCGAATAACCGTCTGGTGGGTATTGTTATGCCTGAGGCGGTGGAAGACGCCAGACAGAAAAAAAGTGTGAATCAGTTCTTAAGCCTCTCCGGCATCATCGGTGGTGAAGAGTTCAGATCCATGCCGGTCGCAGTAAGAGCCGGACGTAGATTTTCGTGGCTGTCACTAAACATTTTTTTGAATATCATTGCCGCCAGTATTATCGCCCTGTATCAGGACACCATTGCAGCCGTCATCGCCCTTGCCGTCTTTCTGCCGATTGTCAGCGATATGAGCGGCAATTCCGGACAGCAGGCGGCAGCTGTCAGTATGCGCGAGCTGACACTCGGCTTGCTGCGCCCTCACGAATTAGGGCGGGTCATTATGAAGGAATCCAGCGTTGGCATCCTCAATGGCATCGGATTGGGGTTGTTGCTCGGCGGGCTCGTTTATTTCTGGCAGGGGAACCTGGTGCTGGGCATAGTGATCGGCCTGGCGTTGGCATTAAACACGCTGCTATCGGTTCTGGTTGGCGGACTGACGCCTCTGCTTCTTAAAATGCTCAAGCTTGATCCGGCACTGGTTACCGGTGCCCTCATTACCACGATTACCGACATGGGTGGTTTTTTTCTGGTTCTTAGTTTTGCGACAATTGTACTGGACAAACTCTGAGATGGAAAAAATCATACAGGTTGGATGGCGCGAGTGGTTTTCTCTTCCTGAATTGGGAATAGAGAAAATCAAGGCCAAGATTGATACCGGAGCCAGAACCTCAGCTCTTCATGCTTTTTTTGTCGAACCCTATATGGAAAACGATCAACCGATGATACACTTCGGGGTAAGACCATTGCAAAAGCGTAATAAAATATGGGTGGATTGTGTTTATCCTGTTCATGATTACCGCGAAGTCTGTGACTCCGGCGGACATCGCGAGATGCGTTATGTCATCTATACTCCGATCCGGCTGGGAGAACGTACCTGGCCGATCGAAATGACCCTTACCAACCGCGATACGATGAAATTCCGCATGCTGTTAGGACGAAGTGCCATGCGGGGAATGACCGTCAATCCGAATCATTCCTATCGTTTTGGACGTCCGGATCAAAATCAACTCAGGGAAACAGGGTAACCTTCCCTCGTTGAACCCAAGATTGGCCTTATTGAAGCCCGGGGCTAGTATTCTGAACCAAACGAGGAAAAAACACTGTGAGCCGCTTTCATTCCCCGCACCCATATGACCGCGAAGGCTGGCGGCAGCGTTGCTTTCATGTCATTTTCGGCTATGACACAAATGCAGGGCGAACCTTTGACATCGCCCTGGTCCTGGCTATTCTGGTCAGTGTTACCATTGTCATCTGCGATTCCGTCACCCTGCTACATGCCCGTTACAGGGAAATCTTCAGAACGGCGGAATGGGCATTTACGCTGGTCTTCACGCTGGAATACCTGGTACGGCTTACGGTAATCCGTCAACCCCTCCACTACGCGCGCAGTTTTTATGGTGTCGTTGATCTGCTGGCCCTGCTGCCGACCTATCTGTCACTGTTGTTCCCTGGCCTTCATTTTCTTGCCGTCCTCAGGGTTTTACGCATCCTGCGCATATTCGAAGTCCTGCATATGCGCCGCTACACACGTGCCACCAGTGTACTGCTCGACACCCTGGGCAACAGTTGGCGTAAAATCCTGGTGTTTTTATTGGCGATGTTAACCATTATCACCATCTTCGGCGCACTGTTATACGTTATTGAAGGACCTGAACACGGATTCACCAGCATCCCCATTTCCATGTACTGGGCACTGGTGAGTGTTTCGACCGTAGGCTATGGCGACATCTCGCCGGCAACCCCGTTCGGCAAGCTTGCAGCATCCATCCTGATTCTGATCGGCTACGGTATTATTGCCGTACCAACCGGCATTTATACAGCAGAACTAGCCACATCCCTGCGCACCCGAAACGACGGACGGGCTTGCGAATCCTGCTCTAAAGCCGATCATACCACCGACGCGACTCATTGCCGCCACTGCGGTACCATGCTGCCGGAAACAAAAAAAACCGGTTAGTGTGCCGATCTATGTTAATCCAGCGCCTCGATCTGGTAGTCTTCACACGCGCTGAGGTCGGATCGAACGACCTGTGATTGCTTAGCGATATCACGCAAGGCGGTTCGCAGCCCCTCCTCCAGGACCGGATGGTAAAATGGCATGGCCAGCAGATCATGGACGGTCAGTCCGCGCTGAATGGCCAGGGCGAGCAGATGGGCCATGTGCTCTGCGGCCGGCGCGCACATTTCCGCGCCAAGCAGGCGGGCATCATCGCGGCCGGCATAGATTCGCATCACGCCTTTGTTCTTCTGTGCGGTCAGTGCACGCCCTTGCGAGCCGAAATCAACACTGCCGATCAGACATTGTTCCTGATCAAGGCTGGTGAAACGCTGACCGACTGCTGCAATCCCGGGGTCGGAGAAGACAATAGCCAGCGGCGTCCGGCGTTCAAAGCAGGTCAATTCATCACTGACCGCATTGATGCCGGCGATGAACCCTTCATCTGCAGCTTCATGAAGCAAACCGAGATCCCCATTCACATCCCCGGCAATAAAAATCGGCAGATCACCGACTTGCATCGTGTTGGGATTGAACGGTGGCATGCCATGTTCATCGAGCTTGACATCCAGATCCGCCAATCCCAGTCCGTCGAGGTTAGGCTTGCGCCCGATGGCCACGAGCACCTGCCCGACTTCCAGTCCAACGGAGCCGGACTGAACCCGCACGCCGCCGCTCGTCGCACTGAGCTCAACCTCTTGGCCGATATGAAGGGTCAGTTCCGCACTTAACGTGTCCTGCAGACAGGCATTGACTTGCGGATCGGAAATTCCTGCCAGCCGATCACTGTTACTGAATGCGAACACTTCGACACCCAGGCGCGACAACGCCTGGGCCATTTCAACCCCGATGGCTCCCAGACCGATCACGGCCATCCGTGCCGGCAGAGTTTTCTGCTCAAAAAAGGTGTCGGTGGTCAGCAGCCGTTCGCCCAGCGGCCGCCAGGGGGCAGGGACAACCGGCCTGGTACCGGTGGCGATAATAATGCGTCCGGCTTCAAATTGCTGATCACCAACAGCAACCGTATTCGCTCCGACAAACCTGGCGCGCCCGGCAATACTCCGCTCACCAAGGGCTTCAGTGGACTTGAGCACCCCCGACACAAAACGGTCACGCAAGGCTCTAACCCGTCGCAGCACGGCCGACACATCAATGGACAAGGCAGAACTACCGCGAATACCGAAGGTTTCAGCTCTGTGCCGGGAATGGTAGGCGTTGGCCGCTTCAATCAGGGCCTTGGAAGGCATACAGCCAACCCGGGCGCAGGTGGTGCCGTAGGGGCCGTCGTTAATCAGCACATAACTCTCGGTTCTTTTTTTAACCTGACGCACCGCCGCCAGTCCGGCTGAACCGGCGCCGATGATGACAACATCAACTTGAGTTTTCATTGCATCCTCTTTGCAAGGCAGTCACTTCGCCACGTAAATGACCCCCATTACCTGCCCGGTTTACGAGGCTTGGCGCACAACGGGCTGCACGAAGCCCAGCCGTTCAGAAATGTGCGGTGAATCAACGAACGGACAGGCACACTCGTTTCCCATGCTGCGGTGCAGGCTGTTAAGGGCAACCGTGATGGGTGGCCGGCACATTATTTAAAGCGAGAGATCGCCGATTTGATGGAGCTGCTGAGGGAATCCCAGGCGCTGTCGACACCGGCCTTGAGATCTTCCCAGGCGTCATCACTCGAGTCTTTAAGCTCTTCAAGCTTTTTTCTGGCGGCATCTTGCTGCGATCTCAACTCTTCAATTTTCTTGTAATATTCCAGCTGGATATCGGCCTCGGCCGAGTCTGCCCGGGCTTTTAGTTTATCGATGTCAGCGTTCCATTCATCCAGCTTGGCCTGCAATTTTTTTTCGTAGGCTGCTTTCATGCTCATTGTTTGTTCTCCTTGGTTTTGAGCTCCTTAGAGCCAGGTTAACACCCTATCGTTTCTCATACAGATCGAACGAACAAAAAAATATCAACACCTATCTTACCTTCTGAAGTATATGCTCTTATTATTGCCTTTGCAGATTTTTTTTAACCTTGGAGTCACTATGCACATCGCTACCCTGCTGCTGATTATTTTAAGTGCCGGACTGGCCAGCCAATGGCTGGCCTGGCGGATTCATCTGCCGGCGATTGTCGTCCTGATCACTTCGGGGCTGTTGCTGGGCCCGGTAAGCGGCATCATCGAGCTGGGGCTATCTCAGACTGAATTGACGGAACTCATCGGCCTCGGTGTTGCCATTATCCTGTTTGAAGGCGGCATGGATTTAAAACTGGGCGAAATCCGCCGAGTCGGTCATGGTATCGGCCGCCTGACAATTCTCGGACCTCCCCTTGCCTGGGTTTTCGGTAGCCTGGCGGCACACTATATTGCCGGACTGAGCTGGCCGGTCGCCTGGGTTCTGGGTGCTATTCTGGTCGTCACCGGGCCGACCGTGATCCTGCCTCTGCTGCGCCAGGCGCGCCTCAACAAAGAGTCGGCAGCGCTGCTCAAGTGGGAAGGAATCATCAACGATCCGACCGGGGTTTTACTGGCAGTCCTGACTTTCCAGTATTTCACCTACGCCGGCAGCAGCTGGCAACAGACCGTGTCCGGCCTGGGCCTGGCAATCCTCGCAGCCGCCGTATTCGGCGGTCTGGGCGGCTGGATTACCGGCTGGCTCTATCAGCGCGGATCCGTTCCCGCCCACCTGAAACCCCCGGCCTTGATGGTCCATGTTCTCGCAGCCTACTGGGTCAGCAATCTGGTACAGCATGAGGCGGGACTGCTGACCGTCACGGTAATGGGTCTGGTTATCGGCAATATGAAACTGGTCGAACGTGAGTCACTTCATCATTTCAAGGAAAATCTTACTATCCTGTTGTTAGCGGTACTGTTCATTATCATTCCTTCGCAACTCAAGGTCAGCCAACTGGAATTGCTGAACTGGCGGGTGGCCGCTTTCGTTGTCGCGGTGCTCTTGCTGGTGCGCCCGCTGACCATTGCCCTGGCCACCCTGGGGGCGCCGATCCGGGGTAAGGATAAAATTCTGTTGGGATGGGTCGCCCCACGCGGCATCGTCGCAGCAGCCACCGCAGGAATTTTCGGTCCGGCACTGGTCGCTGCCGGCTATCCAGATGCCGCAGCGCTTTTGCCCATCGTCTTTTTGATCATCATCGTGACGGTTCTGGCCCATGGACTCACCCTGGGACCCCTGGCGCGAAAAATGTCTCTGGCTGCGGAGGATGAAAATGGTTTATTGATCGTGGGAGCCTCGGCCTGGACCCAGGCCCTGGCAAAGGCATTGAAAAAGCGTGAGATCGACGTGGTTGTGGCCGATGGATCTTATCATCGGCTCAAACTGCTGCGCATGGACGGAATCAAGGTCTATTACGGGGAAATTCTTTCTGAGCATGCCGAACATAAACTGGAGGATGAACATCTGAGCTTTCTGTTATGCGCCACCGACAATCATTATTATAACGCCCTGGTCTGTAAAGCCCAGGGGCATGAATTTGGTCACCATCGTACCTTTCAACTGGCCCCGCAAAAGGAGGCCGTCCAGGAGCAAAAACGCCTGACCCTGCAGCAACGAGGCTATTTTGCCTTTGAGCCGCCGACAGATTTTCACACCCTGCAGCAACGCCTGAATGACGGCTGGAGCATACAGACAACCCGCCTGAGTAAGGATTTTGATCTCGATCGACTTAAAAGTCGCCTGGGTGAACTAGGAACGGACTGGATGTTGATCGGTGGCGTATCACCTCAGGGCAAGCTGCTGCTTTACTCTAAAGAACAACCTTTTAACGCCACAACAAACTGGATCTTGCTGTATTTTGCCCCGGAATAACAGGGCAGGAAGTACCTTCATACATGATCATACACGGCTGAAGCCGTTCTCATCCGGGGGTTCCAGTAATGATCATCATTTTGAAATTGTTTCTGTTCAGCACCGGGCAGGTTGACGTCACCATGAGGACAGGTGATTTACAGTTTCGAAGGCTCTTTCTCAACAAAGACAGGCTCTGTCCCTTTTAACGGCAGCAGGGAAATGGCCAGGACGGTGCCGATCAATAACAGGATACCGGCCAGGATAAAGGAGCTTTCCATACCACCATGCGTAGCTTTCATGAAGGAGGAGAGTTTGACCAGCACAAAGGCACCGACGCCCCAGGCTGAGAAGAGGATACCGTAATTAGTCCCGTAATTTTTAGTGCCCCAGTAATCCTTGATAAAAGAAGGAAAGAGAGACAGGTTGGAACCATAGTTGAATCCGATAAAGGTTGCCATCAGGGTCACCAGCAGAGCCCCGGAGTCTTCATTGGAGACAACCCGCACTGCCACGAACATCAGCACCGACTGCAGAGCAAGGAGCAGGATCAGAGTCGTGGCACGGCCGATTTTATCGGACATCAGACCGGCAACAACCCGCCCGGCGGCATTACCGATGGCCATCACTGCAACCGCAATAAAAGCCATTTCACCCATACTTTGCTTGGCGATACCAGCGACACTGCCGATTACCATCAACCCGGCTCCGGCACCAACAAAAAAGATCAGCCACAGGATGTAGAAACGCCGCTCTTTGAGCATCTGGATGAGTGTAGCATCCACACAGGTTTTTTTCCCAACGGCTTCGGGAGGATGCTGTACAGCCGGAACAAACCCGGTCGGCGGGTTAATCAACAGTAGTGACATCGTGCAAACAATTACGATAAAGACCACTCCTAAAATCATCATCGTTGTATGAAGACCATAGTGCCCAAGCAGGTATTGGCAGACCGGGGCCAGATAGACCGGAGCGATACCAAAACCGGAAACGACGATACCGGCAACCAACCCGGTTTTTGCCGGTGAAAACCATTTCAGGGCTGGAGGAGTCGCAGCCGAATAACCGAAACCGATCCCGGTACCGGCCAGCACCCCGAAGCCAATAACCCAACCCCAATAGCTGGAGCTCTGAGAGCAGACCAGGAATCCGGCCCCGACCAGCAATCCCCCAAGAAATGCAATCACTCGCGGGCCAACTTTGTCCTGCATTTTTCCGCCGATGATCATCGACGCGGCAAAGGCCAGACAGGCGGTCGCATAAGGATCACCGGAGCCAGGAAATAGTGTCGCAATATCTGCCGCCAGCATACTGTAAGCGTAGAGGATGCCCAACGCCAGATTAATCCCGAGGCCGGCAACAACCACCTGCAACCCACCACTTTTAGCTGTTTTTGTTCCCGACAAGAGTACTGGCCCTGTCAGTACAGACAAAGGCTTGTCAGAGTTCACACTGTGCAGACGGTGGGACAATGGCCACTTGCTATTGTAGTTGATTGACAAAGGAGCACGGCTCATGACAGTCCACTTTCGCAAAGGGGTGGCAAAAAATAAATTGGTATGACCATTTATATATTTTGACCGGTCCCTTGTAAATATAATTCGGTAGACTGTCGTGCTTTTTCTTACCCTGCAGTGGCTGTTCGCCATGTCATCAGATGTTGTCATCCCTGAGTGTTGTTGTCGGAAATCCAGAGCCAAGAGCTGGATTCCGGCCAAAACATTTCGGATTAACGCTGGAAGACGTCTTCAGGAACGATAAGTAATGAAAGGGGTGCCGGGGATAAAGACAGGGGATCCACTCTTACGAACGGGCCACAACTGGTAGCGGCAGTACCATCTCACATCAGATCGGGGTATTCCACCTGTTCCCCGCCTGACGTAGTGATAACCGTTTTGCCGGAGCGCTGGAATAAACCGTCGGGCAGCAGCGGTGCCTTCCCTTTGCCACCAGGCAGGTCAACGACAAAATGCGGGCAGGCCATGCCCGACACCGGGCCGCGTAAACTGCGGATGATGTCCAGACCGGTCTGCAGGGGGGTGCGGAAATGAGCGGTGCCCTGGGCGAGATCCATCTGATGCAGGTAATAAGGACGCACGCGGATTTTCAGCAAGCCGCGCAGCAGCTCAGTCATGGTGGCGATATCATTGTTAACCCCGCGCAGCAGCACCGTCTGGTTACCGAGGATAATGCCGCTGTCAGCGAGCCGGGCACAAGCTGCTGCAGAATCCGGCGTCAGCTCACGTGGATGATTAAAGTGGGTATTGAGATAAAGTGGGGCATAGTGCTTGAGCATTTCACACAGCGTCGGGGTGATGCGCTCCGGCAGGGTCACCGGGACCCGGCTGCCGATGCGAATGATCTCAACGTGAGGGATTGCGTATATCCGGGCGAGCAGATCCTCGAGGACGTTGTCGGGCAAAATCAGAGGGTCGCCGCCGGAGAGAATCACATCACGAATCCGGTTATCGCCGGCGATATAGTCGATCCCTTCACGTTGTTCACGAAAACTGACGGCATGCTTACTGTTACCAACCTTGCGCTTGCGGGTACAGAAGCGGCAATAGCCGGCACAATTGTTAGACGCCAGCAGAATGACCCGATCGGGATAGCGGTGGATAACCGCCGGCACCGGGGAGTGGACCTGCTCCGCCAGCGGGTCGGCAAAACCTTCAGCCTTGAGCTCCTGCACATCGGGAACACACTGGCGCCAGATCGGATCGCCGACTGTCTCAATCAAATCCAGATAGCCGGGAGTAATCTTCAGCGGATAGAGCGTTGTCACCTCACGCAAAGGTTCCGGATCAATCCCGAACCGAAGGGCCAGCTCATCTACCGTCGTTAAACTTTCTTTGAGGCGCTGCTGCCAGAAATCCATCGTCATCAGACTGTCTCAGCGTTATTCATCGGGCGACTCTTCCAACGACCCGCCGAGATTTTTCACCATATCCTGCAACTGGCGATTCTGTCGGGTCAACTGATCAATGCGCAGGTTGCAATCAGTGACAACGGCATTGAGTTCTTCCAGCAGTCGCTCCTGATAGCTGGCGCGAATTTCCAGCTCGTCCAGACGTTCCGTCAAACTGTTAGGCATAATCCTCTCCTCCTGGCACACTAATCTATATATAGCTGTCAAAGAGGATTATGCCAACAGTTGAAACCGCTGATCTCTTCGAAAATAACCGATTTCTGAAAAAAACTACTTCACGTGATACTGAAACTCGAACTGCCGCGTCCTGTTATCATGCATCTGGGAGCCGACCTGAAGGGTATAGATCCCCTTTTCGCTCAGCTCAACATCTCCACCAAAGGCCCCGTCCATGCCCTGCAGAGAAATCGCCGGCAAGGTTTGGCCACCAGGGGTAACAATACGCACCGCCACCCGACCGGAATCGATCACCGCCATTGTCGCGGCGTCTTCAAAAGCTACCATCAGGTGATGGGTCTGTTTCATGCCGGCGGCGGCCATGGCCTCCCTCGTATCGCTGATATGTGCCATAGCTTTTACGCCATCCAGGGTTGTGGCGCCGAGCATCTCCATTTCGGAACTCATTTCCATCCCCATATGGCCTCCACCATGTCCTGATTCCGATGTTGTTTTCATCTCCTGGCTGCCATGGCCGCTGTGACCACCACCATGATTCATCGCCATTGAGAATCCGGCGGTTACCAACAACAGACTTAAAGCCACACCGGTAATTCGTTTCATACTTTTTTTCATGTCAGTTCTCCTTGGTTGTGCGGAACAGGCTCCGCAATGATTGTTATATCGTCATCCGGAACCGTCGGCTCCGGACTGGGATCCAGCGAACGGGACCGCCAGAGGTAAAATAAAACCGGATAAACCAGCAGTTCAAGAATGAGCGAACTGACAGTGCCACCGATCATCGGTGCAGCAATCCGTTTCATCACGTCGGAACCGATACCACTACTCCACATGATCGGCATCAGACCGACAATAATGGTGATCACCGTCATCAGCTTCGGTCTGATCCGCCGCACCGCACCGTAATGAATTGCCTGAATCAGATCGCCACGAGTGCGCATCCGCCCCTGCTCACTCCAGCGGCTATGCGCCAGATCGAGGTACAGCAGCATCACCACGCCGGTCTCCGCATCGAGCCCGGCCAGGGCGATCAGCCCGACCCAGACCCCGATCGACATATTGTAATCGAGCAGGTAGAGCAGCCAGAAAGCACCGATCAGGGAAAAAGGAACGGCTGAAAAAACAATGGCGGTTCGGACCACCGATTTGGTACTCAGATAAATCAGGACGAAAATCACCACAACCGTCATCGGGATAATCACCAGCAGACGCTCCCGGGTCGCTTCGATATATTCGTACTGTCCGCTCCAGACGATGTTATAGCCCGGCGGCAGGGTGATCCGTTCGGTGACCGCTGCTCTGGCAGCAGCAACATAGCCGCCGACATCGCTGCTGGTCAGATCGACATACACCCAGACCGTCCGCCGGGCATTTTCACTTTTGATACTGTCAGGTGCCTGGCGCACGACCAGATTCGCCACCTGCGCCAGGGGAATATGGCGTCCGCCCGGAGCAGGCACCAGCACCCGCGCCAGGCCATCAGCATCGTCACGAAAATCCCGGTCATAGCGGACATTGATGGTGTAGCGCTCCAGCCCTTCAACGGTTTCGGCAATACTCATCCCGCCAATGGCGGTCTGAACAACAGTGGTGATATCGCCGATATTGATTCCGTAACGGGCCGCGGCTTTTCGATCAATCTCAATATCGAGGAAGAAACCCCCTACCGCCCGCTCGGCTATCGCTGAACGGGTGCCGGGCACATCCCGCACGACCGCTTCGATCTCTTGGGCAAGACGACTTAAAACATTCAGATCATCCCCCATCACCTTGATCCCGACCGGGGTCTTGATGCCGGTGGAGAGCATGTCGATCCGGGTCTTGATCGGCATCGTCCAGGAGTTGGTCAAACCGGGAAAGCGCACCGCCCGGTTGAGCTCATCGGTCAGCTGATCGATGGTCATCTGCTGTGATTCAGGAAACATCCGGCGCAATGGTGTTTTGAGAAAATCAAGAGTAGCGGACCAGTTACTGTAAAAACGCTCCGCCGGCAGATAACGCCATTCCTCCCGGGGCTTGAGCAGAATCGTGGTTTCCAGCATCATCATCGGCGCCGGGTCGGTGGCCGTTTCGGCTCGACCGATTTTACCGAACACCCGCTCCACCTCGGGGAAAGAGGCGATGATCTTATCCGTCTGTTGCAGCAGTTCCCTGGCCTTGGTCACCGAGATACCGGGCAGGGTGGTCGGCATGTAGAGCAGATCCCCCTCATACAGAGGCGGCATGAATTCGCTACCGATACGACTGATGGGATAGGCCGTCGACACCAGCAGCAGCAGGGTGACCAGCAGCACCGTCTTGCGCCGCCGCAGGACAAAATCGACCAGCGGATGATAAATCCGGATCAATCCTCGATTGATCGGGTTGGCCGTCTCGCCACGAATCCGTCCGCGGATAAACACGCTCATCAGTACCGGCACCAGGGTGATGGAGAGCAGCGCTGCTGCCGCCATGGCATAGGTCTTGGTATAGGCCAGCGGCTTGAACATGCGTCCGGCCTGCTCCTGCAGGGTAAACACCGGAGCAAAGGAGACGGTAATCACCAGCAGGGCAAAAAAGATCGTCGGCCCGACCTCTTTGGCAGCCTCGATAATGATCGACTTGCGCGGCGCATCAGCCGGCGCATGCTCCAGCTTCTTGTGAGCGTTCTCGACCATGATGATGGCCGAATCAACCATGGTGCCGATGGCAATGGCGATGCCGCCGAGGCTCATGATGTTGAAACTGATCCCCTGCAGATACATGATGATGAACGACATCAGGATCGCTACCGGCAACGCCAGGATGACGACAAAGGCGCTCGGAAGGTGGAACAGGAAGAGAATAATCACCAGGGCCACGACAATGCTCTCTTCAATCAACTTGCGTTGCAGGTTCTTGACCGCTCCGGTGATCAGTTCACTGCGGTCATAGGTCGGGACGATCGCGACCCCTTGCGGCAACCCGTCTTTCAGCTCCTCCAGTTTCTGTTTGATCCGGTCGATGGTTTTCAGGGCATTCTCACCCGAGCGCATGACGATGATCCCGCCGGCCACTTCCCCCTCACCGTTCAGTTCGGCAATACCCCGCCGCATCTCAGAACCAAGGCGGACATCAGCCAGATCCCCCACCCGGATCGGGACCCCTTCAGGGGTCGCCATCACCACAATCTCCCTCAGATCTTCTACGGAGCCAACGTAACCATTCGTGGTACGTACCATGAATTCGGTTTCGCCCATCTCGATGGCACCGCCGCCGACATCGAGGTTGGCATTACGGATCGCCATCATCAGTTCGGTTATCGAGATGTTGTAGACAAGCAACCGGTTGGGATCGATCGCCACCTGATACTGCTTGACGAAGCCACCGAGACCGGCAACCTCCGACACCCCTTCCACCGAGGACAGCTCATAGCGCAGGTACCAGTCCTGAATACTGCGCAGCTGTTGCAGATCGTGGCGGTCTGAAGTCAGTGCATACTGGTAGACCCAACCGACTCCGCTCGCATCGGGCCCCAGCACCGGATTAATCCCCTCGGGCAGTCGCCCGGAAACAGAGTTGAGATATTCCAGTACCCGCGAGCGGGCCCAGTAGAGGTCGGTTCCGTCTTCAAAGATGACGTAGACAAAGGAATAGCCGAAGAAGGAATAACCGCGCACCGTCTTGGCCCCCGGCACCGCCAGCATCTGGGTGGTCAGGGGGTAAGTGACCTGATCCTCCACCACCTGGGGCGCCTGCCCCGGGTACTCGGTAAAGACGATCACCTGGACGTCCGACAGATCGGGAATCGCATCGATGGGCGTGTTACGCAGAGCAAACAGCCCGCCCGCCACCAGAAAAGCGGTGGTCAGGATCACCAGAAAACGGTTGCGAAACGACCATTCAATGACATGGGATAACATCGAAACAACCTTTCATGGCCAGAGCCTCATTTCTCACTTTGTTGCGTCTTGCTGCGAAAAAGGCCGGCATTGGAGTGTTTGAACGCAGCGGGCAACTGTCTAAAGGCGCCAGCCGAGTTTTGCCAGCAAGAGAAAACACTCCAATGCCGGCCGCAGAGGCACCCCACTGCTCACTCAAACAGATCATCCAGCGATGGCTCTGATGCCGCCGGTGTCCGCATCTTCTCTATGGCTTCCCGCAAACGACTTTCTGAATCAAGCATGAACTGGGCACTGACCACCACCTGCTCCCCTTCGTGAACCCCCTGAACTTCAACCAGTCCATTGCTGCCGCGTAAGCCTACCTCTACCTGACGCGGATCGAATCTGCCCTCTCCCAGGGCGACAAAGACCCGCTGCTGCTGACCGGAATCAAGCACCGCCTCGGCGGGAACCAGCAGAACATCCGTCACTGTCCGTCCCCGCAAACGCACCGTGACGAACATGTCGGGACGTAAGACGCGATCCCTGTTGGGCAACGCAATGCGGGCCTTGACGGTTCGGGTCGTAGCGTCGGCGTAGGGATAAATCAGATCGACCTTGCCGGGAAGGGTCTTGCCTGATTGAGGAATCTCGACCTCGGCCGCCATCCCCTCGACAATCCATGGCAGTTCGTACTCGTAGATGTCGGCGTAGACCCAGATTCGCGATAAATCAGCGAATTGGTACAGCTCCATGCCGGCATTGACGAACATCCCCTGATTGACCATTTTCTCGGTGACCACGCCGCTGTAGGGAGCATAGAGGGACAGAGTTCTCTGCACGGTTCCGGTCCGGCGCAAACGGTCGATGTCACCCTGGGAAATGTCCCAGTAGCGCAACCGGGTCTCGGCAGCGCCCAACAATCTTTCGGCACTGTCCGCCACCCCGGCGATGGAGCTGTGCCGCAGTCGCTCAAGATTGCGCAACGCCATCAAATACTCTTCCTGGGCACTGACCAGATCGGGGCTGTAGATGGACAGCAGCAACTGCCCCTTTTTCACCTCCTGACCGGTCTGATTAACGTTCAAATGTTCCACCCAGCCGGCGATTTTGCTGTTGACCGAGGTCTGACCACTTTCCTCATACGTGATGATCCCCACGGTACGGACGTTGCGCTGCAGATCGCCCCGTTCTACCTGTGCTAAACGCACCCCCATGTTCTGCACCACCACCGGGTCGATCTCGATAATACTTCCGGCCTCCCCGGATTCGAACTGATCGTAGGGCACCAGATCCATGTTGCAGATCGGGCACTGTCCCGGCTCATCCGAGGTGATCCAGGGATGCATCGGGCTGATATATTTGGGCGGTTCGGCAGCCACGTGGGCAGCTGCCAGCAACAGGATTGTCAGAAGCAGCTGAAATATTTTTTTCATTGTCATGTCCGTTCTAAGTGATCGGTGCACCGAAACGTTGGTAACCAGCGATGTCATTGGAGTGTTCGAAAGCAGCTGGAAACTGTCTGAACGTAGCGAGTTTTGCCCGCAAGAGAGGACACTCCAACGACATGGCTTCTCCTCTTTTGTGCAACCACAGGCGGGTTTTTGCGGCAACAGAAAGCATTCCGACCCTCTGGTATTTTCGAGAAAGGACACTCACAGCTCCCCCCCAACCAGGGTACGCAACTGCGCCAGGGAGATCTGATAATCGGCCAGCAATTGGTAGTATTCCGTTTGATAAGCAAACAACCCCATCTGCTCAGCGAGCAGCATGGAAAAATCGAGTTTATCCACCTGATAAGCGGCAACAGATGCCTCAAGAGATTGTTCCGCCTGCGGCAGAATGGCATCTCGATAGAGTTGTACCTGACCGTAACGCTGTTCGAGTTCAGCCAGTCGCCGGCTGATGCTACCCTCAATACTGTTGCGCAGCTGATGCAATTGCGCCGTCACCATGGCACTTTGCGCAGCCGCCGCATGTTCTGCCGCGCGCCGCCTGGCGCGCTGAACCGGCAGGTTGAATGATAGTGACAGGCTGTACATGTCATCCCCTCCCATACCGGAAGCAAGCCGGTCGCGTTGCATATATTCAACATTCAAGGTTACATCGGGATAAAAATCGAGCTCAGCCAGTCGCCGGGAAGACAGGCTGGCCTGGTGCTCAGCGCTCAAACTGTGCAGCAATGGCCGCTCTACCAGGGCGCGCTGCAACAGAACCTCTGGTACTGCAGTGATGAGCTCCAGTTCCGGCTCAGGAAAGGTCGCGACCGCGGTTGCTTGCGGCCGGTTCAGCAGTTCATTGAAGAAGGCCTGCAACGTCTTGCGCTGTTGTTGCCGCTTAAGTAATATCTCCTGCATTCGCGAGCGCTGAACCTGGGCGTTGAAAACGGCCTGTATCGATCCCCTCCCGACTCCGTAGCGAGCCTCAGCGAGGACGATGAGATCGTCCAGCAGCTGCAGGGTCTGCTGCGTCAGTTCAATGCTTTTGTCGCTGGCATAGATACGATAGCCGGTTTCCCGCACCATCTGCGCCAGTTCAAGCTTTCGTTCCGCCACCAGCCAGCGCGCCGCCTCAGCATCACTACGGGCCACTGCCGCTTGCGTGCCGCGCTTGCCCCGATAGGGAATTTTCTGGGAAATGCCGATCACCTTCTGCGACATCGGCTCGCTGCGAAAGTCAAAGGGGGAACCTATCGGAACACTCCGAACGCCGATCATCAACATCGGATCATCGAGGCTACCTGCGGCGACAGCCCGATGCCGCAACATCTGCCAGCGCGACTCAATAACCGCAACGTCGGGGTTCTGTTCCAGCGCCTGGACCACCAACGCCTCGAGATTTTCCTCAGCGGCCAGAACGGGATAAGCGACCAGCAGCCAGGTCATGGCCACCAATCCATAAAAGGTTTTTCTCACACGCGCCTCCGGCATCAATAAATCTGATCGAAAACGATCATCAGCCAGAGAACAACTACAGTTTGCATGCCAGATTTTTTTCTGTTGTATTTTAGATAGATAGATCTTACAGAAGAAGAACAAAAGAAGGGCGTTGCAGACTATTCTACAGCAAACCGCGGAATAGTCTGCAATAAGTGTGAAAATTCAGGAGGATTTCAGGCCAAATTTTTCCAGCCGGTACAGCAGGACGTGACGCGGGATGTGCAACAGCGCAGCGGCACGCGTCTGGTTGCCGCCGCTTAACTCCAGAGCCTGGCGTACTGCCGACTTCTCCAGCTCCTCCAGGGAATAACCGGTGGCAGGCAGCACAAACGCAGTTTTTGCGGGAGCAGCATCACTACCCGGATTGCTAGATGAGGGTTCGGGGCGCAGATTGGCTGACAAATCGGCCAGTTCGACAGTATCGCCATTGCACAGAATGGCCAGCCGCTGCATCAGGTTTTTCAGTTCCCTGACGTTACCAGGCCATGAATACTGTTGCAGTGCGGTGACAACGTCGTCCTTTAAACAGAGTTGCCGATCTGCCGCATACTGGCGTAGATAGTGGCGCGCCAACAAAGGGATATCCTCGGGTCGCCGACGCAAAGGGGGAACCTCCACAGGAATGACCGCCAGCCGGTAGTAGAGATCCTCACGAAACGTACCCTGACGTATTTCATCTTCCAGAATCAGATTGGTGGCAGCTACCACTCGCACATCAACGGAGCGGGTCTGGCCGCCGACCGGTTCTATTTCTCCCAGTTGCAACGCGCGCAGCAGTTTTGGCTGTTGATCCAGAGGCAATTCACCAACTTCATCGAGGAACAGGGTACCGCCGTCAGCCTGTTCAAATTTCCCCTTGCGATCCTTAAGAGCGCCGGTGAAAGATCCTTTGAGATGGCCGAACAGTTCGCTTTCAATCAACCCTTGCGGAATGGCGGCACAGTTCAGTGCCACAAAAGGCTGCTGCGCACGCGCGCTCTTGTCATGAACCCGCCGCGCCAACAGCTCTTTACCAACTCCGCTTTCTCCGGTCAGCAGGACCGGCACATCGGAGGTCGCGACCCGATCCAGGGTCGTGAGCAGTTGTTGCATTCTGGGGGCAGCGGTAACCAGTTCAAAACTTTCGCCTTGAGCAAGCCGCTCGCGTAACTGTTTATTTTCCCGCTGCAAGCCACCGTAAGACAACGCGCGCTTCACCGCCAGACGCAAAACATCCCGGGTGAAGGGTTTGACCAGGTAATCATGGGCACCGCGCTGCAGCGCCTCAACCGCGCTTTCGACGCTGCCAAAAGCGGTCACAACAATCATCAGGATATCCGGGTACTCCCGCCGGATATTCGCCACCAGTTCAAGCCCACCCATCCTCTCCATCTTCAGATCGGTGATGATCAATTGTGGTTGCTCTTTGCGAACAACCTTTAGGGCCTCCTCTCCATCACTGACAACGGTAACGGTATAATCCGCCTGTTGCAGAGTATATTCCATCATCCGGCGCAGGGATTGATCATCATCAACGACCAGGATTGTTTCACTCATTATTGCATCTCCAGACGATGTCGGTTTTATCTGATACCCAAGGATACGGACAGGAGAATACTCTACGACAAGATGAAGAATATTCTCCATAAAAGTCGATAAAAAATGACTCGCGATTAGTTAAATAAAATAATTTCAGACATTTCAGCATGTTACGTTTTTTTTTGAAGTTGGCATTCTCCCTGCAATTACACAGCATCAACAAGACATCAAAACCAGAAACACCTCCTGATGAGCAGCGAGGTGAATTAATTGACAGAAAAAGGAGAATGTCATGAAGACAAAATCGACACTTATTAGCGGGTTGACCTCATTGATCCTGTTGGGTCTAGCAGCAACCTCATTCGCCGGCATGGGTATCCCCGGTAACAGTCAAAATATAGGTACGGAAGCAGGGGTCGAGATCGTTGCATCCCCCGGGGCGTTGGCAACGGCAGAAAATTACGATTACAGCTCTCGCGATCTGGTTGCCATGGGCACTGAAGCTGGGTCCGATATCGTAGGCAGCGAAAAAGCAAAAGCGGCAGGCGCAAACTTTGATTACAACTCCGAACTGCTGGCTCTGATTGGCACTGAAGCGGGACAACCCCTGATCGGAGTCGAGCTGGGCACCAACACTCCCTGCTGGTGCTGAACAGCACCAGCGATAATTGCTAACCGCTTGTCGGACTCGGCCATCAGAAGCCGGAACTGCACCTGCGCAGTTCCGGCTTTTTTAATCCGTGCTCACTGTGCGTGATCGCCATCCATTGTTAACGGCAACCAGACGGTAAAACAGGTGCCGGAACCGGGCCGGCTTGTGGCCTGCACGCTTCCGCCCAAACGCTGCACCAGTCGTTGGGTGATGGCCAGTCCAAGACCGGTTCCCTCTTCGCGGGTGGTAAAAAACGGACTGAAAATCTTCTGCAGTGTCTCTTCATCAATCCCCTCACCCGTATCTTCTACCCGCAACTGCAGCGTTTCATCCATCCGCTGGGCCGATAACGTCAGCACCCCGCCGCCGGGCATCGCCTGGATCGCGTTCTGTGCCAGATTCAACAATGCCTGCCGCAACGGAACCGCAGGCACCGCTAAAACCTCGTCGGTCGCGATAACGACAATTTTCACCCGTACGGCTGCCGCGATGGGGAGCATTTGTAATTGAAGCTCGGCAAACATGGTTGCGACCGCCACCTCTTCCACTTCTTCTGCCGGTGAACGCGCCAACCCCAGAAAATCTTCAAGTACGCCATTAAGACGCTGGGCTTCTTTTTGCAGGATACGACCGAACTCGTAGCGGGAATCTTCTACGGTCAACCCTTCCGTCACCACCTCGGCCGCCATCCGGATTGATCCCAGCGGGTTACGGATCTCATGGGCCAGACCGGCACTCAGCTCACCCAGGGCAGAAAGCTGTTCGCTGCGACGCAGGTCCATTTCTGCGGCAATCAGTTCATCGGCTTGTCGGCGCAGCTGTGCATAACTGTGCTCAAGACGTTCTGCTGTCTGCTGATACCGTTTTTGCTGATGCCGCTCGCGCTGGGAAAGCAGTCCGGTTACGCCACCGACCACGTGATAGAGCAGCATTTCCAGCACCTGCTCCAGTAAATCCCCATGGAAGGGAACCAACTGCAACAACACATGCGGCAGATACAACAGCGAGATGGAGACAGCGGCCAGCAACCCGCCACGCAACCCGAACCAGACGCCGCCAAGAACAATCGGCAGGTAATAAAGCCGTCGGTAAATATCATGGAATGGTGCGTGCATGGTCGAGGTAAGGTAATGAAATACCGTGACCAGCAGAATCAAACTGACCACCAGCATCAGTCGATAGTGTTTGGCTAAAAAGTCACTCCAGTCTGCTTTGATCACCACACAGGCTCCACATGGATTTTCTTCAAGAAAGTCATCAACAATTGACCATCGGTCGCGCTCGGGATTCGAACAACAATTTCCCATATTAACACAGTCTCAGCCTTGTCACGACACAGGCATCGGCTGATAGCGCTCATAACAGATGCGCGACCGGGGATCTTTTTCTCCCCACTGTATTTACAATTCTTTACCAGTTGAGTAGACTTGCGTCATTGTCAGCGATCAAAACAACCGCAGCGTCTATCGAAGAAAAACTTTCGGCACCTGCATGGAGCAACTCTTGCGTTCTTTTCTCATTGTTCTGGTTATCTATCTATTATTTCAGGCCACCGCCCTGGCACAGGAAAATCGGGTTGCCCTGGAGATGCAACTGGGGGAGAAAATACCCCTGGAGCTTACTTTTACCGATTCGAACGGCAAGCAGGTACAGCTTGGCGATCTGATTGACCGCCCGACCTTATTTGTTCCGGTCTTTTACAATTGTCGCACGGTCTGCAATGTACTTCTCGGCGGCCTGTCGTCAACCCTGCCGAAAATGCGACTCACCCCCGGCAAGGATTATCAGGTCATCGCCTTAAGCTTTGACCCGGAAGAAACCGTCGCCATGGCGGCCCACAGCCAGCGCACCTTTCTTACTGCCACCCGTACCGACTTCCCGGCCGAGGCCTGGCATTTTTTAACTGGTGAGCAGGAGAACATCCTTAAACTGACTGACTCCGCCGGTTATTTTTTTTACAAGGAGGGGGATGACTTTGTTCACCCAACCGCCGCTTTTATTGTCGCTGCTGATGGCACCATTGTCCGCTATCTGATCGGTCAATCGATCCCGCCGATCACCCTGACCATGGCAATTCTGGAGGCTGCTGAAGGGCGTATCAGCACACCAATCAGCAAGGCACTGGAGTTCTGCTTTACCTATGATCCCGAAAACCGCCGGTATGTCTTCAACCTGATGCGCGTCAGCGGCACCGTGATCCTGCTGACCCTCGGCAGTTTTTTTCTGTTTCTGATCTTCAGCGGTAGAAAGAAAAAATCATGACAAGATCCCCCTTGAGTAACACCGGATTCTACAGTGAGAGCCCCCGTTCCGGCGTGCTGGGCTGGCTGCTCTCCACCGACCACAAACGCATCGGCATGATGTATCTTGGCTGCATCACCACCATGTTTATTGTTGCTGCCATGCTCGGCCTTGCCATCCGTCTGCAGCTGTTCGCCCCCGGACAGCACATTATGTCAGCACAGACCTATAATGCCACCTTCACGGTCCACGGCATTATCATGATTTTTCTGTTCATTATCCCCAGTATTCCGGCAGCCTTCGGTAATCTGCTGTTACCGATACAGATCGGAGCGCGGGATGTTTCCTTCCCCAGAATCAACCTGTTGTCCTGGTATTTATATATCAGCGGCGCCATCCTGGCGATTCTGGCAATTTTTACCGGCACCGGCGCCCCCGACACCGGCTGGACGTTTTACGTCCCCTTCAGTACCCAGACGTCAACCAACGTCAGCCTTGCCGCCTTTGCAGCCTTTATGCTCGGTTTTTCCTCGATCCTGACCGGCATCAACTTTGTCACCACCATCCACCGCTTACGCGCCGAAGGAATGGGCTGGGGTCGACTGCCCCTGTTTGTCTGGACCCTCTACGCCACTGCCTGGATTCAGGTGTTAGCGACCCCGATGCTCGGAATCACCCTGGTACTGGTGATGCTGGAGCGCTTCTTTGGCGCCGGGTTGTTTGATGTTGCCAGCGGCGGGGACCCGATTCTGTTTCAGCACCTGTTCTGGATCTACTCCCATCCGGCGGTGTACATCATGATTCTGCCCGCCATGGGGGTCATCTCTGAAATCATCCCGACCTTTTCCCGCAAACCGATATTCGGTTACTGGGCCATGGCGATTTCGAGTCTCGCCATCGCCTTTGCCGGCTCACTGGTCTGGGCTCATCATATGTATGCCAGCGGCATGAGCGATTTCGCGATCCTGGTCTTTTCATTTCTGACTTTCATCGTTGCCATTCCCAGCGCTATCAAGATTTTCAACTGGGTCTCCACCCTCTACAAAGGATCCATCGAACTGGCGCCGCCGATGCTTTATGCCCTCGCCTTCATCCTCCAGTTCGCCATCGGCGGCCTTGGCGGATTGGCCCTTGGTGCTGCCGCCGCCGACATTCATCTGCACGACACCACCTTTGTCGTCGGGCATTTTCACTACACCATGTTCGGTGGCACCGGTTTTGCCTTTTTTGGGGCGCTGCATTACTGGCTGCCGAAGTTCACCGGTCGCATGTACAACCACAAGATCGCTTTTATCGCCTGGGGATTGCTGTTTGTCGGCTTCAACACCACCTACATGGCGATGCAGGCCGTCGGTATTCAAGGCATGCCACGCCGCTACTACGATTACCTGCCCGAGTTTCATACCCTCAACCTGGTGGCAACTGTCGGCTCCTGGGTCCTGGCGGCCGGTCTGATCATGATGTTCGCCAATCTGCTCAAGGGCATGCTTAACGGCAGGCCGGTCGGGATGAACCCCTGGGGTGGAGCGACCCTTGAATGGCAGGTGCCGTCACCGCCACCGATGCTTAACTTTGGTAAGGATGATCCGGTCGTTACTCGTGGTCCCTACGACTTCAAAGGAGTCAGAGCAGATGAGTTTTGAACATCGTGACGACACCGGCGACCGTTTCGGTATGTGGCTCTTCCTCTATACCGAGGTGATTTTGTTCAGTGGTTTGTTTATTCTCTATGCCATCGCCCTGATCACCTATCCGCAGGAGTACATCACCGCCAGCAACAAGCTCAACGTCTGGTTTGGTGCCGCCAATACCGTTGTGCTGCTGACCAGCAGTTTGACCATTGCCCTGGCCATTACCGCCATTCAGCGCAACCAGATCCGCCTGTGCATCAACCTTTGCGTCGCCACCATCGCTTTGGCTGTGGTTTTTTTGATCAACAAATATTTTGAGTGGTCTTACGAGATCAGCCTGGGGATTTATCCCGCGTCGGAAACCCTGCGCGACATGGGACCGGGGGTCACCTCATTTTTCAATCTGTATTACTTTACGGCCGGTCTGCATGGTCTGCATGTTCTGATTGGTTCCACCCTGATTGCGGTTGTGGCGGTAATGGTGGCCAAAGGCAAGGTGACAAGTGATCGTTACGTACTGCTGGAAAACTCGGCCCTCTACTGGCATCTGGTTGACCTGGTATGGATTTTCCTGTTTCCTCTGTATTACCTGATTATCTGAAACATCAGGAGGTTTGAATGTCGGAAGAAAAGCACGAACCGGTTACCTACCGGACTTTTATCCTTACCTGGGTCGCCCTGATCATCTTGACCGGCGTCACCGTCGGGGTTACCCGGTTCGATTTTGGCGCGGTGAATGTCTGGGTTGCTTTGTCAGTGGCCTCGCTGAAATCGGCCCTGGTGCTGTTTATTTTTATGCATCTGCGCCAGGAATCGCTGCTCTTTAAAATCGGCCTGCTGGCCATGCTGGTTATCCTGGTTATCTTCATCGGTCTGACCTTTACCGATGTTATCTACCGCGAGGTGTTGCCGTGACCCTGCTTCAAGCTGATAACCCGACAGCTCAACTTGTTGACGGTGTCATGATCTACATCTTTGGCCTGTCTTTGCTGCTGCTGCTCGGAATCACCATTATCACGATTTATTTTGTCGTCAAGTACCGCCGTTCCAAGCATCCGGAGCCGACCTCCGATGTTGATCACAGCATCGTCCTGGAGACCACGTGGACCGTACTGCCGACTCTGATCGTACTGACCATGTTCTGGTATGGCTGGGTCAATTATGTCGGTCTGACTGAAGTACCGGAGGGCGCGCTGGAGGTCAACGCCACAGCACGCATGTGGTCATGGCAGTTTGAATACGAGGACGGTCGCCGCGAAAGCCGTCTGTATGTGCCGGCCAACACCCCGGTCAAGGTGCGCCTGCGTTCAACCGATGTCATTCACAGTTTTTTTGTGCCGGCCTTCCGCATCAAAAAGGATATGGTGCCGGGCCTGGAAACCTTCGTCTGGTTTCAGGCTCCCCAACCGGGCAGTTACGATATTTTCTGTACAGAGTACTGCGGCGCCGGTCACGCTGACATGATCACGACGATCGAAGCCTTGAGCGCGGAGGATTACGCCGCCTGGCAAGTTGCTGATGCCCCGCCCGAACATCGCGGCTTAGTGGTTTTGCGTGAACAGGGGTGTATCGGCTGTCACAGCCTCGACGGCACCCCCGGTATCGGTCCATCCCTGTTTGAACTGGCAGGATCGCCCCGACAGGTGGAGATCGACGGGCAGACGAAGGAAATCACCATCGACGATGATTATCTCATTCGAGCCATTCGTGAAGCCAATGATGAAATTGTCCAGGGGTATCCGGCGATGATGCCATCATACGATGAGGCCAGTCTCAACAATGACGATCTACAGGCGCTGGTTGATTATCTGATGGGACGACCGGATACAACAACAGCTGCGGCTATTGATGGCGCTCGTCTGATCGAAATCAACGGCTGTACCGGGTGCCATTCAACGGACGGCAGCTCCAGTATTGGGCCCACCTTCCAGGGAATCGGGAGCCGCGACATCACCTTTGTTCGCGATGGCGAAGAATTCACCCAGCAGGCTGATAGTGATTATCTGCTACGCGCCTTGGTTAATCCCGGTTCTGAAGTAGTCGAAGGATATCCGGATATCATGCCGTCAAGTGATTATCTGAGCCCGGAAGAACTGGATGCCATTGTTGAGCATCTGCTCCAACAGTAAGGATAGCTGACCTTGTCTTTATCCCTTCCCCATGGCAGTCGGACAACACCGGCCGGGCGCCTGCTGACAAACCTCCAATCACTGCGGCGACTGGTGCGGCTGGAGCTGTCAAGTATGGTCGCCCTGTCGGCCTTGACCGGATATCTTTTCGCCGGCGGAGCCTGGTCATGGCTGGTGCCAATAGTATTGGGCGGGACAATATTACTTGCCGGTGGCAGTTCGGCTCTTAATCAATGGCAAGAGGCCGATCTTGACCAACGCATGCTGCGCACCTGCATGCGTCCCATACCCGCCGCTGAATTCAGCGAAAAGTTGGTTCTGATATCAGCCTTGCTGCAGATCGCTGTCGGCTTGACGCTGCTGGCACAAACGCCGGATTATCTGCCCCTGCTGATCGGCTCCCTGGCGGTTATCTGGTATAACGCCATCTACACCCCGCTCAAACGCAGGACCGCTTTTGCCGCCCTGCCCGGTGCTGTTTGCGGTGCCCTGCCACCACTGATCGGCTGGACTGCTGCCGGGGGGGATCTGCTATCTCAGCCGGCCATCATTCTCGCCGGCACCCTGTTTGTCTGGCAGATCCCTCACACCTGGTTGTTGTTATGTCGCTATCGCGATGATTTGCGACGCAGCGGCCTGCCGGATCTGTTTCACACGATTCCAACCGAGCGGTTGTTGAAAATCAACAACTGCTGGATTGCCGGCCTGTTCCTCTGTTACCTGCTCTTTCCCCTGTTCGGTTTTATCGTCAACCCCTTGATCACGGCCTCTTTTACAACAGGACTGCTGGTTTTACTCTTTGCCTTTATCAACACCCGGCATGGTGCCACGGACACAATCGCACTGCAGCGCTTTCATCTGGTAAATTTGTCGATGGCGTTGCTCTTTACTGTGCTGATTGCAGATCGGGTTTTAGGGTAATTAGGGGGATAACAGATGGTGCCAAAACCAGATGAGGTCGAACTTCTGCAGCAGCTTATCCATGAGTGCGATGCCCTGAAACAGGAAAATCAGACTCTGAAAAACCAGTTGAAGGCTGCCACCACCAAGTCTTCAGGGTTTCAGGATCTCATCAAACATGCGGCAGACGCCATCTTTCTTGGGGACCCCCAGGGGAATATCACCACAGCCAATCTTTACGCTTTCGAGTTGACCGGTTATCCCCAAGATGATCTGATCGGCATGAACATCAGTCGGCTTTTCCCCGCCAATGAACTGCAACGCGCGCCCCTGCGTTACGACCTGCTTCAGGCCGGCGAAACGGTTCACCAACAGAGACAGCTACTACGTAAAAGCGGAGACCTTATCAGCATTGAAATGAGTGCCAGGGTCTTGCCGGATGGCACCTATCACTGTTTTATGCGCGACATCAGCGATCGCAAGAAAATCGAAGAGGCGCTGCGACACTCTGAAGAAAAGTTCTCGCGGGCGTTCAAGCTCAGCCCGGATGCGGTCAACATCAACCGTCTACGTGACGGCGCCTATATTGAGATCAATGAAGGCTTCACCAAAGCCATGGGCTGGACTGAGGAAGAAGTCATCGGCCGTACCTCCCTGCCGGGGGATCTGGACATCTGGTGCCGCGCCGAGGATCGCCAGAAACTGGTCGACGACCTCAGGGAACATGGCGAGGTGCACGGGTTACAGGCACTGTTTCGCAGCAAAGATGGCCATATTCTGATCGGCCTGATGTCGGCACGTTTAATCGAAATCAACGATGAACTCTGTATTCTCTCCATCACCCGCGACATCACGGAACGGGTAAAGGCCGAAGAGGAACGACGCAAGCTGGAAGAGCAGATGCTTCAGGTCCAGAAACTGGAGAGTCTCGGGGTCCTTGCCGGCGGTATTGCTCACGACTTCAACAATATCCTGTTGGCGGTGCTCGGACATTGCGAACTGGCTCAACGGCGATTTAACGACCCAACAGCTGTTGCCAATCACCTTATGCAGATCAAAAATGCCGCCGGCAAAGCGGCAAATCTGGCCAATCAGATGCTGGCCTATTCCGGGAAAGGCAAGTTTGTCGTTGCACCACTGAATCTGTCCCGACTGGTATCCGAGATGGAACAGATCCTCGCCGTTTCTGTCAGTAAAAAAGCGGTGCTGCGCTATGAACTCACCGAAGATCTGCCCACAGTTGAAGCGGATGCGACCCAATTGCACCAGGTGATCATGAATCTTGTCATCAACGCTTCTGAGTCCATTGGAGACAACAGTGGGGTGATCGCGGTAGTCACCGGCGTCATGGACTGTGACACCCAGTACCTGAGTGAAACCTGGCTGGATGAACATCTGCCGGAAGGACGATATGTCTATGTCGAGGTTGCCGACACCGGCTGCGGGATGGAACCCGATCAGTTAGATCGCATTTTCGAGCCCTTCTTCAGCACCAAATTCACTGGGCGCGGGCTCGGCATGGCAGCAGTCCTGGGGATCGTCCGTGGGCACCAGGGAGCGATCAAGCTGTACACCGAAGTTGGCAAGGGCAGCACCTTTAAAATTCTGCTGCCGGCCTCAACGATGCCGGAAACTCCGGTTGACGATATTGACAGCAACATGTCCTTCAATCCCGGCGGTTTGGTACTGCTTGTCGATGATGAAGAAACGATCCTTGAAATCGGCAAGGAGATGCTTGAAGAGCTGGGCTTCGAAGTACTGACCGCTCATGATGGATTGGCTGCCGTGGAGTTGTTCCGTCGGCACCACAGAGACATCCGTTTTGTACTGATGGATCTGACCATGCCGTACATGGACGGGGAGCAGGCTTACCGCGAATTTCGCCGCATTACCAAGGATGTTGAAGTCATTATCTGCAGCGGCTACAACCAGCAGGAGGTCGCCCAGAAATTCGTCGGCAAAGGCCTTGCCGGATTTCTGAAAAAACCCTATCAGTTCGGTGAATTAATAAAAGCGATCAAACAACTGGATGTTTGTTGAGGCGCAGTATCAACTCGATCTGAACTCTTTAAAACCAATCCAGCCAATCTTGCCTGCCCACAACAAATAAGGCATTATCAATTGTTCTCATCTTGTGTCCTTAAGGAGGAATTATGCAATATTTTGCCCTGACGATCATCGGTCGTGATCGTCCCGGTATCGTTGCCCAGGTGACGGAAATTCTCTACCGCCTCGGCTTCAATATCGCTGATTCAAGTTGCTCGATCTTAGGCGGTCAGTTCTCCATGATCCTGATCATCTCCAATCCGAACATCACTTCCAAGGATCAGTTTGAAGACGATTTTCGCCATCTCGAAGAGACCAATCTGTCGGTGTTCATCCGCACCATGAAACCGGGAGGGGAAATCAGCCCTGAACTGGAAGGTGAACAATGCATGATTTCCGTTTACGGTGCTGATAAGCCCGGAATTGTCTATCAGGTGGCCAAGGTTCTGGGAGAGCATCAGATCAACATTACCGACTTGAACACCAAACTCATCGGCACAACAGAAAGACCGGTCTACGTCATGATGATTGAAGCGATCCTGCCGCCAAGGATTGAGATCGATGCCGTGGAAAACTGGATGGCAGAATTAAAGAGGCAATTGCAGGTGGATATTTCTGTACGTTCATTGATCGCAGTGGAGTTGTAGCAAATGGCTGTAAAGACCGTTCTGGTGTATCCGGATCCTCTGCTCAAAGAAGTTTCAGAGCCGGTAGAGACTTTTGACGATTCCGTCCGCCATCTGCTCCAGGATCTGGTCGATACCATGGTCGCCGCCGGGCATTCGGTTGGCATTGCGGCACCGCAGGTCGGCGATCTGCGCCGTGCCGTCGTGGTGGATGTCTCCAGCAGCAAGCTGGGAAAAAAACAGGAAAATCATGGCCTGATCCAGATGGTCAATCCGGAAATCATCGAACGAGAAGGATCTTGCGAAGCACGTGAAGGCTGCATGTCAGTTCCAGACTATACCGGTAACGTCACCCGGGCGGAAGCTATTGTGGTCCAGTATCAGGATGAAAACAACGTGCGCTGCGTTATTCGTGCCGAAGGGTTTGAAGCTATTGCCATCCAGCATGAAATCGACCATCTTGACGGATTACTTTTTCTTGACCGGGTATCAAGTTTAAAAACCGGACTGTTCCGCCGTAAACATTAACCTGACAACAACCCCATTCATGACAAAAAAGCGCCGCCCATGAGTATCGACCTGCCCGGCCTCACTCCCAGAACATCCCGTCAGGCCATCGGCTGGTGCGCGGTGCTGGGCTCAGCCTTTTTCTTTTATCTCGCGACCCTGATCATCCGCTGGGGCGCAGCCCATGTCGAGATTGGGTCAGCCTATTACGTTTTTTCCCGTTTTCTGGTCGGCCTGATCGTCGTAGCTGCCACCATGCTGCTGCAACGACAATCGCCCAAGCCCCGCAACTATCATTATCTGATCGGTCGCGCCGTCACCAATACGGCGGCAGTTTTCTGTTTTTACAAAGCCGTCGAGGTCGGATCGGTTGCCCAGGCCAACATTCTCAACATGACCTATCCGCTCTTTGTTGCCCTGTTTTCCTGGTTTTTCCTGCGCGGACAACGCGATCTGGTGTCTTTTGTCATCGTTCTGGTGGCGTTCGCCGGCATCTGGCTGGTACTGGCGCCGGGAGATATGAATTTTGGCTCGGGCAGTCTCTGGGGAATGGCATCGGGAATAACTGCCGCGGCGGCGATTATCTACCTGAATATCAGTCGTCAGTACCATGATTCCCAGACGATTCTGCTCTACATGTTTGGCCTGGGAATGGTCTTTATCCTGATATTGTTTCACGACGCAATCTTCCTGCCTGACAGCACTGAACTCCTGTTTCTGCTCAGCTGTTCCGCGGCGGGGGTATTGGGGCAGTACCTGTTGACCTACGGCTTTGTCTTTGTTACCGCGGTGGAAGGTTCCATCCTTTCCTCCAGCCGCATCCTCATGGCGGCCCTGCTTGGCCCGTTGCTGGTTGCTGACCCGGTACTGACAGCTACCGGCTGGATCGGCGCCTTTCTGATTTTTTCCGCCAATGCTTCCCTGGCACTCCGAAAATAGTTTCTGATTCGGAAACGAGCAATTTTTCGCAAGGTCAAGGAAATCAAGGAGTTGCGCTTAAGGCGTAGTACTTTACGCCGCACAAGCAAAACCGCAGATTGACGCAGAGATTGCGGAAAAGGGCCGTTTCCGGACAGAAACTATGAGTCGGTGCGGCTGGTAATCTCAATCAGATGATAACCGAATTGCGTCTTGACCGGGCCCAGAACCTTGCCGATGTCGCCGGTAAAGACCACCTCGTCAAACTCCTTGACCATCTGTCCGGGATAAAACTCTCCCAAGGCACCGCCTTGCTTGCCGGAAGGGCATTTTGAATGCTGCTTCGCCACGGCGGCAAAATCTTCGCCGCCTTCGATCATTTTTTTCAAGGTACTACAGTCCGCTTCTGATGGCACCAGAATGTGCCGCGCGCTTGCTTTTGCCATATTCCTGTCTCCTTAGGTGGTTAGGCATGGGGATGACCCGACAACCTGAAGTTACCACTCCTGGGGATCGGGTTCCGGTGATTCGAGATGAATCGTCTGGGTCGGGAAGGCGATTTCGGCACCGTTATGTTCAATGATCTCCATGATCTTGAGCATCACGTCCTCTTTGATGCCGTGAAATTCCACCCAGTTGGTGGTTTTGGTAAAGGTGTAGACCATGAAATCGATGGATGAGGCAGCAAAGCGATTCACGTTGACGATCATCGTCAGATCAGCAGCGATATCCGGATGGGAACACAGCATCTCTTTGACCTCCATGACGATGGCGGCGACCTTGTTACCATCGGCATAACGTACCCCGATATTTTCAAAAATACGGCGGTTGGTCATCCGTGACGGGTTTTCCACCGAGATGTTGGCAAAGGTAGCGTTGGGCACATACAGGGGACGCTTGTCAAAGGTCCGGATACAGGTCAGCCGCCAGCCGATCGTTTCCACCGTCCCTTCGATCTCCTTATCCGGGGATCGCACCCAGTCGCCGACCCTGAAGGGCTGATCCAGATAAATCATCAGGCCACCGAAAAAATTGGCGAGCAGGTCCTTGGCGGCAAAACCGACAGCGATACCACCGATGCCGCCAAAGGCCAAAACCCCTGAGATACTGAAGCCCAGTGTCTGCAAGACCACCAGCGCAGTGGTAATTATTACCGATAGGCGCAGTAATTTCGCGAGCGCCGAGGCGGTTGTCGCGTCAAGGGGTTTTTCCATTCGTTTCGGGCTTTGAATGGTCGTTTCACCCTTGTTGATCAGGCCGGTCATAAACCAGGCAAAAATTACAATAAAAGAAACTTCACGCAGTGGGTCAATAAAATTAAAAATCGGCTCATTCGATACCTGGCGAACAACTTCAGTCGCCCATAACAGGCCGTTAAGCCAGATAAAAACTCGTACCGGTTTGCGTGCCGAACTGATGAGCAAGTCGTCCCAGAAGGTTTTAGTGGTCAGGGCCGTTTTTTCAAGACGATCAAAAATCCTTTTGACCCCGTAACTGACAAAAGATGTCAGCAGCACAATAATAAAAACCTGGATAATCCAGGCATAACCACCATCGAGGTTGAGCACATTCAGAAGCTGAACAATGATGTTATTAACCGATTCTTCCATCGACCTCTCCAGATTCTTTTCAAACATCCTGCTAATGACAAACAACGTCCATGGACAGATGCCGAACGAGATTATAACAACCCATCAGGGCGACCAGCAACCCCGCCCCTTTCAGCATCCAGTTGCGCTTGCGGCTGAACCACTGGGCCGCACTACCGACCAGAAACAGGGACGGAATGGTGCCGAGACCAAAAGCGATCATAGTGACCGCCCCGCGTAATGGGTCAGCGCTGCCCGCGGCGGTAATCGCCATAGCGTACAACAGGCCACAGGGCAAAAAACCGAATAACATCCCCAACGGCAAAGCTGACAAAGCCGGCGGCAAGCTGCGCAATCTTTTAACTGCACGGCTCAGATACTGAACCGGACCGGCAAATTCAAGGGCCATGATATTGACCCGCTGGAACAGCCCGGCACTGCCGATACCGATCAGGATGACAAGGATATCACTGAAAATCAACAGGCCAAGGGTTGCCTGCCGGTATGAACCACTCATTGCCAATGCCGAACCGAGCCAACCGACCACCAGACCGATCAGGCCGTAGGTCATGGTTCGGCCGACATTATAAAGCAGATGGAAAAAGGGGCCACTATTGCGCCCATCAGCAGTCAACGACAGGGCGGTAACAATACCGCCACACATGCCGATACAGTGGGCGGAACCGAACAATCCGGTCATTAACGCCAGGGAGTAAAGAGGGTCCATCTGCTGTCATTCTCCGTTGCTGCAACATCAGCCTGTTCGTTAAATCCACCAGACTCTTGTCGTTAGTGTCTTTTACTGGTAAAAGGGTGGGTCGAGGCTGTTATGAAAAATGTATTTATATCTAGTCTAATATTTAAAAGGAGAGATTTGTGAAAAAAATTATTCTACTGGTGGCCACCCTGCTTTTTCTAACCACTCTAGTTATCGGCTCTCAGAGCGACATTGTCAACCATCCCTCTTGCCCTCATTGCGGGATGGATCGTGGCAAGTTCTCCTTCAGCCGCATGCTGCTTGTGTATGATGACGGCAGTGAAGTCGGCACCTGCAGTATCCGCTGTGCGGCAGTGGATATGGTCAACAATCTTGACAAGGCACCGGTGCGGATGATGGTGGGAGACTATTACACCGATGAGCTGATTGACGCTGAAACCGCCACCTGGGTAGTCGGTGGGAAACGTCCCGGGGTAATGAGTAAGCGCGCTAAATGGGCCTTTGCCAAGCACACCGACGCGGAAGCTTTCATAGCCGAAAACACAGGCGAAATAGTCACCTTTGAGGAAGCCCTGCAGGCTACCTACAGTGATCTTTACGAAGACACACGGATGATCCGTGAGCGACGCAAAGCCCGGCGGGCACAGATGGCAACAGAACAACCCGCACTGAATCAGTAATTTTTTCGGATAACATCCAACCTCTTGTGGCTGGATCATGATCGTAAAGCGAAGAAGGAGTCACCCATGAGCCTTTGTCCCTGTGGCACCAATCTGGATTATGCCAATTGCTGTGAGCCGGTCATCACCGGCAAGAGAAGCGCAGCAACCCCTGAGGAATTGATGCGTGCCCGCTACAGTGCCCACGACAAGGTGGCTGTCGATTTTCTCTACAGCAGCACTCACCCTGACCACCGCACTAATTACGATCACAAGGGAACAAAAAACTGGGCAGAAAAATCCCAGTGGCTTGGACTGGAAGTCGTTACCACTGCCGGTGATGCTGACGATGAGCAGGGCGAGGTCGAATTCATCGCCCGTTTTCGCGACAAAGGGGTTATCCGCAGCCACCACGAGCGTGCGCATTTTGCCAAAACCGGCAGCAACTGGCTGTTTACCGAGGGGGAAATGATCAAATCCCCACCGCTGACGGTCTCCAAGATCGGCCGTAATGACCCATGCAGCTGTGGTAGCGGTAAAAAATTCAAAAAGTGCTGCGGCCAGTAACCATGGTGACGACCGTCATCACGCCACAGGGCACCCTCTTTGACACCCTGCTTGCCAGCTGCGAGAATTTCGCTGAGCACAACGCTTTTATCTACCGGGCTGCCGGCAGTGAATTTCAGGTCAGCTACGCCAAACTCTTTGACGATGCCCTGATTCTGGCCAAGGCCTTTGCCTCCCACAAGATCAGCAAGGGAAGCAAGGTCATGCTGTTGTCGGACAATCGCTATGGCTGGATTGTCACCGACTTTGCCCTGATCTCCCTGGGGGCAATCAGCGTACCGCGCGGCAGTGACACCCCGACCCGTGAGCTCGAATATATCCTCGAGCATGCCGGCTGCGAATTCCTGGTGATTGAAACCGAAGCGCTGCTCAAGGCCCACAGCGCGATTCTCAAGAAGATGAAGAAGTTGCGGGCGGTTTTCGTCATCGAGGGGGGAAAGACCCACCGCTGGTTCGATAATGTCTACAGCTACAACGACATTCTGGACAACCGCAACATTACACCAGCGGACCGGGAAGAATTCATCGCCCGGCGCTACACCCTGAGCCTGGATGAGACCTTCACCCTGATCTACACCTCGGGTACCACCGGCAATCCCAAGGGGGTCATCCTCACCCACCGCAACATCATGTACAACGTCCACACCCTGCCCGAAATCATTGCCCTTAAAGAAACCGACAGCTTTGTTTCAATTCTGCCAAGCTGGCATATTTTTGAGCGCGCGTGCGAATATCTTGCCCTGTCACAAGGGTGCTGCACTGTTTACTCGACGGTTAAAACCTTTGCTGCCGATCTGGAGACCTATAAACCGACCCTGGTAGCAACGGTGCCGCGCCTGTGGGAATCGATGTACAGCAAGATCAACCAGACCCTGGAAAAGCAGAATCCGCGTAAGGCGCGCATCTTCAAAAAACTCGTCGCTATCTCGGTTGCTTATCGCTTTCACCGCCGTCGTCTGAAAGATCAGCTCCCACGTTTTCGCAAACGCAATCCTTTGCTTGTTGTCTGGGAAAAGCTGATTTCCTTCGCTACATTAGTCGCCCTGTTTTTGCCTTACTGTTTCGCTCAAAAAAAACTAGCCGCGGTACAGGCACGCTTCGGTGGTCGCTTACGCATGGCGATAAGTGGCGGGGGCAGCCTGCCGACCTATCTGGATGAGTGGATTGATGCCATTGGCATCCGCATCGTCAACGCCTACGGCATGACCGAGTGCGCTCCGGCTATTGCCGGACGGGCTTTGAACTGTGAGGTATTCGGCACCCTGGGGCCACCCACAAAAGGGACAGAGCTGCGCATTGTCGCAGATGATGGTCGAATACTGGCCGCTGGAGAAGAGGGGGAGATTGAGGTCCGCGGGGAACAGGTATTTCCGGGCTACTATCAGGACGATACTGAAAATCTCAACGCCTTCACCACGGACGGGTTTTTTCGCACCGGTGATCTGGGCAAATTGACCTTAAGCGGTGAACTGGTTATTACTGGTCGCTCTAAAGAAATTATTGTCCTGGCCAGCGGCGAGAACATTGATCCCAGTCGGATTGAATCCACCATTACCCAGCTCCCCTTCGTCACCGATGCGGTTCTGGTCGGACAGGACAAAAAAGGGCTGGGGGCACTCATCATTCCCGACATGGAGCTGTTACGTGAATTCATCGCCGACAAGGCGGAACAACTGGCAGAGACCAAGGATCAGCTGCTTGCTGACCAAAAGGTCCTCGATCGGGTAAAAGCCGAAATCAATAAACTGCTGAACGCCAAAAAGGGGTTTAAACCCTTTGAAAAACTCCAGAATATTCATTTTCTTGATAAGGAATTTACCGCCGGCGAAGAGCTGACCAACACCCTGAAAAAAAAGCGCCACGTCATCGAAACCAAGTACCGGGAAATTATCAGCAAACTACTAAAATAAACAGGGTTGGCCGGGCGCTGGAGCAACATCAGTTCCTTTGATTGGAACTGCATCAGCGACGACTTTCTGCCGGGCTTGGCGGACCCCCACCCTGGTGATTCCACCTTGGGCGATCGCTTGATCAATTACTGCCAGCGCTTCTGCACGGCGCCCTGATTGCGCAAGCACCAGAACCAGATTGTTCAGAGTCCCGCTAATGTTAATGCACTTCTGACCGAACTTAGCTTTCCCCACTTCCAAAGGTATCAAGAACCAGTTGCTTTACTGCCTGGGCCGCCGGGGAACTGGTGCGTTCAGCCATCTCTGCCAGCCAAAGTTGCCGGACAATCTGCAGTCCATCAACCTTGATCCGGCACAATTCCCCGCGCTGGATACTTTCCCTGGCCGACAGATCGGAGACAAAGGCACAACCATAGCCGGCGGCGACAGTACGACGCACCGCTTCATTGCTTCCCAGTCGCGCCAGCACTTGCAGCGTCTGCGGGTCATAACCCGCTTTAATGAGGGCATTATTCAGATTTTGCCAGGTTCCGGAACCCGCTTCACGAACCACCAATCCCAACTCAAACACCTGCTCGAGACTGATTGTTCCACCCTGGCACAGGGGATGATCGGCACCGGCAATCAAAATCAATTCATCCGACATGATCGGCGTGTAGCGGTAAAGATCATCTTCAATTCGACCGCCGACCAGTCCCAGTTCCACCCGCTGCGCGCGGATATCATTGAGAACCTGCTGGGTATCACCCATCCCCACCGTCATTGAAATTCCCGGATAATGCTTTTGCAATAACGGCAGCAACCGTGGCACCAGATAATTTGCGGGAATATTGCTCGCCCCCAGTTCAAGGTGAGCATGATCGATGCCATGAAAACGGTTCATCGCCTGTTTCAGCTGATCAACCTCGGCCAGAATCATCCGCGCCCGATGCAAAAAGATCTTTCCGCCGGCAGTAAGAACGACTCCCTTGCTGATTCGATCCAGCAGTCGTGTGCCGAACTCCTCTTCAAGGGCGGCAATATGTTGACTTACCGTTGACTGGGTAAGGGACAAAAGTTCGCCACCACGGGAAAAGCTTCCGGTTTCGGCGACCGCGACGAACAATTCAAGCTGGCGCAGGGTCATATGCTCTCCTATCGGTTAACACAATAGATACCATCGGATTCATCAAAATTATCCATTTGACCCTGCCAGGTCAACCTTTTAGCATGCGTGCCGATGTGAAATATTCATTCTGCTTGTCATCAGAGCCTTCTGATTCGGCCCCAATTATCCAAGGAACAGCACGAATGCCCTCCGCCCAGACAGCAGCCGCCGTTACTGAAACAATCAACCACAACCTGCGCCGGGAACTTGACGAACATCAGCATCATTGCACCCAATGCGGCGTCTGCGTTGCTGAATGCCATTTCCTCATGCGCTATGGTGATCCACTGCAACAGGCGGCTGATTATGATCCCGATGATCCGAAACTGCTGGCCCGATCCTTTGAATGTAACCTCTGTGGACTCTGTACCCAGGTTTGCCCGGATGGTCTCGATCCTGCGCGCATGTTTCTCGAAATGCGCCGCGAAGCTTTTACTCGTGGACTGTCGGATTTGCCTGAGCATCGGGGCCTGCGCACATACGAACGCACCGGCAATGCAAAAACCTACAACTGGTACGCCCTGCCCACAGGCTGTGACACTGTCTTTTTCCCTGGCTGCGCACTGGTTGGAAGCCGCGCTGATACCACCGGCAAGTTATTTAAACATCTGCAGCGCGTCATTCCAGCGGTCGGCATTGTCCTTGATTGCTGCAATAAACCCTCCCACGATTTAGGCGATGATCACCTTTTTTCAGTCATGTTTGATGAACTGCGCAACTACCTGACAGCGCACGGCATCAAGACGGTGCTGGTCGCCTGTCCCAATTGTTCAAGGGTGTTCACTCAGTACGCACCCGAACTGACCACCCGGACGGTCTACGAGATTCTCGCCGAACACCCACCCGCACCCTCACTCACAGATGCCGCAAGAAAACCCCTTGTAACTGTTCACGACCCCTGCGTTACCCGCTCAGATGCCAGCGTGCAAGATGCAGTTCGACAGCTGCTGTCAAAGGCCGGAACCCGGATTGAGGAGATGCCCCACAGCAGGGAAAAAACTATCTGCTGTGGTGAGGGTGGCGGCACGAGTTGTCTGGTGCCGGAACAGTCACAACTATGGATCGATCAGCGCCTTGAGGAGGCACAGGGCCGGTCGATTGTCAGTTACTGCGCCGGTTGCACCAGCAGTTTCAGCGGAAAAACCAAAACAGCTCATGTTCTGGATCTGATATTTCAACCGCAGACCGCGTTAACAGCTAACCACAAGGTCACCAAAGCTCCTTTTACTTATCTGCGGCGGCTGCAATTCAAGAAAAGATTACAGCGCGATTTCCCGGCAGCAACAACCCGGGAACGCACCTTTGTCCCGCCTCCGGCCAGAAAGCCCGGATCAATCGCCATTGTTGCTCTGCTCATGAAGGGAGTGATCGCCGGCGTTTCGCTGCTTCACGTGATTCATCAGAAGATTCATAACCATTCACCGCTGTTTAAAAAATCCTCGTAACCCGGACGCTGCCATTGGTCCACAACTCCAGGAGAAACAAATGAACAAGTACCTGATCCTCTGCCTGACCTTCGCCCTGTCATTGACTTTGACCTCTATCGTCACCGCCAAAAGCTACAATCAGATTTCCCCCCAGGAACTCAAAACCAGAATGGATTCAGGGGATATCGTAAACGGCAAGTTAATGGTCTTTTCAACCCAGAACCCCCAAGAATTCTCCACCGGTTATTTGCCCCAGGCCATCCAGACCTTTGCTCGCCCACTAGAAACCGAAGAAGATTATCGCAAGCTGGATATCATCCTCGCCCGCGCACAGAAAACGACCGAGGATATCGTTGTGATTTGCCCCAGAGGAGGGAGCGGCGCTACCCGCCCCTATGATTATCTTGAAAAAAACGGCATTGACAGCAAACGGCTGTTTGTTCTGACAAAAGGACAGGAAACCTATAACAAAGTTTTTCCTGGTGATGTTGTTAAACCCTGAGAACAAACTGTCCGTCATTTTTCAACAGAAAAAGTATGATTCAATTGCCGGTGATGGGTGCTTCCACACCGGCAATTGTGTTATTTTGACAGAATAACGCTTGATTTACAGAAAGGCCTCGGCAGTGACATTACAGCACCTGCGCTATCAGGATATTTTTTCTAAAGCCCTTGAATACGCCTCCTTAACGCGAGAAGAAGCCCTGCAACTGATGACGATCCCCCTCCACTCTGAGGTTTGCTATCAGTTAATGGCCACCGCAGACCGGATGTCAAAGGAGCAGTTCGGGCTCAAAGGCGAGAATCACTACCACATCGGTCTGAATGTTGAGCCCTGCCCCTTGGATTGTCTGTTTTGCAGCCTGACCTACACGGCCGGTATCTTTACTGAAAAAACCGAGTTTTCACTGGAGCAGGTGATCACCTGGGCAAAAGAAGCAGAGCGTCATCAGGCTGACGCTCTAAATCTGATGACCACCGGTACCTACCCCTTCGAAAAACTGCTGGAAATTGGTCGAATCCTCCGGCGCGAAGTGTCAACCCCGCTGGTTGCAAATACGCGTGACATTAATCATCGTGAAGGCGAAGAGCTGCTCAAGGCCGGATTTGTCGGTGCCTACCACGCGGTCAGGCTGGGGGAAGGGCGTGATACCCCGCTCAATCGTGATAAACGAATTGCCACTATCAAGGTGCTGCGAGATGTCGGCCTGGGTTGGGCCAACTGCATTGAGCCCGTTGGTCCGGAACACAGTGCTGAAGAGATGGTTGAGCTGATGTTGCTGGCGCGGGACAATAAGGCGAGCTACAGTGGGGTCATGCGCCGCATCAACTTCCCAGGCTCGCCCATGGAAAAGTTCGGCATGATTACTGAACTGGAAATGGCGCGTCTGGTGGCCATCAGCCGCCTGATCATGGGCAATGTCCCGCAAGCCCACTGTACCCATGAACCCCATGCTGCCTCTTTGATGGCCGGCGCCAATCTGTTTTTTCCGGAGGTGGGCTCCAGCCCCAGAGACGGTATCGACGATACCGGCAAAGGACGGGGGCACGGCATTGAAACCTGTCAACAGATCCAGCGCGAGATGAACCTTGACCCCCTGCTTTCCTCCAACTGCTATCGCTTACCGGCAGCAGGGACCGGCCACCGGGTCCAGGGATGAACATTTTTCTTCTTCGCAGGTTGCCAGCAGCACTGATGTTGATGATGCTCGCGGGTTTTTCGACAGCGGGCGTTGCCGATGAATTACGGGTAGGCACCTGGAAAACGGCTCAGACCATACAGCCGTTTTTCTATCATAATTTTCTCCCCGCACAGGTCAAGGTCGACGTGCGCACCTTCACCAACCCGGCAGATCAGAAAACCGCCCTGCTGGCCGGCAGCCTGACCATGACCGGCACGACCCTCGCCCATGCCATCCACGCCGCCACCCTCGGGCAACCGGTCGTCATTGTTGCCGCCCTGTGTAACCGCGCTTCAGCTCTGGTGGTCGGCAGCAACAGCGGGATTGAGACGGTAGCCGATCTCAAAGGCAAAACCATCGGCTATGTGCCGGGCACCATGCATGAAATTCTGTTACGTGAAACCTTGCAGCGCAATGGCCTCTCACCGGCAACCGATGTCAGGCTGATGCGGGTTGATTTTTTCGATATGGGAATAGCCCTGTCGCGAGGGAACATTGATGCTTTTTTATCGGGTGAACCCTTCCCGACCCTGGCGATTGATCAAGGCTACGGGCGCATCCTCTCTTACCCTTACTTCCAAGACTCCGTCGGCACCATCAATGCCGCCATGATCGTCAACCGCTCCACGATTGTGAAAAATCCTGAGCTGGTCCAGCAACTGGTCAACGCCCATGCCGCTGCTACCGACTGGCTTAATGCTAACCCGCAACAATGGCTACTTACTGCGGCAGAGTTCGGTACCCCGCTGTCGATTCTTGAGCAGGCAGTCGGCAACATGGAACTGACCTGGAACATGGACGATACCTTTGTCCGCCAGGTTCAGGCTCTGGGTGCGCAGATGCAGGCCCTTGGCATCATCAGCCGGCAACCTGACTACGAACAATTATTGGATCTGTCCTTTGTCCGGAAGATCAACAGTAACCCATGAGGAAGATGACAACCAATCCCTTGCTGCAACGCGTTCTACCCTGGGTGCTGCCACTTCTGCTGCTGCTGGCCTGGTCCCTGGTCAGCAGCAGGGAGTTGATTCCCACCTATCTTCTGCCCCATCCGCAACAGGTCCTGGTTGCCGGATTTGATTATATGGTGGGTGATCCGCAAAAAGGCATCTATACCGGACGTTTTATTGGTGATTTCAGCGCCAGCATTGGCCGCGTGCTCCTCGGTTTTGTTCTGGCCACCACCATCGGCCTGCCGCTGGGGCTCCTCTCCGGAAGGCTTAACCGCATCCAGTTATTGCTGGGCAGCACCCTCAATGCCCTGCGTGCGGTACCCGGCATCTGCTGGCTCCCCCTGGCGTTGATCTGGTTTGGTATCGGCCTCAAAACGACGGTTTTTCTCGTGGCACTGGCAGCTTTTTTCCCGATTTTTCTCAATGCTGAGGCCGGTGCCCGCCAGATCAATCCCACCATGATTCAGGCTGGGACCATGCTTGGCATGAACCGCTGGCGACGGATTTATCGAGTGCTGATTCCGGCTGCCATGCCCCACATTGTCACCGGTCTGCGCCTGGGGATGGGGATTTCCTGGGCCTATCTGGTTTTGGGTGAGCTCACCGGCGTCCCCAACGGTCTCGGCGCCGTGATCATGGATGCCCGTATGCTTGGACGCAACGATATCATCATCGTCGGCATCATCCTGATAGCCCTGATCGGTCGCTTGTGCGATACCGGCCTGCACCTGCTGCTGCGCCTGTTTTTCAAGAGCGCCCGGAGAATGACATGAGCCGCAGCCACCTGCAGATTATTCACTCTCGACAGGATACAGCTGCTGAACCGGTGATTCTCGAGGTCAAAGGACTGGCCAAGCGCTTCACTTCAGACGCTAATGAGCAGATCTGCGCCCTGGAGGAGCTTTCCTTCACTGTTGCGCAAAAAGAGCTGGTCTGCCTGCTTGGTCGCAGCGGCTGCGGCAAGTCGACCCTGCTCAAACTGCTGGCCGGCTTTATCAAACCCAGCGCCGGCAATATCCGCCTCAATGGCGAACCCCTGCAGCATTCAGGTCCGGCCTGCTGCATGGTTTTTCAGGAGGACGCCCTCTTCCCCTGGTTGACAGTCAGGGAAAATATCGCTTTCGGCCTCGCTAATCTTTCCTTGAGCCGGCGACAGAAGCAATCTGAAGTTGATCGTTTTATTGATCTGGTGGGCTTGAGCGGTTTTGGAGATTATCTGCCGCGTGAGATCTCAGGAGGAATGAAACAACGGGTAGCACTGGCACGGGTCATGATTCTGCAGCCCCGGATCTTATTAATGGATGAGCCTTTTGCCGCCCTGGATGCCCAGACCCGTGAGCAGATGCAGGGTCTGTTGCAGGAATTACGGCGACAATTCGCACCAACCATTCTCTTTGTGACCCACGATGTCAGCGAGGCGCTGCTGCTCGGTGATCGGATCCTGCTGTTTGACAAGAATCCGGGGCGGATCAGTCATGACATCCGGATCGATCTCCCAAAGGCCCGTACCATTGACCATGAAGCCTTTTTGCGGCTACGTACACGCATCAACGAACTACTCAAGGACAAATGAAGGTATCTTCACCAATCGGTTCACAGATCAAGGCTCTGTGATCTGCTCAAGAATTGACCGCACCTGTTCAGAGGTCCTGACCGACACCCGCTGCTGCTCCAGATTCGTCAGCATCCGCTGTTTACCGTTGCGAGCTGCGGTCATGTCATCAGCTGCACGTTCAATCGTCGCACGTGAATCATAACTCCAGCTCCTGATGGCATTACGCCGATCCTGCTGAGCCTGCTCAAACTGGTCAACCAGACCCCGCGCCTGACTGATCAACTGTTCTTCACGTTGTTCCTGCTCCTGCTGACGTCGCTGCTGTTGGAGCACTTCCAGCTCAAAACGTGAACGGGTATCCTCTACCGGAGGAAGAGTAGCTTCGGGAACAAAATTCAGATTATCAGGGTCGCCGGCCTCCACTTCACGCACATCAGCCCGACACTCGTCCGGCAGGGACTGCAGATTATCGGTAACATGGAGTCGCCCTTCGCTGTCACGACAGGAGTACAAGGTCGCCTCTACCATCATTGGCGCCAGACATAAAACCACCATCAAAATCAGTCTTCTCATTTTACCCTCCAGCTAAAACAGCTTTCTGCTGTCGATAAGCATGGTCACCGGCCCATCATTCACCAGATCCACCGCCATATCGGCCCGGAAAACCCCCGTTTGCGCTGTAACCCCGTGCTCCCTTAACAAGACAACAAAACGGTCGCACAAAGGTTCAGCCAGTTCCGGTGCTGCCGCGTTTGAAAAACCGGGACGCCGCCCTTTACGACAGTCTCCAAGCAGGGTGAACTGCGACACCACCAGCACCTCTGCCTGAATGTCGACGACCGACAGATTCATCTTGCCAACCTTATCCTCGAAAATCCGCAGTCCGGCGATCTTGTCGGCGAGATAAACGGCATCCTTTTCATTATCTCCCTGCTCAACCCCCAGCAGGACCAGCAAACCACCGGTAATATCTGCGACTTTTTTTCCTGCTACCGTCACTCCCGCCTGAGTCACTCGCTGTACGACCGCCCGCATGGTTTGTCCTTTTTACGCTTAAATTATATCTGGTTCTGCACAGCACTCCAGTAGTGGTGAAAAATCTTTTCACCGTCCGTCCACTTAAGAAGTGCTGAAGCAGGTACAAAAAACCTGCAGCCCCTATCCTTGCACCAACTTCCGCAACAATGCCAGATTCTCGAGATCGTGACAGTGATTTTCTCCCGGCGGCGTTTCGGTAATTTTGGGACAAAGAGCAAAGCGCTGATCCTGCATCAAGCGCCGAAATCCCTCAACACCGATCAACCCCTGCCCGACATGTTCATGACGATCGACCCTGGAGCCCAGGGGCTTCTTACTGTCGTTCAAGTGAAAGAGCTGCAACCTTTCAATGCCGACCAACCGATCAACCTCCTCCATCAGTTGTTTATAACCCTGTGAAGTGCTGAGATCATAACCGGCAGCAAAAGCGTGACAGGTATCAAGACAGACCCCAAAACGTCCGGGGTCGAGACGATCAAGCACCCAGGCCAACTCCTGAAATGATGCCCCGAGGGAATGACCCTGGCCGGCGGTATTTTCCAGCAGGATGATGACCTCATCACCGCCTTGTCGGCAAATCTGCTCAAAACTTCGACACAGGGTTGTCAACCCGGCAGCAACCCCTTCCCCCTTGTGCGAGCCGGGATGGATGACGAGCGATTCAATACCCAACCGCCGACAGCGATCCAGTTCATCAATGCAGGAGAGGATCGAGCGTTGCTGCTGATCCGGATCGGGGCTGGCGAGATTCAGCAGATAACTGCTATGGGCAGCAACATACCGCACAGCGCTTGCTTGTCGGGCCGCGCGAAATGCGGCGACAGTTTCTTCCGTCAGGGGCGGGGCCTGCCAGCGACTGGCATTACGGGTAAAAATCTGAATGGCGGTAGCACCGATGTCACCGGCACGGGAAAAGGCCCGTTCCATTCCCCCGGCAATCGAAACATGGGTACCGAGCAGCAATCGGGAGGTAGCAGGATCAGCCATCAACGACTACCGGTGCGCCAGCCGTTGAGCAAGGGGGCGATATCGCTCACTGCGTGAAGATGACTGTCGACACAGGAAACATCGCCACCAACCTGACCTTCAGGGGCAACCAGAACAGTGGTCATACCGAATGTCTTTGCGGTGTGCAGATTCTGCAACTGATCTTCAACCATCACGCAGTCTTTCCCCTGCAGAGCAAGCCGGTCCAGCACCTGCTGATAGGGGTCGGGATTGGGTTTGGGCTGGTACCCCGCAATACGGATATCGAAGATATCAACAAACAGGTCATCGATACCAAGAGCACCCAGAACCCGATCAGCGTGACAACGTGAACCGTTGGTAAAGACATAGCTGGGGATACCGGAGGCCTTGAGTACAGCACGCAGGGCAAGATCAGGCACCAGACGACTACCAACATCCACATCATGAACGTAGACAAGATAATCCTCCGGATCGACCTCATGATGACGAATCAGCCCCAGCAACGTGGCCCCATAGTCGCGCCAATAGCGGCGGCGCAACCCATCGACTTCCGCCAGGGCAATACCGGCGATCTCTTCCATATAGCGGTTAATGCGCACATCAATCAGGGAAAACAGATCACACCCCGGCGAATAGAGGGTATTATCCAGATCAAAAAGTAGTGCTTTCATACCAAACCTTTGACTCGCTGGTGCCCGGCTGAAAACCCGGGAGAAACCTTAAACGGGCTTGTGATCCGGAAACCGGAAGTCTTTCACAAGGTTAAAGACATCAAACGTTCGAGCGAGAGCGTAGTCTTTTACGCCGTACGATAAAATGTGCGGCCTGACACCTTCTTAGATTGCTTAACAGAGCGGTCTGTGGAGAGGGACTAGCCCGGAGCATAGACACCGGAGAAAACCTCGACGGCCGGGCCGGTCATCAACACCTCGCCGTCGTCACGCCATTCCATGAGCAGGTCACCTCCTCGCAGATGGTTGGTAATACTGCGTTCGGTACGACCGGTCAGGACTCCGGCAACCGTCACCGCTGACGCTCCGGTACCGCAGGCCAGGGTTTCGCCGGCACCGCGCTCCCAGGTACGTTGAACCACCTCGACAGGGGAGAGGATCTGAACAAATTCAACGTTGGTACGTTTGGGAAACCAGGGATGTCGCTCAATCAGGGGGCCAACCTGGGTAACCGGAAACCGTTCTACATCGTCAACGTAGATCACCGCGTGGGGATTACCCATGGAAACACAGGTCAATTCGAGGGACTGGCCGGCAAGATCAAGCGGAACATTGAGTGCCTGTTGGTTGGCCGGGCCGGTCATCGGTATCACCGCCCGGGTCACTCCGGGGCGCCCCATCGCAACCCGCACCCGCTCAACCCGACCAGCGCTGCCAACAAACAGATGAAGGCCAAGAATGCCATGCCCGGTTTCGATCTGGATGTCGGTTTTTTGCGTCAGGCCATGATCATAAGCATATTTGGCAACACACCGAATTCCGTTTCCGCACATTTCCGACTCGCTACCGTCGGAGTTAAACATGCGCATGCGCAAATCGGCACAGTCAGAGGGTAAAATCAGGATCAGTCCATCTGAACCAACACCAAAGTGGCGATCACTGATGTGTTGTGCCAGACTGACCGGATCATCAATCTGTTCTTCAAAACAATTGACATAAACATAGTCGTTGCCGGCGCCATGCATTTTGGTGAATTTCATTCTTCCAGCCCTCCTCGTTCCATGGTTGTCGCTGCCCAACCCTCTCTGCTACTATAAGGGTTAATTTGACACGGCTCAACCACTTACCGCCAAGCACAGGAGAAACAATGGCTTTTTTTCTGAAGACCAAGATCTGGCAGACCGGCTCCCTCGACTGGTGGGGGATGATCGATAATGACGACGTCTTTCTGGGTTCCCGCGAATTTCCCCAACCCCCTGAAGAAGGAGATGAATGGGTGGTGCACAAAACCGGTGACCGTTTCAAAATCATCGATATGGAAATTCGCTATATCGGCAAACAGGAACCGGTGACCTACCCATGGTAGCCCTCGAAATCGTTCAGATCAAGACAAGTGATATGGAGAACTTCTCCTACCTGGTCTACTGCCCACAGACCCGTGAGGGTGCCATCATTGATCCATCGATGCGCCCGCAGCTTGTCCTCGATGAAGCCGCCAGGCGTCAGGTGAACGTGAAACTTTTGCTCAACACCCACGGCCATCAGGATCATATCAAAGGCAACGGCGACATTCTCGCCGCCGGGGCAATTCGACTCGCGGCTCACCCGGATGCGATTCCCGATGCCGATATCCCGTTGGCAGAGGGAATGCAACTGCCCATCGGCAATTCATCCGTCACCGTCATGCATACCCCGGGACACGCCCCCGGCTCAGTGGTGTTTGCCACAGCAGATGCGATTGTATCCGGCGACACCCTGTTCGTCAGCCGCTGCGGCCGGGCCGACCTGCCCGGCAGTGACGTGCGCCAGCTCTACACCAGCCTGCAGCGTTTGAAAAAGCTGGCGCCGGCGACGCGGGTCTATCCCGGCCACGACTACGGTCCGATGCCGAGCTCCACCATCGCCTGGGAACTTGAGCACAATGAGTTTATCAAGTGCCCGGATCTGAAATCCTTTATCGACTTAAGAATGGGTTAAATTATTTTCTGGATGCAACCTTGACAACCCGGGTCCCCGCGAGCTGGTCATTCCAGCCACGACCATCGCCACTGAACAGCAACTGCAGATAGCCTAAACCTAAGGGAAGAAGCTGCAGCAAGCCGCCGACACTGCGCAGAAAAGCCTGGGAAAAGGTCAGAGGCTCACCGCCACTGGTTTCTACCTGCAAGCTGGTCAGCATTTTTCCGGGAGTCTGTCCGGCGAGGAAATGAAACAAGGTGAAATATCCAAAGGTGAGAGAAAAAAGGATCAGAAAGTAGGGGATCGACAGGTCGATCAGCGTGTCAATCGTCGGTAGTGGTCCAGTTTCTCTGGACATGGAAAGCTCGGCAGCAACAACGAAGCCCAGCCCAATGACAAGAAGAATAACCGCATCGTAAACAAAGGAGGCAAAACGCCCACCCAGAGATGCCGGCAGCACTACCGGAATCGCCCCTTCATTCTGCGCCTCAGCAGCTGCGCCTTCAGGCAAAAACCGCCCCTTGCTTTGGCCGACATCTGACGCGTCGAATAACGACCTCGCGGCAGCGGGCTCAGGGGAAACTTCTTCCTCTATCTGTGCCGGGTCATCCGCCCACCGCACCTCGCCAGCGGCGAATGACGTCGCCGCTTCAGAAGTCGTTGACACGAAAGCAGGATTAGTCTTAACCGGAGCCCTCACCGCAGGCGAAGACTCCGGTAAATCAAAAGGGTCGGAGGGACCCTCCGCAGATCCCTTGGTTTTGTTCGGTTCAACATCCTGAGCCGCAACATCCTCGGCGTCAAAACCGAAATCGTCTTCCAGATTATCATCGGCTTCGGGCACATCGAAAGCAAAATCACTTTCCTGTGGCTCTGCAGCCTCGGGAGCTTTAGGCGCGTCAAGGGACTCTTCCATATCGTCTTCTTGCGGAGCCTCTTCAAACAGTTCATCGAAGGAGAGATCTTCTTCTTCACTGCTTTCGCCCATAAAGTCAAAACCGAAGTCGTCTCCCGAGGAGCTCTCATCCGCTGGTTCCGAAACTTTAGCGCCGGCGGAGACCTCTGCGGTACCGAGAGCCGTCGCGGCGGCTAAGTCCGCAGCCTCATCGCCATCTTCAGCCAGATCAGTTGCCATTATCGCGGTAGCACCAGGAAACAGAACACTTTTGATTCCGAAGCGCTGCTTAAACTCTACCAGATCCTTGCCACACTTTTTACAGCTGTCGAGGTAATCAAAGCTGTTGTAGCCACACTTGGGGCACTTCATGACATGTCCTTTCCAGATAAATAGGTTCGCTAAATTGAGCCTGTGCTACCGGATAAATCTCCATAAAGATATTGTAAAACAGCGATTATCGCAAGTCCGGCGGTTTCCGTGCGCAAAATTCTCGGTCCCAGACTGACGGGCCGATATCCGTGCGAAACGGCCTCAGCCGCCTCGGCTTCGGTGATTCCGCCCTCGGGGCCAACAATGACCGAAATCCGCTGGTACCGATGGTGTCTACTATCATCCAGAACATCCGTTAATGGCGTCTCGCCCTGTTCCCACAGAAGAAGCTTCAAATCCGCCGGATCTTCTTCGAGAGCCCCTTGCAGGGAGCTACTGCACTGCAGGCTGGGCAGATGATACTGGCCACTCTGGCGTGCCGCTTCCTGGATAATCTTCTGCCAGCGCAAGGACTGACGCGAGTCGTTTTTAAAGCGGACAACGCTACGCTCAGTGGTAACCAGGTGAAAGTGACTGACTCCCAACTCTGTCCCCTTTTGCAGGATCAGCTCGGTTTTATCTCCCTTGGGAACACCCTGAATCAGCCTGATCTGACAGGGTGGCGGCAAACTGTCGTAGATGTGGCCCAGGCGGGCACGACCATCATCCTGCAAAACCGCTTCAGCAACGCGCCCACAGCCGTCAAAAAGCCGAAATGTCGCACCCGGTTCGAGACGCAATACCCGGACCAGATGATGCTGGACCCCCTCAGGTAACATGATGCATTCGTCCAATCGAAACTCCACATCGATTGCCAAAAAACTTCTCATGTCACTTGTCGTCGTTGGTACACCAGACAGACCCAATCTTCACGGTAACGTGGCGGCAACGCGCTCAACTCCGCGACGGCAAACGCTGCCGTGACCAGGGGTTCTTTTTCCTTGAGGATCCCTGATAAAATCAGCCATCCTCCGGGCTGCAAGTGCTGAAGCAACGCATCCTTAAGGCGGATATTTTCCTCGGCAAGAATGTTGGCAACCACCAGATCGTAAACACCATCAATGTTTTCCAGGGAATCGCTGGTAATGGTAACCCGTCCGGCAAGACTGTTGCGCGCAACATTCTCGCGCGCAACCTCGCAAGCAACGGGATCGATATCGGTTGCAACCACCGACCCGCACCCCAATGCCGCAGCACCTATTGCTAATATACCTGATCCAGTACCAACATCAAGCAATTGCAGGGGGCGCTGATGCCCATCCAGATGTTCGGCAATGGCTTCCAGACACAATCGCGTTGTCGCATGGGTGCCGGTGCCGAAGGCCATACCAGGGTCAATTTCGATAGCTACCTGGGCTTTTTCTACAAATGGAGTTTCCCAGCTAGGGTGAACAATCAGGCGATTGCCAACCTGAAAACTGGTGAAGTTTTGTTTCCAGCTCTGAGCCCAATCAATCTGCGGCAAAGATTGACTGACCTTCATGCTGAGCGTACCAGGGGCAAACACCGGCAGCACAGCAAAAGCCGACCCCAGTTGCTTAAGCAGCGACGCAGCCGGGACATCCGAGACAAAATAGGCCGTCAGGGTGTAATTTTTATCCATATCCAAAGGTTTGTCGGGGACTTCAAATGTGTCCAACTGCTGATCTTCGATCAAGATGCCACAGCACTGCTGTTCCATCAACACTGCGCATGCCATCTCAACCAATACACCCTTAAGCCCAACATCTATAGATAAATAGTTTTCTTTCATGCTCACTAATTAACAGAAACTATATATAAAAATCAACAAATAATCTCCTTATTGCCCGGTTTTACCCAACTGGAACTTAAGTGAACAACCCCATCACAGCTTCACTGACAACTCAACCTTCAAAGATAAAATTAAAAAACACTATTATTATCCTTGCGCTCAGCATGCCAGTCTGCTAAAGTTTCCGAAAACTTCTCATGAGCCCTCACTACTCGAAGTAGATGACCTCAAAACTCACCCTATAAAATAGGGGACTTACAATCTTTGGTTGCCACAGCAGTTCACCCTCATACATTAGAATTAACTGCGAGCACCATCCTGGTTAGTTAAAATTCAAAGGAGACAGTTCATGCGTATCCTGGTGGTTGAAGACGAAAAAAAAGTCGCCGGCTTTATCAAGCGTGGCCTCGAGGAAGAAGGCCTTTCTGTCGATCTGGCTGAGGATGGCGAGGAAGGGGTGGCGCGGGCGACCACGGGCAATTACGACCTGATTCTGATGGATGTCATGCTCCCGAAAATGGATGGGCTCAGCGCAATTAAAGCCCTCCGCGAGAAAAACATCAGCACCCCGATACTCTGCCTGACTGCCAAAGACACCGTTGAAGATATCGTCGCCGGCCTGGATAACGGCAGCGATGACTACCTGACCAAACCTTTTGCCTTTGCGGAACTGGTGTCTCGCGTTAAGGCCCTGATTCGGCGCAACGCGCGGGATCGCGGTGCCGAACTGGTGTTTGCTGATCTACGTATCGACCCGGTATCGCACAAGGTCTGGAGAAGCGACAAGGAAATCGACCTGACCTCCAAGGAATACGCGCTGCTCGAATACTTCATGCGTAATCCTAATCAGGCGTTAACACGCACCATGATTGCTGAGCAAGTGTGGGATTATACATTTGACACCTTCACCAACATTATCGATGTTTACGTCAACTATCTGCGCAAAAAAATTGACCGCGGTTTTGACACAAAACTGATCCACACGGTAAGAGGTGTTGGCTATATGCTCAGGGAGTCAGAATAGATTGACCTTCCTTACCACCTTCAGCAGACAGTTTTTATTTCCTCCCCTCATGGTTCTGGCAGCCATCCTGGGAATCGGCGGTTTTTTGTGGCAATCTTCCCTGTATCACGAGAGGCTGGACCGCATTGATACAGAACTGCAACTGGCTGCCGGCACACTGGACTATCTGCAGCAAACCTTCTCGCCTGAAGCGGGAACGACAGCCATTTCATGTGATCTGGTCACGGCGCCCCTGCAACTGTTTCTTGACGAGTGGCACTTTGCTCGCTATTCGCCCGATGGTGAGATAATCTGTCTGTCTACATCGGGAAGCCACTCACAGGTTGCCATGCCGGACAAGCGACCAGCGGAAAACAAGACCCTTTTTTTTACCGTCAGCCAGGGAAATACCCGGCGCGCACTGGCGTGGCCGGCAAAAGATTCAGATAAAATAACGTCCTATCAGCTCTTAAGTACCGACCTCGGCACCTTCTCGGCACAACTGTTGCGCTGGCGCCTGGCATTGCTGCTTGGATCGCTCCTTATCATGGCGGCTGCCGCTTCCTGTTTTCTGCATCTGCAACGCCATCACAAGTCCAAAGATTTGAAACGGTTACTCAGGCATATTGACGATATCAGGCCTGACCAGCCTCCCCAGCCTTTGGCCACAGATCAACTCAACTCACGCGAGTTACGGCAGCTCGCCGAGAGCTGTTATCGATTGAACGAGCGAATGTTTTCCGCTTTGCATCGAGCCCGTCAATTTGCCACGCATGTTGCTCATGAATTGCGCACACCCTTGACAATTTTACGTGGTGAAACGGAAATTGCCCTGCGCTGCAAGAGTGAAACTGCGGAAATCCGCCAGGTGCTTGAGTCTAATCTGGAAGAGATAACGCGCATGAGTTTTCTGGTTGACGATCTGCTGACCTTATCCAAAAGCGATCTGGGGGAAATCCCGCTGCAGCCGACAACTATTGACCTGCATCGACTGCTGAACGATTTGCAGCGTCAAGGGGAAATTCTTGCCGGGGAGAAAGGGGTCCTGCTCGAGCTGGACTGTCCAGACAATGGGGCCGTTATCCACGCTGACGAACTGCGCATCAGACAGGCACTGCTGAATTTGCTGACCAATGCTATTCGCTATACCCCCTCTCAAGGGGTCGTTACCATCGCGGCCGGGGTTACCGAATCTGCGGTGACAATAACGATCAGCGACACCGGAATCGGTATTGAAGAGCGTCACCTTCAGCATATCTTTGAAAGATTTTACCGGGTAGATAAAAAAATCCACCAATACGATGGTGGCACAGGTCTGGGTTTAGCCATTGTCAAATGGGTTGTTGACGCCCACCATGGAACCATCGGCGTCTCTTCCACCCCCGGACAAGGAAGCAGCTTTACCATGACCTTGCCGAAAAGCCAGAATAACTGCTCCAGGGGATAAACTCGGGCGGTTCTTTAGGACAATCATTTTTCAGGGTTGGACTATTTTTTTACTTTACAACCTTTAGCTCATCGTGTAACGTTTAAAGCAATGGAGCTCTTTCGGGAGACTCCGGCCCCGAAGACCTACCCCCCCTCCAGGTCTTCGGGGTTTTTTTATTTAACATACAACAGAAGGCACAGCCGATGTCCTTCCAACCACGACCAGTGTACCTGTCAGACTCCTTCATGCTCCCGGTTGGCAAATATAACGGCCACCACCGTCCGGCAATGAGCTTCTTTGAACTTGTCGATCAGCTCAAACCCCTGGTGGAAAATCATCATTCACCACAGCAGAAAATTGGCTGTATTATTGTCGGCAGCCAGAATCCTTTCGCCTTTTCCGGCATCGACAATGTGGCTGCGAAAATCAGTGGCCGCCTTGGCATCAGCGGGGCCAAATCGGTTCTGGTTGATACCGCCTCGTCCTCCGGCGCCAGCGCTTTTGAGGCTGCCTATCTTGAGGTCGCTTCCGGGCAGCACGATCAGGTTCTGGCCATCGGCATCCAGAAAATGACCGATGCCACAACCTCTGCGGCAACACGCATTGTCGCCGGGGTGATTGATCGTGAAGAAGCAGAATACGGCCTGACCATGCCGGCCTGTGGCGCCCTGGTAGCGCGCAGCCTGATGGACGAATTCAACCTGTCAGATGACGAATGGACTTCTTTTTCGGCACGCCTGACCGAACGCGCACACCGCTTTGCCGCACAAAACCCTGATGCCCATCTGAATTATGAGCTCCCCGTTGACACCTATTTTGCTGACCTTAAAAACGGCAGAAACTATCTTTACTACGACCCGTTGCATTACTACGATTTCTGTCCCATGTCGGATGGCGTCGCTGCCTGCCTTTTGACCGCTGCCCCGAGTGCTGTCCGGGTCAGCGGCATCGGTTCCGGAACCGACATCCCCACCATTGCCGACCGTCTGACCTTTACCAGTTTTCCAGCCACCCGTATCGCCCTCGCCCAGGCCCTCGACAAGGCCAAACTCAGTGACCTGAGTCAGTTAGCCGGCAACATCCATATCAACATGCACGACCCATTTAACGGCTTTGGGCCGATCAACCTGGTCGATCTTGGCGTTATCCCCCGCCGGCAGCTTTTGGAAGGGCTCCTCGATGATAGCCTTACCGGCCCTGCCGGGCGTTTTCCAACCAATCTCACCGGCGGCCTGAAAGGACGCGGTCATCCGCTGGGGGCAACCGGCATGGTCCAAATCGTTGAAAACCACCGTTTTCTGACCAGCGGCCAGTACCAGGCGGCGCTCTCACACTCCATTGGTGGTCCAATCAACAATAACGTGGTCGTCTTGCTGGAAACCGAAAAAAGTTTTCTTAATCGCAAACCATCAAACTATCAATACAGTGACGAGATTTTCCTCGGCCGGCTTAAACCCGCAAGCATGAGCCTGGAGACGGTTCTTGGTGAAAAACAACGCTGCGTGGCTCGTCTACTGGCTAAAACATCGCGGCACAATTTCCGCAGTGGCGACATTGAGCGTACCCTGCTGTTAATTACCGTCCGCTACGAAAAGCATGACGTCCGCTTCCTGATCGGCATTGACCCCCAGGCCGCCACCGCACTTGAGACCTTTGCCAAAGGGGACAAGATTCTTCTGCAGAAGCTCGATGAACAGCTCCATGTGAATGATGTGCCGATCCGCCGACTCTACAGAAAAACCATCGAAGGGATGGTCGATCTCGCTGATTCGGCATTTCGCCATCTCGGCCTGAAAAAATGACGTCTCTGCGCATCCGCACAGTTTCAACCGTCAATGAACATGATAGCATCCGCTGATGCGCATAACGGTCAAACAACAGATACTGCTCGCCCCAGCGATGATCCTCCTGCTGCTCCTGCTGCTGCTAGGATTCATGCACTACACCTACTGGGACCTCAACAGCAAAAGACGCAGCATTAAAGCGGCTGAGACCACCTTTGTTGCTCTGGCTGAAGCGGATATGGCGGCGCGCAGACTGCACGTTTTACTGCGTGTCATTCAGCACAGCGGCATGGCTGCCCCTGAAGACCTGGCATTAATCATTGATCTATATGAACGCCTGCTCTCTGCCATTGATCGGATTGAACCCGTTGGAACCGTAAAAAGCTCCGAACAGATTGCCTACCTGGCCGACCTGGCGCGCAGCCTTAATCCCGCTGCCGGTCTCGAACCTGAAAACACGGCACCCCTGTTTGCCCAACTGCGCGCCGAACTTTCGGGGCTCTCCAGTCTGACCCAGAACCATCGCAATCATTTGCGCCAGGCCCATGAACAGGACATCAACCAACTGGTTGAACGGACGGTTCTGGTGACGATAGGGGTGCTGATTATTGCCGTACTGCTGGGGCTGTCGATCTCCATCTATTTCAGTCGGCGTATTCTGGGCCGTATCCAGACCATCTCCACCAATGCCGCCCGTATCGCCGACGGTAGCCTCGATCTGCCACCGGTACCTGAACGGATTCAAGATGAAATGGATGTTCTGGCGCGTTCCATCAATCGCATGGCGACCCGATTGATTCAGGTCGTTGGTACTGAAAAACTCCTCGAAGGGGCCGAAGAAGAACGTCGCCGTATTGCCATGGATCTCCATGACCAATCACTGTCCGACTTGTCCGGCGTTCTACGCGGCCTGCAATCTCTGACCGACCTGCAGACTCCGGATGCTGTTGGTGACCACGTCAGCGACCTCGAACGTGATCTCAACCGCGCAATCGCCAACCTGCGCGACATCATGAACAACCTGCACCCGCAAACCCTCGATATTCTTGGTTTAGGTGCAGCCATTGAAGCCCATATCGATCACCTCGGGCAGCCCCCCGGCAGCCCGGCCTGTCATCTTCATATCGACTCACGGGTGGCTGACTTGCATCTCGATCGAATTAAACAGCTGACCATCTATCGTATTGCCATTGAAGCCATCCAGAACGTTCACAAACATGCGGCAGCCAGCCGCTACGAGGTTAACCTGGAACTACGCGAAAAAACTCTGGTGTTTTCTGTTGAAGATAACGGCTGTGGCTTTAATAGCGACCGGAAACTCGAACAGGGGCGCGGACTCAATAATATACGTGAGCGCGCCCGAGCCATAGGTGCCCAGGTCCAGTGGAAGCCGTCACGCTTCTCGAGCGGTACCCGCTTTGAACTGACCCTGCACACCGCCATCTCAAGCTGACGGAGACAAGCATGTCCACCCGCCTGGAAATCCTTATTGCTGAAGACAACCCTAAAGACTTAGAGTTTCTTGAACAACTTTTTTCCCAATGGCCGGAACAGGTCAGCGTCACCCGTGCCCCAACCGGCCAGATCGCTCTGGAAATTGGCAGCGAACGCGAGCAACCGTTGATTGTCAGTGACATTCAAATGCCGGAACTCAACGGGGTTGAATTTGCCCGCCAGTTGTGGAGCAAGCAGCCTCAGGCCCGAATCGTTTTCTGGAGTCAATTCAAAGATGAAATGTACGTGCGCTCCCTGGTTAAAATTGTTCCGCCGGAAACGGTCTACGGCTATGTTCTTAAGTCCGCAAGCAAAGACCAGATCAGTTCAGCTATTCGCACTGTCCTGATCGATGAACAATGCTGGATCGCTCCTGAAGTGCGAAAAGTTCAGGGGCGTGCCGGTCACAGCTTGACGGCCCTCTCTGACATCGAGTATGAGGCGCTACTCGATATTTCCCTGGGACTGACCGATAATCTGATGGCGCAGCGCCGTTATCTCTCACGGCGCGGCATCCAGAGTCGCCTCAACTCACTGTACAACAAACTGGGCCTCGATCAGGAACAGTTTCACAGCGAAAAATATGGTGATTCCTTTAACTTGCGCAATCGTGCCGTTGCTGTTTCCCTGGCCCGCGGCCTGGTAAATGCTTTTGAAATGGAACATGAGGAAAAGGATTTCCAGGAATGGTTTACCCGTTACAAGCGCAGTCAAAAAACCCGTCAATAAATCACCGACGACAACCCTTCTTCGCCGGCTTTCTCATCTCTTGTGTTTACTCTATAGCTATGCTAAAAGGTCTTACCATGTAATCCGGAGACAGAGATGGCCACAGTATTCAAACCGATACGTCCCAAGAAGTTATCAGAAGAAATAGTTGACCAGATTAAAGAGCTGATTTCACGTGGTGATCTCGGTCCCGGTCAGCGCATCCCGTCTGAACGTGAACTGGCTACTTTCTTAGGAGTCAGCCGCCCGTCGGTACGTGAGGCGATCATGGTTCTTGAAGCGATGGGCTTTCTTGAGTCCCGTCAAGGCGGAGGCACCTATGTCCGCTCCCTTGCCGATGTTGCCATGGCTGACCCTCTAGCGAGCATGGTCGAACGCCGGGATCCCCGTATGCTCCATGCCCTGACCGAGGTTCGCATGGGACTGGAAACCTGGTCCGCATACCTGGCTGCAAAGCGCGCAGAAAAACCGGAAATCGATCGCTTGCGTGAAATCTATACGGTCATGGAGGAACAGGCTGAAAGCGGCGGCTGGGACCCGGAAATCGACTTCCAGTTTCACCTGACGATTACCGCAGCAACCCACAACACCATTCAGGTTCACGTCCTGAACACGATTCAGACCCTGTTTCAAACCACAATTATGGTCGCCCTTGGAGAATTTTACAGCAAAGAGGGGTATGTTGAACGGTTGCTAAATCATCACCGTGAAATTCTGGAGGCCATTGAAGCCCGTGATCCGGAACGGGCTCGAGCTAAAATGCTGGAGCACTTGAATCTGGTAGAAGAAAAACTGGCGATGTTTTTAAATAAAGAACGCCCGGACACCCTCTGAAAAAAACTTTGTGGCAGGCAGAGCGCATCAACCTACCCTGTGCGAAAACTTTCTGGAATCCAGGGAAGTATAGAACTCGGAGCGATTACGCCCCCCTTTCTTGGCGCGATAAAGTGCCATGTCAGCCTGCCACACCAGATCCGGCGCTGAACTGACCTGGCTCGATACTGCAGCAACACCAATGCTCACCGTGAGTGCCTGGGGGTAATTTTCTCCCCCTTCAATCTCGACGCGAATCAGCTCGGCCTTGACCATTGCCTCGGAGCCACCGGTGTGAGGAAGGATAATGAACAGCTCCTCACCACCATAGCGACACAAAATATCTGTTTCACGCACCCGATTTTTGATCATGCGGGTGACATCCTGCAATACCTGATCCCCAATCTGATGGCCCCAATTATCGTTCACTGACTTGAAGTGATCTATATCGATCATCAGCACCGACAAATCATGACCATAGCGCCTGGCACTGGAAAACTGTTCGGGCAGACGTCGATCCAGATAACTGCGGTTATAAATTCCGAGCAGGGAATCCATAATGCTGTCTTGTTCCAACTGGAAAGTTCGCTGTAACTCCTGGGTTGTTTTTAGTGCCAGCATGGCTACCAGCAGGACAAAAACCGCTCCAAAGAAAAAAATAGTAGGAACAATCAGGTCGATCAGACCACTATAGTTCCACCAGAAAAACCACGTATATGTCAGGTATCCGCAGAGAAACAGACAAATCAGAACAGCGAGCAGACGCCAGTAATTAACAATGCCTTTGGCCCCCGGATGATTTATAATTCTGGCAACCGGAAGCAGGGACACCAGCAGAAACAAACTGCCGGAACTCAACATCAAGGCAATGAGAAGATTCACTTAAACACCCTGACCACACCCCTACTGGAAGAACAGCGTGTCAGATAAAACAGACATCATCAATCCCGTTAAAAACTGCCGACAGTATTGATTTGTTCTCACCATTAATGAAAATATATAGTTGTCAGTCAACTATAGACCTAACTTCTACCTTTCGACAAGGCTCGATCAATGAATAAAATCTACCAGGCCACCATTGCCCGCTGGGGAGTTGACGCTCAATATGACCAGGCGATAGAAGAATGTGCCGAATTAATTGCCGCTCTTAAACATTTCAAGCGGGGCAAAGTCACCCGGCAAGAGGTTATTGAAGAACTGGCCGATGCGACCCTGATGCTGGGACAACTGCGCTGGATGTTCGGCGAAGAGCTGGTCGAATCAGCAATCAGTGATAAACTGGAAAAGCTCAAACAACTTTTAGACGAAGACAAGAAAGGATAACTCCTATGGCAATTCAACCAGGACATACTGCTCCCGATTTCTGTCTGCACGGAAGCGATGGCAAACAGCACCGGCTCGCCGACTATGCCGGCAGCAAACTCATCATTTATTTCTACCCCAAAGACAATACCCCTGGTTGCACCAAGGAGTCTTGCGCTTTTGCTGAGATGCATGACCAGCTGTTGCAGTTGAATGTCAAACTGCTCGGCGTCAGCAAGGACAGCCTGGAGTCCCACGATAAATTCATCAGCCAGTTTCACCTGCCGTTCACCCTGCTCAGCGACCCTGATACAGCCATGATGCAAAATTATCAGGCCTGGGGTGAAAAAACCATGTACGGTAAAACCAGCATCGGCTGCATCCGCTCAACGGTGCTCATTGATGAGCAGGGAACGGTCATCAAACATTGGCCCAAGGTGGCAAAAGCCGCCGAACATCCACAACAGGTTCTTGATTTTCTCCTGACACTTTAATACCACCAGCGCCAGGTGCCGGAGCATGCAGCCGAAGTTTTGGCATCTGGCGCTGACGATTATTTTACGGTGACGATGGCGTAGATTGCTGCGTAAATAGCGTGAGGATCAACGCCGTGGCCTACAGCAATCGTTCTCATGGTCTGCTGCGGCTCCGCAGTGATGCCCTGTTGTGCCAAACCGGCGATAATCCGCGCGACATCAAGCTGATACATAGAGCAGAGTTGTTCCAGAGTGCGATTGCCGGTTCCTGCCGGCGCTGTTTCCGGCATCGCCGCAGACGCTTCCCCTGCTTCCGGTTTAATCAACAGATAAATTGCCTGCGGGGCAATATTGTTATTGGCGGCAATACTTTGGATTGTTTCACTGGGTGCAGTTACCCGAATACCGGCCCGTTCCAGCTTCAACCGGCTCTGCTCAAGAGGCACATTGATATTCCTGGCAAAATCAGAAAAAGCCGACAGCTCGGCATGTCCATAAGGAGGCTCACCATATTTGACATTGGCACTTTCGGAAATTTTATCTCCAAGATGAATAATGCTACTCAATGGCGGAATGCCCGCGAGAGTACCAACAATAACCAGCAGAGTGACCACAACTGATACAATAAAATCAGGAGTGATAATTCGCAGTTCCTTCGACTGATTTTTCAGATAACTGACAATCGCTCCCCAGTTGTAATAAACATGAAAAATCATCGCTATTAGCATAAGGACACCAAGGTTGATATGCACAGCCCCCCAGCTTTCCTTGGTTAATCCCCACAGTCTCCAATCGGCCCAATAAGCCACCCGGCCGGCGGGGACAATATAAAGTACAGCACTGCTGAGCAACAGCAGAATAAAAGCAACCAGAGAAGTCAGAGAGGTAATTTTACGCATGTTCATCGCAGGAATCTCCCGGGTGATAAGTAGTAGAACGGTTGGCGGAAGATAGCAGATTTTATCAGCAAGAGAATGTCAAAATTTGTTAAGGACAGGTAAAGTCTTATTTACAACGGCTTGAGGACCCCGCCACAGGGAGGATGAAAATAACGATTGTTACGGTTCAGACGCCGCACCCGATAGATTTCTGCACCACACTCCAGGCAAATAGCCACCAGTTTGCGCCGCTGCTGATGCAAGGCAGTAACAGCGGCGCTCCGACCGGTTGTGGCGGTGTCGATACCCAGGGCGAGAGCCCATTGTCGCCAGCTGTTGCCATGTCCGACCCGCCGCTTTTCACCGTGCTGACTCAGATGGTCACAGGCGTGGGCAATCTCGTGTAAAAACGTCTGACGCAGATTGTCCGCTTCCTGGGCAAACTGCAGCCTGATGGCCACCGGCTCATTGCCACGAAATGTATAGCAGCCAAGTCTTCTGCTGGCCCTGCTCGGCGCCACCGGAATGTCTGCGAGTTGTTCCAGCAATTGCCGACCCGGATCAGTGGTGCACTGTGCTTCAACGGCGATGACAATCTGCCGCCACAGGTTCAATTCGCCAGCAAGCATCCGCACACTCATCCCCCTTGTGCAATATTTTTCCATCGCCGTATCTGCCTCCCTCCTCAAGGGGATTGTGATCCTGTTCTGATCAACAAAAAGCCCGCCACTTAACAATCGGTTTCTGTCATGATAGGGCATGGACTTGAAATCGGCTCACGACATTGATCGCCCCGATTGGGTTGCTGTTCCCACTCAGCTTCAGGATGGGCTTTCCACCCGTTCGTTAAGCAAGCGCCAGTTGAAACACTGGACCCTGGTTCTCCAGGCACGAAACATCCCCTGGCGCAGCGAAAAAAATGGGGACATTCTCCAGTTACTGGTTCCTGTCGATTCTTTTCAGGAAGCGCTGCAGGAATTAAACTGCTACGAGCAGGAAAACCGCAACTGGCCACCACCGCCACCCGCCGCTAGCCGGTTAAAAGACAATTACGCAACGACCGTCTGGGTGATCTTTGCCCTGCTCCTGTTCCATCCTCTGAGCTATCAGCAATTGTCACTGTTCGGGTCACAGAACATCGACTGGCTTGCACTGGGTAGCGCCGATGTCAGCTTTATCCGTACCGGCCAGTGGTGGCGCGTCATTACCGCCCTTACCCTGCATTCCGGCCCTTTGCACCTGCTCAGCAACCTTACATTTGGCGGGATTCTGATTCTGCGGTTGTGCCGCACCCTGGGATCCGGGGTAGCTTTTTTCCTTGTGCTGGTTGCAGGCTCTCTGGGTAACAGTCTCAACGCTCTGGTGCAATCCCCTGCTCATCGTTCCATCGGGGCCTCTACCGCAGTCTTTGGTGCGCTTGGTTTACTTGGCCTTTACAACCTGTTTCGTTATCGCTCCAGTTTATGGCGACGCTGGCCATTACCCCTTGCCGCCGCAGTAGGATTGCTTGCCATGCTCGGGGTGGGTGACGAAAATACCGACATCGGTGCCCATCTGTTTGGTTTCATCAGCGGAGCAATTCTGGGCGTATGTTTTTCCCTCTGTCCCGGAAAGAATAAAACTTCGAAACGCAGTAATCTCCTGTGCGGCATCCTGGCATTGCTACTCATCATCCTTGCCTGGGGGTTAGCTATCAGCCGCTGAATCTTTCGGGCGCACGTAAAAAGGCCCGATATAATAATACCGGGCCGGATAAAGCTTTGGACATTGATCCGGGCTTAATTAACCCACTTCGATTACTTCCAGATCAAAATTGAGGGCCTTACCAGCCATCGGGTGATTAGCGTCCAGGGTGATCTTGTCATCGCTGACCGCCTTAACGGTTAGCAACAGCGGGGTTCCGTCCTGCATCTGGGTCTGAAACTGTTGCCCCACTTCAGGGGACAAGCCGTCCTCAAACTGACTAGGATCAGCATCAAAAATCATTTCCTGATTGTAAGGTCCATAGGCTTCCTCTTCGGTCAGCCGCACCTGCTTGGTCTCTCCGGCTTTCATACCGACTACGGCGTTGTCAAACCCAGGGATCACCTGACCGGCACCTACCTCAAATTCGAAAGGTTGTTCAGCCTGACGTGAACTGTCAAAAACTTCGCCATCATCAAAGGTGCCGGTGTAATGAACTTTGATTTTGCTCCCTGTTGCTACTGCTGTCATGTCATCTCCTGTTTTTTTAAGTCACAAATAGACAAGGCACCACATTTGCCTTGTTTTGTTCCTCAGGGTGTCATTTCCTTAAATGGAAATCAACCCCCTGGCACAAAAAACTGATCAATAACAGCATTACCTAAGGGTTAAAACGTTCATGGTGGATTTTTTCAGTGCGTAATGCTTTGGCTGCATGACCAGCCTTTTTTTCATCGGGATAGCCAATGGCAATGACGATCGGAACCTCCATTCCGGCCGGCAGTTCAAGCAGGTCTCTGACGTATTCAGACGCGCTGATGTCATCATTGTGCCGGCGCAAACGCAATTGGGCCCAACAACTTTTCAATCCCAGATCCTCAGCGGCTAACTGCACAAAGGTAGCAGCAACAGCAGTATCTTCAATCCAGACATCCGAAATACAAGGGTCAGCAGCTATTGCTACAGCCAGCGGCGCGGTTGCAAAAAACACAGTCCCATGGGGTTTGGCATTGATCAGTTTATCGAGAATCTGGCGCTCTTGAATCATCACAAAGTGACAGGGCTGCAGATTTCTCGAGGTAGGGGCACGTAACAGGACCTCAGCAAGCAACTCGATCTTTTCAGCCTCGACCGGCTGCGGTTTAAAGACGCGCACGCTGCGCCGTTGACGCACTAAATCCAGCATAAAATTTCCCTTAAAGACCGATCCCGCACTCCATCGCCGCAAGCCGGGTCAGGAGTTTCCAGTTGTTACCCGGCCGATCAAGCGATAAACCTCGTCGAGCATCAGGTTCTGTTCTGCTCCGACTTGAGCTACAACGCCCAGCAGATAATTGTCGATAGGAAAAACATAGAAGCTATCCTCGCTCCGGCAGCCAAAATTAACAGAACGACAGTTACTTGCCCCGATATTCTCCTGGATATCATGAGCCAGACTGCCGCTGATCTGCATCAGGATCGTGTAGTTTTCCGGGTCCTCAATGGCACGGCCAACCAGAGTGCCGTCACGCTTGATCAATAAACATCCGGAAACACCGGACACCTTGCTGATCCGTACGACAAAGTCCTTTGCTGTTGCCATAGTTGCTATCCTTCCCGACCGCTATGGTCACCAATCTCTGCCTGCAGCGCATCCAGGGTCATGGTCAGGGTATTGAGATTAAAAGCGGGGTCGCAGATGACGAAACAAAAGGTGTCAGTATCAACAGCGCGGGCAACGACAACTGACTCATCAAAGTGCAGCGTCAAACAGGAAAAACCATCCAGGGTGGTTGCCCCGGCGGCATAGATTTTTGCCAGGGTGCTGCCGATCAATTGGAGCCGTTCTTTCTTGAAGACAGCCGGCAGATTAGCTGCAATGACTCCGATATCTGTCTGGACAAGGCAGGCTCCAAGGACTCCCGGAATCATTTTTAGCTCGTCAATAACATACCTCATACTTTTTCACTTCCTCCGGTACGACCATTGTTGGGCATCAACCTATCGACCATTCACGGCTCGACAATGCGCTCAATTTCCTTCATGACCTGGGCGGCCTGTACACCCGGCTTGAGCTTGAGCACCAGCTGTTGTTGTTGCCGATTAAGTAACAGATAGCGATTACGCTTTGTCGTACCTAGAGCCATTGAGCGGTATTGACTCCAGCCAAGGTCCTGGGTAACCGCTGTCAGGGCTTCGGTAAATGCATTGACATCAAATGTCGCAACCGTGCAGGCTCCGGTGTTGGTTGCGAGCAGTTTTTTTTGCATATCGAAAACAGCAAATTCCTGCACACTGGCGATGCTGCTCAGCGACCGCGCCAGGACAGAATCGACGGCCGCGGTCACAGCTGCTTCAGCGGGGGGAAGCTGGGCTTCTGCTGTCGTACTTTTCTTGATTTCTTCTGCCGTTTCGTCCTTGATCCGAAATGCTTCGATCAACAAATGGCCAAGGGGCAGATTGATCACATCGTCCTGCCGCCGACATATTCCATCCATCTCGATTTCTGCATCATCCCAGCTGACAATCTCAAGGGCGGCATCCAAACCTTTCATGGTTGCATATTCAGCATCGATCAAGTCGCCATTGGCGACAAACAGATAGGCAGGTCCCTGCGGTGCAGCAATCTTGAGCGTGCAGTTTTTTTTCTCGACATTCATTAGCTGCAGAAAAGTCGCCAGGGTAATGCCCCGGATAAAACTCTTCCCCCCTGCCTTCAGGCCACTGAAAATGGCTTTTTCAAGTATCGGTAGGTCCACCGGTTTTTCAATAAACTGAAGCGTGTCCATTTTTTTTAACCGTGCTTCTATCTCCGGCGTACCAAAAGCCGACATGGCAATCACCGGCAATTGGGGCTGATGACGACTCACCCACGCCAGCAGCTCGAATCCATTCATCTCCGGCATGCGCAGATCGGTTACCAGTAAATCAACATTGGTTTCCCGCAGCAGATCAACAGCGACACTGCCATTTTTTGCTGTAAGAATTTCAAATGTGCCCCGATGAGTCTTCAGAACATCTTTCAGCGACAGCAAAAATGAAGCTTCATCGTCTACAATTAGGACTTTTTTCATGTCACATCCACCCACTAGGTCAATTTATTATGGAGGGCAAGGAATCTGCTGGTGTCGGTTCCTTTTGGTCTGCTTCCGCCAACGGCAGGCTGACTCTGACTTCGGTTCCGCGCTGCGGCCAACTGTCAACAGCGATATCACCATTCATCATCGCCAGCAGCTTTCTGGTAATAACCAGCCCCAGCCCGTTACCTTGCGGCTTACTCGTGTTAAATGGCTGGAATAGATGCTTCTTTTGTTCCGTCTTGATCCCGCAACCGTTGTCGCGGATCCTCAACCACACCAACTCTCCACGCTTTTGCGTGGTAATGTGTATTTCCGGATCCCGACGCCCTTTTAATGCCTCGGCAGCGTTATTGAAAATATTAAGCAGAGCTTGATGGAGGGCACGCTCATCAATCCGGACTTTACCGATATCCAATGGAATCGCGGTGCGGATTCTGATACCACCGGCGTGAAAATCATGTTCAACCAGGGCGATAAATTTTTCCATAAACTCGATAAGAGACATCTCATGAAGTTCTACCCGTTCATACAAGCTGAAGGCTTTCAGCGATTTAAGCAGGTACTCCATCCTTCCGACATCAGCCAATGCGCGCTCAACATATTCATCCAGGGTTTCTCGACTCTCATGAACATGGCTTTTCTGGAGGGCCATCAACGCCATTTTCAGCGAATTAAGGGGATTGCCGATTTCGTGGCGAATGCCGGAAAAAACAAACCCCAGATTATCCATGGCGTTGATGGCCTGGGCAATCGATTCCAGACGCTGTTTTTCGGTGATATCACGGACAAAAATACAACAGTAACGTGGTGCTGCCCGATAAATAGTGTAGCCATACAGGTGATCTTGGTAAAGCACCTGGTGGGAGCTGCGAGATGGTATTTCAGACTGTTCAGCCGGTGCGACAAACAAGGCATAAAGACGTTCGTAGCTCTGGCATAGCGAGTCTTCCTCCAGCACATCGAACAGAGCGGCATTGCAATAGTCAACCTGCCGCCGGCCAAGATCGAGCACGAGAATACCCATGTCGATCTGCTCCAGCAGCTGTGCAAAGCCCCAAGGGCTTTTAAATTGCTGATTGACGATATCTACCGCACTACCATCCATTCACATATCCTTGCCGCCGTGAAAACCCGTCCATGTCAGATGCAGACGCATTATAACAACACCATCACATTATTCAAGAAAACTAATAAAAGGTCGTAGGGCCATCCTTACGATCTGTTCTCTTCACCAAAAACAGTTATGACCCTGCTTAGACTGGCGAATTGCCGTAATGAGCCAGCATCCGCTCCACTTCGTCTTCTATCTCCGCCGGCAGAGCGGGGGTGTCTCCAAGCTGTCGTAACAACTGCAAGCCATCCTTGTGCCATTTGCGGGCAAAACAGGTCTGTGCGAGACGCAAACGCCAGCGCGGGTTGTCGGGATCCTGCTTAACCGCCGCATTAAAACTGGAAAAGACCTTTTCCGATTCGCGTTCATGGCGCAGGTAAAATTCGGCCAGCTGCAGATTGATATGATTGCCCTTACAACCACCACCACTCGGCAGTCTTTTAAGCAAGGTTTCGGCCGCTGCAAGATCTCCGACCTTTTCCATAACCGCCGCCGCCAGAGGCAGAAAGGCCGGATCGCTGTGACCTGCCTGCAGACAATGGCGCACATGAACGGCCGCCGCTGCCCAATCGTGACGCCGACTGTGAATACTTACCAGCAGAGCGTGGTAGAAAGAGAAGTCCTCCTCATTGTCTGCAGAAATCTTTCCCTCGATAAAGGTGCGAGCATCCTGGGTCTGTCCCAATGTCAGCAATACCTGGACCAGAGCCTCAACGGCTAAAAAAAGCTCCGGATTTTGTTGCAATGACTGCTCAAGTGATTCTCTGGCCTCAGCTAAATGGCCCATGCGCGCCTGCAGCGAACCAACCTCAAACCAATAGAGATCATCTCGCTCAGCGTCATTAACAGTTTTGAACAGCTCATTAGCCTGAACATCCCTTCCCTCATGAGCCAGCAAAAATGCGGCAACGAAGTCTTTTCCCCGATGCTGATAACGCTCTCGTTGACTTTCCGGATAGGACGTCAGGATTAAATCGAAACGGACTGCATCATCGACATCGGCCACAGCATCCAGGTCTCGTTGGTTACCATCTGCTGCATGACAGCTGTGACATCCAGGCCCGGGGTCAGACTCAGCGGAAGGCAAAACTTCAAAAGGGATCGACCGCGCCTGAGCTATTTCTTCTTTTAAATCATCACTATGAACATACTGCAAGGCCATGGCAAAGTAATCATTTGCTTCTGCAGCTTCGCCACTATCCTGTTTGGCCCTGGCTTCAAGCAGATTCAGGCGCGCCAGACCATCACCTGCCTCGGCTCGCCATCGCGTTACCAACGCGGCGGCGGCATCGTCAAGGGGGTGACCGTTCAATTCATCTGCCAGGTAGATGGCATCGGCAAACCGCTTCTGCTCCACCGCGCGCTGCAATGACCCAAGACTGGGTTTACTGCCGAACAACTTGCTGAATAGTCCCATGAGTGCAGCTTCCTCGGGTGATCGGCTCAGGACCAGGCGACCCGGTTGGTAGTTAAAAGATGCTATCGATCAGGTCAAAGTTGAGTTCCGTTTGAGCAAGACGATGAATCAGTTCAATCTTTTCATGATCATCAATGCCAATCTTGGCAACATCGGCCTGAATCGTCGTATAGACCTGTGCCACTGTCGATTGACTCCGCAAATAAGGAATTTTTGAGTCATCAATGACCTGCTGAACGATGTGTGCTACCGGCACAATACCGGCGATGACAATCCCGGCCAGCTCGTTGCGGAACCGTTCCAGAGTATAGAGCGTCGACAACATGACCAGCACTTCATCGCGGCTGCTGTTGACAATCACCAGGCTCGAATCGTGCAAAAGATCCACCACCCGCTGGGTCGAGGCAGCGCCGATGAGGACGTGGTGAACAATACGACTGACCTGATCCGGTTCTGCCTTAAGATCCACCTGCAATAATTCAGAGAGGTATTTCAGAGTTGGATTCGCTAACACCGGTGAATAGTTGAAGCCGCCAACCACCCGGATCCCGGTTCCTGCGAACGCTTTTTGCAGATAGTGAAGGGTCGCATCACGTTTACTTTTCAACAACTTGTTCGACAGAATCATCCGGACATCAGCACCCGCTTCACGAAACAGGGCCAGGTTCAGATGCAGATCATCAATCACGTTACCAATCCCGGCCCCCGCTACGATCAGCACCGGGGCCTCCAGATGGCGCGCCAACTGGGCGTTATTCAGCCCCATGACCGAGCCGACCCCGGAATGCCCGGCCCCTTCGATGATAAGAAAATCGCACTCCTGCTCGAGTTGCCGTACCGCCCGGGTAATTTGCTCCAACAACGTCGAGCTGTCTGTTTCGCCATCGAGATAACTCCGCGTAGTATGCGAATCAAGAACAACCGGCGACATCAGATCAAGCCGATCATCCATGGAATACACCTGCGCTATCAGAGCAGCATCTATATCAACCGGGCGCCCCCGATACATCGTACGCTTGGGACCAAAAGGCTTGATAAAGCCGATACGTGAATACTTTTCCCGCGCGCGATGCAACAGCGACAGACTGGTTGTTGTTTTGCCGCAATTCTGGCCGGTTGCAGCAATAAATATCTTTTTACACATTGACTAGATCCCCTGTTGCGTACAGCCGTACAGCTGGCTCATTGTTACGTCAGAAAAAGATTGCGCTCCTTTACAAACTCCGGGTAGAACTGCTCTTTCAGATCCTCCAGTACCATTGGATTGGCTTCGAGGGCCAACGAGCCGTCGCTCAGGGTCAAATCAAATTCTTTCGCCTGCTCAAAACCAATACCAAAATAGCTACAGAAACTGCTTGCCAGAGAAATAACTGCACATAAGGTGAAAGTTGCTTCATCAAGCTGTCGTAATTTGTCAAGGTCGTGATGATACAGGGTTGCATCGACAATCCGTTTCGGATAATTCCAGAAATCGAGAAGCGCCGCACCGACCAGTTCGTGAGAATAGGCGAACAGGCCGCGCTCGACATCGCGCAAGGTTCCTTCTCCCCGCTCGACAATCTGCATCACTTCGCGATAGCGGTCCTTGTCACGATTAATCATCACTACTTTACCGATATGGCGCTGTAACCCGGCAAGATAGGCCTCACTTTTGTCCAGATCCGTCAGTTTATCTGCAATCATGCGACTTGCGACAGCGCAACCAATGGAGTTTTCCCAGAGTTTTCGCTCCAGCAACCCATAGGTTTTCTGAGTACTGCGCAAACTATATTCGAGAGCGAGATTTTTGAGAACATTCTCCCCAACCACAATCAAGGCGCGATCAACGGAACTGACCTGCTTGACCTGATGATACATAACGGAATTGGCAATCTTGAGTAGTTTAGCCGAGATAACCGGATCCAGGGAAACAGCGTTGGCCAGATCTTTAATCCGCAACTCCGGATCGCGCAAGAGCTCCAGCAACCGGGTAGCCACCACGGGAGAAGGGGGCAGATCACCCATGTTTTTCACGATGGACTCAAAATCTCTGAACATCCAACCTATCCACGGAGCTGATATTTGCGTTTTTTATGGCAAAAAGGGTGGTACTGCAAAGCCCTTTAAAGAGGCTGTTATCCTGGACAGTCGGCCAGGGGTTTTACTAAGATGATATCTAGCTGTCCGGTTTAATGGTGACAGCCGAAACGAACCAGTACACAGGTACCATCCGCGATGACGTTAATCCCCTGCTGCTCACAAAATGCCACGGCAGTCGGACTTTCAGCTCCAGGCTGCATCCAGATATTCTTGATCCCTTTTTCTGCCGCAAGAACCACCAGTTTCTCGGTAACAGCAGGTGGCGTGACCACCGAGATGCTGACCACCTCGGCAGGAAGGTCGGCAACATTGGCAACACAGGCAACCCCCTCGATCTGCTTCTCCAGGGGATGAATCGGTATCACCTGATAACCTTTTTGTTGATAGCATTTAAAGATTTTATTACCGAACTTATCCGGTTTTGATGATGCCCCAGCTACGGCAAAAACTTCAGACTGGAGGAATTGACTAACTTTTGCGTCAACAGACATAAGCGGTATCCTCATTGCTTAATCATGCGTGCTGTTCTCAGGGAATAATCTGTGCCACCAGTGTCAGCAAGGGAGTCGGGTAGACACCCAGAATGACGATAACTGCCGCACAACCGACCAGCAACAGGGTTTCCGACTGGGCCGCAACATCGCGACAGACAGACGCTGATTCGGCAGCATATAAGGCGATGACCGGTCGCACGTAGTAGTACACTGAAATGATCGATGCGATTACCCCGATCACTGCCAATTCAGCATAGCCGCCGCGAAATGCCGCCTGAAAGAGTCCGAACTTGGCAAAAAACCCGGCCAGCGGTGGGATCCCGGTCAGGGACAACAAAAATACCGAGAGCAGGGCACAGCGGCGCGGGTGAAGTGCAGCCAGACCACGGAGATCGTCATAGTCCTGCAGCTCGCCATTCTCATCCGCAAAGGTAGTTACAATTCCAAAGGCGCCGAAGGTTGCCAGGGAATAAACCACCAGATAGAACAGCAGGGCGCGGCTGCCATCTTCCCCGGCGACAATCAGAGCAATCATCAGATAGCCCATGTGCACAACCGAAGAATAAGCAAGCATGCGCTTGATATTGGTCTGAGGCAATGCGGCAAAAGTCCCAACCAGCATGGTGGCAATCGCCAGCAGCCAGAGAATCGCTTTGATGTCCGCTATCCCTTCGCCGGTCATCACCAGTAACGGCAGAAACGCTGCCAGTACAGCGCCCTTTGCGGCGGTTGCGAGCAGACCGCTGACCGGCGCCGGAGCTCCCTGATAAACATCGGGCGTCCACAGATGAAATGGCACCAGGGAAACTTTAAAACCGACAGCCACCAGCAGCAGCGCCCAGCCGGCCAGCCCCAGAGGGCGCAAACTACCATCGAGCTGCAAACCGATGGCCGCCGCCCGCAGATTAAAGGTACCCGTCGCGGCATAGATGAGAGCGATAGCAAAGGCCAGAAAAGCCGTTGCCACCGCGCCAAATACCAGATACTTCATTCCTGCTTCCGCGCCCCGGCTGTCACCATGACGGAAGGCAATCAGGATGTACAGAGCCAGGGTCAGCACCTCCAGCCCGAGAAACAATCCAACGAAAGAGGTTGCCGCCGACAGCAGACTCATCCCAGCCGCCGCAAACAGCATCAACGACGCATATTCACCGCCCCCAAAACGGAAAATATCCACGTAGCGACAGCTGATGATCAGGGTCGCGGCAACGGTCAACGACCACAGCACTGTACAAAAGCGTGCATAGGCAGAAGCCGAGTACATGCCGAGGATATCAACCTGTGCCGGTTCAACAAAAACCGCCGCCAGGGCGGCAACAACAGCCACCATGCTACCAACAAGTAGCCACAGGCGCCGGTTGCGCACCCAGGCGCCACCCAGGAGGATGGCGGTTGAGCCCAAAGCCAGCAGAATCTGAGGGAGTAATGACTGTAACGACTCCAGGTTCATGGCATCCCTCCCACCAGCAGCAGGGAACTCAGGGGTTCTCGTAGCAGGTCAAGCACCGGTTGCGGGTAACATCCCAGAGCTACCACCAGGACGGCCAGGGGAATTAATACCAGCCATTCACGTGAGTGCAGATCCTGTTTGTCATGAGGCTCACAATTGTTTCCCCACAGGGTCCCTTGTACCAATCGCAAGGTATAGGTTGCAGAAAACAGGATGCCGCCTACTGCAATCACCGCCCACAGGGGTTTGACGGTAAACACTCCGATAAGGATGAGTATTTCTCCGGCAAAGTTTGCCAGTCCCGGAAGACCCAGGGACGCCATACTGAACAGCAGAAAAAACGCCGACATATTCGGATGGCTTTTCCACAGCCCACCCAGGTGATCGAGACTGCGGGTACCGGTACGCTGTTCGATCATAGCGACCACGGCAAACAGCCCCGCCGTCGTTATCGCATGATTCACCATCAGCAGCAAACTTCCCTCCCAGGCGGTCTGGTTCCAGGCCGCCAGACCAAGAATAACGAACCCCATGTGCGAGATCGACGAGAAGGCGACGATCCGTTTGATATCGACCTGCTGGAAAGCCACCCAGGCGGCATAGAAGAGCCCCACCAGCGCCAGTACCGCCAGCAACGGCAGGGCTTTTTGGGCCGCAACGGGAAACAGCGGAAAGGCAAAGCGGATCATGCCGTAGACCCCGGTTTTGAGCAACAGACCGGCCAGGTCAACCGAACCGGCAGTCGGACCTTCAGCATGGGCATCGGGCAGCCAGCTATGAAAGGGGAACAGGGGGACTTTAACTACAAAAGCCGCCATGAAACAGAAGAAGAAAATCAATTCCTGGCTTGTGCTTAACTCGGTCTGTTTTAAAGCTTCCAGGGCAAAGGTATAGGTGCCGGTCTGATCCCCGTGCAGCAGATACAGGCTGATCACTGCCAGCAGCAGACACAAACTGCCAATCAGGGTATAGAGAAAAAATTTAACCGCAGCCTGAAAGCGCCGCTGATAACCCCAGACACCGATAAGAAAGAACATGGGGATCAGCATCAGTTCCCAGAACAGATAGAAGAGAATCAGGTCCAAAGCCAGCAGAACCCCGATCGCTGCCATCTGAAGCACCAGCAGCAGGGCAAAATAGGCGCCGGGCGCACGTTCCTGGCGCCAGGATACCAGCACCGCCAGCACCTGGAGAAAAGCCGTCAACAGAATCAGTACCGACGAAAGACCGTCAAGCCCCAGGGTATAGCGGATGCCGAACTGCTCAATCCAGCGATAATCCTCATAAAGCAACCAACCCGCGCTCGGTGTCTGTAGCAGACACACCAGCAGACTGCAAACAAACACGCTGCCAGCGGTCACCAGTGCCACCCAACGCGGGGCCGTGCTGTTTCCCATCCCGAGCACCAGACACAACAGGGCACCCGCTAACGGTGTAAACAACACAAGGCTTAACAGGGGAAAGTCAATCGCCATGATTGCAGTTATCCTTTACTTTCCGGCAATATCAACATCAGATACATTCCTTGATAAAACGTTTCTAAACCAGGGTACGCAATAAAAACCACCCGACAATCACTACAAAGCCCCACACCAGACCCTGCAGATAAAGATTAACCTTGCCGGCACCCATGCCACGCAGGCGCGTTCCCAGATCGTTACAACCACGGACGGTGCCACTGAGCACCCCTTCAATCAGTCCGATCTCTACGCCCTGAGAGCAAAAGCGCCCGATTTTCTTGAACGGCCGCACCAGCAGCAGATCAAACAGGTCGTCAGCGCGCCAGCCACTGAGCAAAAATTCACCTGCTGCGGATCCCGGCCGGTGAGTATAACGACGATAACGCAAAGCTGCCAGCAACCAGCCCAGGACAAAAACCGTCAGAGCCGTTCCGATCAGCAGATATTCGCTGGCGATGGTCAGATGCAAGACATCCTGTTCGCGGCCAAGCCAAGTCGAGAGCCAGGACTCGCCGGCAAACAGATGGGGCAGATTGAGCAGCCCGCCGCCCAGGCCCAACAATGCCAGCGGCAACAACGGCCATAGCATCAAGCCATTGGGTTCATGGGGCAGTTCATCACCGCGATAATCGCCGCCGAACACCAGGTAGGCCAGCCGGAAGCAATAGAACGACGTCAGAAGCGCAGTCGCCACCCCCAGGCCATACAGCCCCTGGTGGAAGACGTCACCCTGGGCAAAGGCGGTTGCCAGAATCAAATCTTTTGAGAAGAAGCCGCTGGTTAACGGTGCCCCGGCGAGGCACAAGAGTCCGGCAATAAACAGCCAGAACACCAAAGGGGAGCGCTGGCGCATGCCACCCATGCGGCGGATGTCATTTTCGTGGCCGGCCAGATTAATAATACAGCCGGCAGCCATAAAGAGTAACGCCTTGAAAAAAGCGTGGGTGATCAGATGAAACATCGCCGCCGAGACACTTCCCAGTCCGACCGCAAGAAACATGTACCCGACCTGACTCATGGTGGAATAGGCCAGCACGCGCTTGATTTCATTTTGCGCCAGGGCGCAAGTGGCAGCATACAGAGCCGTCGTGATACCAACCAGGGCAATGGCAGCCATTGCCGACGGTGATAGCGAAACCAGGGGGAACATGCGGCACAGCAGATAAACCCCGGCGGTGACCATGGTGGCTGCATGAATCAGTGCCGACACCGGAGTGGGCCCGGCCATCGCATCCGGCAGCCAGCTCATCAGCGGCAGCTGGGCGCTCTTGCCGCAGGCGCCGATTAAAAGGAGCAGGCTGAGCAGGGTGATAGTGGTCGCATCCAACCCCGCCACCTGGGCATTAATCCCCTCGATGCTGATGGTTCCAAACAGGGCAAACAACCACAACAGCGCCACCGCAAAAAACAGGTCTCCAATCCGCGTGACGATGAAGGCTTTGCGCCCGGCATCGGCATTTTCGGTCTTGCGATACCAGAAACCGATCAGGCCGTAGGAACAAAAACCAACCCCTTCCCAGCCAAGGAACAGCAACAGCAGGTTGTCGGCCAGGACAATCGTCAACATGGCAAAAACAAACAGATTGAGCAGAGCAAAAAAACGTACCTGATCGGAATCATCTTCCATATAGCCGGCAGCATAGAGGTGAATCAGGCTGGCGACACCGGTTACCATCAGCGTCATGATCGCTGCCAGCGGGTCGAACAGCAGACCGACATCGGCCTGAAAATCACCACTTTTCAGCCAGGTAAACAGCACCAGCCGATAGCCTTCGCCCGTGGCCAGGGTAAAACTGCCGAGGGCGGCAAGGAGACTGCCGATCACTGCTCCGCAGGCAATAAACACCGGCACCGGCCGCGGCAGACGCTTACCGAAGCAGGCATTGACAACGCCACCAGCCAATGGGAGCAGCAGTATCAGGGTCAGAAGAATATCCATCAGCCCCTCATCTCATCGAAAATACCGACATCAATACTCTTTTTCTGCTGGTGAAGATAAACCACCAGGGCCAGACCAATAGCCACCTCGGCAGCTGTAATAGCCATCAGGATCAACACCATGATCTGGCCATCGACCTGCTGCCAGAAAGCCGAAGCTCCGATTAGCACCAGGCCGACAGAGTTAATCATGATCTCTACCCCGATCAGAATCATAATCAGATTACGGCGAACCAGCACACACCCCAGACCCAGGGCAAAGAGCAGGGTTGCAAGAACCAGCAGATGTTCCATCGGCACAATCATGATTCATCCTCCTGCCGCGCGCGCCTGCGCTCGGTCCTGCCGACATGGAAAGCCCCTACCGCTGCAAAGGAGAGCTGGAACGAAATAATCTTGACCGCCAGCGCATATTCTTTAAACAGGGCATAACCAAAATCACGGGGGCTGGCATGCCAGCGTGGCACCCCTTCAGAGGCCAGCGGATCAAGCCCGATCAAGATCAGGGTCAGGGACACCAGGGTCAGAGCCAGAAACAGCACCGGAACCCACTGAGCCCATCCCGGAGCGGTAGCTTCGGTGGCACTGGTCGGTGTGATCTCAAGCATCATGATGACAAACAGAAACAGCACCATGACCGCACCGGCGTAAACGATGACCTGTAAAGCGGCCACCAGCGGAGCGCCTAATAGATAAAAAATCAGCGCCAGGGCGAAGATACTTTTGACCAGATAGATCACAGCATAGACCGGGTTACGCTGGATAATAGCCATCCCGGTTGCTCCCAGGGCCACAGCAGCGAGCAGATAAAACATGAGGGTCGCAATCATGGCATCAGATCCTTGACATCCGCCGGGGGAGTTTCACCGGGGTTTGTACCGCGTGGCGCAGCAACGCCGATCCCGCTCTGCCGATAGAAGTTATAGCTCTTGTTGTTGCCGCAGTGATCGACCAGCAAATCCTCTTTTTCGTACACCAGCTTCAAGGGATCGCGCCCGGCCAGTTCAAAATCTGCCGTTACCTGGATCGCCAGGGTCGGACAAGCCTCGGTACAGAGTCCGCAAAAAATACAGCGGGTAAAATTGATCCGAAACCAGGCGGCATAACGACGTCCGTCCTGCGCTTCGGTTGCCTGCATGGAGATGCAATCGACCGGACAGGCGGCACTGCACAGATGACAGGCGACACAGCGTTCGGCCCCGTCCGGATCGCGGGTCAAGATCAGTCGCGCCCGATAGCGTTCGGGGAGCTGCTGTTTCTCTTCCGGGTATTGAATGGTCACCGGTTTACGGAACATATTGCGCAACGTCACCCAGAAGGGCTGCAAGGTTCCGCGAATTCCTCTGACAACATGCATGCTGTTAACCCAATCCCAACAAGACCGCGCCGGTCACCAGAATATTGACCAGCGACAGGGGTAGAAGAACTTTCCAGCCCAGATTCATCAATTGATCGTAACGCAGGCGCGGCATGCTGGCGCGGATCCAGATGAACATGGCGCACACCGCCAGAACCTTGAATAAAAACCAGAGTAGCGGCGGTAACCAGGGGCCGTGCCAGCCACCGAGGAAAAAGACCGTCACCAGTGAGCCGAGAACCACCATGTTGATGTATTCACCAACAAAAAACAGGCCGAAGCGCATCCCTGAGTATTCGGTGTGAAAGCCGCCAACCAGTTCGTTTTCCGCTTCAGGCAGGTCGAAAGGAATACGGTTGCTCTCCGCCAACACACAGATAAAAAAGACCCCGAAGGCAACCGGATTAAGCAGCATAAAGGGGAGCGACTGCTGAGCCATAACGATATCTGTCAACGAAAATGACCGGGCCATCATAATAACCGGCACCAGCGACAGGCCCAAAGAGAGTTCGTAGCTGACCATCTGCGACAGTCCGCGAACACCACCAAGCAGGGAATATTTAGAGTTGGAAGCCCACCCCCCGAGTACCACACCATAGACCGCCATGGATGATACACCGAGAAAATACAGTACCCCGATATTCAGATCAACCACCACCAGGGGAACCTGCCGGCCATAGACTTCCAGCGTCGGGCCAAAAGGAATCACGGCGAAAACCAGCAGGGCCGTGACCGCAGTAATCCCCGGCGCGACCAGAAACAACCACTTGTCGGCCCGCGCCGGGACAAAGTCCTCTTTGGTCAAGAGTTTGATGACATCGGCAAGGGGCTGCATCAAGCCAAACGGCCCGACCCGGTTGGGGCCATAACGCAGCTGCATGCGTCCGAGTATCTTGCGTTCTGCCAGCACCAGATAGGCGGCCATAAACAGGACAACACCAAAGATAAACAGGAGTTTTCCCAGGATCAGAGCCAGAGTTACCAGCATTTCACTCATCGGCACCTCCAGGACTGATGACACAATAGCTGAGCCCCGCCCCCGGTATTAACTGGGGGAAAGCCTCACTGCTTTCAACCAGCACACAACCTAAAGCCATGTCGGGTTGACTGCGCACAGGTAGTTTAAAGCTGCCAAAGTCGGTCTCAACAACGGCATTATCACCGTCTTTCAACCCGTGGGCCTTAAGCTCATCAGGATGCAGATAGAAAGATGGTGGCCGTTTGCGGGGTTCCAGCTTAGGTGCATAGCGGCTGAACAGATCGCCACCATAACGTGCCGGTGACACGACCAGTTCGAGGGTCTGCGCCGGTTGCTCAGGCAGCTGACCACTGGATTGCGGCCGCGCCACGGCAGAGGGCACCCGTGATCCTGCTTCTCCCGCTTTAAGCCTGGTCAAAGCGGCCAGACGTGGTTGTTCCTGCACCAGTTGGAGATGCAGTTCTGTCAGGGATTGCTCCTGGCCGATCAGACGTTGCAGCAACAGGGCTGCCGGTTGCGGATCGCTGCCCGGGGTGCCCAGGGAAAACTCGCGCGGCGGATGTTCCCCGGCCACTGTCCGGGCCAGACTCAAGCCTGGTTTAAGTACCCGCTGGAAACGACGCAAACGCCCTTCATTATTGATAAAGGTTCCACTGTCCTCAACCGGCGGGCAGGTAGGGATAAACAGATTGGCATGCCGACTTAACGAGGTTGGCAGATAATCGAGCACCACCACCTGTTCAAGATTGGTCAGGGCGGCCGCAAAACGCTCACCCTCGGGAGCCTCCAACAGGGGATCAGCTTCCACACAGACCAGCATCCTGACCCTGCCACTATCCAGACGGGTCAACAGATCATCCTGCTCCGGCAGACTCAGCAATGCCGTGCCAAAACTGTTAGGTCCGGCAAGTACCGGATAAACCAGGCAGGGACGTTCTGCATTCGATGTCTTTTCAGCCCATTTCTGAATTTTCTGTAACCCGGCAAGACCCAGCAGATCGGCACCGGCAACAATGATCGGGTTCTTTGCCTGTCCAAACAAATCGCGCAGGTGACGTCCCTCGACACCTCCATCGTCAAGCAGCTCCTGCAAAGCCAGCGGCGTAATAGCTACCCGATCGGCATCGCAAGGCAGTTCTACCGGACGCGGGTCATAGACTACCACCCGGCCACCTTTGCGTACCGCCTGACGCAGGGCCAGTGCCAGCAGCGGAGCCTCGGCCAGAGGATCAACCCCGCAGACCAACACCAGATCGCTGGAGCGAATATCCTGCAATGAAGCCAGGCGCTCGGATAAATCAAAAGCCGCCATCTGCGCCGTCTGATGACGGCGACGATGGGCATTAAGCACCGGAACACGACAGCCAAAATGTTTGGCCGTGCGTTGCAACAGCCAATTGGCTTCTAAAGAAGCCCGCTCGGAACCAACCAGCAGCACCGCTTCCGGCCCATATTGCTTTACCGCGGTACGAATCTGCTCCTCAAGGATCGCCAGGCCATCGGCAACACTGATGATCTGGTCCCCCTGCCGTGCCTGGCGCGGACGCTCGGGGTGATTGGCATAGCCACTGCCGAAACGGCCACGGTCACAGATAAAGGTCGCATTAACCTGCGGGTTATCACCACTGCGTACCCGCTGCAGTTCGCGCAGGCGACCTCCGGGGATGGTCGCACAGCCAACGCCACACTGGGGACAAACGGAGTCAGCCTGTTCCAGATCCCAGGCCCGTGATTTGAAACGGAAGGTGCGATCGGTAAAAACCCCGGTTGGGCACAGATCAACCAGATTGCCGGAAAAATCGCTTTCCAGCATCCCGTCCTTGAAGCGTCCGAAAAACACCCGATTGCGCGAACCCATCACGCCGAAATCACGGCCACCGCAGTAGTCCTTGTAGGTGCGCGCACAGCGATAGCACTGGATGCAGCGGTTCATTTCCTGAGCGATAAAGGGTCCAAGGTCCTGGTTGGTATAGGTTCCCTTGCCCCCCTGATAACGACGAATGCCGTGGCCACTGGAGATGGTCATCTCCTGCAACTGACATTCACCGCCCTCATCGCAGACCGGACAATCATGAGGGTGGTTGAGCATCAGCCATTCGCCGACGCGCTCACGGAAGGTCACCGACGTTTCATCTCCGGTAGTGACCACCATCCCGTCCTCTACCGCAACCAGACAGGCCATCTTCAGACCCGGCATGGGACCGGTATGAACTGTTACCGCACACATGCGGCATGACCCGACGGCGCCCAGCTCTTTGTGATAACAGAAATGGGGGACCATGATACCAAGGGCTTCGGCCGCCTCAAGGATGGTTTTCCCCTCGGGGATGGTAATTGTCTGGTTGTCGATGGTCAGTGTCGGCATAGTCAGCTTCTTAGTTACTGAACGGACAACGTCCGCGCTCAATGTGATCAACAATTTCCTGTTCAAAGTGGTTCAGTAGACCGGCCACCGGCCCCATCGCCCCTTCTGCCAGTGCGCAGAAACTCTTGCCGGAGATATTTTTAAGCTGATCCTTGAGCATCTGAAGATGCTCAGGCGTGCCTTTGCCCGATTCAAGCATCTCAAGCAACCAGCGCACCATGGTCAGCCCGTCACGGCAGGGAGTACACCAGCCGCAACTTTCTCGGGCAAAAAAACGGATCAGGTTAAGGGTCACGGCGACCATACAGGTGTCTTCATCAAAGGCCGTCACGCCGGCGGTACCGAAACGGCTGCCGACCTTTTCCAGCGAGGAAAAATCGAGGGGGACGTCCAGGTGCTCGCGCGTCAGATAGGGGGTTGAGGCGCCACCGGGAAGACAGGCTTTGAATTGCTTGTTTTTCCACATTCCCTGACCATAGGTTTCCACCACTTCACGCAGACTGATCCCGACCGGCAGCTCAAAGCACTCGGTGCGATTGAGATGTCCCGACAGCCCGAACAGCTTGGTTCCCGAGCCATCCGTTGTCAGGGCCAGCTCTTTGAACCACTGGGCGCCACCGGTAACAATGTGCGGAATATTGGCAATCGTTTCGACATTGTTGACCGTCGTCGGCTGGCCAAAGAGACCGCGCACCGCCGGAAAAGGTGGCTTTAACCGCGGGTTGGGACGAATCCCCTCAAGGCCGTTGAGCAGTGCAGTCTCTTCGCCGAGGATATAGCGGCCGGCACTGCCATGGACATGAAGCTCAAAGTCGAAACCGCTGCCGAGAATGTTTTTTCCCAGATAACCGGCCTGCGTTGCTTCAGCAATGGCGCGACGCAGATTTTCCGCCTGTTTTTCATACGCATAACGAATAAAGATATAACCCACCTGGGTCTGCAGGGCAAAAGCTGAGAGGATCATCCCCTCGATCAGCTGATGCGGATCGGCTCCCAGCAGTACACCGTCCTTATAGGTGCCCGGCTCCATTTCATCACAGTTGCATACCAGGTATTTAATGCCCGGCTTGTCGGCCGGGAAAAATCCCCATTTGACACCGGTGGGAAAGCCGGCTCCGCCGCGTCCGCGTAAGGCCGAAGCCTTGACCAGCTCACGAATCTCCAGCGGGGACATGGTCCGGATAGCAGTGTTCAGTCCCTGATAGCCCCCAGTGGCACTGAACTCCTTGAGAAAAACGGTTTTCCCCGGAACCCGATTCTTAAACAGCAGCTGGGTTGTCTGACTCATGCCGACCCCTCCTGGCGCAGCGTCGCGATCAGTTCATCGACCTTTTCCGGGGTCAGAGGCCCGTAAAACTGCTGTTTGATCATCACCGCCGGAGCAATACCACAGCACCCCAGGCAACAGGATGGCAGCAGGGTAAAAAGTCCGTCTTGCGTCGTCTGACCAAATTCGATATTCAATGTTTTTTGCAGATGAGCGGCAATCTCTTCGGCTCCCCGGGTCCAGCAACAGACGGAATCGCATAGATGAATGACAAAACGACCAACCGGGCGGCGAAAAATCTTGTCATAAAAGGTCGCAATCTCTTCAACCTCAACCGGAGTCAGGCCAAGGATCGCTGCCGTCAGCTCCACCCCTTCATCCGGAACCCAGCCGTGATGCAGCTGAATGGCACGTAAAACGTCGATAATCATCTCACGTGGATGCTCAATTTCGCCGGCATGACGGATAAATTCAGCCAGCGCTTGTTGATCAAGCAGATGACTGGTTGTCTGTATTTCAATCGGTGTCATAACGCCCCTAACGATCAAGATCCGCCAAGATAAAATCAATCGACCCCATCACCGCAATCATATCCGCCAGCATGCTCCCTTTGCAGATCCAGGAGAACGCCTGCATATGGGCAAACGACGGGGTGCGAATCCGGCAACGGTAGGCGCTGCTGCCACCATCACTGACCAGATAGTAGCCGCACTCACCCTTGCTCGACTCCGTCGCCCGATACACTTCGCCGACCGGAGCGACCGGGCCGCTCGACACATTGACAAAATGATGAATCAGACTTTCAATGTCATGCAGACCGTCACCGCGCTGCGGATAGGCGTAGCGGTAATCATCGGTCATCCAGCGCCCACCCGGCATCCGTTCAGCCGCCTGTTTGACAATGCGCAATGACTGGCGCAGTTCCTCCAGGCGCACGCGGTAACGATCAAAACAGTCCCCGCCGGTAAAACTGACGACGTCAAAATCAAAGTCATTGTAGGCGCTGTAGGGCATGGTCCGTCGCAGATCCCAGTTGGAGCCGCTGGCACGCAGGTTGGGACCGGAGAACCCCCAATCGAGGGCCTCATCCAGGCTGACAATGCCCACCCCTTCACTACGGCCACGGAACACCGGGCCATCTGTGAGCATACTGTCAAGCTCGTTGATGCGCTTGTCAAAGTCACCGGTAAAGGCATCAACCTTCTGCTTCCAGCCTTCAGGCAGATCCAGCGGCAGGCCACCAATGCGCAGCCAGGAAGGATGCATGCGCCCGCCGGTGATCATCTCAACGATGTCAAAGATCTTTTCGCGCGAATCAAAACAGTAAAAGACCGGGGTCATGGCTCCGACATCGTGGGCGTAGGTGCCGAGCCAGACCAGATGACTGGCGAGGCGGAACAGCTCACACAACATCACCCGGGCATAATCAGCGCGGGTTGGAACCGACACCCCGAGCAGGGTTTCGAGGGAGTGCAGATAAGCCAGGTTGTTCTGGACCCCGGAGAGATAATCGATGCGGTCGGTGTAGGGAATAAACTGCGCCCAGTGCTGGCGCTCACCGATCTTTTCGGCACCGCGGTGGTGATATCCGAGATCGACATCGATATCGGTCAATTCTTCCCCCTGCATCCGCAACACTACACGCAAAACCCCGTGGGTCCCGGGATGATGCGGCCCGAGGTTCAGCACCATGCTGCCATCGTCGGCTCCCGGCAAGGGCACCAGTTTATCCGCTGCCACCGGAATGTAGTCCATGGCGGTATCGACGGTAAAGGGGGGCATATCGGTAGCACGCGACGGATGTTCCTTGCGCAGGGGATGGCCTTCCCAGGCGGCCGGCATCAGAATCCGCCGCAGATCCTTATGGCCGGAGAAAGTGATGCCGAACATATCAAAGGCTTCGCGCTCATACCAGCCGGCCGACGGCCAGATTTCGGTAATCGTTGGGACTTGCGGGTATTCACCGGTCAGGGGCACCTTGATGCGCAGATAGCCGGGATCACTGAAGTTGAGCAGGTGGTAGACCAGGGTAAACTGATGATCGCGGGGCTGCCGCCGCATGCGTTCATCAATGGCGGTAAGATCTTCCAGGCGCTGATATTTGATAACCGCTTCATGCTTGAGAAAATACAGAAGCTCTCTGATTCGCGCCACCGGACAGATCAGCACCGGCATGTCAGCAGCTAATGGATCAATCGTCACTTCCCCTTTGAAGCGTTCCTGAACATCACGATAGACGGCTTCCGCCGATGGCGGAAAATCCTGCTTGGGCTGCGGCGGTCGCCAGCTGTTGACGCTGCGGTTGTGAGTGAATTCAGGTGGCTGCTGCACGGTTCCACGCAGCGGGGTATTACCGTAGCCCGGACCGCGGGGATCACGGCTCTTGGTGACGCCATCGACCAGCGGCGGAACCGTTGTGCCCTCACTGCCACCAGCCATACCAAATACTTTACGGGCCGGTTGCTCTTCGGCGACAATCTTTTTCTGGAGCTCGATAATCCCTTGTAAAAAGGCTTCGGGGCGCGGCGGGCAACCGGGGATATAGACATCCACCGGCAGGATCTGGTTGACACCCTGAATGACGCTGTAGACATCGTACATGCCACCGGAATTGGCACAGCTGCCCATGGCGATCACCCATTTGGGGTTAGGCATCTGCTCATAGACGCGCAGGATCGAAGCGCCCATCTTCTTGAACGGGGTGCCGGAGATAATCATCACATCCGACTCGCGCGGTGTGCCGCGCAACACTTCAGCACCGAAACGCGCCAGGTCGAAACGTGGCGTCATACTTGTCATCATCTCAACAAAACAACAGGACAGTCCGAAAAACATAGGCCAGAGGCTGTTTTTGCGTCCCCAGTTGATCAGGTCATCGGCACGGGTGAGCAGCACCCCTTGCGGAAGTTTTTCGCTCATGAAGATCTCCTGCGCCGATTACGCGCGGGTTGTACGCCCCAGTCCAGTGCACCCATCTTCCAAAGATACACCAGGCCTAAGAAAAGATTGACAATAAAAAAGGAAATCTGCCAGAAGCCGCTCCAGCCGAGAAGATCGTAGGCGACGGCCCAGGACACAATGAACACTGCTTCCAGATCAAAAATGATAAAAAAGATAGCCACCAGATAAAAAGGTACCGGACCACTTAGGCGGGCATCACCAATCGGATCAACAGCGGACTCATATGGAGCATTTTTTTCTGCCGATGTGGTGCGCTGGCCGAGAAACCAGGCGAGAAACATCAGCAGCAGAATCAAGCTTACGGCAATAACACTGTAAAGGGCGAAGGAAATGAAACCTTCGATGCCGGCCGGGGTCACCGGGGGGGAAACAGTGCCTGCATCTGGGAGGGACATGATAGCTCCAGCAAAGGGGGAAACTTTTTACCTAAAACCCTCGTGGGTGAACTCGCGAAGGATACTACCACATCTGTCATCAATCAGAGAAGGCATGTGTTGAAAAGTTGTTTTTTTTCAAGCTGCCCCTCATCACAGGCCACCTGCCACTTTTAAAATCTCGCGCCGGGCCAATTCATCGCAGCGCTCATTTTCCTCGTGACCATCGTGCCCTTTGACCCAGACCCAATCAATTTCGTGCATTTTAACCAGTTCAAGCAGGCGCTCCCACAGGTCGCGATTAGCCACCTCTTCTTTCCTGGAGTTGCGCCAACCATTACGGCACCAACCGGCAGACCATTCAGTCACCCCTTTGATCAGATACTGGGAATCGGTGGTCAGACGGATACGGCACGGTCGCTTCAAGGCCTCAAGCCCAGCGATAGCCCCGAGCAGCTCCATACGGTTATTAGTGGTCAGTTCAGCAAAGCCCGACAATTCTTTCTCATGATTGCCGCACCGCAAAATGGTTCCATAGCCACCGGGACCGGGGTTACCGGAACAGGCGCCATCGGAAAAAATTTCTACAAATTGTGTTCGCTGATCAGTCAAGGCGCTATCCTTATTTGCTGACGGTATTTATACCAATAAGCTGATAAAGAAAAAACCCCACTGCTTGCGCAATGGGGTTTTTTCTTTTAATTGGCGTCCCCAGGGGGATTCGAACCCCCGTCGCCGCCGTGAAAGGGCGGTGTCCTGGGCCAGGCTAGACGATAGGGACGTAGACTTAAATATGTGTAGCTGCTGCGCCCGAGGCCAACTAGATACCCGAACCAAAAAAAAGTTGCAAGTGAAAAGTCACTGCGGCGAAAAAATGATCGGGATTGGCAGCGCTGCCTGCTGGCGTGGTTACCGGTCTGAGTTCGCCCCGGGCACCTCCACCCGAATTGTGTTCATAAAGAGCAGTAAGCGTCTCAAAAACCGGATACCGGCAGACCGAAACCCTGCCATTCAAGCTGGCACTATGGTAGAATCACAGAGATTTTACCCCATCGGCACGATCAAAAATCCGGCTGTTCACAGCATAACGTACAAAACACCACAGAAAAGGGAACCATGAAAAGAACAGCTATTAAAATATTTTTCCGCGACCAGATCATGCCGTTGGTGCTGGCGGTTCTGGCAGGCATTCTCTATACCATCTCGTTGCGCTATTTCGTATTTCCGGCAAAAGTCATCCTGACCGGAACGGAAGGAATCGCCGCTGCTACCGCCTATTATTTTGATTCGACCCTGCTGTTCCTGATTCTTTATGCAATATTCCAGACGGCGTTGATCATCTTTGGTTACCTCAAGGTCAGTCGTCGCTTTGCCTTCCGTTCGACCCTGACGGTCGCAACGGTGCTAGTGCTGATTCCGCTCTTGCCGGATCTTCACTTTGCCGCCCCCGAATCAGAAAATGAACGCATGGTTCTGGTTCTTTTTGGTGGCATCATCGGTGGACTGGCCAAGGCCCTGGCCCTCTGGAATCGAGGGTCAACCGGCGATGAAGACATCATCGGCGCCTATGTCGCTGAGCGGTTACGCAAGCCCGTTGGCAGCGTCGCTATTGTTGCTGCCGGGGTGTCAACGGTTTACGGCCTTTCTCTCGAATTCATGAAAACCGGCGATATTTCAACGGTGGTCAACACCTTGATGTATACCGCCATCTATATTTTCGCCAGCGCCGAAACCTTGAATACCTTCTTTCGTAAATTCAAGTTTTCTCTGGTCACCATCATTACAACGGATGCCAGCAGAACAGACCGGGTTGTTCGAACCATCCTTCCGGAGCGAACCTATACCAAACAAACAGGCGTCGGGGGCTATTCAAACAGCCCGCGCGAGGTTCTTTCGCTGCTTGTCACCCAGGAGGAGCTACCTTTATTGCTGCGTCACGTCCGTGACAAAGACCCGGAATCGTTCCTCTATCACAACGAGGTCGATGGCATTGCCGGACGCTTCAAGATCAGCTCAATCGGCTGAACCTCATTTTGACAAGCTATCTCTATCAGACTGCGTCAGCATCCCTAGTCCAACAGATGGATTGGCAAGACCCTGCCGGAGGAATCAAAGCAAATCCCTTCTGCTGCCAGCAACACCCGTTGCAGCGTTGCCCGGTCGCTGTCCTTCCTGGCGCTGATCCTGCCCTGACTGTTGATGACCCGTTGCCAGGGCACATCACTCTGTTCGGTCAAGGCCGCCAGGGCAAAACCAATCACCCGCGGGGAGGTTCCGGCCACACCAGCAAGATAACCATAACTGACCACCTGACCCGGTGGAATCTGCTTTACCAGTGCATAAATCCGCTGATACAAAGAGACATCACTCATAACTGAACCCGATCGGCCGAACAGGACCGATAGCTGTACCTGTAGGAATATTTGTTGTTTAGATAATTATCAGATCCGTCTGATCATTTGTGTCGTTTTTTTAAAACATGGAGGGGAAACATGTCAAAAATCATCAGGTCCACAGCTGTGCTGTGTCTGTCTCTGCTGCTCTTTATCTTCACTCCTGCGACAGCATTCGAACCGATGCTGCCGCAAACCTATTCGCCGGATGCAATCGTCGATGGCTGGTGGATGAGTGAAAAACTCGACGGTATCCGCGGTTACTGGGACGGCTCACAGCTGTACAGTAAAAATGGGAGCCGCCTTGCTGCACCACCGGAATTTACCGCCGGACTGCCACCCTTTTCACTGGAGGGTGAACTCTGGGGCGGTCGAGGGACATTTGAACAGACCAGCTCCATCGTCATGCGGCAACAACCCCACCGCGGATGGCAACAACTGAAATTCGCGATTTTCGATGTACCACAGGCACCTGGGCCGTTCCGTCAACGGCTTCTGACAGCCATCGACTGGTTTGAACAGCACCCTTGCCCTTATGCTTTTGTGATTGAGCAGATACCTGTCGAGGACCACGAACAGCTTCTTGGCGAACTGGACCGAATCGCTTCTGCGGGCGGCGAAGGGTTGATTGTCCGTGATCCCGAAGCCAACTACCAGTCGGGTCGTCGCTCCCAAATCCTCAAGGTGAAAAACTTCAGTGACGCCGAAGCGACAGTGATTGCTCATCTGCCGGGACAGGGCCGCAACAGCGGGCGACTGGGGGCCTTACTGGTACAGAATGATAAGGGAACGACATTTCGAATCGGCACCGGTCTCTCTGACGCAGAGCGTGACAACCCTCCGGACATCGGCGCGGTGATCAGCTATCGATATTACGGTAACTACCCCTCCGGGATTCCAAAGTTTCCATCTTATTTGCGCGTACGCAGCGACCATGGGCTGTGATGCCGGCATTATTCGCTGCTGAACCTGCCGATCCCGTATTGGCGCAATTTGCGTGCTACCGTGGGTTGACTCATTCCCAGTTTTTCGGCAATCAGACACTGTCTGCCGTAGCGCTTATGAGCGAGATAAAGGACCTCCCGCTCGACACTTGTCAGAATCTGCGCCATGGTCATTGGCGGCGGCCACCGGGTGGATATCTCCCTTCCGCTCGCGCCACTCGATAAAACCGTCGCCGGCAGGTGATTGACATCAATCAGTGGCGCATCGGACATCACCACCAGGCGTTCACACAGATTCATCAGCTCGCGCACATTTCCCGGCCACGAATAATCGCAGAGCAGATCAAGGGCAGCGGGGGTCAACTGGCGGCGAACGCCGTCACGCTCGGCAAAATACTGGAGATAAGCTCTCAACAACGGCACCACGCACTCCCGACGCTGGCGCAGGGCGGGAATATGTACGGGGATCACGCTGAGACGATAATAAAGATCTTCCCGGAACCGTCCGTTTTCGACCCGTTGCTTCAAATCACAGTTGGTTGCCGCAATCATCCGCACATCAATCTGTCGCTCTTTGGTGGCGCCGAGACGGGTTAACCGGCCATCTTCCATAAAACGCAGTAATTTTACCTGGGCAGACAATGGCAAATCAGCAATTTCATCGAGAAAAACCGTTCCCTTGTCAGCCAACTCCAGCTGCCCCGGTTTATTGGCAACCGCGCCGGTAAAGGCCCCACGCTCATAGCCGAACAGCTCTGCTTCAATCAGGGATTCCGGGATAGCGCCGCAATTGAGTTTGATCATTGGCTGCTGGGCGCGATGGGACCCGACGTGGATCAGATCGGCAATCAACCCCTTACCAACCCCCGATTCACCCAACAGCAGCACCGTTGAATCAACCTGACTTAACCGCCGGGCCTGTTTAAGGGTCGCTGCCATCAGCGGACTTTCGGCGATAATATCGCGGCCGCGCAATTGCTCGCGCTGCAACTGGGATAGCTGCCGGCGAAATTGAATCCCCATCTCCTGCTGATCTTCTAATTCCCGTTTGAGCCGTTCGATCTCAGTGATATCCCGTTCACTGACGACCACCCGAATCAGTTGTTGCTGATCATCAAAGACCGGTGTAGCGGTGGAAATCAGCTTGCGGCCGGTACGGCTCTCCTGCAGCAGACTGACCTGGGCTCTGGCTTTGATGGCTTCCAGGGCGGCGGAAGGAAGCAATACCAGCCCTTCATTGGCAACATCGAGATAATCGCGCCCCTCAAGCTGCTCGGGGGTGGCATTATTGATGCGTGCCGAAGCCGGGTTAACACGCAAGATTCGCCCGCCGGCATCACAGACAAACAGACCATCGGAGGAGGAGTCGATGATCGCATCGAGCTCACTGGTCAGCTCCTGCAAAGGGCGATCAGGCATTAATGAGACATCAGTACCGGCAACGTCATACATTTAAGCAGGTGACGTCCGGTCTCGCCCAGAGTCTGCTGACCACGGCGCGTCTGCGAGGTTGCCCCCATCACCAGCAGATCAGCGCCACAATCAGCAGCCATGTTCAACAGCAGATCACCAATACTCAAATCGCCGCTGACTCGCTTTTCGCAAGAAAGGGGCAGCTGGTAACGAGTCATATGCTGACTGATATCAGCCTTGTGAGCATGGTAGGCTTCATCCCCTCCCGGGCCGTGAACCGTCACCACCCGGACATGATCCGCGTGGCGCAGAATCGGCATGGAGTCGTGCAGTGCCCGGCAGGATTCAGGTCCGCCACGCCAAGCCATGAGAATCTGCTTGTAATCGTGTTTGTAGCGCCCGGCGTAAGGAACTATCAGCACCGGACGACCGCTGCCAAGGATCGCCCTTTCAGGAAGGTTGTCAGGAATTCCCTGCTCCTGGGCCGAGGTATCAGTCTGGCTGATCACCAGTAGATCATTATAGTGAGCATGGAGGTTCAGGGCATTAATCAGATCAATACGACTGGTCTGACAATCGACCAGAATCCACTCGGTAGGGACATCGAATTTTGCTGCCTGCTCTTCAAACTTCTTGCGCGCAGTTTCGGCCCGGGCAACTAATTCGGAGCGATGATGGGGGAAATACAGCTGTGAAATAATATAGATCCCCGTCAGATAAGAACCCTGATGACGGGCCAGCTGCACCGCGGCCTCAACCCGCGAGGAGCAGGTCGGCCGATCATCAATATGGACAAGAATATCCTTTAAATTCATTATGTTGCTCCTTGGTCAGAACCGCCACCCGGTGGTAGTGTTCATTCGTGTTTTTTCCCCAGATAAGCTTCTTGAACTTTATCGGAGGCCAGCAGTTCCGCGGAAGTTCCTTCCAGGGCGATCCGCCCGACATCAAGAACATAACCGCGATCAGCAAGTCTCAGCGCTGCCTTGGCATTCTGTTCAACCAGCAGGACCGTCACTCCCTGGCGCGAGATTTCCTTTATCTGTTCGAAGATTGCCTTGACCAGAATCGGGGCGATTCCTAATGAGGGCTCATCCAGCAGCAACATTTCCGGATCACACATCAAGGACCGACCGATAGCAAGCATCTGCTGTTCACCGCCTGACAAGGTTCCGGCTAACTGCTTGCGGCGCTCTTCAAGACGGGGAAACATCTCATAAATCCAGCGCAGCGTTTTGGCATTGACCTTACTCTGGGTATATGCCCCCAACAGCAGATTCTCTTCGACCGTTAATACGCCAAAAACGCGACGCCCCTCAGGTGAGTGACTGATCCCGAGTTTAACAATTTTATGCGCCGGTATTTTTGTCAGCTCCTGCCCCTTGAAACGAATTGAACCAGACTTGGCCTTAAGCAATTGACTGATGGTGCGCATGGTTGTCGTTTTACCGGCGCCGTTGGCCCCAAGAATAGTGACGATTTCACCTTTGTGCACCTGCAACGAAATCCCCTTGAGTGCGGCAATACTGCCATAGGAGACTTCCAGATTCTCGATTGTGAACAGCACATCGCTACTCATCGTCATCGTCCTCACTTCCCAGATAAGCTTCAATAACCAGGGGATTTTTCTGAATTTCATCGGGTGTGCCCTCAGCAATTTTCTTTCCGAAATTCAGCACCGTCAGATAATCAGTCACCTTCATTACCAGATCCATGTCATGCTCAATCAGCAGGACAGTCACCCCCTGTTCCCGTATTTTAAAGATGATTTCCAGCAACTCACTGGTTTCCTTGTCATTCAACCCGGCGGCCGGTTCATCCAGAATCAGCAGTGTCGGCTCAACCGCCATCGCGCGGGCCATCTCCACCCGACGCTGATGGCCATAAGGTAAAGACGCCGTTGGAATGGCAGCAAATTCTTCCAGATTAAAGAACTCAAGGAGCTCTCCGACCTTAAGCCAGTTGTTCTTTTCATCGCGCCGTGAGCCGGGTGTCGGCACAATCCCGTGCCACCACTTCTGGGTACTCTTGATATGGCGACCACTCATGATATTTTCAGCCACCGACATCTGACTGAACAACCGAATGGTCTGAAAGGTGCGGACAATCCCCCGATCAACAATCTGGTAGGGCGTCAAGCCACGGATTTCCTCACCGCGCCAGTTAACCGACCCCTCTTCTGATTTATAGATGCCGGTAATACAGTTAAAAACCGTTGTTTTGCCAGCTCCATTGGGGCCGATAACACCATAAATCTGTCCCGGCTCAACCGTCATCGTCAACGCATCAACAGCGGTCAAACCACCAAAACGCTTGGTTACGTTTGTAAGAATCAGCTCGTTATGCGCCATGTTTCGATTCCTTGATCAAAAATTTTGGGATTTTTCCAAAGGTTGCCGGCCAGATTCCGCGGGGCCGCAGAATCATCGAGAGGATCATGGCAAAACCGAAGATAAAATAACGCCAGGTGGCAAATTCGCGGAAAATTTCCGGCAGCACAAACATCACAAATACCCCGAGAAGAATCCCTGGAACCGAAGATCCACCAACCAGAACGATACTGAAAAACAACACCGACTGGATGAATTCAAACGCTTCCGGGCTGACAGCCGAATATTGCACAGCAAAGACGGTTCCAGCCAGGCCGGCGATGCCGGCCCCGAGTCCAAATGCGAAAATCTTATAACTGCGGGTGTTAATGCCAATGCTTTCGGCGGCCAGCTGATCCTCGCGCAGATAATGCAAAGCTCGACCGGCTTTGCTTTTTTCCAGATTGCGCATGATCCAAAGCGTCAGTAACAATACGATAAAAGCGAAATAATAAACGGCAACCTGACTGGTCAGATCCAGACCGAAGATACTCAGTGAACCCAGACCAAAAATCCCGTTCGGGCCGCCGGTTAAGCCGCCCAGGTTGTTCTGCAGAACCTGGACAAAAACAATGTTGAAACCGATGGTCACGACCAGCAGATAATCACCGCGCAAGTGAACAATGGGACCGGCCAGCACAATACCGAACAGCGCCGGAATCAGGATCGCCAGCGGAATGGTGGCAATAACCGGCCAGCCGAAATGGCTGTTGAGAATCGCCGTGGTATAGGCACCCATGCCGAAAAAAAGGGCCTGTCCCATGTTGAACATGCCGCTCTTTCCAAGAATAATATCCTGCGAAAGAGCCACCACGGCAAAAATCAGAAAGGTAATCGATACTGCTTGCCAGCGAGGGTTAAGCAGGTGCGGTATAACAGCCATAACGACGAAGAAGATCGGGTAGCTGAATCTCTTTAGCTCTTTCATCAGACTTTCTCCGCAACCCGCTCGCCGAGAATACCCGTCGGGCGGACAATCAAAATAAGAATTAACAGAATGAAGGTGAACGCATCTGCCCAGGTGCTGGAGACATAACCGGCAATAAAAGCATTAAACAAACCGAGCAGCATACCTCCGAGCATGGCGCCGGGAATATTACCGATTCCGCCCAGAATTGCGGCAATAAAAGCATAAAGCCCATACTGCCAGCCCATATTAAAAGTGATGCCACGGTAGTACATGCCAATAAAGAGGCCACCAACCGCACCCAGGGATGAGCCGATAATAAAGATCAGCGCAATAACATTGTTAACGTTGATCCCCATCAGGCGCGCCGCGTCCTGGTCAATAGATGATGCCCGCACCGCTGCGCCCATGCGCGTTTTTTCAATAAACAGGTAAAGACCCACCATGAGAACCAGCGACAAGGCCAGAATAATGACCTGAATCAAGCTGATCACGACCCCACCGAAATCCCAGTAAACTTGCGGCACCAGTTCCGGAAATATTTTCATTCGCGGACCCCAGATCAACATGATGCCATTCTGTATTACCAGCGAAGCTCCCAGCGCCGACACAACAGCTGAAAGACGCGGCGCATCGCGTAGAGGCCGATAGGCAAGACGTTCAAGGAGAATCCCGACACAGGCCATCACACTTGCGGTCAGTAGAAAGATAACAATGACCGAAAACAAAGACGTAGCTTGCCCCATCACCTGGGTGTAAATAGTCAGGCCGACAAACGCCGAAGCAGCAACCATATCGCCATGGGCAAAGTTGATCAGCCGCATGACGCCGTAAACCATGGTATAGCCGAGGGCAACCAGCGCGAACATGCTGCCGATAGTCAAACCGTTAGCGAGCTGTTGCAGGAAAATGTCCATAAAACCTTCTCCGGGGTTGGTAAACAAGTTGCTTATCAGATCTAAGGGAAGGCTGCAGTCCTTCCCTTAGATCTAGGAAGCAGTGGCATGTCATGAATAAAAACTGTCAAAAGAAAGGGGGGAGCCGCAGTGCCTCCCCCCATAGGTCAGACCTTCTTATTGAACATACTCGTGAGAATAGCTGCCATCAGCCTGGATTTTCTTGACGACGTAAGCACCACCTTTGCGGTTACCGTCTTTAGCAAAAGCGATCGGGCCGGTAATACCGGGCAGAGGCTCTGCCATATTGTGGAGGTAATCAGCTGCTTTTTTGGTGTCGAAGCTATTGTTCTGTTCCATGGCATGGATAATGGCGCGCATGCCATCGATATTCATCAGTCCCCAGATCGACGGCGGCATTTCACCATAGCGGGTCTGATAGTCAGAAATGAAGCTCTTGGCGATTGGGTAAGGCAGAACGTCCGGTGAAGGAACATTGACAATGTATGCCCCTTGCGCGGCAGAACCGGCCAGCTTAACGAAATCAGGATTGTCATTAGCGTCGCCGCCAATGAAATCGGCGTTAATTCCCAATGCCTTCTGTTGCGCACGCAGCTGGCCGCCATCAGAATAGTACCCGGCAAAGAAAATAACGTCAGGGTTTTTGGATTTAATGTTGGTCAGAATCGGGGTGAAGTTTTGTGAATCGGCTTTGATTTTGTCGCGGGAGACCACATTGCCACCATGTTTTTTGATGGCGGCCTCGGTTGCGTTGGCCAAACCGTCAGCATAAGTGGAGAAGTCCGACAGAACGACAATACGCTGATATTTTTTGACATTGACCATATAGTCGGCGGCAAATTCCGCTTCGGCACTGTTCGGAAAGGAATTGCGCAGGAAGGTCCAGTAGCCCTTTTCCGTCAGATTGTCAGCGGTCCCGTCCGAGGTCTGTAATACACCGGCATCAAAATAGGTTTTTTGAGCCGCTTCGGCGGCGGTTGAGGTATAGGAGCCGATAACCATCACTACCCCTTTGTTGACCAGATCTTTTGCACAAATAGCGGCGGCCATCGCCGTCCCCTGATCATCACAGGTAACTACTTCGATCTGTCGTCCCATTACACCGCCGGCAGCATTGATCTGGCTGGCGAGAAGACGAACCCCGTTATCGATCCCCTGACCTTCATTGGCATAACTGCCGGTAATCGGTGCCTGCACCCCGACCTTGAGGGTTTCGGCACTGGCCAGTGTTGCCGTCATCACGACGGCAACACAGACCACAAACAATGTCTTAAGCGTTCTTTTCATCTGATCCTCCTGATAAAAAATTGTTTACCTGCAACTGCGCTGCAAGCATGTCCAGACCCGCTTACCGGTACTGTTGATCCAAACTTGTCTGCAGCAACCAACGATGGAACATTAGAATAGCACAGAATCACGATCTCAGTGCTTGTTTATACCGAACATTTGTTTCAGCGCATGCTGGGCAATCGCTGGATTTTCTTTAAGCCGCCGCCGGGAATAGGGTAGCCAATCGCGCCCGTAGGGAACATAAATCCGCAAACGGTGGCCAGCGGCCAGAATGATTTCACGCAATTCCTCATCGACCCCGAGCAACATCTGAAACTCGTATTGATCCGGCTTCAGATTCATTTTGCGCACCAGGTGCATCGCCTCAAACACCAGAAATTCATCGTGTGTAGCTATCGCTGCATAAGCTCCCTGTTCCAGCATTTGCCGGAGACAGTTGGTAAAGTTACCATTGATAGCCTGGGGGTTCTTCCACGCATGAATCCGTGGTTCGACATAAATCCCCTTACAGAGGCGGTAATTCTGATAACCGTCAGCTAGATCAGCAATATCCTGAGGGGTACGGCGCAGGTAGGACTGGAGCACCGTTCCCACATGCCCGGGAAATTCCAGCCGCAGCTTATCAAACATCTCCAGGGTCGCATCGGTGGTACCGATATCTTCCATATCAATACGTACAAAGCTGCCAAGTTTTTTTGCTTCGCTGACCAGTTCGTGAATCAATTCAAAGCAACGCTCCGGATCAAGCAGCAACCCCATCTGGGTCGGCTTGATAGACAGGTTGCCGTTAAGCTTTTCCCGGTCGATGGTCCTGAGTATCTCCAGGGCCTGATTTTTGAATTCTATCGCCTGATCAAACCGGGTGATAAACTCACCAAGAATATCGATGGTCGTCATCATCCCCTGCTGGTTCAGATTTTTTGTTACCTGAACCGCATCCGACAAGGTCGAACCGGCAATGTAACCCTTCGCAAAATAACTGACAATCGGCTTGGGGACATGCATGATCGTTTTGGCAACAGCATAATTAAATAGTGACATAGAAGGTTCCTGATCGCTGCAAAAGTGGGGTAGTTTGAAGAGAGCCTACCCCGTTTGCCGGATAGGCTCCCTTCACCTTTTTAAAATCCAGGGGCCGGTTACTCAGCTGACATGTAGGGATATTCAAAACTGCGCGGCGGCACAAAGTTCTCTTTGATCGCCCGGACCGATACCCAGCGCATCAGGTTCTGCTTACTGCCGGCCTTATCGTTGGTGCCGGAGGCGCGGGCGCCGCCAAAGGGTTGCTGGCCGACAACCGCCCCAGTCGGCTTGTCATTGATATAAAAGTTACCCGAGGCATTTTCCAGTCTCTTCATCACCTTGCTGACGGCTGTACGATCCTGGGCGAACACTGCCCCGGTAAGACTGTAAGGAGAGGTTGTGTCGCATAACTCAAGGGCGGCATCAAGGTCAGCATCGGCATAACGATAAAGGGTCATGACCGGTCCGAAGATCTCTTCTTCCATGGTTTTGAAATGCGGGTCAGTGGTCACGATGACCGTCGGTTCAATAAAGAAGCCCTTACTGTCGTCATAGTTGCCACCGATCACAATCTCGGCATCCGCCGACTCTTTGGCATAATCGATATAAGCGGTAATCGACTTGAACGCGTTACGATCAATGACAGCATTAAAGAAGGTGCTGAAATCGGTAACGTCACCCATTTTAATGCGACTGCACTGCGCTGTGAGCTCGCTCATTACCGGCTCCCATAATGACTCGGGGATATAGGCACGGGAGGCCGCAGAGCACTTCTGACCCTGGTATTCGAAAGCGCCGCGCACAATAGCGGTTGCCAACGCCGGAACGTCAGCCGAGCTGTGAGCAAAGATAAAGTCCTTACCGCCGGTTTCACCAACAATTCGCGGATAACTCTTGTAACGATTGTCAGCAATGTTGCTACCGATCTGCTTCCACATCCCCTGGAACACGCCGGTGCTTCCGGTAAAATGGATACCGGCAAAATCCGGACTGTTCAGACAGGTATCACCGACATTGGCGCCGGAACCGGGAATAAAGTTGATCACGCCGTCAGGCAGACCGGCTTCCTGCAGCAGTTTCATAAAATAATAAGGAGCGTAGACCGCTGATGAAGCAGGTTTCCACACCACCGTATTGCCCATAATTGCCGGCGATGTCGGCAGATTACCGGCAATCGCGGTAAAGTTAAACGGGGCAATGGCAAACACAAATCCTTCAAGAGGACGGTGCTGAACATAGTTCCAGATCGGTGATGGTGAGTGCAGAGGCTGTTCGGCATAGACCTGCTGGGCGAAGTAAACATTAAAGCGCAAAAAGTCGATCAGCTCACAGGCTGAATCGATCTCGGCCTGGTAAGGGCTCTTACTGATGTTGAGCATGGTTGCAGCGTTGACCAGAAAACGATAGGGGCCGGCCAGCAGTTCCGCCGCTTTGAGAAAAATTGCCGCCCGCTCTTCCCAGCGCAGGGCTTCCCACGCGGGCTTGGCGGCCATTGCCGCATCGATAGCCATCTGGGTCTCTTTGGGACCGGCCTTGTGATACTGGCCGAGGGTCACCGAATGGTCATGGGGACAGGCAATTTTTGCGAGATCACCGGTACGCACCTCCTTGCCACCAATAATCAGCGGAACTTCCACCTGTTTGGATTTCAGATCAGCCAGTGTCTCCTTGATCTTGCTGCGCTCAGGCGTGCCGGGAGCATAACTCAGTACAGGTTCATTGTGGGGATACGGAACGGACAGTACAGCGTTGTTCAGAAGATTCATGATTCTCCTCTCCTTATTAGGGTGGACGGGTTAAAAGTTTTGTGGCGACTCACTTAGGCCGCAGATCAGCTTAAAGTCTCGCTCTTTAATGAGCAAGGACAGTGCCAGCCGCGACTGGAAACAATTACACATGCTCCCAAAGAAGGTGAATAACTATTGAAATACAGGGAGTTAATGTTCTTAAAAAAAGATTCGACCCGGGAGCAATCTTAACCTAAGGGCGCGAAACGAAAACCTGCAGGGGAGATTGGTATGCAATTCTGCATACCAATTCATCGGTGATTAAATCAAAAAAAGAATCTCCGCAGCAACCATCGTTCGCCACGGGATCCAAACTATCTTCCGGTTTCTTGAAGATCTTCAGCAGAAGCGGCAAAATTCGGGACAGACAACCGCCGAACGCCCTGGGGGGTATCAATGGTGGCGCACAAGCCAGTACCGGCAGCAGCCCCGCAAGCAATGACTTTTACCGGCCCGCTGAAGTTCAATGCCGATAACAGACCCTGAATGCGCAGCGGATCGGGAGATGAAATTTCCAGGGACAATAACCGCAGACCTCGATCCTCCAATCTTGCGGCCGGATGCACGTCGACCGGCCACTCAATAAGTGCCGGTGCGGCTCCATTCAAAGGCGGCAGGCCGTCTGCCGGAACAGTGATCAGCCACTGCAGATCTCCCCGCTCCATCGCCATAACCTCTCCCAGCAACTCCGGGCAGGAAGCGGTAGCGGCCCGGATATCGGTCGTCCGTGCCACCCAGGTCGAAAAGGCCGGATGAGCGTCGACAGGCTGACAATCCATCCCGAACCAGCGAGGGCGACCCGGCCCGGGAGCAGACGGATCGATAGCGATAACCTCCAGATAGAGCGATGGCCCCAGGCTCAACAACAGGTTGTGGGTTCCCATGCGCGGGTGTTTGCCGCCGGGCTGCATATCAGCGCCAAGGACCTCCCTGATAAAAGCCGAACCGGCAACCAGCGACGGAGCGGTTACTACCAGATGATCAAGCGCACATGTCAACATAAAAACCTCCACAAAAAAGCAGGGCCGCCAAAATAGGCGGCCCTGTATCGGTTCAGGCAGCGTCCTTCAGACTAGTTATTGTAACCCAGTTCTTTGGCATCATCTTGATACCCAAGCTCCCACAGGGTATTGCGATAAATGTCCAGAAACTCTTTGCCGGCGTCGGATTTCTGCGCTTCTTCATAAACCACTTTGTGACCAGCTGCGCGGGCCGTTGCAAGATCCTTATCGCTCCACGTGGTTACCGTTATGCCGGGCAGCGCTTTCCATTTTTCGCGGGCAATGATTTCGCTGTTATAAACCATCGCTGAAAGATAGCGGATACGATCACGCGCGGCGATAACGATATCTTTGTGTTCCTGGGAGAGGGCGTTCCAGTTTCGGGTATTCACGACCAGCGGAAAATATTCGCAGGTGCCATTCTGCAAGGCGGGATCCAGGACATGGGTGGCCACTTCATGAAAACCCATCCGCATGTTTTCATCCCAGAAGGTCCATTCCGCGGCCTCGATACTCTTCGTTTGCAGAGCGGTGTAAATATCCGGCGCGGACAGGGACACGGTTGTCGCTCCCAAAGCGCGATAGTACTGACCACCAATACCGGAAGAACGAATCCGCAACCCTTTAATCTTATCGATAGAATCAATGGGAACGACAGACATCAGTTGCTCATAAAGAGGGCTGACCATTGCATGCCCCAGATAGGTCATGCGATGTTTGGCATAAAGCTTTTCAAACCAGGGCTCGAGCTTTTCCACCAGGTAGGCCCCCTCTGCGTAAGTACTTAGAGGAGATCCGGGCTGGGTGGTAAAACTAAACAGGGGATCTTTTCCAGGCCAGTAAGCACTGTATACCATTCCAGCATTAACCAGACCATTCTGGATATTATCAAAGGTCTCAAACACCGGGAAGAGAACTCCGGCGGGATATACGGAAATAACAAACTCACCACCGGAAAGGGTTTTTACTGTTTCTGCGAACACCTCAGCAATGCGCTGCTGTTCGGTCCCGGGCATGGCGTGGGTAACGAGCCTCCAGTTAACTTTCGCAGCAAAAACCGTTTGCGCACCCGTTACCAAAAAAAATACCGACATTAAGATTACAAGCATTTTTTTCATTGCATCATTCCTTTCCAATAAAGTTTTCTTCTTTGTTTACGCTCCTGCGCTACTTTGAGTCATCACACAGATGGATATTTCCCGAACAATCCAACCTTATTTGCATCCCTCCCTTCCAGGTGGCAGAGGGCGTTGTTACACACCCCGAAAGGTTACAAGTTTAACAGATATTTCGGCAGCCACATGACGATATCCGGAAAAACAAAAATAAGGGCAACGCAGACCGCCTGCAAACACAGTAGCGGCAGACTTGCTTTGTATATTTCCACGATATCGATCTCCGCGGGCGTGCACCCTTTCAAATAAAAAAGACTGAACCCGAAGGGAGGCGAGATATAGGCACTTTGGAGAATGACGTTAATGACCAGACCAATCCACAGCGGTTCGAATCCCAGGTTGACAAGAATCGGTGCGATGATCGGCACCGCAAGAAAAATAACCGCGCCCGGCTCCAGAAACATACCCATCAGAAAGACAAAAACAGCCGCAACGACAAAAACCATATTGGCGCCGCCCGGCATGTTCATAGCGAACTCGGCAACCAATGCGTTGCCACCCAGACCGGAAAAAACCGAGCCGAAGGCGCTTGCACCGATCATCATCCAGCCAACCATTGCGGTTACACTCAAAGTCTCATAGGAGGCGGAATAAACGATTTTCCAGGTCAGGCGACGCTTGATCAACCCTACAAGCAAAGCACCGGCAGCCCCAAAGGCTGCAGCCTCCGTTGGACTTGCCATTCCCAAAAGAATCGAACCCAGGACAATAACAATCAAGAACGCCGGCAAAATAACACTCTTGAGCGAGATCAATTTCTCCAGCCAGCTGGCGCGCTCTTCTTCAGGTAGTGCAGGGGCAAAATCCGGGGAGATCAGGCCACGAATAACGACATAGATAATGTAAAGCGACGCCAGCAGGACCCCTGCTGAAATGCCGCCGGCAAACAAGCCGCCAATGGAAACCCCCGTCACCACACCATAAAGGATCATGTTAGTGCTCGGCGGAATCAACTGGCCCAGGGTCCCGCCGCCCAAAACGGAGCTAAGGGCACCCCTGCGGTTATAGCCGTGTTTCAGCATTTGCGGCAGTCCGATCAAACCAAGACCAATAACCCCGGCAGCAACAACTCCCGACACGGCACCCAATATGGCTCCGACCAGGATCGTGGCAATCGCCAGACCTCCTCGCAACGCTCCGGACCACTTGTAAAAGGTATCGTACAAGTCTTCAACAACATTGGTTTTTTGAAGGATGTAAGCCATAAAAATAAAAAGCGGGATGGCGATGATAACAAAATTGTTCATGGCCCCCCAGGTTGCAGAAACCACAATATTCAAGGCGCCCGGGCCCCACAAATAGTAGGAAAAGACGATTGCCACGGCAGCCAGCGAAAAGGCAATCGGAACACCCGCAACCAATAGAGGTACCAGGGCCAAGAACATGTAAAGTGGTGACATTTATGCGTCCTCCCCTGGCGCTACAGCTACACCGGAAAAAGGTGATGTACCTCTGATGTGCGCAATCATATCAATGCAGGCCTGAACAGCTATGAGCAAACAAGAAACGGGAATAATCCAGCGAAACCACCAAACAGGGGGATTAAAAGTTGTCTGCATGATAGAGCGCTCGCCGATCAGGGTCGCTTGCCAGGCGGCAGGAACACTGACATAGATCAGCACAATGGCAACGAACAAAACAACTGACTCGGAAAAAACCCCCTGGACCCGTTGCCACTGTGGCGGCAGATAGTGATTGATAATATCAACTGCCACGTGTTTTTTTTCCATATGACAATAAGCTGAACCGAGCATAAAAAAACTACCGAAAAAAAACAGAGACATTTCAAAAGTCCAGACAGGCGGGCTCTTGAAAAAGTATGATTTCAGGGCGCTATATACAATCATTGCAATCAGCGGCAGAATGAGCAGTGAAACAAGCCTTCCAAATGGTTTCATATGAACCTCGCAGGATGGGTTTAAAATTTCATGTCAGCCGACAAAACACCCAAGAATACTAGCAAATTTCTTGCCATAATTATTTTAATTGATAAAAGTTTCAGGACTTTAAACTTCGCTATAAATGTACCCATAAAACAGATAGCTAGCGTATTAACTCGTTAAGTCATTAAGCTTTAACACAAGAATACATGATTAAAAATCAAAGGGTAGTATGCGGGACTGCATATTGGAGATCTTCCTAAGTGGGCAAATCAGGTTAAACCATATTTTTTGAGTTTTCGCGCGACCGTTGATTGATTAACGCCGAGAGCTTGCGCCATTTCATGTTGATTTGCCATCAAATTTCTCGCATGCTCCAACATGCTCCGTTCAACCTGCTCGAGGGTCTGCTGGAGCGTCAAACCTGAAGGCAGACAGCCAACCGCCAGCGGCGATTCTGTTGCCTGGGTTTCAATTTGCCCGGGCAGATCAACAACATCAATTACATCAGTCTCTGCCATCACCACCAGACGCTCACAGATGTTCATCAGCTCGCGAACGTTGCCCGGAAAGGAATAACCACACAGGGCATCCAATGCCGCACGGGTCATGCGCTTTCTGATGCCACTGCGCTTGCCGAATTCTTCCAGATAATGATGAATCAGGGGGATGATGCACTCTGAGCGGTCGCGCAACGCCGGGATCTGGATGGGAATGACATTGAGACGATAATAAAGATCGAGACGGAACCGTCCCTGTTCGACCATTTCTTCCATATTCTGGTGAGTTGCGGCCAGCACCCGGACATCCAGCTTACGCCCTTTAGTGTCACCCAGGCGGGTAATCTTGCCGTCTTCAAGAAAACGCAGCAACTTGACCTGCGATCCGAGCGGCAACTCGGCGATTTCGTCAAGAAATAGAATTCCACCATCGGCGAGTTCAAACTGGCCGGGCTTACCGCTGGTCAGAGCACCGGTGAAAGCCCCTTTTTCGTAACCAAAGAGCTCTGCTTCGATAAGGGATTCCGGAATCGCCCCACAGTTGATTTTGATCAGTGGTTTCCCGGCACGCGCTGAATGGGTATGAATCAGCTGTGCAATCAATCCTTTTCCCACCCCGGACTCACCCAGGATAAACACCGATGAATTGGCCTTGGCAACCCGCATGGCCTGCTGCACGGCACGAATCATCTGCGGGCTGCGGGCAATAATCTGCTGGGTCTCAAGCTCAGCCTGCTGCATGGCAAGCATCTGGTCACGCAAACTGTCCTTGATCGCTTCCTGCTTTTCCAGTTCCCGCTGCAAGGCATCAATCTCGGTAACATCGCGCTCACTGACAACTACCCTGATCAATTCTGAGCGTTCATCAAATACCGGCGTTGCTATGGAAATCAGCTTATGACCGCCTTTATTCTGCAGCAGGCTGACCCGCTTTCCGCTGACGCTGGCCTCCAGGGCAGCTGAGCGATCAATAAAACCCTCATCGATCAGCGCTCGCATATTGCGGCCAACCACGGCATTAGCAGAAATTTTATGGATTTTTTCTGACGCCGGGTTCATGCGAATTACATTGGCCTGGGCATCACAAACAAAAAGGCCATCGGAGGAAGAATCGATAATGGTGTCGAGCTCACGTGACAGGGTATTGAAAGAGGGATGGCGGCGGGTCATGATGTCGAGCTGGCTACTATCGACCAGCACGCAGACTGCGCCGACAATTCTTTTCTTTTCCAGCAGCGGGTTGACTGCCACCAGATATTCATAACCACCCAGCTGCAGTGGAACCTCAGAACGACCCAAAGTACCGGCAAGGATTTTTTCAACATGCTCCCAGAAACCGGGATAATCCTGTTCCAACCTGACACCAGGGACAATCCCGAGAGATTGCCGCGCACGGCAGCTCACCAGGATGACCTGACCTGACGTATCTGTCACCAGGATATTTCTGTCGGTAGCATCGACGACGGATTGAGTATTTAGAATGGAGATGAAACTCTTCATGGGGCCATTATGCATAAATGCATCAACTATGCAACAAGGAATACAGTCCCAAACTTAATCAGCCGGCCCCGAAGATTAACTGACATGCTTCCGGGCTGAAACCTGATGGTTGCCAGCCGGAAACCCTGGATAGAGGCGATTCAGTTTCCCAATCGGAAACTAGATGGATTCCCAAAACTCTGCCGCCTCCTTCCAACGCAACGCCTCATCAATGTCCTGCGGCACCCCGGTGCCGGTCGAGTACATCACTCCGAGGCAATATTGAGCCCTGGTATGCCCCTGATCGGCGGCTTCGGTCAACCACTTCTTGCCCTCGAGAGGATCTTTTTTTACCCCTTTGCCGTTAAGGTACATCACCCCGAGGTTATATTGCGCATCAGCGTTGCCGGACCTGGCTGCTTCGCACCACCAGTGGTACGCCAGGGAAAGATCGGGGGCCACACCGATCCCCTTGGCCAGATGTTGCCCCAGTAACACCTGGGCGCGCTGATGACCGCGGGTAGCGGCCTGCTTGAGCAAAATCACGGCGGTCAGAGGATCACGCACCTCATCACTGCCACCACCCAGCAACTTTCCAAGATGATACAGAGCATCGAGATAGTTCTGTTCTGCCGCGCACTGCAACCATTTGCGCGCTTCACTGTCACTCTGCAGCACCCCGGTTCCCTTGGCGTACATCATCCCCAGATGAAACTGCGCTGTCGGCAATCCTTGCTCTGCTGCCTGACGCAGCCACTGACGAGCCTTGGAGTAGTTCTTTTTTACCCCTTTGCCAACCAGATACATATGTCCCAGGGTAAATTGCACTTTCGGGTTCCCCTGCTCTGCCGCCAGTGCCCACCAACGTCGCGCTTCGAGGAAATCCTTGGGAACGCCGTGCCCCTTTGCGTACATCAGGCCAAGGTTATACTGCGCATCAGAAAAACCCTGATCTGCAGCTTTACGCAGCCAGATCAGCGCCTGTCCATAATCCTGGTCAACTCCATGCCCCTTGATGTACGCCTGGCCAAGAGCATTCTGGGCGCGGGCGTACCCCAGTTCGGCAGCTTGATGGAAATAGCGCGCTGCTTCAGAAGCGTTTTCTGCCGTGCCCTGGCCCTGATCATACATCCGTCCCAACATAAATAATGCCCGCGGATACTGATGCTGAGCAGCAAGCTTGAACCATTTCATCGCCTCGACGTAAGATTTTGCCACCCCCTTGCCATACAGGTAGCTCATCCCCAGTCGATAGTGTGATTGTGCCAATCCGGTCATATCTCCCCCATCATCAAACGCAACAGACTACAACAGTTGCCAGGCTACCAGGAGACGACCCCCAAACAGCGCTGGAGTTTGTACTATACATGAAAAGCCGCCGGCGACTGAACCATCAAAAACAACCGCAGATAAATTGTTGACAGCACTATCATTAATATGATCAAATCTTATGATCACTCTCCCGCTGCCCTGAGGACATCCCATGACAACCCAGCATAAACAGGAAATTCTCCTTGAAGCCGGTACCAACGAGATGGAAATCATCGAGTTCTATCTCGGTACGCAACCTTTCGGTATCAATGTTCAGAAACTTAAAGAGATTATCCCTTTTGACCAAGAAGCGGTAACAACCATACCGGGTTGCGGCGCCGGCATGCTCGGCACCCTGTTATTACGCGGCAACACCATTCCGCTGATTGATCTGAAGGAACATCTCACTAAAAGAAGCAGCGCAACCAGTGTCGAACAGCGTCGCGTGGTTCTGGTCTGCGAATTCAATAACAGAATCAACGGCTTTAAGGTTGACGGTGTCAACCAGATCCACCGCATTTCATGGAATGACGTTCAGCCCATGGCCAACTTTATTGATCAGTTTCGCCCACGATTTACCGGCAGCGTCAACATCGATGGCCGTGAAATTCTGATCGTTGATTTAGAACACATTGTGACTGAGTTCGATCCGCAAGCCAACATGGATTATGAAATCGATTTGCGCCAGGACCTCCTTCAGGAACAACGTCCTCACACCCGCGAACAAATGAAACTGATGATGGCAGAAGACTCTTCCCTGATTCGCGCCGGCATTGAGCGCGTTCTTAAAAGCGCCGGCTACACCTCTCTTGAGGTTTTTGCTGATGGCCAGGCATGCCACGATCGCCTGCTGCAAATCAGACAGGAGGTCGACAATGGCAGCCTCCTGCGTGATCACCTGCAACTGCTGATCACCGACATTGAGATGCCCAAGATGGACGGCCTCACCCTGTGCAAAAAGGTCAAGAACGACCCCTTCCTCAAGGAGTTGAAGGTCATCCTTTTTTCATCCCTGATCAATGAACAGATGTCGGCAAAGTGCGACCTTGTTGGTGCCGATGGCTACGCTACCAAACCCCAGATCCCCTACCTGGTTGAAATGATCGATAGATTGCTGGACATCAGCAACTAAAATTCAGTTCACAATGGATACAACAAAGGCGGTAGATTAAATTCTACCGCCTTTGTTGTATCAGTACTCGTACTCTTCTTCTCAGGTTTGTACCACTACCGGGAACACCTTTCGGAGAGGGATGCTATTACCCGGCTCGTACTGTGGGTCAGTCGGCGCCGCGAACCGGGATCGCCAAGTCCGGGTTCGGGTGGAAGACCCGCTGTACCAGCCAGATCACCACGGTCAGCCCGATCCCGAGGATGTCGGTCATCAAACCACCCGAGATCATGAAGAGGGCCGCCAGAACCATGCCTAACCGGAGAAACCAGGCCGAGCGCTGCCCAAGGAACCAGCCCTGCACCCCCGCGGACAAGAGGAACACGCCGAACACCGCGGTCAAGCCCGTACGGCCGATATCGAGCCATGTGCCGTCCATCAGCAGCGCCGAGTTGTAGAAGAACATGAACGGGACGATAAATGCGGCGATGCCGATCTTGAAGCTGGCGAAGCTCGTCTCCATCGGATTGGCACCCGAGATGCCCGCCGCAGCGTAACTGGCCAGGGCCACAGGGGGCGTGATGGCCGAAAGCACCGCGAAGTAGAACACGAAGAAATGTGCGGTCAGCATCGGGATACCAAGCTGCACAAGGCCCGGTGCGACGACCGAGGCCGCGACCGCATAGGCCGCGGTGGTGGGCATACCCATGCCCAGCAGAATCGCGATGCACATGGCGAAGAACAGAGCCAGAAGCTGGCTGACCCCGGCCAGGTCCAGCAGCACCGCCGAGAACCGCGCGCCGACACCGGTCAGCGAGATGACGCCTACGATGATGCCTGCACAAGCACAGACCGCGATGATCTGGATCGACATGATTCCGGCCAGCTCGAAGGCCTTGAGGATCGACCGCAGGCCCATGCGGTGGGGTGTCAGCCATGACACTACCGCCGCAGCAACAGTCGCCAAAGTGCCGGCACGGATCACCGAATAGCCCATAAAGAGCGCGACAATCAGGATGATGATCGGGATGAACAGGTAAGCCTGACGCGCAAGTTTGGCGAACTTGGGCACTTCATCCTCGCTCATGCCGCGCATACCAAGCTTGGCCGCCTCGAAGTCGACCATGAAGTAGACCGACACAAAATAAAGCACTGCGGGAATGATCGCGGCGATGGCGATCTCCTGATAGGGGATGCCCGTGATCTCGGCCATGATAAAGGCCCCTGCTCCCATGATCGGCGGCATGATCTGCCCGCCCGTGGAGGCGGCCGCTTCGACCGCGCCCGCAGTGGTTGGTCGATAGCCCACCTTTTTCATCAGCGGAATGGTAAGCGAGCCGGTCGCCACCACATTGCCCGCCGAGGTGCCATTAATCATGCCCATCAGGCCCGAGGCGAAGATCGCCACCTTGGCCGGGCCGCCACGGGCACGTCCGGCGGCGGCAAAGGCGAAGTTCACGAAATAATCACCAACCCTGGAGGCCTGCAGGAAGGCCGCGAAGATGATGAATAGAATAATATAGGTCGAGGACACCGCCGTTGTCGGCCCCAGGATGCCCGCATCCGAATAGACATTGCCGAAGAAGCGCTGCCAGGTATAGGGGCTTTGCACGGCGAGGATGCCAGGCAGCAAATGCGCCACGAAGGTGTAGAGCAGGAAAATGCCGGTGATGATGACCAGCGCCAGACCGGCGACGCGGCGGGTCAGTTCAAGGATCAACGCCGACCCGGCGGTCGCGGCAAAAGCGACACCGATGGGAACAAAGGGTGTCCCGACCGAATTGCGCGCGGCGGTGCCGTAGATGGCGACCAGATAGACCGCAACCGCTATGCCGCAGACGGCAAGCAGGATGTCCGAGACCCGAAAACGATCCCGCGGGGCCTTTTCGAACCAGCCCAGGACGATCCCGCCCAGCGTCGCCACCATTAGAGGAACACCGAAATACCAGATTTCCTGTGTGTAAATGGGAGTCCCGGGAAAGGCGGGCCAGGTGATAAGGCCACCCATTTCAGGCAAACTGCCGGAGGCGATGGTGTGGGCGAACCAAAAGCCGCTACCCACCGCCAGCACCGCCGGCAAAAGCAGCAGCCAGGCGATCACGCCCCAGGGGCCACGCTTGGGGCTGTCGTCCTTTTCCGAGAACATCATCGCGTTATAGACAACGAAGCCCAGAGCCAGCGCGCCAGCGATGTGAACGATGCGGAAGTTCCAGGTCTCCATGGGGAATGACGGCAGAAACGGGACTTCGATCCCTGTATAGTACGAGATTGAAACACCGTTCAGCGCCGCCATGTGGAACATAGCATAGAGTGCGGCAAAGCTCGCGACGATATTCATCCGCCACCCGGTGAATATACGACGGTTTTTTTCGACCGGCTCTTCGTCGATCCCCTCTGCGATCACGGGCTCGTCCGCCGGTGTTGATTCCTGAACCATTGCCACCTCCATGGCAAAGCCGCCTTGGCCTTCGCGTCGGCGCTTCGTATCTAAAGTGAAAGCTGTATCTCCCCCATCACACCGTATCGACGGCGCGCGGGATGCAAGAAGCGGGGCGGCGCACAGCCTGTCGCGCCGCCCCCATAGGATTTACTTGCCGTAGATCATGCTGTCGGGAATGTCTGCGCCAGCGTTTTCCTTGAACCACTGGGCCGCACCGGGATGCCACTGAAGCACCTTGTTCTTGTCCCAGTTCTCGGGCAACGTGGAGCGCGCGGCACGGTGAATGTTCACCATCCGCGCGTTGTCGGACATCACCACATCGACGGCCGCGTTGACAAAGCTTGTCGGCAGGTCGCAGTTGGCGATGGCGAAGTTCCACATCGCTACCGAGCGCGCCGGAGCTTTCAGCGTGGTATAGGTGTTCGCCGGGATCTCGAAGGCAGAGACCGGGAAGGCGTTCATAATGGCGGCCTGCTCTTCCTCGGTGAACTCGATGATGTTCACATTGGTCTGCACCTCAAGCTGAGACACGGCCGGAACGGGGATGCCAGCGGCAAAGGCGATGACGTCAAGCAGACCATCCTGGAGCTGACCGCCAAGGTCGGACCAGCCGCCGTTACGACGGTCGAACTTCACACCAAGCGCTTCCATCATACGCGGGAAGTAGGTGTCCGATGTCGATCCCGCGGGACCAAAACCGATGCGGGCGCCATCCGGGATGTCCGAGATGGATTTGATGCCTGACGACGACAGCGCGGTCACCGAGAACGGGGTCTGATACATCGGGAACATCGCGCAGGACTTGTTCATTTGCAGACCGGGCGCGATCGGATTGGTGCCGGCCAACGATTCCGCGGCCGGACCCATCGTGGTCATGCCAAACTGCGCATCACCGGTATGTACCAGTGCCATGTTCTGCATCGGACCGCCGGTGACTTCGCCGCCGCCGGACACGCCCAGCTCTTTGGCGACAAGATTCGCCCAGCCCGAGCCATAAGCGAAAAAGGTGCCGCCCTGCGACGCTGTCCCCACGGTAAAGCTTGAGGGCCAGTCGCTGCGGTCCATGTGGCCATCGGCACTGACTGGCGCGGGGACAGCGCAGACCGCAAGCACCACGGTCGTGACAAACATTGACACGGTTAAACCTGCCGCAAATTTCTTGAATCGTGACATACTTTTTTCCTCCTTGCACTGGTTTTAGAACGCAATTTAAAATTGACGTCCTGTCGCTAAGCAATCCAGGTGCCAGTTCGCTATTGCTCCTGGATTTAAGTTTTGAAAGTGTAGTAGAGGCGGCTTTGCATTGCAATCAATTTATTTTCCGGCCACACCAAACTACCTGTTATTTGGCTTATATTGGCCATCATCGGCAACTTTTCGCCACTTTTTCGGGGCCACTCTCTACACCGATAAAACAGGATTATGCGTTACCACTCAGAACGCAAAGTGAACCGGCTCGCCCCTGAAGATCTGATCAACTATTGACCTCATAACCCCTCATTGTGTGAATCTCAGCGACTCATAAAAAATAATAGCTTTTCTGCTTGCATTGGCCCGCCCGATCATGCTAGGGTCCTCCACAACTTAACACGTTTGTGGATTATTCTTTTCGCCCGACAACAGTTGTCATACGGATCAGAACACGCAGACCTTCAGTAAGGATGCGTGTTTTTTATTGGCGGAAATAATAAGGACACGAACACTATAAAGTTCCCGCGAAGGAACATGGAGAGAAAAAATGGCAGAAGGTACAGTAAAGTGGTTTAACGATTCTAAGGGTTTTGGCTTCATCGAGCAGGATAACGGACCGGACGTGTTCGTTCACTTCTCACAGATCCAGGGCGACGGTTTCAAGTCTCTTGCCGAAGGTGATCGCGTTCGTTTTGACGTGACCCAAGGCCAGAAGGGCCCTCAATCGGCCAACGTGCAAAGAATCTGATTCACATTTGCATCCGCCAAAAGGCCCCGTTTACGGGGCCTTTTTTTTGCCCAGCTTCTGCTCGGCCACGCCCCACTCCCTGATTTTAACAAAAACCCTTCACCCTGACATGTAGGTTCACAATCAAAAAACTCCGCAGACCTCCCCAGTCACCACAAAAAAGGGGTATATTAACAGGTCATAAGAGATTAGCATCATGCAAATCCATCGGCTTTCGCACAAGTCGCAGCCTCACTTTTTACTCGACCGTAACAGGATCAGACCATTGGCTTCATTAGACTTCGAACTGGAAAAGAAACTCTTTCGAGAATTTTACGCACAAAACCGCTGTACCCTTGAAAACATCAAAAACCACTACATCAGCACGATTGAAACACTGATCAATCAGTCAGACCTGGGCGAAGTGACCAAGATTGAAGGTCGCATCAAGGACCAGGACGAATGCATTAAAAAGTTTCAACGCAAATATCAGGGGAGACTTGAAACCGAGGGTCGCGCCTATGCCATCAAGGACTACCTGAGTGATCTGATTGGCATTCGCATTGTCTGCCTCTATGAGGATCAGGTCGCCCTGGTATCCGGAACCCTCAAGGAACATTTCAGCATTATCGACGTCACCGACAAGATTGCTGCCATGGAAGGCACCGAAGACCTTTTTGGCTACAAGGGCCTCCACATGGATCTGGCGCCCGGCACGGTAACTCTCCATCGTGATGACATTGCCAACTGTCCGTTTGAAGTGCAGATTCGCTCGCTGATCCAGGATACCTGGAGCGTTCTGGACCACAAGATCAAATACAAAAAATCGATCCCCAACAACCTCAAGCGCCGTATCAATGTTCTCTCAGCACTGTTTGAACTGGCCGACCGCGAATTCAAGGAAATCCGCAACGCTACCAGCGAACTGATGGAAGCAGCGACAGCAGCACCGTTAAGCGACAGCCCGACCAGTGACGGGGAAATGGAAGACACCCAATCCGTCAACGGCAGAGCCATCAACGCTTTCAACTTTCTACGGGTTGCCGGACATTTTTTCAGGGATTTTGAATTTCAGGACTACAAGGTTGATAACTTTGTCCAGGACATCCTCTCCCTGGATCATCGCTTCAAACGCTCTGATTTGCACCAGGCCCTGGTCAACAACCTTAAAACGGTCAAGGAGTATCGCAACCTCTTTCTTGCCGGCAATCCGGACAGCACCTTCAGCCCCTACACCATTGTCCGTCACTGCCTCTACCTGCACGACCGTAAAATCTTTGAACGCATCCTCTCGCAGGGGCCACGCGAGCGGTTCAACCGCTGGCTGCGCAGCAGAGACAACGAGGAAAAATAGTTTTTTTGCAATACTCCATACTATTGAATAGCGGGATAGACAAAAAAAGAGGCCGCCGAATCGCCTGATTCAGTGGCCTCTTGTTTTTTTTTGGTTGCGGGAGAGGGATTTGAACCCCCGACCTTCGGGTTATGAGCCCGACGAGCTACCAGACTGCTCCATCCCGCGTCAGAATTTGACACCCTATTCCCGATGACGGGAGCTGTCAACCTTTTTCTTGACATCCTTGACTTTTCATCCCCATAGTTGCCCCCCGATCTCCTTCACCCCGGACCCACAGACCGGCTCAGGCCCGTCCCCTGGAGCACAATAATGCAGGCAACCATCGACCTGGAAGCAGCACTTGAGTACCGCCATCAGCAGGCGCTACTGGTTGATGTTCGCTCCCCGGCAGAATATTCCGAAGCAAGTATCCCCGGCGCTGTCAATGTCCCCCTGTTCAGCAACGTAGAGCGTGCCGAGATCGGCACCCTTTACAAGCAGCAAGGGAAAACCATTGCCCGGCGGCGCGGCGTTGCCATCGCCGCGCCCAAGATTCCAGATTTTATCGCGCAAATAGAATCAGCCCGAGGCATTTCGACCCTGCCGGTAATTATTTTCTGCTGGCGTGGCGGCATGCGCTCCCTGGCCATGACCAGCTTCCTGAATCTGGCAGGAATTCCCGCGCGTCAACTCATCGGTGGCCACAAGGCCTTTCGCCGCATGGTCTGTAACTATTTTGACGAATACCTGTGGCCAAGAATCTACGTGCTACGTGGTCTGACCGGTATCGGCAAGACCCGTATCCTGCAAAAGCTCGAAGAACAGGGGCAGCCGGCTATCGATCTGGAAAAAATCGCCAATCACCGTGGCAGCGCCTTTGGCGGTCTGGGATTGGGTGAACAGCCCGGTCAAAAACAATTCGAAGCACGCCTCTGGGACCGACTTGACGCATTGCGCAACTGCCCTTACCTCATTACCGAAGGCGAGAGTCGCCATATCGGCCGCCGCGCCGTCCCGCCGCGTTTTCATCAGGCGATGCAGCAACAACCCAGTCTCTGGCTCACCACCTCAATGGCACTGCGGACCGAGGTTATCCTTGCCGACTATCCCGAACTGGAACAACTCCATCCAGCGATTGCGCGCGCGCTCAACTCCCTGCGCGAGCGCCTCGGCAACAGCAACGTCGACCAACTCCAGCAATTGCTCGACGCTGAGAACTGGCATCTGCTGATAGCCAGACTGATGCAGGACTACTACGATCCCCTCTATCTTCACACCAAACCCCAGCACCACCTGGAAATCTGTTATGATTCTCTGGAGCAAGGAGTGGCAGCGGTCTTGGACACCATCAAGCAACTGGAAGAGGTCCATGGACTATCGTCTTTTTAGTCAGGCAAACCGTCCGCCAGCCCTTTTTTCAGCTATAGTGATCAACAATCGCTAACCGTACGGAGCAGCTATCATGAAGATTCTGGTCAAAAAAACGAGCGCCACGACGACCACCCCCTGCCTTATTTTCTTTACGCCGGAAGGAAGAACCAGCCCCCAACTGCTCACCCAGCTGAATGACCATTTTCGCAAACTGGTATCCGCAGCCCAGCGCAACCATGAATTTCGTGGGCGCCACGCAGAAACCCTTCTGCTTCACACCGCCGATAACAAAGGCCCCAGCCGAATCTTGCTGGTGGGGATTGGCAAAGCGGGCGACGCTTCCCTGGATAAATTACGCCAGGCTGCCAGCAGCGCGGTGACCGTACTTAAGGAAAAAAACATTAACAGGGCCACTGTCAGCTATACCGACCTGGCCATTCATAAAGCCACAATCGATCAACAATCACAGGCCATTACCGAAGGAATACTGCTCGCCAACTACCGGTATCAACGCTACCAAAGCCCCGCCCCCGACACCGCAAAAGCGCTGGAACAGATTGTCCTGCTGGCCGCCGATGCTAAAAGCCTCCCCCTGCTGCAGCGCGGTGCCAACCGAGCTCAAGCTATCTGTGCCGGCGTTCACCTGGCGCGCGACCTGGTGAACGCCCCCGGCAACCTGAAATCGCCTGAATTTCTTGCCATGCAGGCGGTGGCCATGGCTGAAAAAAACGGCATCAAAGCCCATTTACTCGATCAGGCGCGACTTCAACAGCTTGGCTGCGGTGCGCTGCTCGGTGTTGCCCAGGGAAGTTCACGCCCCCCCTATCTGATCGTGCTTGAGTATTCCGGTGACCCAAAAGGCGGTGCTCCGTTGGCATTGGTCGGCAAAGGGGTCACCTTTGATACCGGCGGGATCTCCCTTAAACCCGCAGACAAGATGGATGAGATGAAGATGGACATGGGCGGTGCGGCAACCGTTATCGGCACCATGCTGGCCGCCGCCCGTCTGGAACTGCCCATCAACCTGGTTGCGGTGGTCCCGGCGGTGGAAAACATGCCATCCGGCAACGCCATCCGCCCTGGTGACATTCTAACATCCCTGTCGGGCAAAACAATTGAAGTTCTTAATACCGATGCCGAAGGACGCCTCATTCTTGCTGATGCCCTGACCTACGTCGAACGCTATAAACCCCGGGCGGTCATTGATCTGGCCACCCTGACCGGTGCCTGCATCATCGCCCTCGGCAATCAGGCAGCGGCAATCCTCGGCAACGATGACAAACTGATCGAAAAATTGCTGAAAGCCGGGCAGCGCAGTGGCGAACGCCTGTGGCAACTCCCTTTGTGGGAAGAATACGCCAGCCAGATCAAGAGCGATTTTGCCGATGTAAAAAACACCGGTGGTCGCCCGGCCGGCACCATCACCGCTGCCGCTTTCCTGCAGAAATTTGCCGACCAGTATAACTGGGCCCATCTGGATATTGCCGGTATGGCCTGGGAGGACAAAGGCAAAGCCGGCATCCCCCGTGGCGGCAGCGGCTTCGGTGTCCGCCTGCTCATCGACTACCTGCTTGCCGAAACCAGTGTGGCCTGACCAGCGCAAAGGATCAGCAATGAAACCCTTGTCCGCCAGCTTTAAAACCGTCACCTCCCTGTTTCGCACACCGCCTAAACAGATCGGCCTGCCCCCAGGCACCCTGATCCATGTTGGTACGCGGGAAATGGAGCATCCGCTTCTGACCCGCACCGATTTCAGCGCAGTCGACTATCAGCAGCGCTCCGCCGCCTCTCTTGCCGACTGTCGCCCACCGACACCGGCAGGCGGCGTCAGCTGGATACACCTGGAGGGCCTGCATGATGTCACCCTGGTCAACGAACTCGGTAATCTGGTAGAGCTTCACCCCCTCGCCCAGGAAGATATTCTCAACACCCACCACCAACCCAAGTATGAAGAGTACAACAACACGATTCTGATCATCCTCAAGCTCCTTAAGATCGACACCGTAGACACCGAGCAGCTCCAGATCCGCGCCGAACAGTTCTGTCTGGTGCTGGCAACCGGACGTCTGCTCACCTTTCGTGAACAACCCGGTGATCTTTTCAGCATGGTGCACCAGCGCCTGGCCGCGACCAACTCCAAGTTTCGTGAACGCGGCGCTGACTATCTTGCTTATGCGCTGATGGATACCGCCTTCGACAGCTACTACCACGTACTGGAAACCATCGGAGAACGCCTTGATCTGATTGAGGCCGAACTGATTAATCGTCCCAGCCGCGACTTGTTGCAACAGATCCACCAGATCCGTGGTCAATTGTCGTTTGTACGCAAGACCGTTTCCCCTATTCGCGACCTGACCCGGGTTCTGATTCACAGCGAGTCCCCGTTGATTGATGAGCGCACCCACCTTTATCTACGCGACCTTCATGACCACATCCTCCATATTCTGGCCAACCTCGACAATTACCGGGATACCGCCAAAGGGCTCATTGAGCTCTCCCTCTCGAGCATGAGCCACCGCACCAACGAGGTGATGCAGGTCTTGACTGTCATTGCTTCCATCTTCATTCCCCTGACCTTTATTGCCGGGGTTTACGGCATGAATTTCGCCATCATGCCGGAGCTTAAGTGGCGCCTTGGGTACCCCTTTGCGCTGCTGCTGATGGCGGCCTGTGCGGTTGCGATGCTCTGGTATTTTAAACGCAAAAAGTGGTTCTAATCTGCCCTTGCACTGCCATTTGTCAAGCGGCGACAACTTGACACAGCAGTGAAACTGTTGCTAGATTGCCGCGTTCGGCTAACCGAATACAGCGGTGCCGCTGCCCTTAACAAAGGAAATTTTCCAGACACCTTTGCGGAGCTTTAGTTCATGCGCTTTTCCGATCCACCACAAGATTCCGACCTCCCCAAAGGGGTCCGTGACTTTCTCCCCTTAAAAGCCGCCAAACTCGAATTCCTGCAACAGCAGCTGCGCAAGGTCTATTCCGCCTGGGGATTTCACCCGGTCATTCCGCCGCAACTCGAATTTCTCGACGTACTGGAACGCGGCCTTGGCGAAGGATTACGCGACCGCGCTTTTCGTTTCGATGATCGTCAGAGCAACCGCCTCCTTGCTTTTCCACCGGACATGACCGCCCAGATCGCCCGTATTGCTGCCACTCGCATGAGCCAGATGCTGCTACCATTACGGCTGTGCTACAATGGCAGGGTCCTGCGCCATACCGAACAACAGGCCGGTAAAGATCGCGATATATTTCAGTCCGGCGTTGAGCTGATCGGGCTGGATAGCCCCGAAGCTGACGCCGAAATGATCGCCATGACCATTGAAGCGCTGAGCGCCGTTGGTGCCGACCGCTTTACCGTTGATATCGGCCAGATGGAGTTTTTCCGTGGTGTCATGGACGGACTCCCTGTTGATCGTCACAAAGCCGAGCAAGTAGCCGATGCCATCCTGCGCAAAGACAGTTCCGAACTTGACCTGCTCCTCGAAAACACCAGCATTAGTGACCGCTCACGAGCCGAGATCCTGGCCCTGCCGCGACTTTTCGGCGGCCGCGAGGTCCTTGAGCGCGCCGAACAATCGGTCAGCAACGATCGTTCCCGCCGCGCCCTGGATAATCTGGCAGACATCCTCGACGTTCTTGAAACCTACGGGGTCAGCGAACATGTGACCATCGACCTAGGCGAACTGCGTGGCCTGAACTATCATACCGGCATGACCTTCCAGGGTTTTCTGCCCGGACTTGGACGCAGCATCTGCAGCGGTGGTCGCTATAACACCCTGATGGCTCAGTATGGCCTCGATACGCCGGCAACCGGCTTCACCTTCAGTCTGCTCCATCTGCTCTTTGCCCTTGATGCAAACCTCGATGAGACCATTGCGCCCGGCACCGACCTGCTGGTGTACTCTACCGGCGACAACCTGCGCGCAGCCCAGAAACTCGCACGGCTGTTACGCCAACGCGGTTATTCAGTAGCGCGAGACATTATCAAACGCCAGATTGACGAAACCCTTGTTTATGCACGCCAGATGAATTACCGTTACGTGGCGGTTATCGCTACCGAAGATCTCGACATCGAGCTGATCTCGCTGGCCGACTCAAGCCGCAGGCGCATCAACTGGCTACAGATTCAACACCCGGACTTCACTTTGTTTTGATTTTACCCATTGCCGGCAGCACCAACGCACCGGCACAACAGGAGCGAGCAGGAACCTATGGCCAACATAATTATCGTCGGTGCCCAGTGGGGTGACGAAGGCAAAGGCAAAGTTGTCGACATCTACACTGAATTCGTCCAGAATGTCGTACGCTTTCAGGGCGGCAACAATGCCGGGCACACCCTGGTGGTCGGTGACGAAAAAACCGTTCTCCACCTGATCCCCTCCGGCATCCTGCATCAAGGAAAACGCTGCATCATTGGCAACGGCGTGGTTCTTGATCCCAAGGTCTTTCTTGAGGAGATCGACAAGCTCAAGAAACGTGGTTACCTGCAGGATGATCAGCAATTGCTGGTCGATGGCGCAGTCAACATCATTATGCCGTACCACAAGAAGATCGACATTGCCCGCGAAGTCAAATCCGGCGCCAAGAAAATCGGCACCACCGGGCGCGGTATCGGCCCCACCTATGAAGACAAGGTCGGACGCCGTGGGATCCGCTTTGCTGACCTGCTCAAGCCTGAGACCTTTCGGCGCAAACTCAAAGAGGTCCTGCCGGAGAAAAACTTCTTTCTTGAGCATTATCTCGGCGAAGAGCCCCTGAATGAAGAGGCCATCGTTGAAGAATACCTTGGCTATGCCGAGCGCCTGCGGGTTTATCTCGGCCGCGCCTCGACGACCCTCAGCCAGGCCATCAACAATGGTGAAAATATCTTGTTTGAAGGAGCGCAAGGCAGCCTGCTCGACATTGACCACGGCACCTACCCTTACGTCACCTCCTCCTCGACCATTGCCGCAGGTGCCTGCACCGGTACCGGTCTCGGACCGAAGGTTATTGACGAAATCATCGGCATCTCCAAAGCCTATGTTACCCGGGTTGGCGAGGGCCCCTTCCCGACTGAGCTCAACGATGAAATGGGGAAAACCCTGCGCGCTGCCGGCAACGAATTTGGTGCCACCACCGGTCGCCCACGCCGCACCGGCTGGCTCGATATTGTCGCCCTGCGTGAAGCGGTCCGTACCAATGGCCTGACCGGCATCGCCCTGACCAAGATGGACGTACTGAGTGAACTGGACACCATCAAGGTCTGTACCTCCTATCGTCACGGCGAACAGATTATCGAAGAATTTCCCCAGGATCTCGATGTCTTAAGCGCCTGTACGCCGATCTATGAAGAGATTCCCGGCTGGCAATCCGACATCAGCGAGCTGAAAAAATATGATGATCTGCCCCGGCAGGTTCGCGACTATGTTCGCAAGATCGAAAAGTGGACAAGCTGTCCGGTCGTTCTGGTATCGGTCGGCCCGCGCCGCGATCAGACCCTGCAGCGCAGCAACCCGTTCATAAAAAAGTCGTGAAAAAAGGTTGACGCTCTGCAGTGATTCACGTATAAAAGCTTTCCGTTGCTACGGGCCGGTAGCTCAGTTGGTAGAGCATCTGACTTTTAATCAGATGGTCACTGGTTCGATCCCAGTCCGGCTCACCACACAAAAAGTACCACCTGCGGGGTCATTTCCCGCAGGGGCTTGAGTTTCAAGTCCCTATCGTCTAGCCTGGCCCAGGACAC
>NZ_JBXUCV010000005.1:0-177277 GCF_057178085.1 Pelovirga sp. C15f
CGTTGAGGTTCAGCACCATGGTCTGCAGGGCCAGACCCAGCTGATCCTTTTCCGAAGCCAGCTGCACCTCGACATTGAGGTTGCCGTCGGCGATCTGTTCAGCGACATCGGCGTTACGTGAGAGGTTCTCGGCCATGTCATCCAGGGATTTGGCCAGAATGCCGATTTCATCACCGCGCTCCATGTTCAGGCGCATGCTGAAATCACCCTTGGCAATCTCCTGGGCGAGGTTGATCCCTTGAACCACCGGTTTGACGATGGAGCGTGCCAGCAGGTAGACCAGCAGTGAACCGATAACGATAAATACCAGTGACAGGATGATAATCGTGTTGCGCATGGTGGGAAGAAGGTGAAATACATCTTTTTTGTGTGCACCCACTGCCATTGACCAGCTGGTCCCGGCGATAGGATGATATCCGAAAAAGCGGACAGAGCCCATGAACGGATATTCATCAAAGCCTGCTTCTCCACGGGTCATTTTTTGAAACATCATTGCCAGTTGAGTGTATTCCGGCTTGGTCTTGGCTTCTTCAATAAAATTTGTCTGGTTCAGGACCAGATCCCGATTGCCGTAGGCAATCATGGTTCCCTTGCCGTCGATAATATAGGAATAGCCTTTTTCGCCAAAACCGAGCCCATCGGTAATATTACTCAGCCAGCCGGCATCAAGTCGAGCCATCAGCACTCCGGAGATTATATTATTACTTCGAATCGGTGCGGCAACAATCATCACCGGAGAATTTGTTACCCGGGATATAATGACGTCAGAAAAATTGGCGGTTCCCTGCAGTGCCATTCGCGTGTAGCTTCTGTCTCCCAGTTGCGCGGTGTTTCCGTCCGGGTATCTGGCGGTGCCATCAGGAGATATCACTCCCATTCCCAGGTAGCCGCCTAACTGGGTATATTCTTCGAGTACATTTTTTTGTTCGTTCCAGTCCATGCTTTTGATGGCAGGGTTTTCTGCCATGATGCTGAGCGCCGTCAGGTGTCGTTGAAGCACCTGGCTGATAATTTCAGCACCATCTCTGGCGACATGAGGAATATTGGTTTCAACCTGTTCTTGCAGTGCCGATGCCGCCTGGAAGTACGCAACGGTCCCGATGCCAGTGGCAACAAACAATAAAAGGAAGAGAATTCCTCCAATCAGTTTTTGACTGAGTTTGATGTTATTGAAGATATTCATAGAAGCCCCCACTTTTGTTCGATGTTTAAAAGGATTGAGTGGTATTCCGAGTCTCAGGCTGGCACATTCAGTCGCTGTTGGAACAGGTTCTGGATAAAAAGGATTGACCAACCAAGATAATTTTAATAATAAAAGATATAGGGAATATATATTAAAGAAGTAAAATTAGTCAACAATAATTGTTGGCTTTTTTAGTGGGTGGGTCAGGCGGGAAGGATGATGATCGTTGAATGAATTTTCGCGGGGAACTGGAATTTACCCCCCCGCTTTTTTCACCTTCAAACCGCGCTGCTGCAACAGATCGAGAAGCAGGTCGCGGTGATCGCCCTGGATCTCGATCACGCCGTCCTTGACGGTACCGCCGGTGCCACAGCGCTGTTTGAGCTCTTTGGCCAGTTCCTTGAGCTGGCGCGGTTCCAGATCCAGGCCGGTGATCAAGGTAACTCCTTTGCCTTTACGTCCCTTGGTTTCGCGCTGGATGCGGACAATTCCATCGCCTATGCCCGTCGTTTCAGGCGTGCGGCACCGACAATTCTTCTGCGCTTGGCCGCAGGCAGGACACAGCCTGCCGAGCTGATCGGAATACACGGGTCGGCTGTTGCTCATGGTAATGAAATCCTCATCATGACAGATGGCGCCTTAGCTGACAGTGGGCACAGATCAGCACCAACTGATAAAGCCCGTTATCCGGGTTCTGGATCGTTGCCGGCGCCATATGACTGCGGCAGGAGAGCTTGTAGCATTCGCTGCAGGTAACACCATCATCACTGGTTGAAGTGCGCTCGCAGATGTGACACAGCCAGGGAGATTGTTCAGCCATAACTATTCAACCCTACCTCAAACCGTTGCGATATAGCGGTAAACTACCCAGAAATGAAAGAAACTGCCGGCCAGTACAAACAGATGCCAGGCCGCGTGAAAAAAACGGACGCGGTGATCAAAAGCATAAAAGAGCAATCCAAACGTGTAAGACAGACCACCGGCCAGAAGCCATAAAAATCCATTAAGTGAAAGTTTTTCCATCAGCGGGACAGCCAGTATCAGCGCCATCCATCCCATCAGCAGATAAATCATTACGGGAATATTTCTGTTTGCCGGTGACTCTGACACCAGGTCATAAAGAATGCCGATGAGGGCAAGCAACCAGACGCCGACAAAGACCAGCTTTCCGCGTGTGTCGCCAGCTAGAAGAATCAGTGCAAAAGGGGCGTAAGTGCTTGCAATCAATAGATAGATAGCAAGTTGATCAACTTTTTTTGCCGTCTGTTTCTGAGCGCCTGTGGTAGCGTGATAAAAGGAGGAACTGCTGTAGAGGATGACCATGCTGCCGCAAAAAAGGGTGTAACTGAACAGCCGCAAGGGATCCCCTTCACCCCGGACAAGCACCAGCAGGCCGGTGATTGCAGCTATGGCGCCGATAGCGTGTAGAGAGCTGTTAAATACCTCCTCCAGACGTGTTTGCTCAGCCATGTATGTGATCGCAATAACCTGAAAAAGGGATGGCTCCGGTCGAGACAACAACCGTAACCATCCGAGGAAATTAGTGTTTGCCGCAGAATTCCTTGACCTTGTCAGCCAGCAGACGACTCTGTTTGAGTGCCAGGTCCAGCTCAATATCGGTCGGTGCACCTTTCCATTCAATCGGTTCGATGAATTCCCATTTGAGCTTTTCGGTCAAATGATCAAGTTCACGCTGGGCGCCGCCGGACCAGCCTGCCGAGCCGAAGCGCAGGACCTTTTTATTCCATATTTTCTTGCGCCGGAACATGTCCAGTACCCAGGCCATGGGTGGGAACATCTCGTACTCATAAGTCGGCATCCCGAGGATAATGCCACTTGATTTCCATGCTGAGGCAAGGATCAGGCCGACATGGTCGTCCGGTACCCGGTGAACATGAACCGGTAAGCCCGCGCTGCGGACCCCCTGGACCATGTTGTTGACCAGTTTTTCGGTGTTGCCGTACATGCTTGACCAGATCACAGTGATTTCTGCTTCGGCCGGACCATTCAGATAGCCGGCAAAGCGGGTGTAGGAATCGATAATTGCCTGGGGATTCTCTCGCCAGATGATGCCATGGGAAGGGGCTATCACCTTGATATCAAGGGCGCTTAAACGCTGTATCCCCTTGGTAACAAAAGTCGAAAAGCTCGACACGATATTAGCATAGTAGCGCAATGCTTCGTTAATAAAGAAATCGTGTTGGCTGGTGGAGAGCTGATCATCAAAGTAGACATCATTCAGGGTACCGTAGGAGCCGAAGGCATCGCAGGAAAACAAGGTGCCGCTGCTGTTCTCATAGGTCATCATGGTTTCGGGCCAGTGGATATTCGGGGTTTCGTAGAAGGTCAGAACCTTCCCCTTGCCGAGGTCAAGGGTGTCACCATCCTTGACCACTTCGACGTTATCCTCAATACCACAAAAATCCTTGAGCAGTTGTTTGGCCTTGCCGGTCAGAAAAATTTTCATATCGGGGTTGCGGGCATGGAAAACCGGCAACCAGCTGGTATGGTCAGGCTCCATGTGGTTAAGAATCAGATAATCAATATCCCCGGCGCTGATGCCGATGGAAGCCATTTCCGCATCAAAATCAGCCGGCTTGTTACCGACATCTTCCAACAGGTCAATCAACGCAGTTTTTTCACCCTGAACAATATAAGAGTTGATGGATATGCCGTTGGGCATCGGCCACATCCCTTCAAAGAGCTTGTAGCTTTCCAGGTTGACCGGTAAACAGTAAATACCCTCAGTGATTTTTACAGCTTTCATATGTTTTTATCCCTCTTCTCTTTAAGATTAATTCTTATGTCGGCATTAAAAAGATACACTGAAATGAAATAGATGACCAGTATTGTTGGATAAGGAAATGGTTTTTTTATGATGAGAGTAGAGCAGCAGTGAATGAACACCTGAAAATTCTCGGATGGTGAGCCGGCGTGTCGGTAATGCCTGAACAGGGGCCTGGGTTATCCCGGGCCCCTGAATTTAACTACAGAAAAGCAACAGCCGCCTTGGCCAGGGCGAGCAGTTGTTGCGGCAGGACACCCAGCAGGATAATGGCAATAATCAAGCCAAAGCCAAGTAGTTTGCTGCTGAAGGTAATGGTGACCTCTGAGCTGTCAGTGTCGGTGCTGGTCAAATAGGCAGCACGGACGATCTTGAGGTAGAAGAAGATTGAGATCGCGGCGTTGATCAGCCCCAGAACTACCAGACCATAGAACCCTTGCTGGAAAGCAGCGGTAAAAAGAACAAACTTGCCGGTAAAGCCGATGGTTGGTGGAATACCGGCCAGGCTGAAGACGCCGGCGGCCAGTACAAAAGCCAGCAGGGGAGCACGGCGATAAAGGCCGTTCAGGTCATTCAGGCTGAGGTTACGGTTGTCGCCACTCAAATGATAGAGCACAAAGAAGCAGGCCAGATTCATCAGCAGATAACCGATGGCATAATAGATAGCTGCCGCATATCCCAGAGTACCGCCGGCAATTACGCCGAGCATCAGATAGCCGGCATGGGCAACGCTGGAGTAGGCCAGTAGACGCTTAATATCATTCTGTACCAGGGCCGAGAGGTTTCCGATGGTCATGGAGGCGACCGCCAGAATTCCCAGAGCCCAGCTTAGTTGGCTGATGTCAACGCCGGCCAGACTGACCAGGCGCAGCAGCAGAATCACCGCACCAATTTTGGGAAGGGTGGCAATAAAGGTGGTGGTTTCGTTAGCCGCGCCCTGATAGACATCAGGAGTCCAGAAATGCATGGGGAACAAGGCGAGTTTGTAGAAGAATCCGCACAACAGCAGGATCATTCCAGCTACAGCCAGAGGCTGTGTAGCCAAGAGTCCCGGCAGCAGGGGAGACAGTTCAGCCAGATAGGTAGTTCCACTAAGACCGAAAATATAGCTCATGCCGAACAGGCTCAGGCCTGAAGCCGCCGCCCCGAAGAGCACGTACTTGAGGCTGGCTTCATATTGCTGGCGGCCGTTGACAGGTTGCCGGAAGGGAATAGCAACGAACAGGGCATAGGATGATATTTCCAGCGCCAGGAAGATCGTCAGCAATTCCGCTGCACTGGAAAGCATGACCAGCCCCAGGGTACTGACGCTCAGAAAGAGGTAATACTCAGGATGGAGACGTTTTTCAATACCGCGCAGGCCGGGAGTAGCCCAGGCGATCAAGGCCAGCCCGGCACAAAGAACCAGTTTGAACAACTGTGACAGTTGGTCGATCTGGTAGGCGCCATAAAACAGGGAGCCCGATTGCTGGTAGTTTACTGCCGTTGCCAGCAGGGCCAGAATCGAGAGAAGGATCACCGTCCCCTGCAAAAAACCGGTTCGGGGATGGGTGCCCAGGGAGGTACAAAAGCACACCAGAGCAAGCAGAATCAGCAGCAGTTCGGGTAGAAAAAGCATGGTTTCCATAAAACGTCCGAAATCAGGAGTTAACAGCTCAGGGTCTCAGGGTCGTCAACAGACCGGCAATTTTATTGCTCCAGCCGCTGAAGGCGTGATGCAGATTATCGTGCCCGCCCTGGTTCAATCCGTTACCGATCTGGTCAATCAGGTGCGTCACACTGACATCCATCATGTCCAGCAACGGGGTTGGATAGAAGCCGATCCAGAAAACAAAAATGGTTAAAAAGCTCAACGTGGCGATTTCCCGGGCATTCAGGTCTTTTAGAATGTGACCATCACCATGACCATCATCGTGGTGACCATGGCCATCGGAATCGGCCCAAACCATGCTCTGCAGCAAACGCAGCATGTAGGCCGCTGCGAGGATAGCACCGACAATCGCCAGGGCGCCGACCAGGGGATATTTTGAGAAGGCCGCCAGCAGCACCAGGAATTCACTGACAAAGCTGTTGGTGCCGGGGAAACCGAAGGATGACAGGCTGAAAATGCCGAGGAACAGTACATAAATCGGCATCATCGCTCCGAGGGCGCGGTTGACGCTCATTTCACGACTGTGGGTGCGTTCGTAGATGATCCCAATCAGAATAAACAGGGCTCCGGTGGTGATACCGTGATTGATCATCTGCAGCATCGCCCCCTTGATCCCCTGATCATTGAGCAGGAAGATTCCCAGGGTAACAAAACCCATATGTCCGACACTGGAATAGGCGATCAGCTTTTTGATATCGCTCTGTCCGAGGGCCAGATAGCCGCCAACAATGATCGAGATCAGGGACAGGGCAATCAGCCAGGGCATGAAATACCAGGTCGCTTCCGGTGCCATCGGCAGACAGAAACGTAAGAAACCATAACCACCGAGTTTGAGCATGATGCTGGCGAGGATGACACTGCCTGCCGTCGGTGCTTCGACGTGAGCTGCCGGCAACCAGGTGTGGAGCGGGAACATCGGTACCTTGACGGCAAAAGCCAAGGCGCAACCGAGGAAGATCCAGGCCTGGAAGCTGAAGCTGAAGTGTTGTTCCATCAACTCGGGAATAAAGAAACTACCGGTCTGGACATACAGGGCAATAATCGCCGCCAGAAAGAAAATACTGCCGGCAAAAGTGTAAAGGAAATACTTGATGGATGCGTAATCCTTGCGCGGTCCGCCCCAGATAGCGATCATCAGATACATCGGGATCAGCATCGCTTCCCAGAAGAGGAAGAACAGCAGGGTATTGAGGCTGACGAAAACGCCGATCATTGCGGTTTCGATCACCAGCAGAACGAACATGAATTCACGCATTCGTTCCTTGATATAGCTCCAGGAACAGAGCACACACAGGGGCATGACCAGGGTTGTTAACAACACCAGCAAGACGCTTATTCCATCGACACCAACTGCATAGTCAAGCCCCAGTGCCGGTAACCAGTGGCGCACTTCGACAAACTGATACAGGGCCGTAGTGCGATCAAACCGGGTATATAGCGGCAGTGATGCCAGGGCCGTTGCCACCGTAACGCTCAGCCCCCATAGCAGCTGCGCTTTGTCACTTTTAAACAGCAGACCCAGCACTGCACCGACCAGCGGCAACAGCAGCAATACGGAGATGATGGGGTAGTTCAGTTGATTAAAAATCAGATACTGTTCCACGATCGTTCCTTCGTAGACGTTAATAAATAGGGACTATCCTAAAAAAGACAACGCCATGCACCGTGAAGTGGTGCGCGCGATCCTTTGAAAACCGCTCAGCAGCGTCATGTTTACACCAGAAAGACAACCAGCGTGACCACCAGTACGGCAATGATTCCGGCGGCGATGTAATGCTGAATCCGTCCGGTCTGAATCTGACGGACGCTGTTGCCGCCGGCAACGATGTTGCGGGCTGAACCGTCGATCGTCCAGTCGATGCCTTCTTTATCGAACCAGGAGAAGGCGCGGGCCAACGCCATGGTCAGACGCAGGCCGATGTTCTTATAGACATTGCTGACCCAGTTATTGACTGAAACTATCGGACCCCTGGCGAAATTGACAAAGCGCACCGACCCTTTACGATAAAACCAGTCCAGATCGAGGTTGGACACATCGTGGGGCTTGAGATAATTCACCATCAGGTAGAAACCTAAGCCCGTAAAGGCCATGAGCTGGAAGGTTTCCGACAGGTGGTAGGCGTAGTAGGGGTGGTACTCGGCAGCATAAGGAAGCATGCTGTAGAGGGCTGTCGGGTAAACGCCGAAAAGGATACAGACAAAAGCCGCCATCCCCATTGCCAGCTGCATGTTCCAGGGTGCTTCTTTGGCGCGGATGCCGGAATCCTTGCCGAACCAGATAAAGTAGGGCAGTTTGATGCCGACCGAGAGGAAGGTTCCAACCCCGGCCAGCAGCAGCATTACCAGCAGGACGGTCTGATGGTTATAACCGGCGGCCGCAATAATCATCGATTTGCTGACAAAGCCACTGGTCAGCGGGAAGCCGGAGATCGCGATACCACCGATAATGGTAAAAACCATGGTCAGCGGCATGGTGCGATAGAGACCACCGAGCTCGCTGAGCTTGGAACGTCCGGTCATTTCCAGTACCGCACCGGCGCCCATGAATAACAGTGCTTTGTAAATGATGTGGGCATAGGCATGAGCCGCGACACCGTTAAGCGCCATGGCCGTGCCGATGCCGACCCCGCAGACCATGTAACCGACCTGACTGACAACGTGGTAAGCAAGAATCCGCCGGGCGTCATTTTCGATGACCGCGTAGGCAACTCCGTACAGGGCCATGCAGGCACCTACAATGGCCAACACTTCAAAGCCCGGAAAACCACGCAACAACACGTAAACAGCGGTTTTGGTGGTGAAGGCGCACATGAATACCGCCCCGGTTACAGTTGCTTCCGGATAGGCATCAGGCAGCCAGGCATGGATCGGTGGCGCTGCCGCGTTGAGCAGGAAGCCGATCATGATCAGATATTCAGCCCAGCCGGCTCCTTCCTGAGTGAAGACTCCGAAGGAGAGATCATGTCCGCTTTGATAAAGCAGAAAGATCCCCGCCAGCAGCACCAGCCCTCCGGCCGTATGCACCAGCAGGTAGCGGTAGCCGGCTTCAATGGAGCGCTGTTTTTTGCGGTACCAGATCAGGAAGGTCGAGGCAAAGGCCATCAATTCCCAGAAAATAAAGAGGGTCAGATAATCGCCGGCCAGAGTCACCCCAAGGGAGCCGGCAACATAAAGAAAGGCGGCAATGTGCTGGCCGGTTTCCTTGACCTGCAGCCCGAAGACGCAGCCGATCAGGGCCATCAGGGTAAACACATGGAGGAAGATAAAAGTCAGCTTGTCAACCCGGCCGAATTGCAGCTCAAATCCAAGATAGTTGACGATGCCGAAGCTGTCAGGCAGCCGGTAAATGGTCGCCATGGCGACCAGAGGGATAACGATGAGCCAGATTTTCTGAATGCCGAAACGCTTGGCAAAAGGCATCAGCAACGCGCCGAGAATAAACCAGCTGGTCGGATGGATGAAGAGATCAGTTATCATAAGGGTCCTCCTTGCGCTCCAGCCAGACGTGGGAGAGCCCCTTGCAGATAACGATCATCAACAGGCAACCAAGCAAGCCGAACAACGACCAGAAGCCGATGATGCTGTCACCGAAAAAGTGTGGCTTTGGTCGTTCGATAATAAAATCGAAGAACACCGCAAACAGCAGAAAGGCGAAAAAACAGCCTCGGACAATATTGGCGCGTTCGCGCAGATAATCTATCCAACGTGCGATCATGAGCCCACCATCAGTTTGATCGTGTTCAAGAAAAGATCAGGCCAGATGCCGATCATCACCGAGATCACCCCGGTAATCAGCAAGGGCACCACCATCATCAGTACCAGCGGTTGCCGCTCGAGGCTGCTGATATCGGTATCGGTCGGCAGGGGCTTGCCGAAAAAGGATTTAAGTACCACCGGCACAAAGTAGCCGGCGTTAAGCAGGCTGCTGATCAGCAGGACGGCCAGCAGGATCATGTTGCCGATATCCATCGCCCCCAGGGCCAGATACCACTTGCTGACAAAGCCACTGACCGGCGGGACTCCGATCATGCTTAAGGACGCCAGGGCGAAAGCGGCCATGGTGAACGGCATGCGCCATCCCAGACCGCCCATTTCGGAGATATCCTTTTTGCCCGAAGCAACGAAAATACAACCGGCGCAGAAAAACAGGGTGATCTTGGCAAAGGCGTGGTTGGCGATATGCAGCAATCCACCGGTAATAGCGTGGGGAGTCAGCATGGCAACCCCGAGGACGATATAGGAGAGCTGGCTGACGGTTGAATATGCCAGTCGTGCCTTGAGGTTGGTCTGAGTCAGGGCAATTACCGAGGCGGTGATAATGGTAAAGGAAACCACGTAGGCGGTGAACATCCCCATGCCGGTTATGTCGAGCAGATCAATGCCGAACACTGACAGCATTACCCGGCAGATGGAGAAGACCCCGACCTTGACCACGACCACCGCATGCAGCAGGGCGCTGACCGGTGTCGGTGCGACCATGGCGTCAGGCAGCCAGTTATGCAGCGGCATGATACCGGCCTTGGCAAAGCCGAACAGGCACAGCAGGTAAGCGATGATCACCATCATCCGGTCAGTACCGGCCGGGAAAATTCCGCCACTGATACCGCTCATGTTGAAATCAAGGGTGCCGGTCAGGACATAGATGATCGCCATCGCCGGCAACAGCATCGCCTTGGAGGTGAACATCAGGTAGATGATGTACTTGCGTGCTCCCTCGTACCCTTCCTTATCCTGATGGTGCATGACCAGCGGGTAGGTGAAGATGGAAACGATTTCGTAGAACAGGTAAAGGGTAAACAGGTTGGCGGAAAAAGCCGCTCCCATGGCAGCGCCTACCGAGACGGCATAGCAGACGTAAAAGCGGGTCTGGGCATGCTCGTTTAAGCCGCGCATATAGCCGATACAGTAGATCGATGCCAGAATCCACAAAAATGAAGCGGTCCCGGCAAACACCAGACCCAGAGGGTCAAGATAAAAAGAAACGCTGATCCCCGGGTAGAGGGTGATCAGATTCAGAGCGTAAGCGCCGCCACTTAAGACGCCCGGTGCCAGGATCATGACGGCAATAAAGGTCAGTACTGCCCCGACAAACGAAATACTTTCGCGCAGGTTGGGGGTGCGCCCGGTTGCCATGACTAGCGCTGCGGTCACCATCGGGATGAGGGTCGCCAGCAGGACTTTGGAGGTGATAATTGGTTCCATGTGTGTGCCTGGTCCTCGAAGTTAGCCGTGCAATTCGTTTATCGCCTGGGGATCTACGCTGTGAAAGCGTCGATGAATGGCGATGACGAGACTGATAACGATGGCCGCTTCGGCAGCAGCAATCCCCAGAATAAACAGGGTAAACGCCTGCCCCACGGCAGGATCAGGCGCAACAAAGTAATTGAAAGCCATAAAGTTGACACCGGCCCCGGCGAGAACCATCTCGACGCAAATCAGCATGCCGATCAGGGTGCGATGACGAATCATTCCGAACAGGCCGACAAAAAGCATGAAGGCCGCAATGATCAGGTAGGTTGTCAGATGGTCACTCGGCATCATGAGGGATCACTCTCCTGCGGCGGGCGGGCGATAATAATCGCGCCCAGAATAGCAATCAGCAGCACCACGGAAATCAGCTCAAAAGCGAGAACAAACTGATGTAGAAAGGCTTCACCCAGGTGCTGCATGGAAAAATCACCAACGCGCTGTGCTGCTGCTGTCCATTGGGTACGGATCAGGGTCGTGGTCAGTAAAACAAAGCCGGAGATACAGGTGCCGGAGGCGAGGAGGAAGTTGTTGCCTGACCAGCGAAGTTGCTCGGTCTGAGTCGGTGATTGTCCGACCATGATTCCGAACACCAGCATGACGCAGACAGCACCAACGTAGATCAACACCTGCATCATCGCCATAAAAGGTGAACCGAGGTGAAAAAACAGTCCGGCAACACCGATAAAGACAACAGCCAGGCCGAGCACTGCGTGCATCAACTGGCGCGACCAGACGGTCAGCATGCCACCGAACATAATCAGAACGATAAAGCCGAAAAACATTCCTTCGGCCAGATAACGGTACATGGTCATTTTTCTTCCTCCACCATCGCCAGCAGGTCGTAATGAAAGTCTTCCCGGGAAAAACCGACATGCTGATAGACCTTCGAAAAATCGAGGGCGTCGGTTGGGCATACCTCAACACAGGTCCCGCACAGGCTGCATTTGGTGAAATCGAGGCGGTATTTGATCAATACCATTCCCTTGACCCCTTCACGTTTCTCACCGGCCAGATCGATACAGTTCGATGGGCATTCGCGCTCGCACATCTTGCAGGAGATACAGCGGTGTTTTTCCGGCTTCTCCTCGTCACGGATCAGAATCGTGTGGCCGCGGTAATTAGGTGAAATGGGCAGTTTTTCACGCGGATACTGGACGGTAACGACCGGGCGGAAGAGCTCGCGCAGGGTGATCATCATCCCGACGATGAGGCTTTTGCCCCCGGTAAAGATCAGGGCGAAATATTCTTTCATAATTTCAGCACCACGGCGGTCACCAGCAGGTGAACCAGAGAAAATGGAACCAGATACTTCCAGCAGAAATTCAGCAGTTGGTCAAAGCGTACCCGCGGGAAGGTCCAGCGAATCCAGATCATTGTCAGCAGAAGGGCGTACACTTTGGCAAAGAACCAGAGCGCTGAAGTGTACTCTCCATAGGGCAGCGGCGGTCCGCTCCAGCCACCAAGAAACAGAATAACGGTGAGGGAGCAGGCAATAAACATATAGGTATATTCAGCCATGAAAAAGAGGCTGAAGCCCATACCGCTGAACTCGGTCATGAAACCGGCCGTCAGTTCACTTTCGGCTTCCGGCAGGTCAAAGGGGGCACGGTTGGTTTCGGCCAGGGTCGCGGCAAAAAAGATCAGAAAGGCGACCGGCATGAAGAAAATAAACCAGGCTCCGCCGCTTTGGGCCTCGACGATCCCGCGCAGGCTGAAGGTGCCGGTCACCAGAATAACCGACAGCAGGGTCAGCAACATCGGGATCTCATAGGCCACATTCTGGGCAACCGAACGCATGGCCCCCAGGAGGGAATATTTGTTGTTGGAACTCCAGCCGGCAATCAGGATCGCCAGGACGTTGATGGCAACCACGGCCAGAATAAAGATCAGGCCGATATCAAAATCGCGCCCCTGGAGTTTAGGTGCAAAGGGGATGACAACCATCGGCATGATTGCCGGGGCAAAGGAAATGATCGGCGCGAGACGATAGAGAACTCTATCGGTCTGTTTGGGCACGATCAACTGTTTGCCAACCAGTTTGACACCATCGACAGCCAGTTGCAGAATCCCGTGCCAGCCGACTTCCATTGGGCCCGGTCGGCGTTGAAAACGCCCGGCAAGCTTGCGCTCCAGATACCCCATGACGACCGCATTGCCAAAGACAATAATGATGGCGCAGATCACGGCAATCAGGATACGTAACAACTCCGGTGGGAAAAAACCAGTATTCATTACAGCGCTCATCGATCGATCTCCGGAATAACCAGATCCAGACTACCCATGCAGGCACAGAGATCAGAAAGGAGCATTCCACTACAGAGTTCAGGCAGAAGGCTCAGGTTTGAAAAGGACGGAACGCGGATTTTCATCCGATAGGGAGTGTCGCTGCCATCCCCGGTTAGATGGTAGACCAGTTCGCCGCGTGGTGATTCGACTGCATAGCAGGCGTCACCGGCAGGTAGTTTAAGTTTTTTCGGCACCTTGGCCATGGCGGGCCCGTCGGGAAGCTTGTCGAGGGCCTGCTCAAGGATACGCAGACTCTGTTCAATTTCGCGAACCCGAACCAGGTAGGCCGCCATGCAGTCGCCGGTTGTTTCGGTCGGGATTTCGAAATCGAATTCCGGATAGACCGAATAGGGTTCAGCGCGGCGGATATCGTATGGGATGCCGGTTCCTCGCAGTACCGGGCCGGTCAGCCCGTAACGGCGCGCGAGGTCAGGTGTGAACTCGCCGATCTGTTCAATCCGCTTGCGGAAGATGATGTTGCCGGTCACCAGTTTGTCGTACATCGGCATGCGTGAACGTTGCCAGGCGATGTATTCGCGGGTACGCTCGACAAATTTGTCATCAATGTCGCGCACCACGCCACCAACCCGCATATAGCAATAGGTCAGCCGTGAACCGGTAACATCCTCAAGGATGTCGAGGATCTTTTCCCGATCCTCAAAAGTATACATGATCGGGGTAAAAGCACCGAGATCAAGCACCAGCACACCCAGCCACAGCAGATGACTCTGCAGGCGATTGAGTTCAGACGTGATAACGCGGATATATTCTGCCCGCGGCGTCGCTTCGATGCCGGCAAGACGCTCCACCACGCCGACGTAACCGTGGTTGTAGATCAGCGCGGCGAGGTAATCCATGCGTGCGGCATTGGGTAGAAAATTTGGCCAGGAGCGGCATTCCGCCATTTTTTCGTGCATCCGGTGACCGTAGCCGAGAACCGGTTGCGGATCCATGACGTACTCGCCTTCCATCTCCAGAATCACCCGCAAAACGCCGTGGGTGCTTGGATGCTGCGGCCCCATGTTGAGAACGTAGCGGTGCTCGCTCTTTTCTGCCATGGTGGTCATCACGCATCCTCCTTTTTAACCGCAGGGGCAGGCTTGTCCTCAGCAATCTTCTCGACGCGGGTGATGGCAGCGCGATCCTTCAAGCTTTCCGCTTTTTTCAGCAATGGTTTGAGGTCTTCCATGTCTTCAGCCAGCAGCAACGGTTTGAGGTTGGGGTGGTCGCGAAAGATAACCCCGTAAAAATCCTTGGTTTCACGCTCGTGCCAGTTGGCTCCCTGGAAAATGTCGGAGATGGTCGGCAGGCTGTTATCGGCATCAACAGCTACGTGGGCCAGCAGTCGACAGGGAAAGCCGTAGTTTGCAAACTGATAACTGACATCGATTCCGGTAGTAAGATGCAGCCCGGACACATAGCTTAAGTAAAAATTACCCGTGCGTAACAGGTCTGCGAAGGAGCGCAACTGGCTCGACTCCAACCTGATCTCGAGATGATAGCCCCGCTGTGCAAAGTTAACCTCTTCAACCTTGACCGGGATCTTTTTGAAAGCTGCAATAACGGAATCTTTTGATTCCATGGGTCAGACTCCTTCGGGCATCTTGTTCATGGGAATCGGGAAGCGTTTGCCGGAAATCTTTTCCTGCAATTTGAAAATGGCCTCGAACAGGGCTTCCGGCCGCGGCGGGCAGCCCGGCACATAGACATCGACCGGAATAATGCGATCGATTCCTTCGATGACATTATAGTTTTCTTCTACCGCGAAAGGTCCGCCCGACGTGGCGCAGTTGCCTAGGGCGATGACATAGCGCGGTGCCGCCATCTGCTCGTAGAGGGTTAGCACCCCGGGAGCCATTTTCTTGTTCACCGTGCCCGCAACAATCATCAGATCACAGTGACGCGGTGAAGGGCGAAACACTTCGGCGCCGAAGCGGGCCAGGTCGAAGCGCGCCATCCCGGCGACCATCATCTCGATGGCACAGCAGGACAGGCCAAAGGTCAACGGCCACAGAGAGTTGGCCCGGCAGAAATTAAGAACCTTTTCCACCTGTGCCAGATGAACGATGGAATCGAGTTCCTCCGGGGGGTGACCATCGAGCTCGCGCCGGCGAGCTTCTTCGGTCTGGGTGTGAACCCTCAGGAGGTTTTTCTTCTCTTCGGCCATGTAAAAACTCCTTTAACCCACGGATAAATAACCGTCAGGGACAGGATAAACACAAAAATAAACAGCACGATCAGTCCATGGGCGCCGGACACCAGATGATACGCCGTTGCTACCGGAAACAGAAACAGGATGTCGACGGCAAAAGCGACGAAAATCAATGCGTAGAGATAATAGCTGACATGAAAGCGGATATCCTGGGCATCGCCAAAGATGTCCATGCCACATTCGTAGGGGTCCAGGGTTGTTTTCAGAATCGAGGTTGGGTTGACCAGATTCGCTACGACCAAAGGTCCTACAGCAATACAGATTCCGCCAACCAGGAAAAAGAAAACATACATGTAGTCAAGCAGCTGACTTTCGGGCATAGGGAAAATCCTTCGCCGACATAGACGGGTTGATGAGTAAAAATATGAGGTGAAAATTTTATTTCGACTAAAGAAATCCGTTAAGGCATCAAATTTCTAACGGAGCTGAAATGAAAAGTCAACCATAAAAGAGAATTGGTCCGACCAATTTTCGCCGGGCTGATGGTCAGACTTCGCGTATCATTTCTGTTCGCGTAAAAGATCAGCCAGATGGGCGATTGCCAACGCGTAATTGACCGCCGGGTTGTAGCGGTACAGGGCGTCAAAGTTGGCCAGCACCAGAAAGTAGGGACCGCTGTTGTTCTCTGGAGCGACCAGCCCGGCGGGGGTTGTTGCAGGCAGGTCTTCCGTTGTCAGCGGTGACCCGTCGGCACGTGTAAGTCCTTGCCCCTGCCAGAAACTTAAGGGTTGGCGTTCCCTCCAGTCGTTGACCGGGGAAGTGAAGGTAACGGGGGGATGGACCGCAAAACCCCAGGGTTGACCTGCGACCCAGCCTGCTTGTTTGAGATAGTTCGCCGTTGAAGCCAGGGCATCGGCAACACTGCCGATCGTGTCGCGGCGGCCATCAAGATCATAGTCAACAGCCAGGCGTTCAAAGCTGGTCGGAATAAACTGCGTCTGACCAAAAGCTCCAGCCCAGGAACCGAGGAAATCTTCCGCAGCTATATCTTCGCGCTCAAGGATTTTCATGGCACTGATAAATTGGTTACGGAAAAAAGGCTGACGGCGACCAAAGCAACCCAGGGTTGCCAGGGACCGAATCACCGGGAAATTGCCGGCCGCAGCACCGAAGGAAGATTCCATCCCCCAGATGGCGACGATGATTGCCGGGTCGACACCATAGTGATTTTCAATGTCGGCAAGCAGCTCACGCTGCTCTGCCTGTTTTGACCGTCCTGTCCGGATGCGGTCGTCCGTAACCTGCCGAGCCAGATACTCAGCAACCGTCAGGGTCAACTCAACCTGCCGTTCCATCAGCTCGACGGTTCTCATGTCGGGCGTAAGGCCGGCTGTTGCCTGGTGGAACATAGCGGCTGAAACGCCTTTATCAAGGGCTGTTACGCGCAGGTCAGCGAGGCAGCGATTAAAGTCGTCGGTGATACCCTCTGCGCGCGGTGAACCGGCAAGCATCATTAACAGTAAAAAACCGCAAAGCCACTGGGCCAAAAAAATACTCAGCCTGTCCGGACGAAAGTTCTGCACGATACCCCCCATTGGTGGATCAAAAAAGGTGTGTTAGGATTGTTACGAGTAAAACAAAGTCGTGGGTAGCAGGTCAAGATGGTGCGTAGCATGTGCCGGATCAATGGAATGAATGGATAGCGATTCAGATGCTTTTTTTGTTGTTTCTGGTTCCCATGGCGCTACTCAGCGCTTTTCTTGCCTGGCGCTGCTGGCAGATTAAACGTTCGCGCGTTGCTTTGGTGATGGTAATTGCCTGTGTCGGCTGTACTCTCTGTTCGGCCCTGCTGATTTATGGCATGCTCTATTTGTATGAGGCGCTTAAGTTGCCCGTAGCCGGCTGAAACCAGTCAGGGTGCTAAAAAAATGCGCTCTGCGGTTTGGTGGAGGTGTGATGGCTCACCGAACGCTAAAAAAATCCTCATATGATCATCTTGTCGAGCGACTCAATCGTTTTCCCCAGGGTGCGCCGCCCTCCAGTACTCTTTATCGCATTCTGAAAATACTTGTCAGTGAAAAAGAAGCCGGGCTGATCGCGCAACTCCCCATAGCGCCTTTCAGGGTAGCGGATGCCGCCCGGCGCTGGAGATTGAGTGAGATGGAAAGCCGCAACATCCTCAATGAGCTGGCGAACCGGGCCATTCTGGTTGATGTTGAAGAGGACGGGGAGGCCGTTTACGTACTGCCGCCGCCGATGGCTGGTTTTTTTGAGTTTTCCCTGATGCGGTTGCGGGGGGACGTGGATCAAAAGGTGCTGGCCGAGCTCTTTTATCAGTACCTGAATGTTGAGGAAGACTTTATCAAGAGCCTTTTTATCGATGGTCAGACCCAGCTTGGTCGGGTTTTTGTCAATGAGTCGGTGGTTGGCGATGGTGCCGCTGATCAGGCATTATATGTCCTTGATTATGAACGGGCCTCAGAGGTGATCAGGTCAGCCAGTCATATTGGTGTCGGTCTGTGCTACTGTCGCCACAAGATGGAACACCTGGGCAAGAATTGCAGCGCGCCGCTGGATATCTGCATGACCTTCAACACCAGCGCAGAATCGTTGACCCGCAGTGGTTATGCCCGCGCGATTGATACCGTTGAATGTCTTGAGTTGCTGGATCAGGCTTACGAACACAATCTGGTTCAGTTTGGCGAAAACGTTCAGAACCGGGTCAATTTTATCTGCAACTGCTGTGGCTGCTGTTGTGAAGCAATGATTGCCGCCCGCAAATACGGCATCTTGCAGCCGGTCCATACCTCTAATTTTATTCCTGTCATTGATCTTGCGAGTTGCACCGGTTGCGGGCAATGCGTGCGGGTCTGTCCGGTCGAAGCTGTTGCTCTGGTGTCGGCCGACGATCCCCGGCAACCGAGGCGCCATGTCGCCAAAATTGATGCCGATATCTGTCTCGGTTGTGGTGTCTGTGTGCGGGTCTGTGGACCGCATAGCTTATCTTTAACCCCCCGTGAGAAAAGGGTGTTTACCCCGGTCGACAGCGTCCACCGGATCGTGGTAATGGCGATTGAACGGGGTAAACTGCAGGAACTGATTTTTGACAATCACATCCTCTTCAGTCACCGTGCCCTGGCCGCCCTGCTGGGCGCTGTTTTGAAGCTTTCGCCGGTCAAGCGGGCGCTGGCGAGTGAGCAGATGAAATCCCGTTATCTGCTTAAATTGCTCCAGTGGCATGGCCGGCGGTGAAGGAAGACGATCTCTTCTGAAGAAATGAAAAACCCCCTCGAAGCCTTCCCCTCTTTGTAAGGATTTATTTGAATGAAGTTAATTAGAATGTGCCGTGAAGTGGAAATGATGTTGAGCGAAGTTTACCAGAACTTCTCCACGATAAAAAACATCAATCAGGAGGTCAAAGATGTTTTTCTGCAACTGGCCAGTGATGAAAAACAACATGCTATTCTGCTTGAGTTCGTGGATAAAATTATCACCAAAAGTCATTTGGAAATTACCGAAAATGAAACGATTAAAAAAGTTGAACGCATGCATGAAAAAGCCCAGGCCGTGCTGCACCGCTCCCGGCAACCCATCACCATCAATGATGCGTTAACCTTCGCCATCAAGCTGGAACGCTATTTTGTTGATGTCCACGCCCGGGTGCTGGTGAGTCTGGCGGATACTGAAACCGCAAGACTGGTTCAGTTTTTGGCCCACGATGAAGATGACCATGTCGGATCCCTCTGCAGGTGTGCAGAAAAATACGGAATCGTCATCTAATCACCAGTTCCGGCGAATGATTCAGCTCAAACAAAAACAGGCACTTAACCGTGACGGTCAGGTGCCTGTTTTTATTATGGAGCCACCCACCGGAATCGAACCGGTGACCTACTGATTACGAATCAGTTGCTCTACCGACTGAGCTAGGGTGGCAGGCAGGGGGACTTTCTACCGCAGTTGCGAGGCCCGCGTCAATAAGGATATCTGCTGATCATTTGCCGAGTTTTCAGGAAGCGCTGCTCCTGCTATTTGTTCCGGACGGATCAGCCCTGCAATCTCACCGCGTCATAGGCTTGAAAGATCCTGTCGCAAACGGTCGGCCAGCGAAACGGGTGTGTCACTTTGCGGCTATTGTTGAGCGCAGGTGTCGGTTTGTCGCGAACGCGGGTTATCATGTTCTGCAACGCCAGAATCAGACGGTTTTCTATCAGGGAAATATCCACCGGAGCGGGGCGGTCGATCTCTGCCATGGGTGGCAGGGGAACCAGTTCGACCAGATTCGTGTCGGCATCGTCCAGCAGCTCCAGACAACCAGTAAGGTCGGTGGTAATGACACGACAGCCACTGGCTACTGCTTCAAGCAGCACCAAAGGCAGACCTTCGAAAAAAGAAGGCAGAATAAAGACATGAGAGTCGCCCATCAAGGCAGCCAGCTTGCGCTGATCAATGTGACCATGAACCTTGACGCGTTTGCCCAGGCCGGAAGCCAACTCCAGGCAGTAGCGCTCTTCATCCCCGGAGCCGGAGCCGGCCAGATGCAACTCAACATCCTTGTCGGGCAGGGAGTTGAAGGCGCGCAGCAGGCAGTCGACACCTTTGGCAAAGCTCAGCTTTCCGGCGTAGAGCATTTTCACTGGAGGGGCCGTTTTTTTTATTTTTGGACTGAAGACTCTGTCATCGAAGCCGCCGCCGACAACGGAGATTTTTTGCGGGTCGATGCCATACGTGGCAACGATGTTGTCACGCTGATCGCAACTTAATGCCAGAATCCGATCGATACGCCGACAGGGTTCCAGGACCTGCTGTTTGATGTGGGGGCAGAGGACAGATTGACGCAGGCCGGTTGAATGACAGGATGTGACCATGGGAATGTCGGGAAAAAGGCGCCGAGTCAAAGCAGTAAGTATCCACAAATGATGGCTGTGGATGACATCGGGTTCGGCTTTTTCTACCATCGTGGTGATCGCTTGGGCAAAACAGCGCTCGTAACGATCAAGTTGGGCATCGCTTAACGTCCTGAAGGGGGTACTCGGGTAGGGCATGATGTCGCTCATCCCCGGGATGATGAAGTCAAGTTCTTTAGACCCGAAATGGATAAACTGACAACGGTTCGGATCAATTCCTTCAATCTGAGGAACACCGGCATCGGACAGTCCGGCAATCAGGAAATTCTCATGACCGGAGCGGGCGGCCTCGCGAATGATGTTGCGCAGATAAATGCCGCTACCGGTGCTGTCCGGGTGCTGACTGATCAGGTGAAGGATTTTCATGGCTGGTTGATCCCATATGCTTGATATGATTGTCAACCGTCAGCCTAATCAAACCAGTAGCGGCATGTCCAACAGGTAATGCCGATAGTACTGGTGTTGAATATTGATAAAATCACTGCCTGGTTAATGATGCCTGGATAATGATTAGGGTGAATAAAGGTTAACGGATAGGCATCAATTTGGCACCCGATCGGCAATCCTGTTTCAAGGGACGCTTTTCGCCGACCATGACTGCTTGACTGTCGCGACAGACACCCTGGTCACAGGACCCCCGACCCTGCGCCATGGAATTGCGCTGAATATTGTCGCAGTCGGTTGACATTTGTGTGCACATTGAACAATTATCTAGGAAATATTCTTAGCAAGGTGGTAACCAGGTTGTGAAAACTGCAGTAAAAGAACAGATGGATATTTTTCAGGCTTCATGCCGGCGCCGGAATTTGCGTCTGACGCCGCAACGCCTGGAAATTTTCAAAGAGCTGGCCCAGGCAGCGGATCATCCGAGTGCTGAACAGCTGTATCTGCGCCTGCATGACAAAATGCCGACCCTGTCACTCGATACCATCTATCGAACTCTCTCGACATTTGTTGAACATGGCCTGGTCAATCGGGTTGAAACCGTTGAAAGCCAGGCCCGCTTTGAGGTGGCCCACACCCGTCATCATCATCTGATCTGTGGCCGTTGCAAGAAGATTATGGATTTTGACTGGACCCCCATCGACCAGCTTGATCTGCCGCCTGAGGTGCAGCAATGGGGGGAGGTTTACAGTAAAAATGTGGTTATCTATGGTGTCTGCAAGGAATGTCTGACGTAGTTTTTGTACACGGCAGAATATTGGCTTAAAATCTGTCCGCTTCTCTGCCCTATTCGGGAGATTGTCCCGTTCACAGGTGCTTGCCCTTAACCGGCAGGCATTTTTTTCATTACAAGGAGGATACAACGCAATGGAAAAAAGTATCAAAGGAACAGAAACAGAAAAGAACCTGCTCAAAGCTTTTGCCGGCGAAAGTCAGGCACGCAACCGCTACACCTATCACGGCGCTCTCGCCAAAAAAGAAGGATATGTACAGATTGCTCAGGTTTTTGAAGAAACGGCCAATCACGAGAAAGAGCATGCCAAGCGCTTTTTCAAGTTTCTCGAAGGAGGCAATCTGGAAATAACCGCTATGTATCCGGCCGGCAAGATGGGTACCACTGCCGAAAACCTGCTTGAAGCCGCCATGGGGGAGCACGAAGAGTATTCAGAGCTTTACCCGGCCTTTGCTGATGTCGCCGACAAGGAAGGTTTCCCTAAGGTTGCCGAGGCATTCCGGGCCATTGCCATCTCAGAGAAACAGCACGAAAAGCGCTTTCGTGGCCTGCTCGCTAATCTGGAAGCTGGCAAGGTGTTTAAAAAAGATCAGAAAGTGGTCTGGCGCTGTCTGAATTGTGGCTATCTGCATGAGGGTGTTAACGCCCCCAAGGAATGCAAGGCATGTATTCATCCGCAAGATCATTTTGAGTTGCTGGCCGAAAACTGGTAACCATCAGCTTAATTCCTGAAAAGGTCACGTCATGAATCGAACAGTTTCAGTTGTTTGTGCAGCGGTTTTGTTCCTGTTGCTGGCGGCCACCATGGTGCCTGCGCAACCCCGCGCGGTTACTGATTTAAGTGCGGATGAGCTGCAACAGCTGCGTGAGCGAACGGCGGAAGTTCTGGTTATTGATGTCCGCACTGATCGCGAGTTTTACGCTGGCCATATTCCAGGGGCTATCAATATAAGCTCACAGGCCAGCAACCAGTTCCGTTCCCTGTCCTTGCTGTTGCCCCAGGACAAAGAGATCCCTCTGGTCTTCTATTGTCGCGGTATGACCTGAGGTCTTGCCCCCGAAGCCGCGGTCGTGGCTCGTCAAGCTGGGCACCTGCATGTTTACACCTACCGGGCCGGTCTGCCCGACTGGCTGCGGAAGGGTTATCCGGTCCGCACGCGCTGATCAATCAGCCTGGTCTGGCTGATTGATCAGGCAGCTGTATTTTCCCGTTGTCCTGCAAAAAGCGCTCGAACGCCTCCTGGTCGAGGGATTCCTCTTCCAGCAGGCGTTGGGCGAGGAGATCGAGCAGCTCACGGTTGGCGCTGAGAATTTCTCCAGCGGTTGTCTCAGCGGCCTTGACCAGTTCCCTGATCTCCTGGTCGATCATCCAGGCTGTTCGTTCACTGAAGGTTTTTTCTGCGCTGAGCTTGCGTCCAAGAAATGGGTGCTCCTCGCCCCGCGGGTAACTTAAGGGCCCCAGGCGCTCACTCATCCCCCACTGGCAGACCATCTTCTCCGCCAGATCCATTACCTGCTTAAGATCGTTTTGTGCCCCGGTTGATGTCTCCTCAAAGACCAGGAGCTCAGCTACCCTGCCGCCGAGCATGACACTGATCCGATGAAGTAAATAGCTGCGGTTATAATGGTAACGATCATCGGTCGGGAGCTGCTGGGTTATCCCCAGGGCCTGTCCACGCGGTATAATGGTGATCTTGTGGATGGGATCCGTATCAGGTAACGCCTTGGCGACCAGTGCGTGCCCGGCTTCATGAACGGCAGTGATGTGGCGCTCCTGGTCGGACATGAACAGTTTGCGCTCCATTCCCATCATCTGTCGATCCTTGGCTTGTTCCAGGTGATCCATCCTGACCCTGTCATCATCGTTGCGTGCAGCAATAAGGGCGGCTTCGTTGACCATGCTGCGTAAATCGGCGCCAACCATGCCCGGTGTGCCTTTAGCGATCACCTCCAGATCAACATCCTCCGCCAGCGGCATTTTGCGGGTATGTACCTTGAGAATATCAACGCGATCACGCCAGTCAGGACGACCGATCACTACCAGCCGGTCAAAGCGGCCGGGGCGTAACAGGGCGGCGTCCAATACGTCAGGACGATTGGTGGCTGCCAGCACAATCACCTCGTCGTGGGGATCAAAGCCGTCCAGTTCGGACAGCAGCTGGTTGAGGGTTTGCTCCCTTTCGTCATTCCCTCCGCCCAGGCCGGTTCCTCGGGCCCGGCCGACGGCGTCGAGTTCGTCGACAAAAATGATGCTGGGAGCGTTTTTTTTCGCGGTGGTGAACAGATTACGCACACGACTGGCACCGACACCGACAAACATTTCGATAAACTGGGATGCCGAAATGCTGTAAAAGGGAACTTCCGCCTCGCCGGCGACGGCCTTGGCCATCAGGGTTTTGCCGGTGCCTGGTGGCCCGGTAAGCAGTACTCCACGCGGAACCTGACCGCCCAACCGGGTAAATCTCCCCGGATCACGCAGGTAAATGATGATCTCCTGCAGTTCCTGTTTGGCTTCGGACTGACCGGCAACGTCGGCAAAAGTGATCGGCGATGTCTGACGTGAGTAGAGTTTTGCCCCGGAGTCCCCCATTTTGTTGAGCAGTCCTCCAGTCAGCCCCCCCTGTTTGCGGGCGCGGCTTAGAATAAACAACCAGATGCCGATGATAATGAGCCAGGGCAGCAGATTGACCAGCCAGTATGGGGGCTCTTCGGATTTTTTTGCTTTAAAGGACACATGATGCTCCTCCAGCAGGGGAAGCAGTTCTGTATCTGCGACCGGGGGAAGAACCGTCTCAAAACCTTCGAAGCTCTCAAACTCCTTAGTGCCGGCGTTGATCCGCTGTTCCGGTGCCAGACCAACCGGGGCATAGAAGTTTCCCGATAACCTGCCAACCTCCAGGGTCACTTCGGCTATCTGATCATCTTTTAGTAATTGTTTGAACAGGCTGTAGCCGATTTCCGCTGATTTTTCTGTGGGTTGGGGAGGAGAAGTGATGGCATAGAGGCCGTTGAGAACGAGCAGCAGCGCCATCAGTAGCAGAAGTTTGTTCCAGGTGCTGTTCATACGAAAGCTCTTTCTCGGTCCGTGCGGGTAAGGAAAGAATAGTGCGGGAATGCCTTGTGCTTTCAATTATATCGAAGAAAAAATGGAATGCGACCATCGCTGGATCCCTGTTCCTCCAATGCTGTTTTCTCCGGGCAATTTTATGTTATGCTTTCGCGCTGCAATATGAACATTCTGCGCGAAAGAGATTATTGATGGCCATCGATTCGTCTGCTCCCCGGCCGGAGCTGCTACTTCCCGCTGGGGACATGGAAAAACTCAAAACCGCCGTCCGTTTTGGCGCCGATGCTGTCTATCTCGGCACTGAAGACTTCGGCTTGCGGGCTCACGCCGGTAATTTTACCTTGGATGATCTGCGTCGGGCACGAAGCATCACTGCTGATGCCCATGTCGCCCTCTATCTCACCCTCAATGCTTCCCTGCGGCCGGCAGAGTTTGTCGCACTGGAAGAATTGCTGGAAGAGCTCAAGCCCCTTGATCTGGATGCCTACATCGTTTCCGATCCGGGGGTGCTGACCGCTATCCGCCGCGCTGATCCCCGGCGGGCGATTCATATGTCCACGCAGATCAACAGCTGCAACCCGCGGGCGGCGGAATTCTGGCATGAGAGCGGTGCCACGCGTATCAACCTCGCCCGTGAACTGACCCTCGAGGATATCCGCACATTTGCCGGCCGGACGTCGATCGAACTGGAATGTTTCGTCCACGGCGCCATGTGTGTTGCCCATTCCGGCCGTTGCCTGCTTTCTACCGCCTTGCTCGAACGCAGTGCCAATCGGGGCGACTGTGCCCAGCCCTGTCGCTGGAACTACGCCCTGGTCGAGGAGACCCGCCCCGATGAGCGCTTTGCTATTGAAGAGGATGAGCGCGGCACCTACCTCATGAACAGCCGTGATTTATGTCTGATTGACCAGTTACCGCAACTAATGGCAGCCGGCATCAGCAGTTTCAAGGTCGAAGGGCGCATGAAGAGTCTCTATTACGTGGCGACGACAGCACGGATTTACCGCGATGCGATTGATCGCTTGAGCCTTGATCCGACCGATGTCGATCCGCTCTGGCGCAGTGAACTGGAAAAGGTCAGCCACCGCCCCTATACCACCGGATTGTTGCTCGGCGAGGACAGGGCGGCGATTCATGCGGCCGATACCCACTACATCCGCACCCATGATTTTGTCGGTTTTGTCCGCCGCGATGAAACAGGCTTGTGGGTCGCGGGGCGTAACCGCTTTTTTGCCGGGGACAAGCTTGAGCTAATTGGTCCGCGAATGCGTCAGCAAGCCTTTATAGCCGAGGGGATCACTGATCGTGACGGTCAACTCCTGACCGCCGGCCAGCCTAATTCCGAGTTACTGCTGAACTTACCGGAGTGGGCTGAGGAGGGGGATCTGATCCGCCGGGAGCGCCCCCGATGATCAAGCTGCTGTTATTGATCAGTTACCTGCTGATGGTTGCGGCTCAACTGCTGCTCGATGGGCTCAATGTGCGCCATCGACGCCTGGCAACAGGACAACTGCCACCACTGTTTGCCGAGCGTATCGATGAAAAACGCCTCAGACGCAGTGAGGAATATGCCCTGGCCAAAGAGCGCATTGGCTTAATCGAAACCCTGCTGGGGGTGATCTTGACCCTGGTTTTTATCTTTGGCGGGTTGCTGCCCTGGTATGATCGGTTCATCGCCGGTTTGAGCGATCATTTCATCATCCACGGACTGCTCTTTTTTGGTGTGCTGGCCCTGGTCCAGTCCCTGGTGGGTATCCCGTTTTCCCTCTACCGCAACTTTGTTCTGGAGGCACGTTTCGGTTTCAACCGCATGGGCGTGGGACTGTGGTTGACCGATCTGGTCAAGTCCCTGCTGATTGGGACCCTGCTGTTTGCGCTGCTGGTCGGCGGTGCCCTGTGGCTGGTGCAGGCGGCGCCGCACAGCTGGTGGTTGTGGGTGTGGGGTTTCTGGGCCGGTTTGTCGGTATTTTTGTTGTTGCTTTCACCCTATCTGATTGAACCGCTATTTTTTACCTTCAAGCCCCTGGATAAACCGGAACTGGAGGGTCGCGTTCATTCGCTATTGGAAGGTGCTGGTGTTAAAGCGGGAAAAATTCTCCAGGTTGACGCATCAAAAAGAAGCGGACACAGCAATGCCTATTTCACCGGTATCGGCAAGGTCAAGCGGGTTGTCCTCTTTGATACCCTGCTGGAGCAGCTTACCGATGAGGAATTGCTCGCGGTCCTGGCTCATGAGCTCGGGCACTGGCGCTGCGGTCATCTGCGGCAGCGGTTGATCAAGGGGCAGGTTGTGGCGCTGCTGAGCTGCTTCGTTGCCTTTTATCTGCTCAATACACACCTGCTGCCAGGCTGGTTTGGTATTGATGAACTGTCTTTTGTCGGCCAGGTGCTGCTGCTGGGGTGGCTGGCGGGGTTGTTGGGGTTTTTCTGGACACCGGTAAGCAGTTGGTGGTCGCGCCGTCATGAGCGTCAGGCGGATCAGTTTGCCATTGACCTGATCGGCAGTGGTGTACCCCTGGCGACGGGCCTGGTGACCCTGGCCAGGGAAAACCTGAGCTCTTTGTTTCCGCATCCTTTCTATGCAGCGTTTCATTATTCGCATCCACCGATGATTGAGCGGGTTGAGTGGCTGCAGCAGAGGAAGCCGACAGAAGGCAGTCTCAACGCCGCGACTGAATCCGCTGCAGACTGACAAAGCGGTTGTCTTTGTCAACGGTAAGGGCAAAGCGACCGTTGATGCCATGCTGGGAAAGGAAAGGGCGCAGGCGCAGGGCAGGAAAACGTAATCTGTGACCGCACTCTGACGTCACCAGAGCATAGTCTGCGGTGCCCTGATAATATTTGAGGAATTCCTGTTGGCTGATCTGGACAGAGAAAAAAAATTGTCGTTGTCCTACGTTGGTCATCGGCTGTTAGCTTTCAACTGATCATATGCAAATAGCGACCATAAGGATAAAACAATGCTGCGTTACAAAGTTGTGGAAACCAGCCAGGTCGACGATCACAGCCTGGAAAAAATACTGAACGACTGGACCGCGCAGGGATGGCAGTTAGAAGGAGTTCATTTTGCCATGCGCGAAGCCAGCCGCCGGCCGGGGATGGCTTTTGTCACCTTTACCCGTGAAGAGCCGGAGCAGGTAGCAGGTTAATATTTTGCTTCTGGTGGGCTAAGCGGCGGGCCGGATTCCCTTCTCCAGGGACGCTTTTCGCCCTCCATGGCCGCTTGCTGTCGCCCTCCATGGCGACAGGCACTCTTCTAAAGGAAACCCGGCCCTTTCGCTCCCTGCTTTGTTGGGACCAGGCAGATAAAACCGTTTTCAATAAACCAGTCCCGTCTTTTTCCTCACCTTATTCAGGGTTTTAGCAGCCACCGTCCGGGCTTTTTCTGCTCCATTCTTGAGGTGCTGGCGTATAGTATCTGGGTCGGCCAGCAGCGCATCGCGTTTTGCTGCGTAGGGGGCAAAAAAGTCGCGCACGGTTTCAAACAGCTCCTGTTTGACATCACCGTAGCGTAAGCCCGGGGTCAGGTAGCGCCGGCGCAGGGCCTCGACCCCGTCACGGTCGAGGAACAGGCGGTAGATCTGGAAGATATTGCAGGTGTCGGGGTTTTTCGCTTCTTCGACCGGGGTCGGATCGGTGACGATCCGCATGATCTGTTTGCGCAACGCCTTTTCCCCCAGGAACAGATCTATGGTATTACCGTAGCTCTTGCTCATTTTGCGGCCATCGAGTCCCGGAACCGTCGCCACATCCTCGTCGATCTCGGCTTCCGGCACGGTGAAAAGGTCGCCGTACTCATTGTTAACCTTGATGGCGACATCACGGGCGACTTCCAGGTGCTGTTTCTGGTCCTTGCCAACCGGCACCTTGTCGCTCTGAAACAGCAGAATATCGGCGGTCATCAGCACCGGATAGGCAAAGAGCCCGTGGTTCGGTTTGATTCCCTGGGCGACCTTGTCTTTGTAGCTGTGGCAACGTTCCAATAACCCCATGGGGGTGAAGTTGGACAGTATCCAGGTCAGTTCCTGCACTTCAGGGACGTCTGATTGCACCCAGAAGGTGCTCTTTTCGGGATCCATCCCCAGGGCAATAAAATTCGCTGCCGCTTCAAGGGTGCCGGTCGCCAGCTGTTTGCCGTCTGCGAGACTGGTCATGGCATGATAATTGGCGATAAAGCAGAACAGATCTTCCTGCTCCTGGTGAGCAATCATCTTGTTCATCATGCCGAAAAAATTTCCCAGATGCAGGGAACCGGAAGGCTGGATACCGGACAGAACGCGCATTAGGTGTGTCTCCGTAGTTTACTGGTAAAAAAAGCAGCTTACTGCTCCCCGCTCACTGCTGCTGATGCTGGCTGTTGAGCATCGTTGCCAGTTGCACCAGTTGCTGCAGATCCATGCCGCTCTCTTTGAGGATACCAAGCAGCACCGGGAAAAGTTGCATCATGAAGCCGGGTTCCTTGACCAGGTCGCGGGCAAGGATCGGCAGGGTTTCAAGGACAAAGGCTTTTTGCTCTTCCGTTGACAGATTGAGCAGTGCCGTTCTGATTTCCTGGTGGGTCATGAACAGATTCTCCTTATTTGCTGCACCAAGGGAGATGATCCCTTATGCTGAGAGTGCCAGTTTAAAGACTTCCGGATAGGTTTTGACAAAATGTACTTCCAGCCCGGCGCGCAGGTAATCGGGCAGATCATCGTAGTCTTTGCGGTTTTCCGCCGGAAAGATCAGGCTGGTGAGGCCGGCACGCCGCGCCGCGATGGTCTTTTCCTTGATGCCCCCAACCGGCAGGACACTGCCGGTCAGGGAGAGCTCACCGGTCATGCCGAGCTTTTTCCGCACGGACTTTTTCATGATCATCGACAGCAGGGCAGTGGTCATGGTCACTCCAGCTGAGGGGCCATCCTTGGGGGTGGCACCGGCGGGTACGTGCAGGTGGATAAAGTGCGTGTCAAAGTAGTCCTCAGGTATTTTATGGTCATCCAGATGCCCCATCACATAGGAGTAGGCAATCTCGGAACTTTCCACCATGACCTTGCCGAGCTGTCCGGTCTGTTTGAACCCTTTATTCTTGCTTTTGACAGCGGTTGCCTCGATCTGCAGGGTGGCGCCACCCATCCGTGTCCAGGCCAGACCGGTGACCACGCCGGGAGCGTTTTTGATCAGATCTTCTTCGGTAAATACCGGTTTGCCAAGGAATTTCTCGATTTCAGCCTTGGTGACCCGGACCTTGTCCTCGCGCCCCTGGGCAAATTCCATGGCGGCCTTGCGCATGATTTTTTTGATCTGGTTTTCCAGCCCGCGCACCCCGGATTCGCGCGCATAGCGATCAACGATAGCAACCAGTGCGGCCTTGTCGATGCTGACCCTGGTGCGGCTCATGCCATGGCTTTTAAGAGCCTTGGGAATCAGAAAGCGGCGAGCGATTTCCAGTTTTTCTTCCAATATATAGCCGGACAGACGGATGATTTCCATGCGGTCAAGCAGTGGTGCCGGAATCGTGTCAAGCTGGTTGGCGGTGGCAATGAACAGCACACTGGACAGATCAAATGGAACGTCGAGGTAGTGATCACGGAAGCTGCCATTCTGCTCAGGATCAAGCACTTCAAGCAGAGCCGAGGCTGGATCCCCCTGGAATGACGCGCCGATCTTATCGATTTCGTCGAGCATCAGTACCGGATTGGAGGTGCCGGCGCTTTTCATCGCCTGGATCGCCTTGCCCGGCATGGCACCGATATAAGTGCGCCGATGTCCTTTGATTTCGGCTTCGTCGCGCATACCGCCGACAGAAAAACGATAGAACTTGCGTTTAAGGGCACTTGCAACACTCTTGCCGACGGAGGTCTTGCCGACCCCGGGCGGACCGACCAGGCACAGAATCGAGCCGGAAATATCGCCTTTCATCTTGCCGACGGCAATAAATTCGAGAATTCGTTCCTTGACATCTTCGAGGCCGTAGTGGTCGCGGTCGAGCACCTTGCGAGCACGACTGAGGTCGTAGGAGTCCTTACTGAACTTGCCCCACGGCAGAACCGTCAACCAGTCGAGATAGTTACGACTGACATTGTATTCAGGTGAGGAAGGTTCAATCAGCTGCAGCTTTTCAATTTCCTCGTCAACGGCTTTTTGTGCTTCGTCGTTGAGGGTCAGGTTTTTCAGGCGTTTCTGAAATTTCTCGATTTCAGTGACTTTGCCCTCTTTTTCAAGCCCCAGTTCCTTTTTGATCGCCTTGAATTGTTCGCGCAGAAAAAAGTCACGTTGCTGGGCGGATACTTTTTCCTCGATCTTCTGTGAAATTTTCGTCTGCAGGCGCGAGACCTCGAGCTCTTTTTTCAACAGGACCAGCACCTTTTCGATACGGCGCTGAAGGTTATAGGTTTCCAGAACCTGTTGCAGCTCAAAACCGTCGGCATTGGTCAGGTTGGCGGCAAAATCAGTCAACCGCGCCGGATCATCCATGCTCGCCCGCCCGAGAAACAGTTTGATCTCTTCGGAATACAGGGGGTTGATCTGTACCAGTTCCTTAAGCGTTGAAATGATCGCCATGGAATAGGCTTTAAGCTCGGGGTTTTCACGTGTCGTGGAGCTTAAATAGTAGGTGGCATCGGCATAGATGACACCATCAATTTCAACCACGTCATCAAGGCTGAACCGTTCCAGACTGTTGACCAGCACATGGGCGCTGTTTTCTTCCTTATGGATCAGTTTCAGGATTTTAGCGGCTACCCCGACCCGTTGCAGATTGGCGGTGGAATCTTCTTCATCAAGTTCCTGCACCATGACCAGGCCAATGGCCTGGGAATCGGTCTCCATTGCCTGTTTGATGGTGCGCACTCGCGCCTCGCCATTGACCGTCAGCGGGATAATTACCCCTGGAAATGCCGGGCGTGGACGTAAAGGGATAATCGGCAGGCGCGCCGGCAGCATGTCGCGCGCCAGGACCAGACCATCATCAGGAACCGCCTGCACATCGGCATCGGTTTCGACTTCAATTTCGTACTCTATCGAATCGTCATGATCTTCAAAGTTATCATGCATAGAAAATATCACTCCATTTTCTGACTGTGTGTTTCGCCCAGGGTGAATGCCACGCCGGGGTTCAAACCCGTCAGCATAATAATATCAAATGGCATATGTCAACAACCGCGTGTGCGATAATTCTGCTTCTGACCACCTGTCTGATCGCTACAGACTTGACTGTGGTTGCGCGGCGAACTACAACTGCTGCTGAATCATAATTGTAGCATAACTCATCCTGTGACCTGTGGAGCGGGCAATGGCGGCAAAAGATAAAATTCAAAAGGCAGGGGAATCGGTTTGGTGGGGGGTGTTGTCGCCACCTGCTGGCCTGGGGCTCTGCTGGCAAATCGGTCCCTTGACCTTTGTCGTGCGACGCTATGAAAAAGAGTGGCAGATTTGTCATCGCAGTAGTATCTGGCCCGATAATACGCCGTCAAGCTGGACTGTCACCACCGATGCTGAAGACGGCGATGATGTTTGTGCCGATGGCGTGGTTGAGCGCCATGTTTTCTCTCATACCAACGAGGAGCTCCTGATCGAGCCGCTGCTGGCTGATCGTTCGGTGGTAATCAAGTCGTCTGTGCCGATTCTGATTCCCGCCGGGGAACAGATCAGTTTCTATGTCAGTACCCCCTTGTGGGTTCGTGTCCGGTTGCAACAGCGGCATCATACGCTGCTGGATGTTGCTGCTACACGCCTGTCCGACACCTGGTTTGGCCCTTCGACCATGGAAGGGGAACTTTGTTACGCGACGACGACCAGTGGCCGATTGCATCTTGATGACCTGCCGGTACGTGTTCATCGCGCGATTACGCCGGTGCGCATCAACAATGCCGGAGAACAACCTTTAAAGCTGGAAAAGCTCAATCTGCCGGTGCCCTTTTTATCCCTGTTCGATACCGGTGCCCACGGACTCTGGACCGAAGAAGTAACCTTGCATCACGATGAACGCAAGGAACTGGCCCAGGTGGTTGTTGGAGCTCATCCGCCCCCCCCTTACAATCTCGCTCAACGTGTCAGCACGTCGCGCAAAGTCGCTGATAAAAGTATTCTGAACAAGACCTTTGGCGCATTGTTCGGAGGGCTGATTGGATAAGTTGCCCGATACCTCAGACAGGAGTGCAGCATGATGGATATTTCAACTTTTATCCCGGTCATCCGTGCAATAGTTATTTTAATTGCCGGCTACGTTATTGCGCGTCTTTTAACCAGCTCAATCCTTAAACTGGTCGGTAAACATTTGAGTAAGCAGCAACAGGGGCTCTTGCGCCGCATCCTCTTTTATGGGTTGCTCATTGTGGTGTTAATTTCCGCCCTGCATGAGATGGGTTTCAAGCTTTCGGTTTTGCTGGGTGCGGCCGGGATCTTGTCGGTAGCCATCGGTTTTGCCTCGCAAACCTCTGCATCCAATCTGATCAGCGGGCTTTTTTTGCTGGCGGAAAGACCTTTTGTTGTCGGTGATGTTATCCGCGTCGGAAGTACAACCGGAGAAGTGTTGGCGATTGATCTCTTGTCGGCCAAGTTGCGGACTTTTGATAACCTCTATGTGCGGATTCCAAATGAAACTATGCTCAAATCAGAGGTTACCACCTTGACCCGTTTCCCGATCCGCCGCCTTGATGTGCCGGTGGGTGTGGCCTATAGGGAGGATACGGAAAAGGTGCGGGAGCTGCTGCTGGCCATTGCCCATCAACACCCCCTGTGCCTCGATGAGCCGACACCGCTGTTTATGTTTATTGGGTTTGGCGATTCAGCACAGAATCTCCAGTTGAGTGTCTGGGTCAGGCGGGAAAATTTTCTGGAGATGAAAAACACTATTCATTATGAAATCAAAAAAACTTTAGATGCGCACGGGGTTGAGATCCCCTTTCCCCATGTGTCGCTCTACGCCGGCAGCGAGACGCAAGCCTTTCCGGTGCAGATTGTTGCGGCAGCACAGCAGAAGAGGGGGGATGCCTTTTAACCGTTGAGAATCAACGTGCTGCCGCGGAGCTCTACTTCTTCTTTGCTGACTTCGCTGCTCACCCTGATATCTTCCCCATGAATCCGCCCGGGTGTCAGATCGCCGGCCCCAACCCGATGCGACCTTCTTTGCGGGTGGGAGAGGGATCAACCTGAATGAACTGTTCAAACAGCATCACCTGTTCCGACCTTGCTTGGAAATATCACCAAAACCCACCTCAACGGCCTATCGTTTGTCTCAGGAACTTGCCAATCTGCCCGCGCCACCATTAATAATAAAAAAATAATGTTCAGGATTTGATCATTCAGCCACAGGATTTGATCAAGTAAAAAATGCGACTCGGCCGCCAGTATCTTGGGATATTTTAATTTCCCTGTAAAATCAGGCTGTTAGGTTCGGCATGAGAAGGTTTGCACCAGGGATTTCAGAAAACCCAACAAAAACAGTCAGTTTCTACATTCGGTCATCCACATATCCTATTGCTTTTGTGTGCAATTCTTCCTTTGACACACACGAAAAAATTTGGTTACATTAAGGTTGTTGGTTGCAACGAATATTCGTTCAATGACTGTACTCGGGTGATTGCATGACGCACAGCTATCGTTCCGCCAGCCTGACTCGTATAGATAACCAATCCGGCACCGGTCAACTTCAACCCAGTAAAGCACTCAGGTTTTGTATTCAAATATCCTGATATTGCTGACTATTTATTTTTACATTTGTTGTTTTTTATCTTGACCGGTTTAATTGGCTATGCTTTTATGAGCTTCAGCTTATGTTAATTTTTTTATTAATTGTCTGCTGATGGATTTGTGCTGAAAACAGAACTGCCACTGTACTTTTTACGCACCGGCTTTGTGTGCGTAAAACACTCTGTATCCAGCTTTCGCACACGCAAAAAAAAAAGGAGGTCTCATGAAATTCTGGCAGGGTCTTACCTGTAGTCTGGCATGCGCCGTACTGGCTCTGTTGCCGGCGGTACATGTCGAAGCGGCTTCAGTCTCAGGTCGCTCCAGCACGGTAGTGGAATGGTTTGACACCGCTACTGAGGATACCGCCGTTCCGGCGTTCCAGTATCTGCAGTTGAATATCAAGGATGTCGGAGCCGACGGCTACAACATCTACTCCTATGGCCGCCTCGGCTACGATCTGGCTGATGAACTCAGCAGCAACAGTAACTATGCTGACAGTCGTCTGTATCTTGCCTATCTTGAAAAAAGAGGTTTTCTGACCAGCGCTCTTGATTTTCGCCTCGGCCGCCAGTTTATTTCTACCACCGCCGGCGCGGCGGTCATGGATGGTCTGCGTCTTGATTACCGGCTGACGGACAACTACCAGTTTACCCTGTTTGGTGGTGGCGACGTTGCCTACTATGAGGGATACAGCGTCAAGGACCTGGTCCTTGGTGCCGAACTCAAGGTGAGTGATCGTTTTATTAAAGATCTAGATCTGGGCCTGTCTTATGTTGCCAAGGTTGATGGTGGCCACCTGGCCATGGAGCTCATCGGCTTTGACATCGAATACGATTTTAACAACGCACTCTTTGTCTACAGCGAAACCCAGTATGATTTTCTTTCCGACCGGGTCAGTTATTTCCTCGCCGGCGGCAATTTTTATGCCTCCCCGAGATGGTCCGGCCGTCTTGAATATCTTTACTCCCTGCCGGTGTTCTCTTCCACCTCGATCTATTCGGTTTTTGCCGTGGATGAATATGAAGAGATCATGGGTGAAGTCACCTACACCATCGGTAACGGCTGGAAAGCCTTTGGCCGCTATACCTACGAAATGTATCCGGAATTTGCCAACGCTAACGTGCTTGAGGCCGGAGTCGAAAAGCGCCGGACTGAAAAGTTCTCCGGTTATCTGACCGGTGTGTTCCGGGATGACAAGGACGGTCAGGACCTCAAGGGTTTCAAACTTTACCTGGCGAGCCGTTTCACTCAGGTGTTGCAGGCCGGTGTTGGTGTTGATGTCGACGTCCTCGAACGTTCGATCAACTACTTTGATGGTGAAACCAGCGGCGACGAAACCACCAGCAGTCGCTACTGGATTGACGGCACCTGGTTTATTACCAGCCGGATGGAACTTCAGGCCAAGGTTGAGCGGATCGAAAGTGACCTCTGGGATTATTACAACCGTGGCCGTATTCGCCTGAATGTCACCTTCTAAGGTAAGGAGTTCATATATGTACAAAAAATTGATGTTATTACTCGCATTACTCCTGATCGGCATCTCTGTCGTTTGGGCGAATATGCGCTTTGACCACCAGGCCCATGTCGAGGAGTATGCCGCCGGCATGGATTGCAGCAGCTGCCACGTCGAAGGTGCGACCAGCATCATTCCTGATGTAGATACCTGCCTGGCCTGCCACGATGAATCATACGCCGAAATGACTGATCTGGGTGCGATTAACACCCATGGTCCTATGTGGGCACGTAACCACGGGTCCATGGCAAAGGGGCAGTCCATGGACTGTGCCACCTGTCACTCCCAGAGCTATTGTATGGAGTGCCATGTGTCGGGTTTTGCTGATGAGCAGGGGTCTTTCAGCAATAATATGATCAACAGCCATTCCAGTGACTTCCACATCACTCACCCACTGGCCGCCCGCGGCAACCAGCAAACCTGTGCCAGCTGTCACGAGCCCAGCTTCTGTACCGACTGCCACACCGATTTTCAGGCGCGTATCGGTCGCGCCAACAGTCCGTCCCATGTACGGACCTTTAACCTTGGGTTGAATGGCGATATTGATGCTATTCATGCCGGTATGAATGTCGGCACCAGTTGTGACGCCTGCCATTTGCAGTCTTCTGTATCACCCAGCTTTCATGACTGGTCTATCGGTCATGCTCGTGAAGCCCGTCGCAGCCTGGCGACCTGTCAGTCCTGCCACCCCGGCGGCGACGTCTGTCTTAACTGCCACAGTGCCAAAGGTGGCGCAGTCGGTTTCAACCCGCATGGTAAAGGCTGGAGCGATCGCAAAGATCGCCTTGATAACGCCAGCGGCGGCAAAACCTGCGTCATGTGTCACTAAAATCTCGACATGTTTGACTAACAAACACAGTAAAACCACTAAGGAGGTAAAGCATGAAGATCAGGAATTTAACTTATTTGATCGTAGCACTGCTCGCTACGGGACTACTTTGGGGCTGCGGCAGTAGCGGCGGCGGCGGAAGCGACATCAGCGGCTCTGATGGTGAGTTTATGGTTGAAACCCTCGGCATCAACAACTGTGTTAAATGCCACAGTGCCGCGACTCCTGAAACCTTAAGCTGGCTGGAATCCGCCCATGGCAACTCAAACGGTAGCATGCGCTACGATGACCCTCGTGGGCCTCATGCAGAAGGGTCTTCCTGTACCCCCTGTCATAATCAGCTACTCGATGGCGACAAGATGGCACAGGCCTTCCCGCCAGATCTCCAGATTGGTACCGACGATGGCACTCCAACCGGAAATCCGATTTATGCCAACGTCTCCCGAGACATAGTGTCCTGCGAATCCTGTCACGGTGGCGGTGGTGCCCACCGCGGTATCGGGCCCATTCCATATGCGCGCCCCGACTGGCAACAATGTGTCCAGTGTCATGACCATGCTGAAGGTGTACGCCATGCAGACGATCATGGACTGCTTGCCAGCAATGTCGGCGCTTCAGCTCATAACAACTCTGACGATCTTCATGCCGGCAGTGCAAAATGTCAGCGCTGCCACACGGCAGAAGGGGCAACCATGTTCACCATGTACACAGGTGACAAAAACCTGATGGCTGAAATGGATGAAGCCAACGACAACGTAGCCTCACTAGGTGCAGAAGAAGATCTGCATCCAGTGACCTGTTCGACCTGTCACATCCCGCACGATGATTCGGGCCGCTGGGAATCCTTCATTGTTAATGACAATGACATCGCCTCAGGCGATTGGGATCCCAATGGCAACGGTGTCGCTGACGAGTTTGACTTCTGTACCAGCTGTCACACCTTTTACAACCAGGATGGCGTGCTGATCGGGTCCGGTTCTACAGCTTCCGGTACCGCCCCGTTCTATCACAACACCGCCTGGTACCGCACAGTTACCAGCACTCACTATGATGACCCTACAACCGGGTACAGTTTGACGGATAATATTCTTGAGGGTTATGTCATTCGTGAGAACAGTCCTAATCCTTGCTTTGACTGCCATGGCCACGAGCTGCGCACTAACACTCGTCGTCACCTTGAGGATCCTTCTCTGGGCGCGGACAACGGTCCGACCATTCACACCGACTGGGCAAACTCCCGTCATGGCGGTGAATTGCTCAAAGCCAAGGTTGCAGCTGATGACGGTACTCGCAGTGAAGCTACTGTCGATGCGGTCATGATGGCTGGCCGTGAGGACGGAGTTGGCAAAGGCTGGAGCTGGACACATTATGACTGGGACGCTGGCAACAGAGAGTCCTGTCAGTACTGCCATACTTCAACCGGCTTTGCAAACTACGCTGCCGATCCGGCAAATTATGATGCTGCTACCAACGACTTCTCTCACCTGATGGGCTGGAGTAGAGTGGGCGGCACGGTGACATCTTCAGGGCAAAATGAATTGCTTTACTGCTGGGGCTGTCACGATAACGCGCAAACCGGCACCTTACGCATTGATGATGCAGTAACCGCGAGTTACACCTTTGGTGGAGTTGACATTGTCTTCCCTGACAGTGGTGCCTCAAACACCTGTTACGTTTGTCACTCCGGTCGTGGCAACAATGAAACTGTTTCAACCAGTTCCCGTTTTGCCGGGCACCACGCTCCTGCTGCAGCCGTTTTATTCAACGAGCTGACCCATGTTGGCGGCGAGTATGTGGGGCTGGACTACACCAACGTGCCATTTTTCGCCCATGATGGTATCGATATTGACGGTGAAGGCCCCTGTATTGCCTGCCATATGGACAACGGCACACACTCATTTGCTGCTGTTGAAAAGGATGCCAGTGGCACCATTACTGAGATTGTCGCTACCAATTGCGTTGATTGCCACAGTGGCCAATATGCCCTGACACCTGAGATTCTTGATCATGAGTCGATGAGTTACCAGGAAGCCGGCCAGTTGCTGCTGGACATCATCAATCAAGCTAATGGATTGACAAATTACACTGCAGCAATCATCGACCAAAACAATGCCGAAGACAATGATCGGCGTGCTTTCCAGAATTCGAAGATCGCTACCGAAGAAAAAGCCGGTTACGCCCACAATCGATTCTATGTGAAGCGGCTTATTTTTGATGGTATTGATTGGGCAGAAGATGGTGCAATTAACGGTACCATTTCCAATTACCCAGCTTATCCCGACGCCATGTCATGGTTGGGGACAGCTCGCCCATAGAATCTGATTTCACTTGTTGCTAATTACTAAGGCCCTCGCTACTGTGCGAGGGCCTTTTTTTGTGTCCAGCCCTGCAGAGCTGGCGGGAGAAGTAAGGATGATCAAAATCAGACAGACAGCCCCCTGCCGGAAATGACAGGCCGGGTTGAAGGCTCAGGGCGCAACATCCCTGATTGCTGGGAGTATCACTTAACGCCGCACATAGAGTAATGCCGTTTGTGCCGGCGGTAACCCTTCAGGGTTGCTAACCCAACGCCACGTCCAGCAACATCATTACTGAAAACCCGATCATGGTCGTCATGGTCACAAAGTCAATATTGGCTTGGATGCGCTGTGATTCGGGGATCAGCTCTTCGACCACGACAAAGATCATTGCGCCGGCAGCAAAACAGAGAGCGTAAGGCAGGATTGATTGCATGCTCAGGACAAAATATGCCCCTAACACGCCGGCTATCGGCTCAACGATCCCGGAGGCCTGACCCATGAAAAAGGCCCGGTGGCGACTCATGCCCTCACGGCGCAGCGGCATTGCTACGGCTGTTCCTTCGGGGAAATTCTGAATCCCGATCCCGATCGCCAGCGCGATTGCGCCACCGATGGTCGCTGAGGGCAAACCAGCGGAGACGGCTCCAAAGGCAACCCCGATTGCCAGGCCTTCAGGAATGTTGTGCAAGGTGATCGCCAACACCAGAAGGGTGCTGCGTTGCCATGAGGTCTTGACACCCTCTCTCTGATCCATTTTTAAACCGGGGTGCAAGTGGGGCAGGACCTTATCGGTCAGGCGCATGAAAATACCTCCACCCATAAATCCGATGACAGCGGTTAACCAGGGAGTCTGTCCCATCTGTTTCGCCATCTCTATTCCGGGGTTCAACAGCGACCAGAAGCTGGCGGCAATCATCACCCCAGCAGCAAAACCGAGCATGCCGTCCAGCAGTTTTTGATCGACGGTCTTTTTTGCATAGACGAGTGAAGCCCCGGCTGCCGTCACGCCCCAGGTGAAAAGTGTGGCCAGCAAGGCCTGTAAAACTGGATTGAGTGTCATGAAAGAGTCAAGCATTGGTTAACCTCCGGGGTGTTGTTTGGAGCAAGATCTGGGCAGTGCCTCAAACCTTATTTGCAACATGTTGCCAGCCACCACATACTGACGTGCTGAAGTAAAAGCGGACAGTTGAACAGAGGCTTTATTGAGACCTTAGCATTACCGGAAAAACCCCGTCTGGATCGCCAGGCGATTTTGGTGCCCTGATAAATTGAGCTCTCAAGCCGGCTGGTTACTCCTGGTCGTCATGTTAGGTGAAAACTTCAGTTAAGAAGCACCATGCCGGCTATCATGGTCAGGGCGACGACAAGCCAGGGTGGTAATTTCCAGAAATGTAGCAGACCGAAAGCCCCCAGGGCGATAATAAAATGGTGAGGGCCGTGGATGCCTTTGATCCATACCGGATTGTAAAGGGCGGCCAACAGTATGCCGACTACAGCGGCGTTGGTGCCGCGCAAGGCTGCCTGTGCCGCCGGTGCCCGGCGCAGGATAGCCCAGAACGGGAGCGCTCCCTGTACCAGCAGCAGGGATGGCAGGTAGATGGCGACCAGGGTCAGCAGGCCTCCCATCCAGCCACCGGGTCCAACCGTCATGGCCGCGCCGAGATAGGAGGCAAAGGTAAAGAGCGGCCCCGGTACTGCCTGTGCCGCTCCGTAGCCGGCAAGGAAATCATCACCGGTGATCCAGTCGTTGGGGACAACCTCGGTCTGCAGCAGGGGAAGCACCACGTGACCACCGCCGAACACCAGGGAGCCGGAGCGGTAGAAACTCTCAAAAATCTGCAGGTTGGTGGCGGGATAGGTTGCGGTCAGTAGCGGCAGGCCACCCAACAGGAGGAAAAACACGGCCAGAAACATGGCCCCGCGTCTGCGGGAAGACCGTTGCACATCACTATCACTGTTATCGTTCGCCGGATCGGCTTGGTGACGATACAGCAACCACCCCAGTATGCCGCTGCTAACGATAATAAGAACCTGGGTGAGAGCAGTCATCCAGGCTAGTGCTGCCATCGCCGCAAACAGTGCTATGGTTATCCGTTGGCGATCCGGGCACAGTTGGGTAGCCATTCCCCATACCGCCTTGGCCACCACCGCCACTGCCGCGATTTTCAATCCCTGTAGCCAACCGACCTGCTGCACGTCTCCAAGGGCGGTAACGCCGTAGGCAAAGGCGATCAGCATAATTGCGGAAGGGAGGGTGAAACCGATCCAGGCGGCGATTGCGCCCGCTGTTCCACCGCGCATCAGGCCGATAGCATAACCGACCTGGCTGCTCGCCGGACCGGGAAGAAACTGGCACAGAGCTACCAGATCGCCATAGCTTGCCTCTGTCAGCCAGCGCCGCTGTCTGACGAATTCTTCGCGAAAGAAACCCAGATGTGCTACCGGCCCGCCGAATGAGGTCAGTCCCAGTTTCAGAAAAACCAGAAAGATCTGGGTGATGGAAGACTCATTTTGGGTCATGAATTATTGTTACCTTGAAAAAGTTCGAGGCCGGGTTAGATGATAATTAATTGAGCGCCTGGTCTCAACACTCGACTTGCCTTGTGCAGTGCCTGCCGATAGTTCTCGAAAATCTGCAGGGAGACAATGAGCGGTGCCACGTCAAGCAGGACAGCTGACAAGCCGTAGTGACGTCGTTTAAGGGAGAAAGCGGGCTAAACGGATAGAGTTTTGCTGCCCCTGCAAACCAATATACCTTTGACGGCGCTGTTCTGATTGGTGGATCGCTTCTTTCAGGAATGCCTGGTTGGTTTTTTCCGGAATAAGCACAATAAACATCAAGAGGGGGCTTCGTTTTCGTAACCCCCTCTTGATATTGCTTCAACGTTTAACAGTCCATACAATTTACTTCGGCCACTGCTCCAGATTCAGCCCCGATAGTTTTTCAACAATCCTTACAACCTGATGACTGTAACCATATTCATTGTCGTACCAGACATAGAGAACGCAGCGATTTTTCTGGACGATGGTCGCCAGGGAATCAACGATCCCGGCATAACTGGAGCCGACCATGTCGGACGAGACGGCTTCGGGCGAATTGGTGTAGTCGATCTGATCCTGCAGTGGCGATTCCAGCGACATGCCGCGCAGGTAGAGATTGAGTTCGTCGACACTGGTATCCTGCTTCAGGGTCAGGTTGAGGATCGCCAGCGACACGTTGGGGGTCGGCACCCGGATAGCGTTGCCGGTAAGTTTGCCGGCCAGTTCGGGCAAGGCCTTGGCAACCGCCTTGGCGGCGCCGGTTTCCGTGATGACCATGTTTAAGGGGGCGCTACGACCGCGGCGCTCTTTGTTGTGGTAGTTGTCGATCAGATTCTGATCGTTGGTATAGCTATGGCAGGTTTCTACATGACCACTTTCGATACCGAAACGGTCATTGACAGCCTTTAACACCGGGACGATGGCGTTCGTGGTACAGCTGGCGGCGGAGAGAATCTGGTCACCGGATTCCAGCAGTTCATTGTTGACGCCGTAGACCACATTAGGAATATCGCCCTTGCCGGGTGCGGTCAGCAGCACCTGGGATGCGCCGGGGCGCAGGTGGCGGGACAGCCCGGCGCGGTCACGCCATTTTCCGGTATTGTCGATGACGATGGCATTGTTGATGCCGTAACTGGTGTAATCGACTTCTTCCGGGGAATCAGCGTAAATGATGCGGATCTGATTGCCGTTGGCAACGATGGAACTCTGTGCCTCGTCGACGATGATGGTGCCTTTGAAGTGGCCGTGAACCGAATCGCGGCGCAACAGGCTGGCCCGCTTGGCGAGGTCATCATCGCTACCTTTGCGTACCACCGCAGCACGAACGCGCAGTTTGTCGCCACCTCCGGCCTGCTCAATGAGAATGCGTGCCAGCAGGCGACCGATGCGGCCGAAGCCGTACAACACAACGTCGCGCGGAGCGCTGAGCTGGTGTCCTTTGCCGGTATTCAGACCACCGAGCTGTTCAGTAACAAAAGTGCGGATATCCTTGTCTGTCTGCTCCTGATAGCGCAGAACCAGTTTTGCCAGATCGACCTTGGCCGGTGCCAGATCCATCTCGGACATCACCTGGAGGATGGGATAGGTATCCTTAACCCAGATTTCACGGTTGATGATCTGCCGCGCAAAACGATGAACACGCAGAATGTCGATCGTCGATTGGTTGACCAGATTGCGGTCAAATACAGTGCAAATGACTTCATGATCGCGGTACAGCTTGCCGATCAGTGGAATCATTAATTCGGCAATGGCCTCCCGTTCTTTCCAGTCCTTAAAATAATCCCCTACCGCTGTTTCACCCATGGCCGCTTCCTTTCGTTTTGCGAATGTTTTTTAAGTCTTTTGCGATCTGTGATATACCAACCTTTAAAATCCAGCGTATACTAGAAGATCTAGGTACCTATTGCAACTGTTAGCAGCCTGTAAACGGGGCTGTGACGGCGCGCAGGAGCGACGCCGTGGCAGCGTCCTTAATTCATACAAAGATAGGGAGGCATCATTCATGGCCGAGGTAGTGAACTACAAAGATCTGGGACTCGTCAATTCGCGTGAACTGTTTCGCCAGGCAGTTTCCGGTGGTTACGCGATTCCTGCGTATAATTTCAACAATCTTGAGCAGTTGCAGGCGATTATAACGGCTTGTGCTGAAACCAGTTCACCTGTCATTTTGCAGGTCAGTAAAGGAGCGCGCAGCTACGCCAACGAAACCATGCTCAGGTTTATGGCGATGGGCGCGGTTCGCATGGCACGGGAAATGGGCTCGGAGATTCCGATTGTCCTGCATCTGGATCATGGTGATTCCTTTGAAACATGCAAAAGCTGTATCGAGTCGGGGTTTTCCTCAGTCATGATTGATGGTTCTCATCTGCCTTATGATGAAAATGTCGCCCTGACCCGCAAGGTGGTTGAATACGCCCATCAGTATGATGTGACCGTCGAAGGGGAGCTGGGGGTTCTGGCCGGCATTGAGGATGAGGTCGTGGCCGAACATTCTACCTACACCCAGCCGGAAGAGGTGGAAGATTTTGTCAGTAAAACCGGTGTTGACTCTTTGGCCATTTCCATTGGTACCAGCCATGGTGCGTTTAAATTCAAGGTCAAGGAAGGGGAGGAACCACCACCGCTGCGCTTCGATATTCTGGAAGAATGTGAAAAGCGGATTCCGGGGTTTCCGATTGTTCTGCATGGTGCTTCCAGTGTCGTGCAGGAGTATGTCGAATTGATTAATAAGTATGGTGGCAAGATGGAAGGAGCCGTTGGCGTATCTGAAGACCAGTTGCGGCGAGCTGCAGCGAGCGCCGTATGCAAAATCAATATCGACTCGGATGGTCGCCTGGCGGTGACGGCGAAGATTCGTGAATATCTGGCCAATGATCCCGGCGAATTTGATCCGCGTAAATATCTGGGTGCGGCGCGTAAAGAACTGATCAAGCTGATCAAACATAAGAATGAGGCGGTATTGGGGAGTGCCGGGCGCGCCTAGGGATTAGGTTCGCGTTTATCTTTTTTCGATGTTAATGAATGATCCGCCTGTCCGGGAAGAAAGTTCGACCCTTTCCCGGACAGGCGGATTTTTCTTCCTGATTTCAGCCTGATATTTATGGCATCTTTGGTTTCTGCTGGTTCTCAGCGGTAAATTTAACCTCAATCCGGATCTCGGTGTTGTCACGCAGCACGTCAAAGGTTGCCGTATCGCCGATATCCTTGTCCGCCAGTGCGTAGGTCAGATCTAAACGATCGCCAAGGCTCTGCCCATCTATCCGTAACAGGATGTCACCGCTACGCAGGTCATGTGCCGCTGCGGCTGAATCGGGAAGCAGCTTGCTGATCATAACGCCCTGTCGGGAGACCTCCTCGGGGGTCACTATCACCCCAAGTTTGACACCCGTCCGTGGCAACGGCTCGTAGTTGCTAACATAGAGAAAATGATAGGGCAGCAGGGGGATCTCCGGGGTTTGAACATTCATCATGCGGTCCGGATTCAGCTGTTTTGCCTCCTCTGTTTCAGTTGTGCCGACCAGCAGATAGTTGACCGGCAACCGCCGGAACAGTCGTCGCGGGATCCCAAAGCCATAGTTGATATGGTTGCTACCGGCAACTACCACCACCTGATGAGAAGACCCTTGCGAGGTTAGATAGTCTGCCAGATTGGCGGCCATTGTCTCGTCCCAGAGGGTTTGTACTCTTTCAAATCCGTTGGTGTCACCGTGCCCCATCGGATGTCCTGACAAGATAGCAGTCAGCATGGAACGATAATGCGGATCGTTGAAGTCCATTTCCGGCAATCGGGCCTGGTCTTCTAAAGAGAGATCTTCGATCGCTGTCCTGCTGAGAAGTTTTCTGATTGAGGGCTCGGCGTTGAGGGCGAGAATTTTAATGCCTTGATCCCGACAAAAGGTCAGCAGATCGCGGTAAAGGGCAAAATCTATTCTCCAGGTGGCATACCAATCCACCTGTCTTAAAAACTCCTTCTCGCTCAACTCGCCCGCACTCCATTTGTCAAGAACCGGTTGTTGTGACGGCGTAAACATTTCCATCCCGAGGGCAACCCGGCCAGGATTGCTCCCTGCAAGGGCACGGAGAATGGCCTCCTGGACACGATGGGATGCCGGATTGTCGTGGGTTTCTCCAACGTAGATGACCTGGGCTCGTACGGCATGATCAACGACGGTTTCGTGGCTGACCCGGTACCCGCTGGGCAGATGAAAAATGTCGCCGTCAACAAGTGGTTGCGGCAGCAGGTACGGCTGCTGGGCGTTGGCTGCAGGTTTATGGTTTACAGTGGTCATGGAGCAGGCACTCAACATCATCAGCAAAAAAACAAAAGACGCAAAACGAGTAAGCAGATACACGATAACAACCTGTCGTAAAGGTGAGGGTAAAGTCTTCGGCAGATGTGAATTACACCATGAACCAGCCTGGAAGTTCAAGAGGCATGAAGCTGTCCAGGGTTCTGGCCTCTTTTCACAATTTGTCGGTTGATGGAAAATGGTGTGCGGGGTTTTGCGAGCTTCTGCTGTTTTCTGTTGACAGGGTCTACCAGAAAGGTAAATTCATGGATTGTCTTTATTTTTGGCTTTATGAAAAATTCATTGATCTGAAGGCAGGCTGGCTGTTCGTCTGCGCGTGAATGATTTTTCGCAAACGTAAGGGAGATGAAAAATGAGTAAGGTAATGATTATTGGTGCCGGCGGCGTTGGCCGCGTTGTTGTTCATAAATGCGCCCAGCGCAAGGATATTTTTTCCACCATTACCCTGGCGTCTCGGACAAAGTCCAAGTGCGATGAAATCGCCGCGGAAATCAAGGGGACGAAGGTTAAAACCGCCCAGGTCGATGCTGACAATGTGTCTGAGCTGGTCGCTCTGATCAAGCAGGAACAACCACAACTGTTAATCAACGTCGCTTTGCCCTATCAGGACCTGACCATCATGGATGCCTGTCTTGAAACCGGCGTTGATTATCTCGATACCGCCAACTACGAGCCCCACGAAACGGCCAAGTTCGAGTACAGCTGGCAGTGGGCTTACCATGATCGCTTCAAGAAAGAAGGCGTCATGGCGTTGCTTGGCAGTGGCTTCGACCCTGGTGTCACCAATGTTTTCACCGCTCTGGCAGCAAAGAAATACCTGGATGTGATTGAGGAAATCGACATTATTGATGCCAATGCCGGTAATCATGGCCAACCCTTTGCGACCAATTTCAACCCGGAAATCAACATCCGTGAGATTACCGCTACGTGTCGACATTGGGAAAATGGTCAATGGGTTGAATCGCCACCGTTGGCAACCAGACGGACCTTCGATTTTCCTGAAGGAATCGGGCCGATGAATATCTACCGGCTTTACCATGAAGAGATGGAGTCACTGGTCAAGCACATCCCGACCATCAAAAAAGCTCAGTTCTGGATGACCTTTTCCGACAACTATCTGAAGCATCTGGAAGTGTTGCAGAATGTCGGCATGACCCGTATCGATGAGGTGGAATTTCAGGGACAGAAGATAGTGCCGATCCAGTTTCTCAAAACGCTGCTGCCCGATCCGGCCAGTCTTGGCCCCCTGACCAAAGGCAAAACCTGTATCGGGGTGATTGCTCGCGGAACCAGGGATGGTCGGCGCAAACAGGTCTACATCTACAACATCTGCGATCACGAAGCCTGCTACCGGGAAACCAACTCCCAGGCGATCAGCTATACAACCGGGGTTCCGGCGGTTGTCGGGGGCATCATGATGATGACCGGTAAATGGCATGCGCCCGGCGTATGGAATATGGAGCAATTTGATCCGGAAGTCTTCCTTGCGGAACTGGGGCCGATGGGTTTGCCCCATACCGTTATCGAGGGGGAATGGCCTGAACTGTGACAGGTATCGATATCCCCAGCATTTTAAAATTGGCGCCATCGCCTGCCTATGTTATTGACCTGGGGCGATTGCGCCATAACCTGGCTATTCTAGCTGACGTGCAGCGGCGTAGCGGGGCGAAGATTCTCTTTGCCCTGAAGGCTTTTTCCTTCTGGCCGGTGTTTCCCCTGATAGCCCGGACCCTCAAAGGGGTCTGTGCGAGTTCACCTTGGGAGGCACGGCTCGGGCGGGAAGAGTTTGGCGGTGAAGTTCATTCCTTCTCTGCCGCGTTCAAGGAAGCGGATGTGGAGGAATTGCTTGCTATTTCCGATCATCTTGTTTTTAACTCCTTTGCCCAGCTGGAGCGCTTTCGCCCCCTGTGGCAACAGGCAACAGGACGGGTGTCTATCGGCCTGCGCGTCAATCCTCAACATTCGGAAGGGGCGGTGCCCATCTATGACCCCTGCGCACCCAAGTCGCGGCTGGGGATACCCCGCGCAGAATTTGAGGGTCGTTGTTTGGATGGCGTCGATGGGTTGCATTTTCATACCTTGTGCGAACAGTTGTTCGAGCCGCTGGCGCGCACTGCGGCGGTGTTCGAAGAAAAGTTCGGCGAGTTTTTGCCTCAAATGAAGTGGATTAATCTGGGGGGCGGTCATCATATCACCCGTGAGGGATACGATATTGATGGATTAATCAGGCTGATTCACCATTTTCAGGATAGCTATGGGGTCGAGGTCTATCTTGAACCCGGGGAGGCGGTGGTCATCGGTACCGGTCTGCTGGTCGGTGAGGTTCTCGATCTGGTCCACAACGAGGTGGATAACGCGATCCTCGATGTGTCGGCGACCTGCCATATGCCGGATGTGCTGGAGATGCCCTATCGTCCGGAAATCTTTGGTGCCGGAGCGCCCCAGGAAAAGCCTTTTACCTATCGTCTCGGCGGGCCTTCGTGCCTGGCCGGGGATGTTGTCGGTGACTGGTCGTTTGATCAGCCACTGAGTGTTGGCAGCCGCCTGGCGTTTGAGGATATGGCCCATTACACCAGCGTCAAAACAACGACGTTCAACGGGATTCAACATCCCCACCTGTGTACCTACGAGCCGAAAACCGGTGAACTGCGGGTTGTGCGTCGCTTTGGTTATGCCGATTTCAGAAGTCGCCTCGGTTGATTGGTCTAAAGGTTTTTTGCTATTGATATCTGGACGGAATCGGTCATCGTCAGCGCTGGTCGCCGATTTTATTTTTGACAACGGATCGCCCCGGGATTTCTCTGATGGGCGAATATCTCAATGATGAAAGGTGCCGTTCATGGAAAAATGGAGCACGGCTAGTTCCGATAAACTCTATAACCTGAGCAACTGGGGGGCTGATCTTTTTTCCATCAATCGTAAAGGGAATGTCTGCGTTCATCCCTCACCAAACTCGAAATATTCCATTGATCTGCGGGTATTGATCGACGATTTGATCAAACGCAAAATCAAGCCACCGATTCTGCTGCGCTTTATGGATATTCTTGAAGGACGCATATCTGCCATCAATCGAGCCTTCAAGGGCGCTATCAGTGACAATGAGTATCCGGCGCATTACCGTACCTTCTACCCGATCAAGGTCAACCAGCAACGTCAGGTAGTCGAAGCTATTACCGAGTTCGGTAAACGCTACAATATCGGTCTTGAGGTCGGCTCCAAGCCGGAACTTCTGATTGCTATATCCTTTGCCACCGGGAAGGATATTCCCATCATCTGTAATGGCTATAAAGATAACGCTTTTATTGAAACGGTTCTTTATGCGACCCGCCTTGGCTACGATATAACGATTGTCGTTGAGAAACTGTTCGAACTCGAAAAAATCATTGCCCTGGCGCGTGAGATCGGGATCACCCCGAAGCTGGGTGTTCGGGTGAAACTGTCATCAAAGGGGACCGGTAAATGGGCGACCTCCGGCGGTGATGGTGCCAAATTCGGCTTGCGGATCTCCGAAATCATGACGGCCATCGAGTTGTTGCGTGAAGAGAATATGCTCGAGAGCCTGAACCTTCTCCACTTTCATATCGGCAGCCAGATCACCAAAATCGACAAGATTAAATCGGCCCTGATTGAAGGAACGCGCGTTTATGCCGAGATGTGCAAGCTTGGTGTCAACCTCGAGTATGTAGATATTGGTGGCGGCCTCGGGGTTGATTACGATGGCAGTAAGTCGAGTTACTTTTCCAGTGTCAATTACTCAGTCGAGGAATACGCTAACGACGTTGTCTATCAGATAAAAAATATCTGTGACGAAGTCGGGGTCAATTGTCCCAACATCATTTCCGAGTCAGGACGGGCAATTGTTGCCCATTATTCGGTGCTGGTGACCAATGCCCTGGATACCAATGCTCAAAGTCTGACGCCGGATTTCGAAGAGGTGCTGGATTCGACAGAAAAGCTCACACCGACGGTCAAAAAGCTGGTCGATATCTATAAGAGCATCGACCGCCATTCATTGCGCGAAGATTACCATGACACCCTGCAACTGATTCAGGAGGCGGTCAGCCTGTTCAACCTGGGATATCTCAACCTTCAGGACCGCGCGATCGCTGAATGGCTGTGCTTCAAGATTTTTCAGAAGATCAACAGTATTGTCGAGCGCCTGAAACTGGTACCGGAGGAGCTGCAGAATTTTCAGCTGTCGTTGCGCCAGACCTGCTTTGCCAATTTTTCCCTGTTTCAGTCGATTCCCGATTCCTGGGCGATTGATCAGCTGTTTCCGATCATGCCGATTCAGCGTTTGCAGCAGAAGCCGGAGATCAATGCCTCGATTGCCGATATTACCTGCGACTCTGATGGTGAAATTACCAGCTTTGTCGGCGAAAACGGGCGCACAAAATTTCTGCCATTGCACCGGGTCAAAAAAGATGAGGATTATTTTATCGGCTTCTTCCTCATTGGGGCCTATCAGGAAATTCTTGGCGATATGCACAATCTGTTTGGTGATACCAACGCCGTGCACGTCACCTTTAACCGCAAAACCGGCTACAAGATCGATACCGTGATCAGCGGCGATGCCGTGTGGGAAAGTCTCAAATATGTACAGTACAAGGGGCCGGAAATTCTCAAGCATGTACGCGACACCCTGGAAAAAAGTGTCGCGTCACGCAAAATCAGTATTGAGCAGAGCAGTCATTTTATTGAACTGCTCGACCGGACGCTGGTGTCGTACACCTATATGGGAGAATAGGGGCGCTTGCCGGCAGAGGGCTCCGGCAAACTGTCGACGTCTATGGCACAGCCGTCTTCGCAGGCTATATCACCGGTCGGATGCGGGATGCGATCCTGTCGCGTGAGCAGTAATGCCCTGACCTACATAAAAAAAACAAAAAAGCCCGCATTGCGCGGGCTTTTTTGATGAACTGTGCCGGGTTGAGTTGATAGCGATTAAACCGCCGTTTTTTCCTGTTTTCTCTCGTTCATCACCTTGTAGGCGCACAAGGCGCCGCACATGGTGCAGGCCCCATGGCTTTCATCCACACCGGATTCGGCGCGCAGGCGTCGGGCCTTGGCCGGGTCGATGGCGACGGAGAACTGTCCTTCCCAGTCGAGGTTCTTTCGGAAGCGAGCCATGGCATTGTCTTTTTCCAGCGCTCCCGGAACTTTTTTAACGATGTCGGCGGCGTGAGCGGCAATGCGCACCGCCATGACCCCTTCATGGACGTCTTCAATCGTCGGTAACCGCAGATGCTCGCTTGGGGTGACGTAACAGAGGAAGTCGGCACCGGCCGCGCCGGCGACAGTACCACCGATGGCGGCAGTGATATGATCATAGCCGGGGGCAATGTCGGTTACAAGCGGCCCCAGCACATAAAAGGGCGCACCATGGCAAAGGCGCTTCTGCAGCTTGATGTTGGCTTCAATCTGATCGAGGGGGACATGACCGGGGCCTTCGATCATCACCTGGATGCCGGCCTCCTGGGCGCGCTGGGTCAGCTCACCAAGGATAATCAACTCCTGTACCTGGGCGCGGTCGGTGGCATCGGCAAGACAGCCGGGGCGAAAACCGTCACCTAAAGATAGCACCGCATCATAGGGACGTACCAGCTCCAGCAAGCGGTCGTAGAATTCAAACAGGGGATTTTCGGCGTTGTTGTGAAGCATCCATTCGACGGTGAAGGAACCGCCGCGGGAAACCACCTCGAGCAGCCTTCCTTCACGTTCCATGCGGGCGACCGTGTCTCTGATGACACCACAGTGGACGGTGATAAAGTCGACGCCATCGTCCAGGTGTTTTTTAACGCCGTCAAAAATATCATCAACCGTCATGTCGACGATCGGTTTGCCCTGGCGCAGCACGGCATCGCAGGCGGCCTGATAGAGGGGGACGCTGCCGATGCAGAGATCGGTTTCGGCAATAATGGCAGCACGGATGTCATCAATAGGACCACCGGTTGAAAGATCCATCAGGGCATCTGCTCCGGCAGCGGCGGCAACCTTGGCTTTTTCGAGTTCCTTGTCGATACTGGTATCGTCGCCACTGGTGCCGATGTTGGCGTTGGTTTTAGTGCGCAGCCCGTCGCCGACAGCCAGCGGGCGGCCATTCAGGTGTTTGTTGTTGCGACAGATCACCGCCGTGCCGGCAGCGATCTTCTGGCGCAGAATTTCGGGTTCAATATGCTCCGCGGCGGCAGCTTCGCGAACAAGATCGCTGATTTGACCTTGTCTTGCCATCTCCAGTTGAGTCATGAATGTAATCCTTACAGGGGTGAAAAAAACAGCGCGGCCACAATTAACGGGTAGCCGCGCTGTTTAGTTAGCAGATGCAATACAGGCAGACGAAGGCAGTTTAATCCATCGGTGCCTTTTCATGCAAGAGCTGCATCGCCGCGTGGAAGTGATTAACCGGACCATGTCCATGGCCAATCGGGACGGCATGCTCAATAGCGATACTGATAAAGCGTTTAGCACGTTCAACGGCCTGCTTGAGGGGGTAACCCTGTGCCAGGAAAGTAGCAATAGCTGCCGACAGCGTACAACCGGTACCATGGGTGTTGGGAGTGTTGATACGGGGTGAGGTAAACCGGTGTTCCTGCTCACCAATCAGAAGAATATCGGTGACTTCGTCACCCTGCATGTGTCCACCTTTAAGAAGGACATTGCGGGCGCCGAGGGATTGCAACGTGCGACCGGCTTCAATGATTTGCGATGTGGTTTCCGGTGTCATGCCGGTCATGGCCGTTATTTCCGGAAGGTTGGGGGTCAAGAGATAAGCCTGGGGCAATAGTCGTGAAATCAAACTGTCCTGAGCTTCCTGATCGAGCAGGGGGGCTCCACCTTTGGCTACCATGACCGGATCAACAACCGCAAGCAGATGTTTCTCTTCCAGTACCTTGGCGACCCGCCAGACAATCCCTCCCCAATTGAGCATTCCGGTCTTAACGGTGTCGGTACTGATATCATCCAGGACGGCGTCGAGTTGCTGGAGGACAAAGTCGGTGTGGACATTGTAGATATTGTTGACTCCCAGCGTGTTCTGCGCAGTCAATGAGGTCAATACACTGGAGGCATAACTGCCCAGCAATGTGATGGTTTTGATATCGGCCTGAATGCCGGCGCCGCCACCGGAATCCGATCCGGCAATCGTCATGACTTTTCCTCTGGGCAGGGATTTATGTCGATTGAACAGGAGGGCATACTCACGCGCTGCGCGACCGGGGTAATCATCTGCCATGATTCCTGTAATAACTGCAACGGCATCGGCGCCGGCATCAATCGCCTGGGAAGCGCCCTCCGGAGTGATGCCGCCGATAGCAACCAATGGAATGCGTACGGCTTTTCGTACTCTGCTCAGATTTTTCAGCCCGACCAGGGTGGTATCTTCTTTAGTTGATGTTGGAAAAATACTGCCAAAAGCGATATAATCGGCGCCCTGTGCTTCAGCCTTGAGGGCCTCTTCGACGCTGTGGGTTGAAATGCCGATCAGTTTGTCCCGGCCTAAAATCTGGCGCGCCTGAACGGGGGGCATATCTTCCTGTCCAAGATGGACACCATCAGCGTCAACTTCCCGTGCCAGTTCAGGGAAATCATTGATGATCAGCAGGGCCTTGTGTTCCCGGCACAGAGAACGCAGTTGTTCGGCAATGCCGCGACGTTCGTCCGGATGTGTGTGCTTTGCGCGATATTGAATAATCCGTGCGCCACCTGTTAATGCTGCTTTGACCTTGTCAAGGACCTTGCCGTCACGATTGTCGTCAGTAATCAGGTAGAGGCCGGAAATCATCGGTAATATTCCTTTGCACCTGGCTTGCTGTGGGGTGTTGATAGGGCTTGTTTTTTGTTACATGAAAAGAAGGTAGCTATGACACAATGTGCAACACTAGCAGCTGTGAACCTTGGTGTCAATTAATCTATTGCGTGGTTTAAAATGGTATATAAAAAAGCTTCAGAACCTGATGATTTTTTCAGCAAAAAAAATACCGGCGATGTGATGGTTGATCGACAGGACCCGTCAGGCAACCAGGTCGGGCGCCCGACCTGGGCGGATATCGACCTGTCGGCCCTGCGCCATAACCTTGCTCAGGTCAATAACCTGATTCACCCCGGGCAACGGGTGATGGCGGTTGTCAAGGCCGATGCCTATGGCCATGGCGCGGTGCCGGTCAGCAGGGAACTGGCCCGCGCCGGAATTATCGATTTTGCCGTGGCTACCCTGGAGGAAGCCCAGACCCTGCGTGGTGCCGGTATTGACGCGAACCTGCTGGTTCTGGGTGGGTGTTTTCCCGGGCAGGAAGAGGGTTTTATCCGTGATGGGTTGATGCCCGCCCTGCTTGATCTTGAAACTGCGGAGCGTCTGAATAGCGTTGCGGTTTTGCGCCGGCGACAGATCAGTGTTCATCTCAAGGTTGATACTGGGATGGGTCGGGTCGGATTTACCCCGGAGCAGCTGCATGCGGCCCTGCCACGCCTGGCAAAAATGCCGGGACTGGTGATTCACGGGTTGATGTCGCACTTTGCCTGTGCCGATGAGCGCGACTCTGTGGTCTCAGCGGCACAGCTGCAGGTCTTTAGCGAGATGATTGATCTGGTGCGTGCCAACGGTCTCAATCCGGTTGAATTTCACCTGTCCAACAGCGCCGGCATCGCCGGTCGCTATTGCCCTGAGTGTACCCTGGTCCGACCGGGAATCATGCTCTACGGCGGTCTGCCGGGAGATGACTTTGCTCCGCAGCTCGACCTGCGCCCGGTGATGCATCTGCGCAGTTGTGTCGCCCAGTTACGCAAGCTGCCGGCCGGCAGCGGTATCTCCTATGGCCATCAATATCGTGCAGAAGGACCCATTAGTGTGGCGGTGTTGCCGATTGGTTATGCCGATGGGTATAACCGCTTACTGAGTAATAGCGGTCAGGGCATTGTCCGGGGCTGCCTGGTGCCGGTGGTGGGGCGAGTCTGCATGGACTGGATCATGCTTGATGTCAGCACTGTCGCCAGTGTCGCTATCGGTGACCCTGTCACCTTGCTGGGCAGTTCCCAGGGAGTGACCATCAGCGGTGACGCCATGGCGAGGCAACTGGATACGATTTCCTATGAGGTGTATTGCCGTATTGGTGCCAGGGTGCCACGCCGCTACCTGTCTCGCGCCTGAAATCGGTTGTCACCAGGTGTCCAGCCATGTTAATAAATCGACCTTTCTGCACTTGCCAGTGTGCGGATTAGGGTAGCGCTAACGCGCTAGAACCTTCTTGTTGATATTGACGTTAATTCACATTTAGCCAATAGAGAAAACACAGAAAGGATCCAGGATGGCTGTCATCAAGCGTGCACTTATATCGGTATCTGACAAGACCGGTGTTGTCGATTTGGCCCGAACACTCAGTCGTGACTACGGGGTGGCGATTCTCTCTACCGGGGGTACTGCCGGCCTGCTGCGTGAAGCGCAAATTCCGGTAACCGATGTGTCTGAATATACCGGTTTTCCCGAGATGATGAACGGCCGGGTCAAGACTCTGCACCCCAAGGTGCATGGCGCCCTTCTTGGTCTGCGTGATCATCCGGAACATGTCGCCGCCATGCAGCAGCATGACATTGAGGCGATTGATCTGGTGGTCGTCAATCTTTACCCTTTTGAAGCGACAGTAGCGCGTCCGGACTGCCGTCTGGAGGATGCCATCGAAAATATCGATATCGGTGGCCCGAGTATGTTGCGCAGTGCCGCCAAGAATAACCGCTCGGTCACTGTTCTGGTTGATCCGGCAGACTACGTGACGGTGCTGGATGAGCTGAAGTCAAGTGCCGGAGCGGTGTCAGAACAGACGAATTTCCGTCTCGCGGCCAAAGCCTACCAGCATACTGCTGCCTACGATGGTGCCATCTCCAACTGGCTTGGCCAGCGTACCAGTGGAGAAGTAACAGACTTCCCGGTCAGTTTGACTCTGCAATACCAGCACAGTCAGGGGATGCGTTACGGTGAAAACCCCCACCAGAAAGCGGCCTTTTATGTCGAAAAGGGGTTCAGCGAAGCCTCCGTAGCGACCGCCAGACAACTGCAGGGAAAAGAACTCTCTTATAATAATATCGCCGATACTGATGCCGCGCTGGAGTGTGTTAAGCAGTTTGACGGCACCCCGGCCTGCGTTATCGTCAAGCATGCCAATCCTTGCGGGGTGGCGGTTGGCAATCATCTTCTGGAGGCCTATCGCAAGGCGTTTTCCACCGATCCGGAATCAGCCTTCGGCGGCATTATTGCCGTTAATGGCGAGCTGGATGCAGAAACGGCCCAGGCTATTGTCGATAATCAATTCGTCGAGGTGATTATCGCCCCGAAAATCGCCACTGAAGCTGTTGCTGTCGTTGCGGCTAAGAAAAATGTCCGTCTGCTCGAGTGCGGACAGTGGCCGGCTGACAGCACAACACGGTTTGACTTCAAAAAAGTGCATGGTGGTCTGCTGGTGCAGGATGCCGATTTGCAACTCAGCGCCGAACTGAAGGTAGTGACCCGCCGTAAGCCGACCGCTGAAGAGATGAAAAACCTCGACTTTGCCTGGCGGGTGGCTAAATATGTGAAGTCCAATGCCATTGTCTATGGTAAGGACGGCATGACCATCGGCGTTGGTGCCGGGCAGATGAGCCGTGTGAATTCAGCGCGTATTGCGGCCATTAAGGCTGAGCACGCAGGCCTGAGCGTGAGCGGTTCGGCCATGGCCTCCGATGCCTTCTTCCCGTTCCGTGACGGGATCGATAATGCCGCCGCTGCTGGAGTGACAGCAGTGATTCAGCCCGGTGGGTCAATCCGTGATGATGAGGTGATTGCCGCAGCCGATGAGCATGGAATTGCGATGGTGTTTACCGGGATGAGGCATTTTCGCCATTAGCAAAGCGTGCCTTTCGTGCCGACTCGGCGTTGGGCTGCGAAAAATTTTGTGCGACGTGCTGCCATGCCCGCCTTACAAAATTGTTCTTGACTGCCTTGATTCGTCACGAAAATCACGCTTTAGTAAGAGTTTTGAAGGCATAAATGAAAGGAAACAAAATAATGAACATTCTGGTCGTCGGTGGCGGCGGACGTGAGCACGCCCTGGTCTGGAAGATTGCCCAGTCGCCCCTGGTCGAAAAGATCTACTGTGCTCCCGGCAATCCCGGCATTGCCCAGCTGGCGGACTGTGTTCATATCGATGTCGATGATATTGAGGGTCTGTGCGAGTTTGCCCTTGCCGAGCAGATTGATCTGACTGTTGTTGGGCCCGAGATCCCCCTGACCCTGGGGATTGTCGATCATTTTCAGGATGCGGGGCTGACAATTTTCGGACCCACACGAAAAGCCGCTCAGATTGAGGGGAGCAAGCGCTTTTCCAAAGAGCTGATGGAGCGACACCAGATCCCTACCGCAGCCTATCGCAGTTTTACCGATCATGACGACGCAGTTGCCTATGTCAAAGCGCAAGGTGCGCCGATTGTCATCAAGGCCAATGGTCTGGCCGCCGGCAAGGGAGTGGTCGTGGCCATGACGGAAGAGCAGGCCCTTGCGGCACTTGATGACATGATGCTCGATCAGATCTTTGGTGATGCCGGCAGCTGCATTGTCATTGAGGAATTCATGACCGGAGAGGAAGCCTCTTTTTTTGCTTTTACCGATGGCACATCGATTCTGCCGCTGGCTTCGTCCCAGGATCACAAGCGCGTTTATGATCAGGATCAGGGTCCTAATACCGGGGGAATGGGAGCCTATTCGCCGGCCCCGGTGGTCACAGGCGAGCTTTATCAAAAGATCGTTGATACGATTGTCCGTCCGACCATTGCCGGAATGGCCAAAGATGGCTGCCCCTACAGTGGGATTCTTTACGTCGGTTTGATGATCAAGGATGGTCAACCGCGGGTGGTGGAGTACAACGCCCGTTTTGGTGACCCGGAAGCACAGCCGTTGCTGATGCGCATGAAGTCTGACATTGTGCCGATTCTCAAGGCCTGCGCCATGGGTGAGCTCGGTCGTAAAACGATCGAATGGCACGACAAGGCGGCGGTTTGTGTGGTCATGGCAAGTGGTGGATACCCGGCAGACTATGCCAAGGGTCTGCCCATCTCCGGACTGGAGGATGTCGCCACCATGGAGGATGTGATGGTCTTTCATGCCGGAACCGCTCTCGAGCAGGGGAAGATCGTCAATCGTGGTGGCCGGGTTCTTGGCGTCACCGGTCTGGGATCCACCGTTGCTCAGGCGATCAGCAATACCTACCAGGCAGTTGAAAAAATTCATTGGGATAAAGTTCATTTTCGCCGGGATATTGGTGCCCGGGCATTACAGCATGTTGCTGGCGCAGGAGAAAAAAATGAGTGACAACCAGCCGCTGGTAGGTATCTTGATGGGTAGTGACAACGACTATGAGGTGATGTCTGAGGCTGGACGGGCGCTCAAGCAGTTTGATGTCCCCTTTGAGATGATTGTCTCAAGTGCCCATCGTACTCCCGAACGAACTGCCAGCTATGTGCGCAGCGCCCGCCAGCGCGGTATCCGGGTGCTGATCGCCGGTGCCGGGGCCGCCGCTCACCTGGCCGGTGTTGTCGCCGCAGAAACTACGTTGCCGGTGATCGCGGTGCCGATTGATGCCACGGCACTGCGTGGTCTTGATGCCCTGCTGGCGATGGTGCAGATGCCGGCCGGTATTCCGGTGGCTACCATGGCGATAGGTCCTGCCGGGGCGCGCAACGCGGGATTGTTTGCCGTACGCATGCTGGCGACAACTGATCCTTTACTGGAACAAAGACTCGATAAGTTCAAACAGGAGATGGCTGCCGGCGTTGTAAAAAAATCTGATCGACTGCAGGAAAAATTACGAATAGATGGTCTGGTTTAGTGGACACTGTATACAATTTTATTGACATTCAGGGGCTGTTATTTTAATTTGATCCGCAACAGGTTGTTTATTGTCATTGGTTATTGTCTTTTATCAGGAGGATTAAGAAATGAAGAAGCTTGCTGTATTGTTGGCCGTGTTTGCTATTGTTGGCGTCGCTGTGTATGCGATTGCCGCACCTACCGAAGTTGTTTTTGAAGCCAAGAACGGAAATGTTACCTTTAATCATGAAGCTCACGTGGCAACAGGTGACTGTGCTTCCTGTCACCATACCGGCGAGATGGCCTCTTGCCGCAGCTGTCATGATGGCACCAATGCTGAGTCAACTAAATCACCTAGGGGTAAATTTCACACCTTCTGTATCGATTGCCACAAAGGTGGCGGTATGAAGGGCACCTGTAACGAGTGTCATAAGCGATAAAATATCGTTATTGGTTTTTGTTTATTTAATAAGTATTGATGGCGAACGCCAGTCCGGTTAATCCGGGTTGGCGTTCGTTTTTTTTTGGTGTGTGAAGGAGCAAAATGAGCACCGGAGAAACCCTGGATCGAATACTTCCTGGAAATTTGCAGATTTGGCAGGCAAAAGCCGGCCATCGCTATTCCATTGACGCCGTTCTTCTGGCGCGCTTTGTTCGGCTTGCTCCATGTCGACAAATTGCTGATTTGGGAACGGGCAACGGAGTGCTGCCGTTGTTGTTGTCACATTTGAGTGCCGCCGATAGAATATCCGGTTTTGAGTTGCAAGAGGACATGGTAGCGCGCGCCCAACGTAATGTTGCATTGAATGGTCTTGCCGGGCGTATCAGTATTCATCAGGGTGATATCCGCCGGATAACAGAGATTCATGCTGGTGGGGGAATGGACCTGGTGGTGAGCAATCCTCCTTATCGTGCCGTTGTCAGTGGCCGGATCGCGCCCAATGATGAACGTGCTCATGCGCGTCACGAGTTGGCGGGTACCATCGAGGATTTTGCGGCGGCAGCGAGCTGGTTGTTAAAGGCAGGCGGTCATTTTGCCGTAGTCTATCTGGCTGAACGGCTCAATCTTTTGCTTGGCGCGATGACGCGGACCCGGATCGAACCCAAGCGCTTGCGGATGGTTCATGCAACAGCTGATAGCGCTGCCAGGTTGGTTTTGGTTGAAGGAGTTAAGGGCGGGCGGCCTGGATTACAGATCGAAAAACCACTGGTTCTTTATGTGGGATGTCAGGCCGAGCGCCGTTATACCGAAGAGGTTGAACAGATGTACCTTAACCCCGGAGAGGAGGGTTAGGAACCGCGCTTTTTATGGAGCCTTGCCTGCAGGCTAAAGAGCCGGCGTAGTTCCTGTTGCAGCTCCGGATTTTCAATGCCCTTGACGAGGTGATCAATGTGGGAACGCTCTGCAGCACTGAGTTTGATGTCCTCGAGGGGTGGAGTTTTTTGTGGAGCTGTTCCGGGTGGCGGAGTCGCTGCGTAATGGCCGCTTTTGCGCAGGTAGAGGTCGGTAATCCCGGCCTTTGGTATCTGCTCCTGGATTTTGACAAGGATCTGGGGTTTCATCATCTGCAATTGCTGCATCCAGACCGGATGATCGACTGCTATTTCCAGAACCCCTTTGCGCAGGCGTAACGGTCTTGCCCGTGCTGCTATCTGACTGCCGACAATCTTGTCCCATACCAGCCAGGCCTGATGGCGGGTAATCTGTTGCCCGAGTCCCGGTTTGTTCAGCATCTCCTTGAGCAGGGTGTTAACGCTTTGGGCCTGTTTAAGTCGAGGACGTTTGCCGCTCATCTTGACTGTACCCGCCGGTACATCCAGCCTCCGAGAAGCTGACCGCCAACAGCGCAGGCCAGGGTGACCGGGATCCAGTGCCAGCTGAAGCCGTACAGTTGCCGGACAATCACCAGTAACGGGATGGACGCATGGATGTAGATGATCCAGCGCAGAGAATACTTGGTTGCGGATTCGCGTAGATAACCCAGGGGAAGATTGCAGGCGAATGCAATGGAAACCAGTATAATCAGCGGTAGCACTTGGTAATCGGGCAGCAACAGGAATCCTTCTTCGATATTTTTTAGAACATGTCACTCAAATTTACTGTCTGCGTCAGGGAGTTGTCAATTGATCGACGCTGGCTATCAATTGCTTCTTGCGCAGACAATACAATCATGGCACTATGCGCGACCGGATGGGGGGTGTCAATCAGCAATTTAAAGAGGTGCCGTGGTTAAGCAAGGTGATTGTGTTGCGGTTTTTCATTCGGTTCACCGGGTGCTTAAGGCTGAAAAAGTTTTAAAGGATGCAGGTATTGCTTTCGCCCTGATTCCAGCACCGCGACAACTCAGTGCAGATTGTGGGCTGGCCTTATGTTTCGCCCCGCTTGAACGTGCCGCGATCAGCGAGATACTCGAAGCGGCAGGTGTTGCTGTTGTGGAACTCTGGGTGATGCAAGCGGGCAAGTATGTGCAGATTATGTAAGTAGTCCTTGTGTCTGAGTTTTGTCTTGACAAATGAGGATGATAAATTTTACCTTGACTCTTTTGTGAGTTGAAGCGACGGGCTGTATGTTTGATAATCTCTCTGACAAGCTTGATGCGGTTTTTAAAAAACTGCGTGGCCACGGGCGCTTAACCGAAAAGCAGATCAAAGAAACCATGCGCGAAATTCGCTTGGTTCTGCTTGAGGCCGATGTCAATTTCCGGGTTGTCAAGGATTTTGTGGCCACGGTCAGTGAGCGCGCAACGGGGCAGGATGTCCTTAAGAGCCTGACGCCGGCGCAACAGGTGATCAAAATTGTTCGGGAAGAGCTGGCGCGACTGATGGGTGACGGGGAAGATAATTCCCTGAAACTGGCCGCCAAGCCGCCTGTTTCATTGATGCTCTGCGGGTTACAGGGGGCAGGTAAGACAACCAGTTGTGGCAAGCTGGCACTCAAGCTGCGGCGCGATAAGCGCAATCCGTTGCTGGTGCCTGCGGATGTTTATCGACCGGCGGCGATTGAACAGCTGAAAACTCTGGGTCGTCAGTTGGGGATCGAGGTTTTCGACTCGTCGGTCGATGATAAACCGGTTGATATCTGTACCCGTGCCCATCGCTATGCAGAGCTTAACGGCTTTGACACGATAATTTTTGATACCGCCGGTCGTCTGCATATCGATGCTGAGTTGATGGGCGAGCTCACAGGGATCGTCCAGGCGGTAGCTCCGCAGGAGATCCTGTTTGTCGCTGACGCCATGACCGGTCAGGATGCAGTGACGGTGGCGGCCAGCTTCAATGAACAGTTGCCCCTGACCGGTGTTGTTCTGACCAAGATGGACGGTGATGCCCGCGGTGGTGCGGCCCTGTCGATTCGGGCGGTTACCGGCAAACCGGTCAAGCTGGTCGGTATGGGGGAAAAGCTCGACGCCCTTGAGGTTTTCCACCCTGATCGTATGGCACAGCGCATCCTGGGCATGGGGGATGTCTTAAGCCTGATCGAAAAAGCCCAGGCTGCCGTCGAGGCTGATGACGCTGCTGCCATGGAAGCGAAACTGCGTAAGGATGGTTTCACCCTTGAGACCTTTCTTGAGCAGATGCAAATGGTTAAAAAAATGGGGTCGATGGACTCCCTGCTGAAGATGATCCCAGGCGCCGGTAAAATGATGAAGCAGGCACCAGGGATGCAGTTGCCTGAAAAGGAAATCCAGAAGATCGAAGCCATTATCCGCTCAATGACGGCGCGGGAACGGATGGATCACCGGATTTTGAATGGTTCACGTCGCCTGCGCATTGCCAAAGGCAGCGGAACCCGGGTTCAGGACGTCAATCAGCTGTTAAAACGTTTTGTCGAAGCACAGAAAATGATGAAAAAGATGCAGAAAATGGGTCCTAAAGGGCTCAAGGGAATGCTTGGTCGTGGTGGTCAACTTCCATTTTAAATAGTTTGTATACCGCCAATAATTCATGTGAAACACCAGGAGGACAGACAGCATGGCAGTAAAAATCAGGCTCGCCCGCGGTGGCGCCAAGAAAAAACCAGTTTATCGGGTTGTTGTTGCCGATGAGCGTTTCCCACGGGATGGCCGGTTTATTGAAGCATTGGGGCAGTATAACCCGCGCCTTGAAGATTCTCTTGTTGATTTTAAAGAGGATCGCGCGCTGGAGTGGCTGCAAAAGGGTGCCCAGCCGACAGATACGGTACGCAGATTATTGCGCCTTTCCGGTGTCTGGGCGAAATTCAAAGGCCAGTCAGCGGCACAAGCCTGATTCTGTCCGGCCGTGCTGATGATGGGATGGCATGTTGATTGGCTCTGAACAGCAACCGGGCGACCAAGAGACTCTGCTCCATATAGCAGACGTTATCGGCACTCACGGCCTGCGCGGTGATCTCAAGGTGCGAGCACACTCAGGTGACCATTCTGTACTGCTGGCGGTTGCCGAGGTGATGCTCGAAACCCCAACCGGGAGGGCTGTTGCAGTGCCTGTCAGTCGGCAGATCCCCCACAAGGGGATGGTGTTGCTGAGGCTTAAGGGTTTTGACACGATCGAACTGGCCGAGCCCCTGGTCGGCAGCAAGGTGAAGATCCCGCAGTCAGCCCTGCCCGAGCTTGATGACGACGAATATTACTGGGAAGAACTCTCGGGAATGCGGGTCATTGACCGGCACTATGGTGATCTGGGACGTTTGGTCCGAATATTTACCACCGCTGCCCACGATACCTATGTAGTCGAGGGGGCGTACGGCGAAGTACTGATTCCGGCCGTGAAAGAATTTATTGAAACGATTGATCTGGTGCAGCGAATTGTCGAGGTCGATTTACCCGCAGGACTGGTGCCGGATCAAGAATGATTTTTCATGTGGTCACCCTGTTCCCGGAAATGCTCGAGTCGCCTCTGCACGAGAGTATCATCGGTCGGGCATTAAAACAGGGGCTCATCGAGGTTGAAACCCACAACCTGCGTCATTGGGCCGAAGGTAAACATCTGGCCTGCGATGATGCACCATATGGTGGTGGTGACGGCATGGTGCTCAAACCCGAACCCCTGTTTCGGGCCGTCACTGAATTGAAACGCCGTACCCCGGCAGCCAGGGTGTTGCTGATGTCGCCGCAGGGCGTGCCGTTTGATCAGCAGCATGCCCGACGGTTGTCAACCGCAGAGGGAATCATCTTTCTCTGCGGACGCTATGCCGGGTTTGATGAGCGGGTCCGTGCGACACTGGTGGATGAAGAGTTTTCCATTGGAGACTTTGTGTTGACCGGTGGTGAGCTGCCGGCCCTGGTGATGATAGATGCCATCTCCCGGCATGTGTCCGGAGTTCTTGGTTCAGCTGATAGCGTGACCAGCGACTCTTTCACCGATGGTTTGCTGGAATACCCCCAGTATACCAGGCCCCCGGTATTTAATGGTGTTGCTGTGCCTGCTGTGTTGCTTTCGGGTGATCACGGGCGGATCGACGCCTGGCGCCGTGAGCAGCAGTTGTTGCGTACTCTGCAACGCCGCCCCGATTTGTTGGAAAAGGCCGACCTCAGTGCTGACGATCGCTGTATTCTCAAGCGATTACGTGGCGTAACTGGCGAGTCATAATAAATAAACACTGTCGCAAGACACGGATAGAATCATTTTTCAGGAGGATAAGGCATGAACATCATCGATCGCTTAGAGCAAGAGCAGCTCCGCAAGGATGTCCCCCATTTTAAGGCGGGTGACACCCTCAAGGTTCACGTTAAAATTACCGAAGGGGACAAGCAGCGGATTCAGGTTTTTGAAGGGATCTGTATCAAACGTGTCAACTGCGGCCTTGGTTCGTCATACACCGTGCGCAAGATCTCGGGCAGTGTCGGCGTTGAAAGAATCTTTCCTCTCCATTCACCGAGCATTGAAAGAGTCGATCTGGTGCGGGTTGGTAAAGTCCGTCGCGCCAAACTGTACTACCTGCGCAACCTGCGCGGTAAGGCTGCCCGGATTGCGGAAAAGCGTACTGCTTAATTCCTGATCTACTGCACAAGAAGCCCCCGGTATTCACGCTGGGGGCTTTTTTAATGAAGGTGGCGACCAGCATGACACCTTTAGGTTTGTTCGATTCCCCAGCGCCAACGTTTCTGGAATTTGAGGAGCAGGCGCGGCAAAGTGGTTTTCAGTCCGTAGCCGGGATCGATGAGGCCGGACGCGGACCCCTGGCCGGCCCGGTGGTTGCTGCCGCGGTTATTCTGCCCGAACATTTTTCCCTGCCTGGCCTGACCGATTCCAAAAAGCTCAGTGAACGAAGGCGCCAGTTTCTGTATCCGGAAATCTGCCAACAGGCGCGCGCCGTCGGTATTGGTGTCGCTTCCACCCGGGAAATTGATCGTCTGAACATTCTCCAGGCGACCCTGCTGGCCATGATTCGTGCGGTTGGCCGCCTGTCACAGACTCCTGATCATTTACTGATCGATGGGATCTCTGCCGTTCCCTTAACACTTTCACAACAATGTATCAAACAAGGCGACAGTCGTTCCCTTTCTATTGCGGCGGCCTCAGTCGTTGCCAAGGTGATTCGTGATCGGATCATGCTCAGCTACCATCGCCAGTTGCCTGGTTACGGCTTTGATTCCCATAAGGGCTACGGAACGCAGCAGCATCGGGCAGCTATTGCCGAGATCGGGCCATCCGCCCTTCATCGTCGAACCTTTGCCGGCGTCAAGGAGCATTTGCGTGACTGAGCAACGTCTTGCTCTGGGGGGCTATGGGGAAGAGATGGCGGCTGCCTATTTGCGCGAACAGGGTTATACTCTGATCGAACGTAATTTTCGCTGTCCCCTGGGGGAAATTGATATCATTGCCGAAAAACGCCATGATTTGATCTTTGTTGAAGTAAAAACCCGGCGCAGCACCCTGTTCGGCTTGCCACAGGATGCGGTAGGAGCCCATAAACAGCGGCAGTTGATTCGCAGCGCCCAGTGGTATCTTAAAAAACCTGGAGTTTCACGCTATCATCCGCGCTTTGATGTAATAGCGATTCTGGTGCGGCCTGGACAGGCGCCGGAAATCAATCATATCCAGAATGCCTTTACTCTCGCTGGCTGACGGTTCGTTTCGCTAAGGAGATCTCGTCAATGACCAACAAAGCAACCGCTACGGCAATCGATCCTATCCCGTATGGACTTGTTCGCGTGGCTGCGGCAACGCCGCAACTGCATCTGGCTGATCCTGATGCGAATCTTGTGCAAATCTGCAACCTGGCCCAGCGTGCTGCAGAACAATCCTGCTCCCTGGTGGTTTTCCCTGAGCTCTGCCTGACCGGTTACAGCTGTGGTGACCTGTTTTTCCAGGAGATGTTACAACACCGGGTGGTTGAGGTGTTGTTTGCCCTGGAAAAATGGACTGCAACCACCGATATAGCCCTTGTAGTGGGACTGCCGCTGGCTGTTTCGGGGCGCTTGTTTAATTGTGCTGCGCTGATCAGCGGTGGCATTATTCATGGCCTGGTGCCCAAGACCCACCTGCCCAATACCGGAGAGTTTTACGAGCAGCGCTGGTTTTCTTCGGCGCGGGATGCCCATTGTTCAGCCGTCACCCTGGGTAGTGTTGATATTCCCTTTGGTACCGATCTGCTTTTTGCGGCGGCGGATGATCCGCGGATGATGATCGGTATCGAACTGTGCGAAGACCTGTGGGCGGTACAGCCTCCCAGCAGCTCCCAAGCCCTGGCCGGGGCCAGTCTGCTGCTGAATCTCTCAGCGAGTCCGGAGATTCTCGGTAAATATGAGTATCGCCGCAACCTGGTGGCCTCACAATCGGCGCGGTGTCTGGCCGCTTATGTCTATGCCGGTTCCGGGCCGGGCGAATCGAGCACCGATCTGGTTTTCCCCGGACACTCCCTGATTGCAGAAAATGGTCAGATTTTTGCCGAAACCGAGCGTTTTTCCTTTGCGGGGCAGCTGGCGGTTGCTGATGTCGACCTGGCCCGACTGCAAAGTGAGCGTCAGCGCAATCGCCCCTTTGCTGAAAGTGCTCCCAAAGGTTCCTCCAGGTTGATCTCCATCCCTTTGCCCCGACCTGCCATCTCCGGGCTGCTGCGGCCCTTGACACGAACTCCCTTCGTTCCGCCTGACGCTAGCGAGCGCAAGGAGCGCTGTCACGAGATTTTTCAGATCCAGACCGGCGGGTTGGTCAGGCGCCTGCGCCATACCGGCTCCAAGGCCGTTGTCGTCGGCCTCTCCGGCGGTCTTGATTCCACCCTGGCGTTGCTGGTGACGGTCAAAGCTTTTGACCTTGCCGGATTGGCGCGCGGGGGGATTGTGGCGATCACCATGCCCGGCTTTGGAACCACCAGCCGAACCCGCAACAATGCCGAAAAGCTCGCTTCCCAACTGGGTGTAACACTGCGGGTTATTCCGATTCATGCGGCAGTTAAGCAGCATTTTGATGATATTGGCCATGATCCACAAACCCACGATGTGACCTATGAAAACAGTCAGGCCCGGGAGCGTACCCAGATTCTGATGGATGTCGCCAATCAGGTTTCCGGCATAGTGATCGGTACCGGCGATCTATCGGAATTAGCTCTGGGATGGTGTACCTATAATGGTGATCATATGTCCATGTACGCGGTCAACAGCGGCGTCCCCAAAACCCTGGTACGCTATCTGGTGCAATGGTGTGCCGATGAGGAATTCAGCGGTGATATCTCCACGGTATTGCGTGATGTCTGCGCTACCCCGATCTCACCGGAGCTGTTGCCGCCAACCGCTGATGGTGAAATCGATCAGTTGACGGAGCAGATGATTGGTCCTTATCTGGTCCATGATTTTTTTCTCTACCAGGTGGTAAGGATGCACTATCCACCACAGAAGGTGTTGATGCTGGCCGAACAGGCCTTTTTGAACGAATACAGTCGTCAACAGTTGACTGGCTGGCTGCAGCAGTTTTACCGGCGGTTTTTCAGTCAGCAGTTCAAGCGCTCCTGTCTGCCCGATGGTCCCAAGGTCGGCACTGTGGCGCTGTCACCGCGTGGTGACTGGCGCATGCCGAGCGACGTGCCGGCAACCCTGTGGCTCAGCCAACTGGAGCAGTTGCCGTGAGCGGCACCCTCTATGTTGTGGCTACGCCGATCGGTAACCTTGAAGACATGACCTATCGGGCCGTCAGGGTTCTGGAGGAGGTGACCTTGGTCGCCGCCGAAGATACCCGCCATAGCCGCAAGCTGCTGACCCATTACGGTATTACCACGCGGCTGATTTCGTACCACGACCACAACGAAAAAGGGCGCGCTGAGCAGCTCCTGGCCCGTCTCAAAGATGGCGAAAATATTGCCCTGATCAGTGATGCCGGTACCCCCTGTATTGCCGATCCCGGCTACGAGCTGGTGCAGCGCTGCCATCATGAAGCCATTTCGGTAGTTGCCGTGCCTGGTCCCTGTGCCGTGATCGCCGGGTTGTCCATTGCCGGACTGCCGACGGAAGGATTCCGCTTTCTCGGATTTCTGCCGGCCAAAGTCCAGGCCAGACGGGCTGTGCTGCTACGTTGTAGTGCTGATACGGCGACCCAGGTGATGTACGAAGCTCCCCACCGTCTGCTTGCTGCTCTAGCGGATATCGTCACTACCTGTGGTGGTGCGTGTCGGGTTGCCATTGCGCGTGAACTGACCAAGCGTCATGAAGAGTTGTTTGCCGGCACGGCGCAAGAAGCCCTGACCAGTTTTTCTGAGCGAGAAGCAGTAAAAGGGGAGCTGGTTATCATGCTGTCACCGCCACCTCTTCAGGTTCCGGAGTTGACGATAGCAGAGCACTTGCGCCACTTGCGCCAGACCACTGACCTTAACTGGAAAGAGATTGTCAAGCAGGTTGCCCGTGATCATGGTGTTGCCGGTAGCGAGGTTTATCGGGAGTCCTTATCGTTGCGTGAGGGTTAAATCCCGTGGGGGTTGCTTTTGTCAGGGTGAAAAATGAAGGGGATTTTATAATCGTTAGCGGTCCGGCGAGGCCGCCTTCAGTATGCGATAATGCTTTTTGTTTCCAGCTTTTTCCCTTAATGCCCGGTGCTGTTCAGCAGCGGAATCAGAACCTGATAATCCTGATAGCTCAGAGATGTCTGCCAGTTCCCGGATACCATGCCAAAAGTGACTCCAGCACAATAAATTCCCATAACCAGCACAGGGAACACCCATAGTGGCAGTGGTTTTCTAAGTTGGGGCAGGGACATGGCCAGGGCGTTTTCAGTGCAGTGTTCGACGCAGCTGATACAACCGATACATTCCGGATTGTGGATGGTTGTTTTTTGGTGTATCTGCAGGTGTGAAGGGCAGTGACTGGTGCATCGGGCACAACCGTTACATTGATTTTTGTCCCGCCTGATTTTCATTGGACTAAGCATGCTTAGCAGTCCCAGGAAGGCACCGTAGGGACAGAGATAGCGGCACCAGAAATTTTTGTAAAGCAGAGACAAAGCGCTCAGAATCAGAATGATAACTATGGCAGTGACGGACATCTGTTTGAAGAAATACAGCATCTTGACATCGCTGGTAGCCCAGTAAGGGGCTCGCATAAAGCCACTGATTGCTTGTGCCGGCATATCATAGAGGATGGTTTTGGCAAAAAAGAAAAACAAAAGATATTTCACCCCGCGCAAGGGGATATCAAGCCAGGTCCAAAGTTGAAAATCCCGTCCCAGGAAGCGTTGACCGGTTTTCCACATACCCTCCGAGAGAGTACCGACCGGGCACAACCAGGAACAGAACGATTTTTTCGCCAGCAGGCTCATGGCTATGAAGGTGAGAAAGAGAACCAGTGCGGCCGGGTGAATCGTATCTACCAGGCCGTTAATCACCCAATGCTTCAGGCTCATTAACGCTCCGATCGGCAGAAACCCTTCAATTCCCGGAGGACGTGAAACAAATGACGTCGCGCCGGCTGTTTCAAAATGTCGGACAAAGAGTCCAAAGCGAATCCCGAGGTACAGTATCCAGAGGAAAAACCCCCATTGGATAATATTCCGCCAGGTATTAATGCTACGCGGATTTAACCGGTAAGACATGGTGATTCCTTTCCTGCGAAAGCAGGTTCAACGTTTTACGCGCGTATCTCAAAGGTGCTGAAACCCGCAACAGTATCAAGCCATTCAATAGCGACATGGTCGACCCGTGCCATCTGCGGCCCCTGTCGACACCATTCGATGATTGCATTGACAATCATATGATGACCTTCAAAAACCGCCTCGACACAGCCATCGGGACAGTTACGGACCCAGCCGGTGACGCCGAGTTCGGCAGCTTTTCCCCTGGTGCTTTGACGAAACCAGACCCCCTGTACGCGACCGCTGATTCGCACTTTTGCCCTGACAGTGGTCATGATTTGCTCCCTGTTGCAATCAGCTCAAGAAACTCCTCCTCGGTCAGTACCGCGACCCCTAGACTCCTGGCCTTGTCCAGCTTGCTGCCGGCGCCGGGACCGGCAACGACATAGTCGGTCTTGCCGCTGACCGAGCCACTGGCGCGTCCCCCCTGCTGCATAACCAGATCTTCACCTTCTTTACGGCTAAAGCGTTCCAGACTACCGGTAAAGACGATAGTTTGCCCTTCCAGACGTTTGCCGGCCGGTTGTCGATTTGCGACCGGAGGTACGACGCCCAGTTCTTTTAAATCGGTGAGCACCGCACGGTTTTTTTCGGTGGCAAAAAAGTTAATTATACTATCGGCAACCTGAGGTCCGATTTCATGGATGGCGATGAGCGTTTCATAGTCCGCAGCGGCAAGTTTGTCAAGGCTGCCAAACTGCAGCGCCAGCAACCGCGCGGTGTGGCTGCCGACATGGCGGATTCCGAGGGCATAGATGAGGTTGGCCAGAGGGCGATTTTTGCTTCGGTCAATCGCTGTCAGCAGCTTTTCAGCAAGTTTGCCCCCCATGCGCTCAAACAAGAAGAGATCCTCTTTTCTCAAACGATACAGGTCGGCAATGCTGGTTACCAGTTGCAGGCGCAGCAGCTGATCGATATAACGACCACCCATTCCCTGAATATCCATGCCCCCACGTGAGCAGAAGTGCTTGAGGGATTCTTTGAGCCGCGCCGGACAGTTGATCCCCTGACAGCGCGGTACTACCTCGTCATCTTCCTGAACCAGGGGGGAATTGCAGACCGGGCACTGGGTTGGCCGTGGTATCGCTTGCTCAGTACCTGTTCTTTTATCTTTGACTACCCGCACGATCGCCGGAATGACATCTCCGGCCCGCTCAACAATAACAGTATCGCCAATATGGGCATCCAGACGCTCAATTTCGTCCCAGTTGTGCAGGCTGGCGCTGGAAACGTTAACCCCGCCGACATTGACCGGGATAAGGTTGGCAACGGGGGTCACAGCGCCGGTACGACCGACCTGTAGCCGCACTGATTCAAGGACTGTCTCTGCCTGGCGGGGGGGGAATTTGCAGGCGATGGCCCAACGCGGGGTACGGCTTTTTACGCCGAGTTCCTCCTGCAGGTTGCGGTGATTGACCTTGACCACCATGCCGTCGATTTCATACTCAAGGTGCTCGCGGCGTTCAAGCAATCGCTGATAACGATGTATGACCGCGTGGATGTCGGCAACGCAGCGGGTTTCGGCAAGATTGACCTGAAGACCCCAGCGGGCCAGATCGTCAAGCAGTTGCTGATGGGTTTGTGGTGCCTGGCCGGTCAGCTTGCCGATTCCATAACAGCTGATTTTTAATGGTCGTTCTGCCGTCAGGCGAGGGTCGAGTTGGCGCAGACTGCCGGCGGCCAGATTGCGGGGATTGGCAAAAGGGGTTTCTCCAGCGTCGCGGCGTAGCTGATTGAGCCGCCGAAAGTCAGCAAGATCGATATAGATTTCACCACGCACCTCAATCAGAGCAGGAAAATCATTCTGCAATTGTAACGGAACGCTTCTGATGGTGCGGACATTCTGAGTGATGTCCTCACCGGTCGTGCCATCGCCCCGGGTTGCGGCGCGGATCAACAGGCCGTTTTCGTAGCTCAGGGCGACGGCTACCCCATCCAGTTTTGGTTCGCACAGGTATTCGATGTCTGCCGCGGTGGCTAAAAAACGTTTGATTCGCGCATCAAAAGCGATCAGATCATCACTGTTAAAGGCATTTTCCAGCGACAGCATGGGTTCGCCGTGAACGGCCGGGGCAAATTTGTCCAATGGGGCGCTACCGACACGCTGGGATGGTGATGTCGGAGTAATAAGTGCGGGGTGCTCTCTTTCCAGTTGCAGCAGCTGTTGCATGAGCTGGTCATATTCCGAATCACTTATTTCCGGAGTATCCAGGGCGTGATAACGGTAATTATGAAAGTGCAGCTGTTGACACAGGTGCTTATGCTGTTCACGAATCTGGTCGGTGAGAGCGGTGGTCATGATTTTATCCTTGTAAATAGTGCCCGGATGTTGTTATTTCATCCGTATCATGCGGATTCGATTAAACTAATGCAAGAACTTCTCCTGTTGTAGAGAACTGAGTAACGGTACCATGCAAAAAAAGAGGATAACTTTCGATGGATGAAACAACCTGGCGCGTTCTGGCGCTGTTTTTTCTCCTTCTTCTGTCGGGCTTTTTTTCCGGCTCTGAAACTGCCTTTACCTCCCTCGATCGCTTACGCTTGCGTTTGCTGCAGCAAAAGCAGCATCCCGGTGCCGACAGGTTGGCTGATCTGGTGGATCATCCTGATCGTACCTTGAGTGGTGTGCTGGTTGGTAATAACCTGGTCAATATCGCTTCGTCTGTTATTGCCGCCGGACTGTTTGTCAGTCTGTTCGGTGATCAGGGTGAATGGCTGACCATTTTGATCCTGACACCGATTCTGTTGATTTTTTCTGAAGTCTGCCCCAAAACCCTTGCGGCACAGTACCCGGAGCGATTTTCCTTTATTGTGCTGCGGCCAATGCGCGGGTTTCTGTTTATCCTGGCCCCGGTTATTCGCGTGGTTGCGGGCACATCCAGGCTGTTAACCAGTTTTTTGCGCAAACATCAGGCCGAAGGACTCCATGTCTCGGAGGATGGTATCAAGGCGTTGATTGAGGCCGGTGAAGAGTCGGGAGTCGTCGCAGCCGAACAGCGGCGGATGCTCCACGGAATTTTTGAATTGTCCGAAACCCGGGTACGCGATGTCATGATTCCGCGCACAGAAGTTGTCGGTATTGCTGCCACAGCGTCGTATGAAGAGGTTCTGGAGGCGGTACGGCAGGCGCGGCACTCGCGGTTCCCGGTGTATCACGAGAACCTCGATAATATTGTCGGAGTCCTGCACTCAAAAAATGTTCTGGCCTATAGCCAGAATCCGACTGATTTCTCCTTCGAGAGTGCTTGTCGCAAACCCTACTATGTGCCGGAGTCAAAACGCATTGGCGTGCTGCTGCAGAATTTTTTGAAAATGCGAGAACATTTGGCCATCGTTGTCGATGAGTATGGCGGCATGGAAGGGATCGTCACCCTTGAGGATGTCGTAGAGGAGGTCATTGGTGATATCAATGATGAATATGATATTGCCGAAGTAGAATTCAGGGAAGTGGCCCCCGGCCATTACCTGATTGATGCCGCCATGCCCCTGAGGGAAGTCAACAAGCGTCTGGGGCTTGAGCTTCCCGAAGAGCAGGTCACCACCCTGGCTGGTCATATTTTTCAGCTCAGTGGCAGCATTCCCGCCGAAGGGGACACCTTTGAGGAGGGGGGGATTCGTTTCCGTGTCAGACGGATGGAAGAAAGAAGAATAGAAGAGATTGAAATTTTTATTGCGCCGCCATTACCGCAACCACCACGATAACTTAATAGCCCATAAAAATTAGCTAGTTCTCTCCCTGTTCAGGGATTTTATCATCCGCTTTGTCCAAGTCCTTGTCTTAGCAATACTTTTCTTTTTCCCCCGGACGCCCTGTATACAGATTTTCCCTTGACACTTCAGGAGCCCACCGTTATATTTTCTAAACTTAGTGTCAAATAGTGTCAAGAGGTGTCATGTGAGGTTTTCCGGCGAGTTTAATGTCAGTATCGATCTCAAAGGACGGGTCAGTATTCCGGCGCCGTTCAGGGACCATCTGCGTCAGGATTACGATAGTGACGGCCTGGTAGTGACACGCTACAAAAACGGCCTGGTTGCTTATCCGCACAAACGTTGGGATGAAATCTGCGCCAAGGTTCTCGCCATGCAGCCTGGGCCGATGCGGGAGGCAAATCTGCGTAATCGGATTGCCCCGGCCCGCGAGTGTCAATTTAATGCCCAGGGGCGCATTCAAGTTCCCCAGTCCTTGCGTGAGCATGCCGGACTCGACAAGGAAGCAGTGGTTATCGGCATGTTCGAAAAAATTGAGATCTGGAGTCAGCAGGCTCATGCTCTGATTGTTGCCGAGTCGGAAGCGTTGCTTAACGACGATGCGCAGGGGCAAGCGGATCTGGGTTTCTGATGGCAGCCGAGTCCTATTCGCACCTGCCGGTATTGCCTGAAGAGGTTGTCCATTGGCTAGATCCACAGCCTGGCGGGGTTTTCCTTGATGGCACCCTGGGCGGCGCCGGACATGCACGATTGATTCTTGACCGGGCGCCGGACAGCCGCTTGATCGGTATTGACCGCGATCCCGCCGCTCTGGCTAATGCCGCCAAGATCCTGGCACCCTACGGTGACCGCGTCAGTCTCCATCACGCTGAATTTGATAAGGCGGCGGCGCTGTTAACACAGCTGGGGATTGCCGGCCTCGATGGCATGCTTCTCGACCTCGGGGTCTCCTCTCATCAACTTGATACGCCTGCACGGGGTTTTTCTTTCAGGCATGAGGCCCCGCTGGATATGCGCATGAATCCTCAGACCGGGATGACTGCCGCTGAGGTTGTCAATCAACTCGAAGAGGCGCCGTTGCGCCAGCTGTTCTTTGACCTTGGGGAAGAGCGTTACAGCCGCCGGATCGCCGCCAGGATTGTTGCCCAGCGTCAACAGCAGCCGATTGCCACTACCATTCAGTTGGCAGATCTGGTGCGTGATGCTGTCCCTGGTGGTTACCGTCCCGATCGTATCCATCCAGCGACCAGAGTATTTCAGGCGTTACGGATATATGTGAATGACGAACTCGGTCAGGTCAGGCGCGGCGTGGATGCCGCTATCGACCTGCTCAAGCCCGGGGGGCGACTGGTCGTGATCAGTTTTCATTCGCTTGAAGATCGGATTGTCAAGCAGCTGTTTCGTGCCCGCGCGCAAGGGTGTATCTGCCCACCGCGACTGCCGGTGTGTCAGTGCCGGCATCAGCCCGATGTGGAGTTGTTGACGCGCAAGGGCATCAAGGCATCAGCTGGTGAAATTGAAATGAATCAACGCTCGCGCAGCGCCATTTTGCGGGTGGTTAAACGTTGTCAGCCAAGAGGTTAGCCATGCCCCAAGTGATTTCTCAAACCCGAATTAAAATCAGTGGTTTTGCTCTGTCCCGTCCGCGTTTAAGCCCGATGTTGGTGGTGATTGTCCTGATGTCGCTGTTGGCGCTGCTGTTTGTCTGGTCGCGGATCCATGCCATTAGCCTGGAATATGATATTTCACGGCTCGAACGGGACCTGCGGACACAAAACCAGCAGGTCAAAGAGCTTTCTCTAGAGGTGGCCTTTCTCTCGCGCGATGAGCGCATCGAAACCCTGGCAAGAAATGAATTGGGCCTGCGCGATCCTGTGCCGGGCCAGATCGTTCGAGTGGAGTAATACGGATCATGACACATGAGACAGGACAGATACGCATCCGGATTTTTGGACTGCTGTTCATTCTGGCTTTTTGTGTTATTGCTGCGCGCGCATATCAATTGCAGGTGGTTGAAGCCCCTGAATTGCAGGCTCGAGCTGACCAGCAACGGCACCATGTTATCAAACTCGCGCCGCGCCGGGGCACCATTGTTGATCGTAACGGCAGTCCTCTGGCCCTCAGTCTTGAGGTCGATTCCCTCTACGCTGATCCGGTGATGATTCAGGATCCCGCTGCCACGGCGAAAAAGCTCGCGCCACTGTTGGAAATCTCCCGGCCTGATTTAGTTAAAGCCCTCTCTTCTGAAGGTCGGCGTTTTGTCTGGCTCCAGCGGATGATGGATCCGGAGGTCGCCGACGCCGTGCGTCAGCTCAGAATCCCCGGGCTGGCGTTTGTCAGCGAACGTAAGCGCTATTACCCCCAGTCGGCGATTGGGGCCCATGTGGTGGGTTTTACCGGTCTTGATCCCCGTGGACTGGAGGGGATCGAGCTGGAATATGATCGTTTGTTGCAGGGAGAGCCGGAGTTGCTGGTATCGACCAAGGATGCCCGCGGTCGTGGTCTGGCAAGCACCGAAGAACCAATCCGGGCGGGCGCAAGCGGGCATAATCTGCAACTGACCCTTGACCGCTCGTTGCAATATATTGCCGAGAAAGAGCTGGCGCGGGTGGTGCGTGAAAGTGAAGCTATCGGTGGCACCCTGGTGATGCTTGAACCAGCCAGTGGGCGGATTCTGGCGTTGGCCAGCTGGCCTGACTTCAATCCCAATCTGGCCGGTCGATACCAGGCAGATGAGCGTCGCAACCGGGCCATTTGCGATGTCTATGAGCCCGGCTCGACCTTCAAACCCTTCTTGCTTGCCGGGATTCTCGAAGAGGGGCTGATGACTCCCGAGCAGACCGTTTATTGTGAACAGGGACGCTATTCAGTTGGCGGCAGCGTTGTCCGTGACGCGCGTAAGCATGGCCACCTGACCCTGAAAGAGATGTTGAAGTTCAGCAGTAACATCGGCTTTGTCAAGCTTGGCAAGGAACTTGAGCGCGATCGTTATTACCACTATCTGCAGGCCTTCGGCTTCGGTTCCAAAACCGGTGTCGATTTTCCCGGTGAGGTGGGTGGGCTCATCCGCCCGCCGACCCGCTGGTTTGAAATTGACCTGGCAGCAATTTCTTTTGGTCAGGGCATCAGCGTTACTCCCATCCAGATGGCTGCAGCGATGGCTGTTATCGCTAATGGTGGTCTCCTGATGGAGCCCTACCTGGTAGAAACAGTCACCGATGCTGATCATCAGGTGGTGCAGCGGCGCCTGCCGGAAGTGCGTCATCGGGTTATTTCGGAAAAGACTGCGGCGCAGGTGCGCCGGATGATGGTCGCAGTAACCGAACCAGGAGGTACGGGTGCCAGGGGTGCTGTCCCGGGTTTTCAGGTTGCAGGCAAAACCGGGACGGCTCAGAAGGTTGATACGGTAACCGGAGGCTATTCTATCGATAAGCGGATTGCTTCATTTATCGGCTTTGTGCCGGCAGAAAATCCGGCGCTGGTTATTGCCGTGACCGTCGATGAACCACAGGGATCAGTCTATGGCGGGCAGGTTGCCGCTCCGGTTTTTTCCCGGGTGGCAGCGCAGGCATTAAATCACTTGAATATTTTACCGGATAGCCAGGTAGCAACCTTGCCCGTTGTTCCTGTAGCCGCTGAGCCTTTGCCTGACCTGGCTGACTTGTTGCCGAACAGAACCCCGAAGGAGGGGCTGGTTATGCCGGACTTTCGTGGCATGAACTATCGCCAGGTACTGCAGGCGATGGAACAGCAGGGTCTGAACCTGAAGTTGACGGGCAGTGGGCGGGCAGTTGAACAATACCCCCGTGCCGGACAGTCGATTCCTTATGGCAAGGAAGCCTGGGTCCGTTTTGGCGCCTGAAAATGAATCTGCGGAGGATACGTTGATACAGTTGTGTGAATTGCTGGGTGCCATTAGTCCCGTTGCGGTTGAGGGTTCAACCGCGGTGGAAATTTGTGCGCTGGTATGTGATTCACGTCAGGTGACTGCGGGGGCTGTTTTTTTTGCCCTGCCGGGCAGCAAAGCTGACGGGCGCAGCTATATCTCTGATGCCATTGCAGCCGGTGCTGTTGCCGTTGTCGCCGATTCTTTTGCCGGGCTGGAGCCGGTGGCAGGTTGCTGCCTTGTTCAGGTTGATAACGTCCGTCGCGCCATGGCTCGGGCTGCAGCGCACTATTATGGCTATCCCGGCAGGGGGATTCCGGTGATCGGTATCACCGGAACCAACGGCAAAACCACCATTACCTACCTGATTGAAGCAATCCTCAGGAACGCCGGCTATGCCCCGGCAGTTTTCGGAACCGTTGATTATCGTCTGGCAGACACCTTGCGTTTTGAGGCAACCCATACCACGCCGGAATCGTTGGAATTGATGCGGATGCTGGCTGACTTCCGGCGCCATGGTGCCAATGCCCTGGTGATGGAGGTGTCATCCCACGCTCTGGAACAGCACCGCGCTGATGGCCTCACTTTTGATATCGCCGTCTTTACCAATCTGACCCAGGATCATCTCGACTACCATGCCGGCCTGGAACACTATTTTGCCAGCAAGAGACGGCTGTTTACCGAACTGCTCGGCACCGGGGTTGCCTTGATCAATGCTGACGATCCTTATGGTCGGCGCCTGCTGGCCGATATTCCGGCGGCACTGACCTTTGGCAGACAGCCCTCCTGCAGTCTCCATCCGCGTCAAGTGGCGATCGGGCGTAATGGGATCCATGGGGTTTTTGCCGGTCGCCACGGGGATGTGCAGATCGACAGTCCGATGATCGGAGCATTTAATCTCAGCAATCTGCTGGCGGCGGTAGCCGTTGCCCAGCAACTGAACATCAGCAATGAGCAGATTGCCGCTGGAGTTGGTGCTGCACCCCAGGTGCCGGGACGACTTGAGCGCGTTGGCAATGACGGTGGCGTGCTGGCACTGGTTGATTATGCTCATACCGGCGATGCGCTGGAACAAGTGCTGAAAACCCTTTCCGGACTTGAACATCAGCGCCTTTATACCGTTGTCGGTTGTGGAGGTGACAGGGATCCGGGTAAGCGTCCATTGATGGCGGCAGCGGCAGTCAGCTATTCAGACCTGGCTATTTTTACCTCTGACAATCCACGCACGGAAGATCCCCTCGCTATTCTTAACCAGATTCGTGCCGGGGCCCTGGCGGCGGGTGGCCGCGAGCTTGATCCGGACACGGCTGATAGCAACAGCAGGGGCTTTGTCGTGATTCCGGACCGCCGCACGGCTATCAACTATGCCGCCGGTTTGGCCGGTAAAGGTGACCTGCTGCTGGTCGCCGGCAAGGGGCATGAGGATTATCAGATTCTTGGGACGACGAAGATTCATTTTGATGACCGTGAAGAGCTGCAGCGGGCGTTTGCTCAAGCCTGCGCGGCCCGCAATCCTGGAGGCCGGACCGATGTTTGATCTCGAACGGATCGTGCGGATTGTTGGTGGCGAGTTCTGTGGTCGCAAGATGAATTGCGAACTGACCGGGGTGTCCACCGATAGTCGCAACATGCTTCCGGGAGCATTGTTTGTTCCGTTACGGGGCGGGCGTTTTGATGGTCATGATTATCTCAGCCAGGCGGTTAAAAATGGCGCCGCTGCCTGCTTAAGTGAAGAAATTGTAGAGGGTTTGAATGTGCCGGTGGTAAGGGTAGCCGACACCTTGCGAGCTCTGGGTGACATTGCCGCAGCGTATCGTTTTCAATTGCAGGGTCCGCTGATCGCCATAACTGGTTCAGCCGGTAAGACCACCACCAAGGAAATGCTTGCGAGCATTTTGACGAAGGTCGCCCCCGGGCTTAAAACCTTCGGCAATTTCAACAACCTGATCGGCTTGCCGTTGACCCTGTTGAGGATCGAAAATAATCATCAATGGGCGGTCATTGAAATGGGGACCAGCGCTTTGGGTGAGATCGAACGCCTGACCGAGATAGCCCAGCCAACCATTGGAGTGATTACCAATGTTGGTGAAGCTCATCTTGAAACCCTCCACGGTCTTGATGGCGTTTCGCGTGCCAAGGGTGAGCTTTATGCCGGGCTCAAAGGGGGAACGGCAATCATCAATCTTGATGACGAGCGGGTTGCCAGGCTGCCAGTTGCTAATGGGGTAAAAAAGAGAACCTATGGCCTCAGCCCCCAGGCCGATGTGCGCGCTGAAAATATTGTTGTTGAACCAGGCGCCATTCGTTTTGAACTCTTGAGTGCTGATCAGCGTCGACCGGTACGGCTGCCGGTGCCGGGAATGCATAACGTTCACAATGCTCTTGCCGCCACCGCTGCGGCTCTTGAGCTGGATGTGTCTTTGGAGGACATCGTCGGCGGGTTGGAGGAGTTCGTTCCGGTTCAGGGGCGGATGAATCTCTTCCCCCTGCCAAGCGGAGGGATGCTGCTCGACGACAGTTATAACTCAAACCCGTTGTCCGCTCGATCCGCACTCGATGCCCTTAATGCGCTCAAGGGACAAGGCAGGAAAATCGCTATTCTCGGAGATATGCTCGAACTAGGAGAGGATGCCCAGGTGTTGCATCAGGCTCTGGGAGAACGCGTGGCGCAGGTTGCCGATATGCTGATTGCGGTCGGCCAGCATGGTGATCACCTCGAGAGCGGGGCGCTTAAGGGGGGGATGCGTAAAGAACAGATCTACAAGGTTGGCCATGTCACTGAAGCGATTGAGCTGATGAAGAATTGTCACCGTACCGGCGACCGCTTGCTGGTAAAGGGATCGCGTGGCGTTCAGCTCGATCGCCTGGTGCAGGAACTCAAATCGGCGGGGCCGGATTCCGCGCAAAGGAAGGGATAACAGATGCTGTATCACCTGCTCTATCCATTGCATACGGATTTTTCCGCTCTCTATGTGTTCCGCTACATCACTTTTAGAACCATTTACGCCACCATTACTGCGCTTATGATCTCGTTTATGCTCGGTCCCTGGTTGATCGCCACTTTGCAGCGCATGCAGGTCGGCCAGACAATCCGCAAGGTCGGGCCGGAATCGCACTTTGTCAAGGAGGGGACTCCCACCATGGGTGGAGCCCTGATCCTGATTGCCATTATCCTGCCGACCTTGTTGTGGGCAGACCTGACCAACCTGTATATCTGGGTCTGTCTGCTGGTGACCAGCGGTTACGGTGCCATCGGTTTTGTTGATGATTATCTGAAGGTGGTCCGTAAAAACAGTGACGGCATCTCGGCCCGGCAAAAGATGTTCTGGCAGCTGTTGATCGCGGCGGCGGCGGCATTGCTGCTTTTTTTCAGTGGCCTGGTGGAAACCCATTTGAGCGTTCCATTTTTCAAGAACATCAGTCCCGACCTGGGAATCTTTTACATTCCCTTTGCGATGTTGGTGATGGTTGGGGCCAGTAACGCAGTGAACCTGACTGACGGGCTTGACGGACTGGCCATCGGTCCGATGATTATTGCATCTGGTACCTTCTTGCTGCTGGCTTATGTCGCCGGCAATGTCAATCTGGCAGGGTATCTGCAGATCACCAGCGTACCGGGTGCCGGGGAATTGTCGATTCTGTGCGGGGCGATGGTCGGAGCGGGGCTGGGTTTTTTGTGGTTCAATACCTACCCGGCACAGGTGTTTATGGGGGATGTCGGCAGTCTCTCGTTGGGAGGTGCGCTGGGAACCATCGCAGTCATCACTAAAAACGAATTTGCCCTGGTGATCGTCGGCGGAATTTTTGTCATCGAAGCGCTGTCGGTCATCGTCCAGGTGGTGTCTTTTCGCTACTGGGGAAGGCGGGTATTTCGTATGGCACCGATCCATCACCATTTTGAACTGAAAGGCTGGCCGGAACCCAAGATCATTGTGCGCTTCTGGATTATCAGCATCATTCTGGCATTGATTGCCCTATCGACACTGAAACTACGATGAAAACAAACGATCAGCAACAGCGAGTGATTGTCGTCGGCGCCGGCCTGAGTGGTCAGGCGCTGGTGCGCTTTTTTATCGCTCGTGGTGCCGATGTTGTGCTTTCTGATCAGCGCTCGCTGGAGCAGCTGGGAAGCTTGCCTGCGTTGGCCGGGTTGCGGGTTCATTATGATCTGGGGGGACATGACCTGACCCTGTTTGCCGCCGCCGATCTGATCGCTGTCAGTCCCGGGGTGCCGTTGACCAATGAAGCATTGCGGCACGCCATCAGTTGCGGGGTGCCGGTATGGGGGGAAATTGAGATTGCTGCTCGTGAACTGAGCATTCCGATCATTGCTGTGACCGGTACCAATGGCAAGTCGACTACCACCAGTCTGATCGGTGAGGTGATGCAGGCCTGGGGGCAAGACGTCTTTGTCGGTGGCAACTTAGGGACGCCATTTGTTGATGCCGCGTTACACCAGTATCAGGTGGCCGTCATTGAACTTTCATCCTTTCAACTCGAAGCGATCGACAGCTTTCGTCCACACATAGCCTTGCTGTTGAATTTGAGTGCCGATCATCTTGATCGTTACCCTGATCTGCACAGTTATTATGCGGCCAAACGCAACATGTTCAGTAACATGACAGCAACGGATCTGGCAGTGCTCAACGCCGATGATCAGGCGGTCGTCGAGCTGTGTGGCGGTATTCAGGCGACCAGGGTGTGGTTCTCCGCCGCCGGTCAGCAGGTGGCTGGAATGACTCGACAAGGACATCAACTGCGATGGAACTGGCAGGGGGCGCAGGATGCTTTTGACCTGTCAGCGCTGCGGCTGTCCGGTGAGCACAACGTCGAGAATGCCATGGCCGCGCTGACGGCTGCGCTGCTGCATGGCTGTCCCGGTGACCTGGCCTGGAAGACAATCTGCAACTTTGGCGGACTGCCCCACCGCATGCAGCTGGTGCGTACCCTGGCAGGAGTGAAATGGTACAACGACTCCAAGGGCACCAACGTTGGCAGTGTGGTGAAAAGCCTGGCCGGGCTTGAGGCTCCGGTCACGCTGATTGCCGGCGGCAAGGACAAGGGCGGTGATTATGCACCACTGCGACCGCTGCTTGAAAAAAAGGTCAGGCATCTGATCCTGATCGGTGAAGCACGTCGGAAGATGAGCGCAGAACTGGCAGGGTGCTGTGCCATCCACTGCGTTGACAGTATGAGTGCGGCTGTTGATACGGCACGGCGAGTGACCCCGGGCGGGGGAAGTGTGCTGTTGTCACCGGCCTGTTCCAGTTTTGATATGTTCGCCAACTACGAACAGCGTGGAGACGTTTTTGCCGAACTGGTAAAGTCCCTTTCCAGTCCCGGGGAGGCCTCCCGATGACCCTGCAACGCAACATTGATACCAGTATGCTGCTGATGACCGTGGCGTTGACCTGTGTTGGCGTCGTCATGGTTTATTCATCGTCAGCGATTATGGCGGCGGAGCGTTTTGGCGATGGCTTCTATTTTCTCAAACGCCAGGCGGCTTATACATTGGTCGGGTTTTTGGTGTTGTGCCTGGCCACATACTTCAACTATGAAAACTGGCGCAAACTGGCGGTTATCAGTTTGCTGGTCAGTATGGGGTTGCTGGCCCTGTTGCTGGTCCCCGGCATCGGTGTCAAGGTCGGGGGGGCGGTGCGCTGGATCCGTTTGCCGGGGGTGACCCTGCAACCGGCGGAACTGGTCAAGTTGACGTTGGTGCTCTATCTAGCCCACTCCCTGACGCGCAAAAAGGAGAAGGTCAGATCCCTGACCAAAGGATATCTGCCCTACATGATTGTCCTCGGTGTGCTGCTGTTTTTATTGCTCAAACAGCCGGATCTGGGCAGCTCAATGATTGTTGCCGGAGTAGCCCTGGTCATGCTCATTGTCGCCGGTGTGCGCTGGTTGTACATCCTGCCGACGGTCCTGATGTCTCTGCCGGTGCTTTACTACCTGGTGATGAACTCCGATTATCGGCGCCGGCGGATCATGGCGTTTCTGGATCCCTGGACAGATCCTTATGATAGCGGTTTCCAGATTATTCAGAGTCTGGTTGCTTTTGGTAAAGGCGGGGTGGCCGGTGAAGGCCTCGGGGTTGGCCAGCAGAAGCTCTTTTATCTGCCCGAGGCGCACACCGATTTTATCTTTTCCGTCATCGGTGAAGAATTGGGGATGATCGGGGTGCTGGTGGTTGCCGCCCTGTTTCTGCTGCTGGTGCTCAGTGGTATTCGCATTGCACTCCAATGTCAGGAACCCTTCGGCAGAAATCTCGCTTTTGGTTTGAGTCTGCTGATCGGACTCGGGGCTTTTGTCAACATGGCGGTATGTATGGGATTGTTGCCGACCAAGGGATTGACCCTGCCGTTTATTTCCTATGGCGGCACCAGCCTGGTCACCAATCTGTTGGCGGTGGGCATTTTGTTGAATATTTCCAGCCACCAGCGGAGGTCGTCATGAGAGTGCTGTTGGCCGGTGGCGGCACCGGCGGGCATCTGTTCCCGGCGGTGGCTTTAGGGCAATTGCTGCTCAAGGAAGTGGCGGGGGCTCAGATTCTGTTCGTCGGCACCAGTCGTGGCATTGAATACCGTCTTCTGCCACAACTGCAGTTGCCTCTGGAGTTGGTAGACATGGTCGGGGTTGTCGGACGCGGCTGGCAGGGCAAACTCGAATTGATCCCTAAGTTGACCCGCAGCCTGATTCAGGCCCAGGGCATTCTGCGCAGGTTCAAGCCGGATCTGGTGGTAGGTTTTGGTGGTTATGCGTCAGTACCGGTGCTGCTGGCGGCAAAGATGTTCCATGTTCCTTATCTGATCCATGAGCAGAATGCCATTCCCGGTCTGAGCAACAAGTTGCTTGCCAGGGGAGCTGCGCGAATCTGTGTCTCCTATCCCGATACCCTGACGTGTTTTCCGCACAGCAAAACCGTACTGACCGGCAATCCTCTGCGCCGGGGTTTTGATCAGATGCCGGAAGAGCTGCCGATGCCGGGACAGGTACTGGTCTTTGGTGGCAGTCGCGGTGCCCGGGCCATCAACGAGGCGCTGGTTGCCTGCCTGCCGGAACTGCTGCGCTGGCCGCAGCCGCCGCAGATCCTCCACCAAACCGGTGAGGATGATTTTGCTATGGTCAAGGCAGCTTATGTAAAGGCTGGTTATCCCGCCGCGACCATCGTTCCCTTTATTGATGACATGGCAGGGGCCTATGCCGGTTCGGCGCTGGTGATCTGTCGAGCCGGCGCGACAACCCTGGCAGAATTGACGGTATGCGGGCGTCCGGCGATTCTGATTCCCTTTCCTCACGCGACAGGCGATCACCAGAATGCCAACGCCCGGACCCTGGAGCAGGCGGGAGCCGCCGTGGTGTTGCAGCAGCGGGATCTGACCGCGCTGCGTTTGGCAACCGAATTGCGGATTCTGCTCGCAGATCGGGAAGAGTTGCAGTTGATGGCGATGCGGGGACGTTCCCTGGCGCGCCCTGACGCAGCCGCAAAAATTCTCGCTGAATGTCGCAACCTTGTCCCCTTTTTATCACCGGCGGAGGCGCACTGATGTACGGACGGATCCGTAAAATACACTTTGTTGGTATCGGTGGTATCGGTATGAGTGGTATCGCCGAATTACTGCTCAATCTTGGCTACCGGGTCTCGGGATCTGACTTGCGTGATAGTGACACGACCCGTCGCCTGGCAAGCCTGGGTGGCGAGGTCGTCATCGGTCATCGCGCTGAAAATCTGGTCGAGGTTGATGTGGTGGTGACCTCAACGGCGGTTAAAACCGACAACCCGGAAGTCGTCGAGGCCCACCGGCGCCATATCGCCGTCATTCCGCGGGCTGAAATGCTGGCAGAGTTGATGCGGATGAAGTATGGCATCGCTATTGCCGGCACCCATGGCAAAACCACGACAACCAGCATGACATCCGTGGTGTTGCACCATGCCGGCATTGATCCAACAGCGGTCATTGGTGGCAAGCTTGATGCCTTCGGCTCTAATGCGAAGCTGGGACGCGGCAAGTTTCTGGTTGCCGAGGCTGATGAATCGGATGGTTCCTTTATGCTGCTGACTCCTACCATCGCCGTGGTAACCAATATCGATCTCGATCATCTTGACTACTATTCCGGCATTGATGAAATCAAGCAGATATTCGTGGATTTTATCAATAAAGTGCCCTTTTACGGGCGCGCTATTCTCTGTCTGGAAGACCGCAATATCCAGGCAATTTTGCCGGAGGTGAAGAAGCGCTATTCAACTTACGGATTCAACAGTCAAGCTGACTTTTACGCCCAGGATATCAAGCATCGCCAGGGACGGACAAGTTTCAGCGCATTTTTCCAGGGGCATGAGCTCGGTCAGATCTCATTTTCCATGCCGGGGCGTCACAATGTCCTAAACGCCCTGGCGGTGGTTGCCGTGGCTCATGAACTGGAAATTCCGTTCAGTGCCGTTGCCGGTGGATTTCGCCATTTTGGCGGGTTGCAGCGTCGTTTTGAAGTGCGGCATCAGATCGGCGATATCATGATCATCGATGATTATGGCCATCATCCCGAAGAGATCAAGGCAACCTTGGCAGCGGCTAAAAATGGCTGGGACAAGCGCGTTATTGCGGTCTTCCAGCCCCATCGCTATAGCCGTACTGAAGCACTTTTTGCTGATTTTCTGACGGCTTTTTATGACGCCGATATCCTGATCGTGACCGACGTCTATGCTGCCGGTGAGGAGCCACGCGCCGGTGCCTGCAGCCAGGCGCTGGTTACCGGAATTGTTGAACATGGGCACAAAGCAGTTGAATACTGTGAAACCCTTGAATCGGCGGCTGATCAGGTTGCTGGGCTGGTGCGGCCCGGCGATATGGTCATTACTCTGGGTGCCGGCAATGTCAACCAGATCTGCGATCTGCTGGCTACGAGAATTCGTTCTTCTGAGGGCTTATGATGGGTTGCTGGACGCGTGAACAGCTGCAGAAAAAGAAGATCGGGGTGCTGGCGGGCGGCTGGTCGGCTGAACGAGAGGTTTCTCTGCGTACCGGAGAGGCGGCTCTGAAGGCCCTGTTAGCGCGTGGGTACGATGCCGTGCTGATTGATCCTGATCAGCGGTTGCCCCAGCAACTGCTGGACGCAGAAATCGATGTTGCTTTTATTGCCCTGCACGGTCAGGGCGGAGAAGATGGTACGGTCCAGGGGCTGCTTGAAGTCATGCGGATTCCCTACAGCGGTAGCGGGGTGCTGTCTTCAAGTATCGCCATGGACAAGATTGTCACCAAGCAACTGCTTGTATATCACGGGTTGCCGACCCCCGGGTTTGATTATGTCAGGTCGGGGGAATCACCTGAGGATCTGGCCAATCGCTGTCGGCGGGTGCCGATAGTGGTAAAGCCCTCCCAGGAGGGATCAACGGTCGGCATCTGTATTGCGCGAAGCCGGGAAGAGCTGGAGGCGGGTCTGGAAGTAGCTGCCAAACTCAACGGCACCCTGATGGTGGAGGAGTTTATTGACGGCGACGAGCTGACCGTATCGGTGGTGAATGATCAGGCGTTGCCGATTATCCAGATTGTCCCGCAGGGAGGATTTTACGATTACCAGGCCAAATACGTCAGTACCACAACCCGCTACCTGGTGCCGGCACCCCTGGCTCCTGATATCGCCGGAGAGATTCAGGCTGTCGCGTTGCGCGCCTGCCGCGCGCTGGGCTGCAGAGGCGCCACCCGGGTTGATTTTATGATGGCGAATAACAGCTTTTATTGTATCGAAGTCAATACGATTCCGGGGATGACAGCAACCAGCCTGTTGCCCAAGGCCGCCGCCGCTGCCGGTATCGGTTTTGAAGATCTGGTTGAGCTGATTCTGTTTGATGCTGACCTGGTGAAGTAGAGCAGCCATGCGTGATATGAAAAGACAAAATGTCAACAAGAAGGTGCGTAGCAACCGCCGGAAAACGCAGAGAAAACCTGTTGATCTGCGGTTTTTGCTGCATCGCTGCTTACGAGTTGGCATTGGGGTCTTCAGCGTTACGCTGGTAGTAGCCGGCAGCTTTTTTCTGGTGCAAATGCTCCTTGCGTCAGACCAGTTTCGTATTGATACGATACGTGTGGAAGGAAATCAGCGGCTGGATGAAAAGACTCTGGTGGCACTTTCTGATGTGCAGCCGGGAATGTCAACATTCAGCCTGGATCTTGATCTGATCGGACGTAAAATTGCTGAAAATTCCTGGGTCGAGGAGGCTCGAATCCAGCGGATTTTTCCGCGCCAGATAAGTATCCGCATTGTAGAGCGTGAGCCGCTTGCCATTATCAATCTTGGTTATCTCTACTATCTGGATGAGAACGGGGCGATTTTCAAGCTCCTCGATGCCGGCGACAGTCTTGATTATCCTGTTATTACCGGTTTCAATGCGCCCCAACTGGAGTTGGGTCGCCATAAAGATCGTGCCCAGCTGCTGAAGATTGTCGGACTGATTGAAGAACTTCAGTCACGTTCGCAGTTCGGCTTGCATAAGGTTTCGGAGATTCACAAAGAGACCGGCGGAGGTTTATCCGTTTATACCCTGGATAGTGGCGTGAGGATCCGGCTGGGGACCGAGAAATATCATGAAAAGCTGGATCGTCTGGAGCGCATTTATGCGCTGTTGAAGCCAAAAATGAAGATGCTCGATTATATCGATTTAAACGTTGATGAGAAGGTTATTGTACGAATTGAACGGTCGGATAAAACGACCAAAAGCTGATACCAAGGGGGTGTCATGAGTAAAGCAAAAGATAATTTGATCGTTGGTCTGGATATTGGAACCACGAAAATCTGCTGTATTGTCGGTCATATGGCAGAGGATGGGCTGGAAGTGGTCGGGATTGGCACCAGTCCGTCACGCGGAATGCGCAAAGGGGTGGTGATCAATATTGAATCCACGGTAGCCGCCATCCGCAAGGCTATTCGCGAAGCGGAGTTGATGGCCGGTTGTGAAATCAAGTCCGTATTTACCGGAATTGCGGGTGGCCACATTCGTGGCATGAATTCGCAAGGGGTTATCGCAATTAAAAATCGCGAAGTAACCAGCGAGGATCTGCAGCGGGTTATTGATGCCGCCAAGGCAATTGCTATTCCAATGGACCGGGAAGTTCTACACATTCTGCCACAGGAATTCATTATTGATGATCAGGATGGTATTCGCGAGCCGTTGGGGATGAGTGGTGTGCGTCTGGAAGCCAAGGTGCACATTGTAACGGGTGCGGTCGCCAGCGCCCAGAATATTATCAAAAGTTGTAATCGTGCCGGTGTTGATGTCGCCGATATCGTGCTGGAGCAACTTGCCAGCAGCGAGGCGGTGCTTTCCGCTGATGAAAAAGAGTTGGGGGTTGCGCTGGTGGATATTGGCGGTGGCACCGCGGATATCGCTATCTATTCAGATGGGGCGATCAAACACACATCGGTCCTGTCGATTGGCGGTGATCACCTGACCAATGATATCGCCGTTGGTTTGCGTACCCCGATGGCCGAAGCAGAAAAAATCAAACAGGCTTACGGTTGCTGCCTCACCTCCATGGTCGGCAAAGATGAAACCATCGAGGTGCCATCGGTGGGCGGTCGTGAGCCACGGATCCTGTCACGGCAATTACTCGCTGAAATTCTCGAACCACGGGTAGAGGAGATGTTTTCACTGATTAATCGCGAAATCATCAAAAGTGGTTATGACGAGTTGATTGCCTCCGGGGTCGTCATTACCGGCGGCACCGCCATTTTGCCGGGGATGCCGGAGCTGGCTGAACAGATTTTCAATTTGCCGGTACGGCGCGGCACTCCAGTCGATATTGGTGGTCTGGTGGATGTGGTTAATTCGCCGATTTACGCCTCAGGGGTAGGGCTGGTGAAGTACGGCAGGATGAACAGCCAGGCACAAAAATTCAAGGTGGGAGAAGACAATATGTTTGAGCGGGTCTCAAAGCGTATGAAAGAGATGTTCAGTGACTTTTTTTGATCAATAATTATATAATAATTACTTGTAAAAGAATTTAAATTTTGGTAACTTATGTAAAGTTATATAACCAGCTTCTGTGATCGCGGAGTGAGCGGGAGCGCAACGCCAGGGAGGCAGTCATGCCTATGCAAGAGGGAGTTATGTTTCAATTTGAGGAAAATCTGGATCAGACAGCTAAAATCAAGGTGATCGGTGTCGGTGGTGGGGGTGGTAACGCCGTCAACACGATGATCCGCAATCATGTCGAAGGTGTCGATTTTCTGGTCGCCAATACCGATGCCCAGGCTCTGCGCCGCAGCGATGCCCCAATGAAAATTCAGCTTGGTGGCAGCCTGACCAAGGGGCTTGGTGCTGGAGCCAATCCGGAAATTGGTCGTCAGGCCGCCGAAGAGGATGTCAAGCGCCTGGTCGAACTCTTTACCGGTGCGGATATGATTTTCATTGCTGCCGGCATGGGTGGTGGTACCGGCACCGGCGCTGCACCCATTATTGCCAGGGCGGCAAAAGAAGTAGGAGCCCTGACTGTTGGCGTAGTGACCAAACCTTTCACCCGTGAGGGAAAACAGCGCATGGCCAGAGCCGATGCCGGTATCGCCGCATTGCGCGAGGTTGTTGATTCACTGGTCGTGGTGCCGAACGATCGCCTGCTGGGTTTAGCCGGTAAAAATATGAGCATACTTGATGCCTTCAAGCCGGCTGATGATGTCTTGCGCCAGGCAGTGCAAGGGATCTCGGATCTGATTATCACCGAGGGGATGATCAACGTCGACTTTGCCGACGTGCGTACCGTCATGAGTAATCGCGGCATGGCAATGATGGGGATTGGCATCGCAGAAGGCGAACGCCGTGCCGCCGAAGCTGCTTACAGCGCCATCAGCAGTCCGCTGCTTGAAGAGGTTGACATTTCCGGGGCGATGGGCGTGCTGGTCAATATTTCCGGTTCGTCGAGCATGACCATGGAAGAGTTTGAAGAGGCTTCGACGATCATCCACGAAAAAGTTCATGAGGATGCCAATATCATCGTTGGTCTGGTTATTGATGAAAGTCTCGGTGAGAAAATCAAGATTACTGCGATTGCGACCGGCTTTGGTGAGCAGTATGAAGTCAAGGATAAAGGCACGGAAAATACTGAAGTGCAGCGTACACCCTATGTGCCGCCAGTCGTCAAGCATAAGCGTGACCTTGATGTTCCGACCCACATCCGTAATCAGCAGAATGAACTATATGGACGTCGTCGCGAACTGCCGAGTCAGAATCGCGATCTGTTTGTTGATGATGAGCAGTTCGATATCCCGACATTTTTGCGCCGTCGGGTTGATTGATCCTTCGTCCTGTTTCGTTTGATGTTCATCTCCAATTGATGGTGGTGATTGTGAATAACCTTTGTGCCCGTACTGTTGGTGAATCAGTGCGGCGATAAAAACCAGATTGCGTCTTATTGGCAACGCTCCTCTGTTGTAATTATTGATGTGATGTATGCCGGTTCTCCGCCCGGCGGATGTACAGCGCTTCTGTACCTTGTTATGTATCCCGACGACTCCCTCGTCCAGGGCCATCTTGTGTGGCCCTTTTTTTCTTTGTGATGATCATTTCTCGTGTATAACAGCAGCTATGGCTTATAATGTTGTTTCCGCAAATCAGCTGCGCCGCAACGAGGAATCCGGTACTCGCTATCATTCCTGGAATGAAGGCCGTTATCGCATTGCCCTGGTCTACCCCAATGGGTATCAGCAGGGGATGGGTAATCTCGGTTTTCAGACGGTGTACCAGCTGATCAATCAGCGGGATGATTGCCTGTGTGAACGTTTTTTTCTGCCGGAGCCGTCATCCTCACATAATGTAAATCCCCTGGTTTCCCTTGAGTCGGATCGTCCTTTAAGGGATTTCGATCTGATTGCCCTGTCGATCTCCTTTGAAAATGACTATCTGCACCTGCCGGCTATTTTTTCCGCCGGCAACATCCCGCTGCTGGCTCACAACCGCCGGGACGATGATCCATTGGTGTTGTTTGGCGGCGTTTGCGCCTTCATCAATCCTGAACCTGTGGCTGAGATTGCCGACTTGATTGCGGTCGGTGAGGCCGAACCTATATTGTCCGCCTTACTGGCAGGACTTCAGCAGTCATCTTCCTTGCCGCGCCTTCAGCTGCTGCTAGGTCTGGCTCAGCTGCCGGGGGTCTATGTGCCGCGTTTTTACCAGCCGGTCTATGCGGCCGATGGCATCACTTATCAGCGTAGTGCGGGGGTACCCAAAACAATCCAGAGACAATATCTCCATGATCTTGACAGCTCTGCCAGTCGCACCTTCATTCAATCTGAGGCAGCTGAGTTTGGCCATATGGCGCTGGTTGAGGTATCACGCGGTTGCTCGCGTGGCTGTCGCTTCTGTGCTGCGGGGTTCGTCTACCTGCCTCCGCGCGAACGCAGCCTGGATAATCTGCTGCAACAGGCTGACCAGGGGTTGTGCCAGCGCAACCGGATCGGTCTGGTGGCTGCTGCGGTTGCCGATTACTCACAGGTTGTGCCACTCCAGCAAGGGATCATCGCCCGCGGCGGCGAGATTTCAGTGTCCAGTCTGCGGCTGGATGCCATCGATGTCGACGCCGTTACCCTGCTTACTCAAGCCGGGCACAACAGCGTCGCGATTGCCCCGGAAGCCGGCAGCCAGCGAATGCGTGATGTCATCAACAAGGGGTTGAATGAAGATCAGATTCTGTCAGCCGTTCAGGTGCTGTCGGATGGTGGTATTCGCCATCTTAAACTGTATTTTCTGATTGGTCTGCCATTTGAAGAAATGGCTGATGTCGAAGCGATCATAGAACTGGTAGATAAGATTGCGGCCATGCGCCGGACCAGTGGCAAAGCCCGGGGTTTTCTCGGCAATCTGACGGTCAGTGTTAACCCCTTTATTCCCAAGCCCTTTACCCCGTTTCAGTGGGCCGGCATGGAGGGGGAAAAGTCATTGAAGAAAAAGGGGCGCTTGCTGCAGTCAGCGTGCAGCCGGATTCCTAATACCCGTTTTATGATGGAATCGGTGCGACTGGCGATCCTTCAGGCTTTTTTATCCCGTGGCGATCGCCGCATTGCCGCCATATTGCCGGAACTGGCCAAGGGAGGGAGCTTAAGGCAGATTTGCGCAGCGGCCAAATGGCCCTTGATCCAGGAGTTAACGCGGGAGCGCGGGCGGGATGAAGCCTTTGCCTGGGAGATCATTGATTCCGGGGTACGGCGCGATTATCTGTGGCGTGAATATCAACGCGCTGCCGAGCAACGTTTAACCTCACCCTGCGTGCACGGATGCAGTCGTTGTGGTGTTTGTGGCTGATTCGGGTTGCCCCCCCTTTTTTTAATGCTTAGCAACTCAGAGCACCAAAACAATTTTAAAAATCCAGGTTTTCCCTGTGTTCCCGACGGCTCGGCTGAGGGAAGTAACCGGGGATTTTTATATCTTTAATGCCAGCGATATGGAGAATCGGATAGTTTTTTTACGGGGTGAGGTCACGTTTCTGCAGCTCAAGCCGCACAAGGTTGCGGTGGGCGCGTAGATCGGCGGCTGAATCAGGCTGGCCGATCGGGGTTCTAACGCCAACCCCGCCGCCAACGGAGCTGCTTCCGCCATAACTGCCCAGGCCTAAACCCAGACTAACAGAAGGCGCGGATCGCCGTTGCTCGGAGAGGGCGATCTGATCTTCAACTGCATAATAATGTAGTAATAAAGCTTCATTGTCGAGCTGTTGATAATCGATTGTCAGTAGCTCCCGGGTTTTTGCCGAATGTGATGAACAGCCGACGAGAATCAGAAGCAGGGACAGTAAAATCAGCCACAGAGCAGGTGTCACCAGGCTGGAATGTGAACGATGAGATGTTGCATGGGATATCCGGGACAGCATTCTGGTCTCCTTCCACAGGGTTGTTATGCTTTCAGGTATATCACAAACTACCGTTTAAAACCTGCAACTGTGAACCCGGGGTGACCACTCCGCCACTTAAGACCCTGGCAAAGATGCCTTCCTTGGGCATGACGCAATCCCCGGCCTGATGATAAATGGCGCAGCGGGTATGGCATTCCTTGCCGATCTGGGTTACCTCCAGCAGTACCTCACCGATCCGCAGCCGACTTCCAATGGGCAGGGCGGGGAGATCTATGCCAAGGGTTGTGAGGTTCTCAGCGAAGTCGCCGTTGTCGACATCGAGCCCCATGGCCCGCATTTTATCGATACTTTCTTTTGCAAGTAAACTGATTTGACGATGCCAGTCACCGGCATGGGCGTCATCGACGATGCCATGATTTTCCCGCAACAGCACCTTCTCAACTGGTGTTTTGCGCTCTCCTTTAGCGGCGCTGACACAAACCGCAACAATTTCACCAATCATGAACTATCCTCCTATGCTGGCCATGGAAAATGGGGTGGTCGAATCAGGATCTGTACCCAGTCGGTGATGTTCAGGCTTGCCGCAGATGACCTTTTTCAATGTGTCGATCAATTCACTCTGCTGACGAACACCCAGAAGAGGGCGCAGGTTGACAGCCTCATTCGACATCAGACAGCTTTTTGCATGCCCCAGGGAAGTCACCCGAATGCGATTGCAGGAACCGCAAAAATGTTCACTCATGGGGGTGATAATACCAAGGGTGCCGACGGCTCCGGTAATCCGGTAAGGACGGGCCGGACCACAGAAATGATCCGCTGTAAGGGGTTCCAGTTGAAAATGCTTGTTCAGCTGAGCAAGGATATCTGCGCCGCTGATAATCCGTTGCTGCCATTGTTGTTCGCGGATTGTCGGCATATATTCGATAAAGCGCACCGACCAGGGTTTGTCAATCGACAGGGTTGCGAAATCGAGGAGTTCATGGTCGTTGACTCCGCGCATGGCCACCATATTGAGCTTGATTTTCATGCCGACTTGTTCGGCCTTGCCGATACCCGCCAGAACCTGAGCAAGATCACCGCCACGGGTAATTTCATTAAAAGTGTCAGGCTTAAGGGAGTCGAGACTGATATTGAGGCGTTTAACGCCGGCAGCGCTCAATTCCTCCGCATAGTCCGCTAGCAGGATACCATTAGTCGTCAACGCAATTTCTTCAATCCCCTCAAGAGCAGCAAGCTGCTCTAAAAAGCCGATCACCCCCTTGCGTAGCAGCGGTTCCCCACCGGTAATACGAACCTTGCGAATGCCCAGGGTGATGGCAGCGGCGACAATCCGGAGCATTTCGTCATAACGCAGGATGTCTTCATGCTGCCGGTACTCGATGCCGGCAGCCGGCATACAATAGTGACAGCGCAAGTTGCAACGGTCGGTAATCGACAGTCGCAAGTAGCTGATATTGCGTCCGAAGCTATCTTTCATGACGTTCTGAGTCTACTTCGGATTTTTTCTTTTCATCCAGATCGGCAAGGCCAAGTTCTTCGACGTCATTGACCCCTTTTTTGAAATTACGTATTCCCTTGCCGAGGGCTTCACCCACCTGAGGAAGTTTGCCGGCACCAAAAATTACCACAACCAGCACCAGAATAATCAGCAGTTCTTGTGTTCCCAGTCCAAACATTAGGTGCTCCTTTTAATTAATTGTTAGAAGGATTCTGGCCAGGTGGCAAGGTTAGCAAGATGACGTCGATCCTGTCTCCGGCTTCCAATGCAGGGGAGTCGATAGGCAGAGGAAACAACGCCTGAGCGCCGACAGCACTACGATTCTGTCCTGATCCCTGACGTTGTGATGGAGCAAACTGTAGCTCACCATCAACAATGATCAGGTTGCCCCAGAGAAAATGTAAACGTTTTCCTCCTGCTTTAAGGGGTGCGGCCAGTTTGACCTTAAGGGTCGGTGCAAAGGGCTGCGAGTGCCCGGCAAGCATCCGCAAAGCAGGACGGGCATACAGCTGATAGGTTGCAGCAGAGGCAGCTGGGTTACCAGGTAGTCCGAACACCGGCTGTCCGTCAATTGTACCAAACAGGGTTGGCTTGCCGGGCTTGGTCGCCACCTGCCAGAAAAGTTTTTTAAAACCGAGCTCAAGCAGGGTTGGCTGCACCAGATCGCGATCGCCAACGGAAACCCCGCCGGTGGTAATCAACATATCAGCATCCAGTCCTTTGCGCAGGCAGGTCTGGAGCTCCCCCGGCTGATCCTTGGCGATGCCGAGCAGGATCGGGATGAAACCGTCCTGGCGCAAGCAGGCTGCGAGCAGGTGAGCATTGGAGTTAATGATTCTGCCGTTCTCAGGTGTCTCGCCCAGTTCGACCAGCTCGTCACCAGTGGAAAGAATAGCCACTCGCGGAGCAGGGTAGACACAGACTTCAGTGACGCCGGCGGAGGCCAGCATGCCGATCGCTGCTGGGTCCAACTGCTGCCCGCGACAGAGAATTTTTTCATCGACCTTGAGTTCTTCACCACGGTAGCGAACATTAGCACCGCGTTTCAGCGGCTTGCGCAGGCGGATCCGGTTGTCACTCATCTGTTCAGTGTCTTCAATCGGCACGACAGTATCAACGCCTTTGGGCATCGGGGCCCCGGTCATGATACGTACCGCTTCACCGCAGTTAACGGATGCCGAAAAGCTTTCTCCGGCCGGCACAAAACCGATTGCTGTCAAGTCACCATCTCCCAGCTGGGCGTGGTCAAAAGCATAGCCGTCCATGGCGGAATTATCAGCGGGGGGGAGTTCCAGAAGCGAAAAAACATCTTCGGCCAGCACCCTGCCCAGGCCTTCGGCAAGGGGGACGCGCACCGCAGCTAGTGGCTTGATGGTCTGAAAAATACAATGGATGGCTTGCTGGTAATCTATCACCGTGGCTCTCCTTGTCGCACGCATCGCAAAGAAATCGAAGATGAAAAAATGCGGGTATTTGCCTTTTCAGGAATTAAAAACCTGGTCAAACTTATCGTCGATCATCTGATGTAGTCCCTCCAGGACATCATCAAAGTTTTTAAGCAACTCCCGTGCTTCTGGAGTAATGAAAGAACGACCACCGCCACTCCCCCCCTTTTCACGCTCAACCAGAGAGATGCCGTGTTTTTCCATCTCCTGCAGCTGGCTCCAGGCCTTACGGTAGGAGATGCCAAGTTGCTGGGAAGCGGCATTGATCGAACCGGTAGCTGCGATGGCGCGCAGCAGGCGCAGACGGCCACCACCGAGAAACGGCTGGCCGTTCACTTCCAGCCAGATTTTGCTGCGGATGCGGATGTCATTCACGCTAGAAACCTCTTCTCAATCAAGTTACACAGACCGGCGGCATCGTTGAGGTCAAACACCGGTACGTCCAGTTCCAGGGGTTCATCTGACGCCACGGCAAACAGGGTAGGGTCACGCTGTTCACCACGACACAGCAGAGTGGCGCTGCGTTCACGCCGATGGACTTCAATCTTCGGCATGTTGCTGCGTTTGAACCCTTCTGTCAGAACAATATCGACATCCGAACAGTAGGTCGCAATGGTTTCGCTAAGGGTCGGCTCAGTGTGTTCATTCTGCCTGACCATGGCAATCTTGGCCGGTGAGGTGATCACCATGGTGTCCGCTCCGGCCTCGGTCAGTCGCCAGGAGTCCTTGCCTTCATGATCAATACTGAAGCTGTGGGCGTCATGTTTGATGGCCGCGACGCGATAACCACGCTGTTTCATTTCTGCAATCAGTTTTTCCAGCAGGGTGGTTTTGCCGGTGCCGCTTTTGGCCACAATAGATACGACGGGGGGAGTCATGATGCCTCCTGGCGGAGTTGTTCAAGATCGACCGGTGAATTCAGATTAACCAGGGCCGATTGCCAACCGGTCGGTAACTCATCGCTACTCACAAAGCGGGTACGAATGCGATCATAAAAATCGTAGATGCGGTAATTGTCAGCGCGCAGCATCTGTTCCATGACCGGCAGGCAATTTTTGTGGTAGAGGGCAAATACCGGCTCAAAACCTGCCGGGGTGCGTGGTACCACAGCATCGTAGTTGTGGCGATAAGTGAGCAGATGGCGGATTAGATTCTGGTCGGGTTCAGCCAGATCGCAGGGAGCCACAAAAATCCACGGCGTTTGCGCAGCCTTCAAGCCACCATGAATGCCACCTAGAGCACTGCCCGGAAACTCATCAGCAAAACAGGGCACAGCTTCGGAGGCGAGGTCGGGGCGATCACCGGCAATCAGTGTCCGCTCTAAAACGGCATCAAAGGCGTCATGCGCGCGTTCAAACAGGGTGCGCCCGCCGACCGTCAAGGTCGCCTTGTCGCGCCCCATGCGTCGGCTGCGACCCCCTGCTAAAATTACTCCGGTAACGTCGCTGTGGTCAGTAAGTTGTCGGTTGTGCGAAATCTGCATAACGCTTATCCAAAAAAAGCACACCCTAGTGCGAGGTGACGGTGATTGCCGATTGACGACAAAATTCTACACAAAGATTGCAGGAGGTACAACGGTCTTTCTTGATTTGCGGCTTGCTGCCACGCACATCCGGCGACATCAGCGCGCCGGTCGGACAAATACCGACGCAGGCGGTGCAGCCCCGGCAATCGGCGACAAATGTGAGCTCCGGCAGAATCCTCGTGTCAATCATTTCCCGCACAGCGGAGGACGCCTTGCCGAGTTGCAGCAGCAGTTGCCGGGTCAGGGGTAAGCTCTTTTTGCCGTAAGTGCCTGACGTTGTGTCGAGACGCAGACGATTGACCAGAGACAAACCGGTCTGGCGTGAACGACGATTGAGAAAGTTGAAAAACTCTCGGCGTGAGCAGCTTTTTTCGCGGTAATCAAGCTCTGGTGCTGTTTCAATCACCTTGACCTCACCGGGTAAGCCTTGAGCCAGCTCAGCAACTCGTTTAGCTGATTGCTGTAGTGCCGGTAAAATACGACAGTTTTCGCAGGTTGCACAGGTTGACGCATTGAGACGCAGTTCCTTACCCAGAGCCTGTTGCAGTGCCAGTAACAGGTATGGATCAGCGAGCAGCCCCAGACAGGATAACCGCGCATGCCCCTGTGTTTGTGGGTTAAAGGAGCAAGCCAGCAAAGGAGTATCGACTTCATCAAGACGCTGCAATAGATCAGCCACGGCTAGCTGGGTGCTTGTCAGAGCATCAGTGGGACAATCGGCAGCGCAAAGCAGGCAGCCGCTGCATTTTTCTTCATCCCAGTGCAGGCCGTTTTTTGTCCAGGTTATGGCGCCGGTTGTGCAAGCGGTAAAACAGTTGCGACAACTTGAAGAAGACAAACGGTGGCGTAAGCAGCGGCCGCGTTCGAGTCGCAGGGTGTCCTGTGGAGTCAGGAGTTTGAAGGCCGTGCTCTGCAGCATCATACTGACAACCTATACCGCTGATTTTTGTGCGTTGATAAAGTGCTGGGTCAGATCGGCGAGATGACGGTAATAATCGAATTGCGTGTTACTACGCAGCTTGTCGGAGAAATCATTAATCCAACGGCCAATGTGGTCAGCAATAAATTGTTGGCGGAGCTGATACCAATACTGATGGTCGTCAGCACGCTCTTCATTCCGGGCCAGGGCTTCATTGAAACAGAGCAGATAAAGGAATTCAAGTTCGATCGCGATATGATCCGGGACTTCATTGAACTCGGGGCTGATGCCAAAGTCAGCGTCCTGGTAGCGGGCAATGACATCCATAGTGGAGTCACCCATGAGAATTTTTGGGCCATCAAGGTAAACCGAACCGTAAGGGTGTGCCAGCAGCACATCAGGTCCGACAAAGAGTTTGGTATAGTCGATCAGCAGTTCCTGTGGCGGCACACTTTGCAGGCTGGTTGCCATGGCATCGGCTAAATGAACCGAATGGGGAAGACACAGCTCAAGGGCCTCACGCATTTGAGTAAACAGGCCTTCTTCGAGCAGCATACTCTTATCCGGCTCATAATAGCAGGCAGAAAGCAGGCGGTAGGTGTCAGCAGTAGCAGCGACTTTATCCATAAGGGAAGTGGTGGTCACAAATGTCTCCAAAAAAAAAGAAGTGGGTTTGCCGGGTAAAAAATACCGCAGACGAAGAACGCTTCATCTGCGGCATCATCACTTAGTCAAGGTATTACTTGCGCGCTGAATAGGCGCGGATATAGTAAACATTAGGCCCAACACCTTGCTCATTGGCGGCCAGAAACTCACCCTTGTTGTTTTTAAGGCGCCGACCACCATATTTCTTGAGAAGTTTTGCAGCATCACTGTTGGGATCATCAAAATCGCCGGCAACCCGTGCTTTCGATGGACAGACATCGGTACAATAGGGTTGGATGCCATTTTCGATACGATGATCGCAGAGGATGCACTTCTCTACGACCCCATCTCCTCTGACACTATTATAGTCAGGGTGTCCATACGTGGTGGCATAGGGTGGTGCCATCCCGGCTTTTTTGGCAACTTCAGCACCTGAAGCGGTACAGCCTTTGATCGCCTCTGTGTTGTCCTGGTAAGTGGCGTGAATGATCTTACCGAAATTATTGAAGCTGATAACACTATATTGGACATCATCATTCTCTACATCCATAGAGCTGTAAGGACAGGCATTCTGACAGGCCCGGCAGCCGATGCAGCGTTCTTCATTGTGAATCGTCATCCCCTTGGCATTTTTGTGCATTGCCTTGGGAGTGACGGGACAGGCAGCAACGCAGGGGGCGTTGGTGCAGTGATTGCACAAAACCGGCAGTGTCTGGTAGCTGACGTTGGGGAAAGTCCCCGTTGCCGAATGATGATAATCGGCCCAGTTGTGGGTCTGACCATCGCCACGGTCATCGGTGTTGTTCTCGGTCTTGCACCCGAGTCCACAGGCACCGCAGCTGGTGCACTTGTGCAGGTCAATAACCATTCCGTATCTAGCCATGTATTTTTTCTCCTATTGAAAGGTGTTTGCTTTTATCAAACTTTTTCTACCTTGACGCCGGTGAAGCCACCGTTGCGAGCGGTTGAGCCACTCATGCGATCGTAATCGTCAGGCATGATTTCGTTAAAGTTCGCACCGCGTGGTTTGAACTTGCTGTAATCCTCGGTGGCAACACGTCCGTAGGCCCAGTGTCCCTGACCGAAACACTTGGCAACTGTTCCGGGCTGAATACCTTCCCACAGGCGAGCTTTAACCGTCAGGCTGCCGATAGTGGAGGTGACTTTGACCATATCGCCTTCGCTGATGCCGAGGCGACGCGCATCGGCCGGATTGATTTGTACAACATCATGGCCGACGATCTCACCCGGGTCACATTTTTTAAAGGTGTAATACCAGGTGTTGTTGGCGCTACGCCCTTCGCGATTGAAGCGCGATTTCATGTCGATCAGATCAAAGGGGTAGGCTTCGCGGTCGCCATGACGGAAAATCGGTTCGTAATGGGGTACAAAGACTGTTTCCCCCCGGGCAGTGTTGTTAGCCGCTTCGATGGCCTGATCAATGGTGACCTTGTTTTTTTCTGCATGATCGATAAGCACCTTTTTCAGGGTTTCGCTGTAGAACTCGAATTTTTTGGTTTCGGTCGGGAACCCTTTCTCCCACATGGAGCGGTAAGATTTGCGCGGAGAATTGACTGTTCCCTTTGCCACGAATGCGTTCCAACCGGCAGGGCGATCCCCTTTATAGTCGGCATTTTCCTTCGGATCCCAAGCCTTTTGGCTGCGGATCTTGGTGGCGTAAAGACCTAATTCTGTGCCACTTGCCGGCTCTGCTCCGGTTTCCGGATCTTTAAAACTCTTGAGCCAGTTGAGAGGGTTTGCAAAACCCTTGGCGGCAAGTTTTTCAGAGATCATCCATACCACTTCGGTCTCAGCTGCCTTGACGTCGAACAGGGGCTTGATCACCGGTTGCTGGATGGAAATACAGCCGTGAAGGTTGTAGGCGGAACGTACAATCGCCCATTGCTCGGAATGATGAATCGCTGCCGGCAGGACGATGTCGGCAAACTGGCTCATCTCGCTGGGCATAGTGACAATATGGGCAAAGAAGGGAACTTTGGCCATGGCGCGGTCCCAGCGCTGTCCTTCGGTTCCGGAAAAATTAAAGTTGTTGTAGTAGCCGATAGCGACTTTGATGTCGTAGGGATTTTCTTGCAAAATACCGTTGGCGGCATTGTTGGTAACCACACCACCGCCTGATTTTTCCTTCAGCGCAGGGAACTTGAGGGTGCCGCGCTGGTCGATTTTTTTGTTTTTGCTGGATTTTTTCGCCTGCTCATCTTGGAAATCGGCAATTTTCGGGTAGCTGCTGCTGGGTGCACTCTGGGGCTTGAGGTAACCGCCCTCATTGTCGGTTGAGCCGGTAAGGCCATTGAGAGCATGCATGGCTAATGCGGCATAAGAACCGCGCGGTTGCATGTTGGGGCCGTACCAGACTGCGCAGTTAGGAGCGGCATTGGCTAATTCGGTCGCCACACGGGTAATGGTAGCTGCGTCAATGCCGGTGATGCCGGCGGCCCACTGTGGAGTGCGATCTTTCAGCTCGATGTTCCACCATTTGACAAGGCCGTGGGTATGCTTTTCGGCAAACGCGTCTTCAGCAACAGTTTTGCCGGCAACAAAGAGATTTTTGCCGTTGTTGAAGTCACCGACAAATTCCTTGTACCAGAGCCCCTTGGTCAGAATAACATGGGCTAAGGCCACTGCCAGAGCACTATCGGTCTGCGGCTTGATCGGCAGCCATTCCTGCCCCTTTGCAGCAGTGTTGCTCATGCGTGGATCGATAGTCACCAGCTTGCCACGCTCAATGACGCCGTGGATTTTGTCGATGGCGTTGGGTACCTGGCGGTTGGATGATATCGGATCACAGGCCCAGACAATCAGGTATTTCATTTTGTCGAGATCATAGTCGCCGTAGCCCCAGTATCCCTGGGTATAGTAGCGGCCGAACTTTTCCACCTCGGCACAGATGGCACTGTGGGAAATGTTGTTGGGCGAGCCGATCATCTTGGTGAAATCACTGTACAGGATCTGGTTGTGATCGGAATAACGTCCGCGCATCAGCATGTATTTTTGGGTTTCATTGTTGCGGCGAAGTTCCATGATTTTTTCGGCGATGGTATCGGTGGCTTCATCCCAGGAAATGGGAACCCACTTGGGATCAACGCCACGACCTTTTTTCGGGTTGGTACGCTTCATCGGGGTTTTGATCCGGTCCGGATCATAAGTTTGCTGCAGAATCAGGTGGCCTCGCGGACAGACATAACCGTTGTTGAGCTTGCTGTTCTGGTTACCGCGAACTTTAACGGCACGACCATTCTGAACAAAGATCTCGATCGGGCACCAGGTGGTGCACCCCTGACAGACGCTGGCCATCCACTTGCCGGGATCTTCTCCTTTGGGTTTAGCAGCTGATTTGTTCATAGCGTTAGTGGCTGGTTTGCTTGCAGCGCAACCGGCCAGTAAAGCACCTCCGGTGGCAGCGGAAGCTTGGATGAAGCTTCTACGTGTCAATCTCATTCGCATCCTCCTTGGCAGTTGTTTGATAAACAAAGGTGAACCAGTAGCGACCTTCGCACTGCGCGCACCCTTCTTGCGTTGATTAGCAAAGGTCGTGCCGGGTGACGATTTTCGACAAGCTGCCTGAAATTGCAGAAAATATTACTTTACTAAAGAAGGTTTCCTGATTTCTTTTGTAACCCGAGTGTTACAGTTGACATTTAAAAGAACACAATATCTAGTAAAAATAGTATCTTAACGGTTTATGTATACAGTGTTACCTGGCGGTAACAACCGCATGTTAATAAACTATGGTGTTATTTAAAGATTATTAACGACATTGCTCCATAGGACAGAAGCGGCTGGGGAGACTTGTGATTGTCATCGTAAATGAAAGGAGTGCGGTCGAAATTTTCAAGGTTACAAAGCGAGTTTTTCCCACAGGGATTTGCGTGAGATGTTCAGGCGCTGGGCAGCCGCAGTGCGATTTCCTCCTTCTTCGTTAAGGACCCGGGTAATAAAGCGCAGTTCAAAATCGCGGATGGCTTCACGCAATGGCAGGTCGGTACGAAAACACTGGATAATGTCACCACTGTTGCCACCTGACTGGCGCAGGGGTTCGGGTAACATGCCGGGGGTGATCTCTTTGCCGGGAGCGAGAACCTGCAGCCGCTCAATCAGGTTTTCCAGCTCACGCACATTCCCTGGCAAGGGGCAGTTCTGTAGCCGCTCATAGGTTTCGAGGTTGAGCTGAATCGGCGCTTTGTTGTAGCGGGAGGCATACTTGTTAATAAAATGGGAAATCAGCAATGGGATATCTTCGCGCCGTTGACGCAAGGGTGGCAGATGCAGCGGAACAACATTGAGTCGGTAGTAAAAATCCTCGCGGATGCTGCCTTCGTTGCGCAATTCGGCGAGGTTGCGGTGGGTGGCGGCAATCAGGCGGAAATCGACCTTGATTGGTTTTTCGCTCCCTAAACGACGAATAACGCCGTCCTGCAGGACACGCAGAAGCTTAACCTGCATCGGCTGGGGAATTTCTCCAACTTCATCCAGAAACAGAGTGCCACCGTGGGCCTGCTCCAGGTAGCCGCGGCGCACTTGATCGGCACCGGTAAAAGCTCCCTTTTCTGTTCCAAACAGTTCTGATTCCAGCAAAGTTTCCGGGATTGCGCCGCAGTTGACCTTGACCAGGGGTTTGGGGTGACGGGGACTTTCCTGGTGGATAAAGTCGGCCGCGAGTTCCTTGCCGGTGCCGCTCTCGCCCTGAATCAGGATGGTAACATCAGTGCCGGCTGCAGTTTGTGCGGCGGTTAAAAATTTTCGTAACGCCTGACTATCACCAATCATTCCTGACGACTGATCGCGGCGCCGTAGATCGCGGTTTTCAGCTTCAATCTGTTGGAGATGAAACAGACGTTTAAGTTTCAGTAGCAACAGTTCGGTTCTAAAGGGCTTGGCCAGGTAGTCGTGGGCTCCTTTTTTGAGGGCATCGACAGCAGCTTCGACGGTTGCTTCGCCGGTCATCATCAGAATGGTACAGTCAGGCTGCTGATTCAGAATGACCTCAAGCAGCGACATGCCGCTGACATCGGGAAGGCGAATGTCGATCAGGGCCACCGGGAATCTTTGCTGCGCCAGCGCATCAACTGCCTGCTGGCCATCCTTGGCGGGAACCACATTGTAATTGTTATCGGTGAGAACTTCGCTGAGCATTTCCAGATGAACCAGATCGTCTTCCACCAGTAAAATCGTTTTATCCATCAGTTGCATCCACAGGTTTTGTGCAGGGAATAGACAGGGTAAAAACCGTGCGCTCCCCGGTCCGTTGATAGTCGAGGGTGCCACCGTGGTTTTCGGCTATCCCTCTGGAAATAGCAAGACCCATGCCGGAACCTTTGCCGGCTTCTTTGGTGGTAAAAAAAGGGGTGAAGATTTCATCGATAATCTTATCGGGAATGGCTGGACCGGTATTTTCCACCCGCAACAGATAGTTACCATTGTGCCAGGTTGCTATCAGGCTGACTTCTCCATTGGCACAGATGGCATTGGTGCAGGTAGCATCTACCGCATTCAGTACCAGGTTCAGTACGACCTGGTGAATTTTGTCACGGTCGAGGAATAGTGTTGTTGGCGGACAGTGGTTTTCGGTGGTAAATCGGCAATTGATCCCTTTGACTGCCATACGTGAGAACACCGCCAGGTCTTCAAAAAAGCTGCCACTGTTAACCGGTTTAGGGTTGATGGTGCCGACGCGTGACAGGTCGGAGAGTTGGCTGACAATACGACCGATGCGCTCAATGCTCTGACGGACCAGTCCGACATAGCGCTCGGTCGCAGAGCCCCCTTTGCGCTCGATTTGATAAAGAGCACCTTCGATGCCGGCCAGGGGGTTGTTAACTTCGTGGGCAACTCCGGAAACGATACGACCGATAGCGGCGATCCGTTCGTTTTCGAGCATCCGGTTCATTGAGATGATACGTTCAGCTTCGCTGCGGTTGAGACGTTCGAGCATGGCGCTGAAACTTTTTTGCAACTGGCCGATTTCATCATTACGGTAAACATTGATTGTGAGGTTGCTCGGATCTTTGCCGACATTCTCCATGCTCTGGGTCAGGGCCTGGATCGGTCGGGCTAACCAGGTGCCGATAATCCAGTAAATCAACAGGGCGCCGATGGAAAAAAGTCCGGAAAAAAGAAAAATCTGCTGTTCCAGTCGCCCGATTGCGGCATAAGCCGGTTCCATGGAAACCCCGACGCGTAAACACCCCCAGCGTTTGCCGGCAATCGCCAGGGGCATCGCCAGGTCAGCAACCCGCTCTTCCTCCACCAGGATGTCAGTCTGGATAAAGCCCTCTGCAGCAAGAGCAGCACGACTTATAGGATCATCGTAGTTGGTGCCGAATTCGGCAAGCCGGTTATGAGCCAGGACCCGCCCTTCTTCATCCAGAACGAAGGCGTAGCGAATCTTAAGTCGTGGCGTTGCCATGATTTCACTGACAAAATTGTCCAGCAGCCCACCTTCGCTAATAATGCCGAGCTCTTCATAAAGCAAAGCGTTGATCACGGGAATCGCCATGGTGGTGACAAGGGTCTCCCCTTCACGGGTGAGGGTTTCCAGCAAAGACGTGCGCTCACGCTGCCAGGTCCAGCCACCCCAGATAGCTGATGAACCGAGGGTCAGGATGACGGCGACCACCATGAAGCGGACACGCAGGCTGAAGAAGGGGAGTTTGCCCGGCATCAGTGACATCCCAGACCACAGCCGGTCTTGTTATTGCTGGTAAGGTCAAAAATCAATTGATAGTCGTCAATCGCGGCAGGGACAAAGCCGTGGGAGAATTCAGGATCCCAGCGGATCAACTCCCGCCCGATTCGCGGATCATCAGGGTCGATTGCCAGTAGCGCTATTTTCAGAGCAGCGACCAGATCCTCCGGCGCATCTTTACGCACAACGATGGGGACCGACGGAATCGGGTCGGAGATGGAAAGAAAGCGCAGGCCGTGCTCACGGTAGCGCAGGGCAACCACATCCTTGACTGCGCCGGCGGCAACACTGCCTTTGAGCACCGCCTTCGCGACGGCGTCGTGGGATTCGAGATGCAGGTAAGATGAAAAATCATCCAGCTCAATACCATGAAGCTTGAGGTGGTGGTAGGGGATCAGCTTGCCTGATGTCGAATGATAATCGCCAAAAGCAAAAAGTTTCCCTTTGAGTTCTTGCAATGACGCGATCGAGCTGTCCTCCCGGACAATGATATAACTATGATAGTATGCTTCCCGATCTGCGTTGAGAGGTTTAAGAATAGGCTCAGCTCCAAACTTCTGATGGGCTTCGGCAAAAGTTACATCCCCGAGGGAGGCCACTGGTGTCGTGCCGTTTTGCAGGAATTCGACAGCCTCGTGATAATTGCGTGAAAGTTTCAGTTCAAAGCGGTAAGGGGTGTTGGCGGTCAGATAATCCATCATCGGCTGGTAAGAGCGATACATAATGATTGGATTGTAACGGGGGATAACGCCGAAATGAATGAGTGGTTTGTCAGCTGATGCCGATGGAGCTTGGGCTAAACCCGCTGAAGCTGCAAAAAATAAAGCCGCCAGGATGATGCTGATGATGACGAGTCTGTTCATGACAGATGCTGCCTCCGATAGCAGGATAGCGGAATATTTCAAGGGCGCTTGAATGATGCGGTTGCCTTCGAGCATGGATTCGTTCTCGATTCTATCAGGAGTTGTTGCCAAAAACAGGTTTTTTTGCCAATAGTTTTTTTATCCCTTTTCTTGACTGCGTGATCTCAATCAGGTGAAAGTTGTCGTTCGCTTCAAAGGAAGCCTATGCATGAGGTGGATGATGATGATCAACGAATCAAGTGTTAAGTCACCAGCCAAAATCAACCTGTGCCTGCATGTGCTGGGGCGTTATGAGAACGGGTACCATGCCCTGGCGATGGCGATGCAGGGTATTGACCTGTACGATGATATTCGTGTCCGCTTAACGAGATCTCAAGGGATAAACGTCCGTTGTGATGGTTTGGCGCTGGCGCCCGGTGAGGACAATATCGCAGCCCGGGCGGCCCGTTTACTTCTTGCCGAGGCACAGGTCGGCGTCGGCGTTGAGATTCAGATCAATAAGCGCATTCCGGTGGCTGCCGGACTTGGTGGGGGTTCATCAAATGCCGCCACCGTGCTACTGGCACTAAACGAGATGCTTGAACTGAATATGGGTAATCAGTCTTTGCAGCAACTGGGTGCGCAGCTCGGGGCGGATGTTCCTTTTTTTGTTTTTCAGCGTCCAGCCTGGGCTACAGGTACCGGGACCACGCTGACCCCATTGCCGAGGCTGCCCGAGGTTGCCTATCTGTTGGTTAACCCCGGGATTGCCGTATCAACGGCGGAAGTTTATCAAAGTTTACAGTTGACAAAGGGTGGTGAACTGGCTAACCTTCCGAGGTTTTCTGTTGTGACCAGGGAAGAGCTTTGTGAGGCACTGCATAACGATCTGGAACAGGTCACGCTGATGCGTTACCCTGTGTTACAGCAGATCAAGCAGCGCCTGCTGCAACTGGGTGCCCGTGGGGCGCTGATGTCCGGTAGTGGCGCAACTCTGTTTGGGGTGTTTGATGAGCTTGACCAGGCTCAGCGTGCCGCCGGTGTTCTGGCTTCGGAAACCGACTGGTGGGTTTGCCCGGTGTCGCCACTGCAGGGTCACTCCCTGCTGCTGTAGCGGGTCAGGATAGAATATAGCAATTTGATATGGTGCCGGTTTATGCCGGCTTCATTTGTTTTTTTTGTTGCAAAGAGATCAGCAGGTTACTTGTTGGGGCGTCGCCAAGCGGTAAGGCACCGGATTTTGATTCCGGCATTCCCAGGTTCGAATCCTGGCGCCCCAGCCACTTACAATTTTCGTTTCCGGTGGTACAGCCGGGATTCGAAGCGCAGCGAAAGCTGACTGAATGTCAGAAGAGCGGCCATGGATGGTCGCGGCAGTGAGCGCAGGGGAGCCGACGCAGGAGCCGCCGTGATGGCGGTGACGTAGTGGGCGAATCCTGGCGCCCCAGCCACTTTACAGATTTCGTTTTTTGCTGTGACGCAAGTTGATATATTTGAAGGGTTGTGATTCGTGGGAATGATCAAAGTTTTTACCGGCAACTCGAATGAGCCCCTGGCTCATGATATCTGCCGTCACCTCTCGGTAAATCTCGGCAACGCCAAGGTCAAGACTTTTTCCGACGGAGAGGTTTTGGTTGAAATCAATGATAACGTGCGTGGCCGTGACGTCTACGTTATTCAGTCAACCTGCTCCCCGGCAAATAATAATCTGATGGAACTGCTGGTCATGACCGATGCCCTGAAGCGTGCTTCGGCGGCGCGTATCAATGCCGTTGTTCCTTATTTCGGCTACGCCCGCCAGGATCGTAAAGTCGCTCCGCGGGCACCGATTACTGCCAAGCTCGTTGCTGACCTGTTGTCGGTTGCGGGAATCGACCGGTTGTTGACGATAGATCTGCATGCTGGTCAGATTCAGGGTTTTTTTGATATCCCCGTCGATCATCTGTATGCCGCACCGGTCATGCTTGAAGAGATTCGGCGTCTGAATCTGGGTGAGTTGGTGATTGTTTCACCTGATGCCGGGGGCACCGAGCGCGCGCGCGCTTTTGCCAAACGTCTCAATGCCGGACTGGCTATTATCGACAAGCGTCGCAGTGGCCCCAATGTCTCTGAAGTCATGCATATTATCGGCGATGTCAAAGGCAAGGTCTGTGCTATTGTCGATGACATGATCGATACCGCCGGCACCCTTTGTACCGCCGCTACAGCACTGCAGAATCAGGGGGCAACGGCGGTTTATGCTTTCGCAACACACGGGGTTCTGTCCGGCCCGGCGTTGGAGCGGATTTCCGAAAGTCCGCTTAAGAAGGTTTTTGTTACTGATACTATTCCGATTCAGAACAAACTGAACAAGTGCGATACCTTGCAGGGGGTGTCAGTCAGTTATCTGCTGGCTGAAGCGATCCGCCGCATCCATAATGCGGAATCGGTCAGCTCGCTGTTTGTATAAAAATAGAATTTTTTTAGCGTATACGAATACCCAATTTATACGGAGGATGAATAGATGGCCCAAGTCATTTTGGAAGTAGAAGCACGCGAGAATGCCGGCAAAGGTTTTGCCAGGAGATTGAGGGCTGCAGGAAAGGTCCCAGCTGTCGTCTATGGCAAGGGGATGGACGCTACAAAAGTTTCGGTCGATCCGAAGGCGCTGCAAAAGGCGGTATCGGGCGAAGCCGGCTGGAATACCCTGCTTACTCTCTCCGGTGCCGGACTCGACAAGAAGGTTGTGGTTCTGCGGGAGGCCCAGATCCATGCGCTGCGACGTGATATGCTCAGTGTCGACTTCCATGCGATTAACCTCAAGGAAAAAGGCTACTTCATGGTGCCGGTCAACCTTGTGGGGATTTCCAAGGGGCAGAAGGCGGGTGGCTCAACCCAGTTAATCAGAAAAGAGCTCGAGGTAGCCTGCCTGCCGACCCAGGTTCCACAGTCGATCGATATTAATATCGAAGCGCTGGAAATTGGTGACACGGTCCATATTGAGGAGGTCACCGTTCCTGTCGGCGTAGAGCTTGTCCACGAAGTCAACTTTACGGTTATCACTGTCATCGGCCATAGTGCCGAGGAAGAAAGTGACGAGGAAGCTGAAGTTGCAGAAAGTGATGAAGAATAACATCACCACAGCTGGAATCTTTATCGGCGGTTATTGCAAGTGAAGCTACTTGTTGGTCTCGGTAATTATGGTTCGGAATATGCGTCAACCCGCCACAACATTGGTTTTATGGTGGCACAGCAGGTTGCCGGGCGCTTTGGAATTGCCCTGAAAAAAAAAGGTTACCAGGGGATATACGGGGTTGGGGCAGTTGCCTCGCAGCAAACTACCATTATTCTCCCCCAGACCTATATGAACCGCAGTGGTGCCTGTGTCCATGCTGCCAGCAGTGCATTGAACGTAGATCCTGCTGATATCATCGTGATTTACGACGACCTCGATCTACCCTTCGGGCGGATGAAAATCAGCAAGGAGGGTGGTCACGGCGGTCACAACGGAATGCGCGATATTATCAGCACCCTGGGACGCCGCGATTTTGTACGCCTGCGTGTCGGCATTGGTAAGCCGGAACACTCAGATGTAACCCGTCATGTGCTCGGTTCTTTTAACTCCAAAGAGCGCGTCGGGCTGCCTGCCATGGTAGCGACGGCAGCAGATGCCGCGGAATTGATTATCGCTGGCGGAGCAGGAGCCGCCATGAATAAATTTAACGGTTTCAACCTGGAAGAGAATCTTTAAACCCATATCAGACGAAAGAGGCGAGACAAATGCAACTGCAAGCATGGGCCCCCATACTCGGGGTCATCGGTTTTGTGATCGCGCTGGTGATCTACAACAACGTCAAATCACAACCAGTGGGCAATGACAGGATGCGTGAGATATCTGAGGATATCCATAAAGGTGCCATGGCCTTCTTAAACCGCGAGTACCGCGCTCTGGCCATTTTTATTGTGGTAGTTTTTGCGTTGATTGCGGTTGCCATGAGTATCCACAGTGCCCTGGCTTTTGTTGGCGGCGCCGTGTGCTCCATGACCTGCGGGTTTATCGGCATGAAAGCGGCAACTCGTGCCAATGTCAGAACCTCAGAAGCTGCCCGTGCCCACGGTCAGGCGCGTGCTTTGGAGGTTTCTTTCAACGGTGGCGCGGTTATGGGTCTTGCTGTTGCCTCCCTGGGTCTGGTTGGCGTTGGTATCGCGTATATTTTTTATGGTGGCGATGTCGAGAGCGCTAAATATATCAACGGTTTTGCCATGGGCGCCTCATCGATTGCCTTGTTTGCGCGTGTCGGTGGTGGCATCTATACCAAGGCCGCTGATGTCGGATCTGACCTTGTAGGCAAGGTCGAAGCCGGCATTCCTGAAGATGATCCCCGTAACCCCGGTGTTATTGCTGACAACGTAGGTGACTGTGTTGGCGACACTGCCGGTATGGGGGCCGATATTTTTGAATCATATGTTGGCTCCATTATCGCAACCATGGCCATTGCCGCTGCTGCCAGCCCGCTGCTGCTCACTAAGCTCGGCTCGGGAGCTAATGTTCAGGCGGCGGCCATGCTCCTGCCGCTGGCTCTGGCGATGATCGGCCTGGTCTTTTCGATCATCGGGATTTTCTCCATGCGTTTCCTTAAGTCGATGGATCCCGCCAAGGCCTTGCATTATACAACCTTTGTGGCAGCCGGCGGTTTTCTGATTGCCGCATTCATCTACATCAAAGCCGCCGGGCTGAATGCCGGTATCTTCTGGGCCATCCTCATTGGTAGCCTTGCCGGTATCGCTATCGGTCAGATTACCGAATACTACACCGCCCATGGCCCGGTAAAGCGGATTGCCGAAGCCAGCAAGACCGGTCCGGCAACCAACATCATCCATGGCCTGGCTATTGGTCTTGAATCAGCGGTTCTGCCGGTACTGATCATCGCCTTTGCTATCTTTGTCGCTAACGCTTTTGCCGGCCTCTATGGCATCGGTATCGCTGCAGTCGGCATGCTGGCGACGGTTGGTGTTACCATGACGGTCGATGCCTACGGCCCGATTGCTGATAATGCCGGCGGGATCTCGGAGATGGCAGGTCTTGGGCCGGATGTGCGCAAGATCACTGACGGACTCGATGCTATCGGTAATACCACCGCCGCGATCGGTAAAGGTTTTGCCATCGGTTCTGCTGCGCTGACAGCTCTGGCACTGTTTTCTGCCTATGCAACAACCGTTGGTCTGGAATCGATTAACCTGATTGAGCCGATGGTTGTTATCGGTCTGCTGGTCGGGGGAGCGCTGCCATTCTTTATCGGTGCTCTGACCATGACCAGCGTGGGTCGTGCCGCCGGATCCATGGTCGATGAAATCCGTCGTCAGTTCCGTGAAATTCCCGGTCTGCTTGAAGGGAAAGAAGGTGCCAAGCCTGATTCCCAGAAGTGTATCGATATCTCAGCCAAGGCGGCTCTCAGGGAGATGATTCTTCCTGGTGTGGTCGCTGTAGCAGCGCCGGTGCTTGTCGGTTTCCTGCTCGGCAAAGAGGCCTTAGGCGGCATGCTGGCCGGTGCGACACTGGCCGGGGTGCTGTTGGCGCTGTTCATGTCCAACGGTGGTGGGGCCTGGGATAACGCCAAAAAATATATTGAAAGTGGTCAGCTTGAAGGCGAAGGAAAAGGCGGCGAAGCGCATGCTGCCGCGGTCATTGGTGATACCGTTGGCGATCCCTTGAAAGATACCTCCGGTCCGTCAATGAACATCCTGATCAAGCTGATGAGTGTTGTGTCGCTGGTCATTGCACCACTGCTTATCTGACCGGTACAAACAACAGATAGATGATCGGATAGCCGGGGCGCATGCTTCGGCTATCCTTTTTTTGAGGGTAAAAACATGGGTTTTAAATGTGGAATTGTCGGCCTTCCCAATGTTGGAAAGTCGACCATATTCAATGCGATCACTGCTGCCGGCGCTGAATCTGCCAATTATCCTTTCTGCACCATCGAGCCGAATGTCGGAATGGTGGCAGTTCCTGATCCGCGCCTGGACGAACTGGCACTACTGGTTAAACCAAAAGAGATTGTGCCGACGGTGATGGAGTTTGTCGATATTGCCGGGTTGGTGAAAGGGGCCAGTCGTGGCGAAGGCCTGGGAAATCAGTTCCTTGGTCATATCCGTCAGGTTGACGCCATTGCCCATGTCGTGCGTTGTTTTGAAGATGACAACGTTGTTCATGTCGATGGCAGTATCGATCCGCTGCGCGATATTGAAGTAATTCAGACTGAGCTTAATCTTGCTGATCTGGACAGCGTCGACCGACGTATTCAGCGCAGCAGCAAACAGGCCAGAAGCGGTGACAAAAAACTGCAGGCCGAGGTTGCTGTCCTCGAAAAAATCGCCAAGGCACTCAACCAGGGATTGCCGGCGCGATCGGTGGTTCTTGAAAAAGATGAAAAGCTGTTGATCAGGGATCTTCACCTGATCACGGTTAAGCCGGTTCTGTATCTCGCCAATGTCGCAGAGGATGATCTTGCCGGCAAGCACCCATTTGTCACTCAGGTGCGAGAGCATGCCGCCGCTGAAGGTGCTGAAATGCTGACCTTGTGCGGCAAGATAGAGGCCGAAATTGCCGAACTGGATAAGGATGAAAAGGCCGATTTTCTGTCAGAGTTAGGTCTTGAAAGCTCGGGGCTTGACCGGATGATTCACGCCGGCTATCGCCTGCTTGGTCTGATCACCTATTTCACCGCCGGGCCGAAAGAGGTGCGGGCCTGGACTGTGTCTGACGGGGCAACTGCACCCCAGGCGGCGGGGGTGATTCACAGTGATTTTGAAAAAGGTTTTATCCGGGCCGAGGTCACCGCCTATAAGGATTACGTAACGTCCGGTGGTGAAACGGGTGCCAGGGAAAAAGGACTGTTGCGCCTTGAAGGAAAAAATTATCGGGTGCTTGATGGTGACGTGATGCATTTTCGTTTTAATGTCTGATGCAATTATTAGGATAAAAGATCTTGTAATAGCACAGGTTACGTGATAAAAATCCTGGTTCTGCGGGTTCATTGTGAGTCTGCACCATTCCTTGCTCCGGGGTGTGCCCGGGGCTGTTAATCCGAAAGGGGTCAATGCTCAATGAGAAATTATGAGTCACTTTACATCGTTCATCCGGAGGTTGTCGGCGACGAGCTGACAGCACTGGTGGACAAATTCCAGAAAATTCTCAACGATCAGCAGGCTGAAATTGTCAAGCTCGACAATTGGGGTACGCGCAAGCTAGCTTATCCGATTAAAAAGGTTGAGCGCGGCAATTACATCCAGGTGCTGTTCAGTGCCGGACCAGAGGTTGTGGCCGAGTATGAACGTCGTCTCCGGTTGGATGAGCAGATTCTGCGTTTTCTGACTGTGCGGTTGGATCGCGACTTCACCGCAGATGCTGCTGAACCAGCTGCAAATGTCAGTGCTGACGATGACGATGACGATTTCGAAGATGACGACGAAGAATAACGACAACAACTGATTCAGGAGAATATAGTATGGCTAGTGAAAATCCAGGACGCCCCGGTTCCCCCGCACCGCGCCGCCGCTTTGGCCGCCGCAAGATTTGCCGTTACTGTGCGGACAAAGGTGCAAAAATTGATTACAAAGATGTCGACAGCTTGCGTTACTACCTGTCGGAGCGTGGCAAGATCGTGCCCCGCCGGATTTCGGGCACCTGTGCGACCCATCAGCGCCATATTGCCGATGCGATCAAAAATGCCCGGCAGATTGCTCTGTTGCCCTATACCAATTCACATTCAGTCTGATTGGGTCTAACAGGGCGCTGATCTACGATCCGCACCGATCATAATACGTTTAAGCTACGGAGAAAATAGATGAATACAGATGTGATTCTGCGAGAAAATGTCGATGGCCTCGGAACCATCGGAGATATCATTAGTGTAAAGGCCGGTTATGCCAGAAACTATCTGGTGCCCCAGGGGCTGGCACACCTGGCCGATGCTCGTAACGTGAAGGCGCTTGAACATCAGAAGCGTCAACTTGCACGTAAACTGGAAAAGGTGACCAACGATGCCAATGCCCTTAAAGCTCGCATTGAGAAGGTGACCTGTAGCTTTAGCCAACGTGCCAGTGAAGAAGGTAAGCTCTTTGGTTCGGTGACTTCCATGGATCTGGAGGCCAAGCTGACCGATGCCGGCATCAGCATTGACCGTAAAAAAATTCAGCTTGGGGACCCGATCAAAACCCTGGGAGAACACCTGGTTAATATCAAGCTGGATGCCGGTGTTGTTGCTGAACTGAAGGTTGTGGTAACGCCGGAAGAAGCCTGATCCCTGGCTGGATTGCAATATCTTTACGAATCAAGGCTGCAGGGTATTATTCCGGCGGCCTTTTTTCGTCTATGACGGTGATGTTATGATGGTGCTGGTTAAGCAGCGAACGATTCCAGGAACGTTTGATCAGTGAAAGTGGGGCTGTCATGCTGATGATGAAGTGTCCAAAATGTCAGAACTATATTTGTTCTGCCTTGCTTGCTGAGTTACAGGTGATCGTCTGTGACCAGTGTCAGACGCAGGTTCCGGTTAACAATGTCCTGATTTCTTCCAACGGTTTTACCTTTGAGCGCAACGATCTGCTTAAGCGTTTCTATCGCTATCGTAAGCTTCTTGATGAGGTGATTGAGGAGCGCAATACCATGAGCACCAGGGGCAGTGCCTCTGATGTGAGTCTGCGCAGTATCGAGAAGTTCATGTCGGTATTGCAGGGGATGATGGCTGGGGCCAGGGATCACTACCGTTGCGAGTTTGCCCAACCCATTCCGGTTAAGCTACGGTATCTACAGCAGGAATGTGCCGGCACCATCTACAACATGAGCATGGATGGTGCCTGCATCGAAACTGCCGGCAGAAATCCGCTGCCACGGGTTAATGGGATTATCACCTTAAGCTTTCAATTGCCGCAGCAGGATCATACCCATATGATAACCGGTGAAGTCTGCTGGACCCAGAAGGGTGAGGGCGACGGCAAGCGCGGGCATCACTCAGGTGTGCGCTTCACCTGTTTAGATGAGCCTTCCCGCGATCTTCTCTGGCAGTATATTTCGACAATGGCGCAACAGAAATTGTCAGCAGAACAAAAATAGGATCCCGCCCCTTTCCCATTTGTTATCGATAAAAAAGGGCTGGCCCAAGTCCGGTGCCCAGTCTAATAGTTGATTCCCGCGGCCTGGATGCTCTTGGTATCATGAGCATGGCAGGGAGTGACGCCGTACACCATGCCGCAGTGCGGACAGCGATATTCCAGGGTCGTCATGGTGACGGTCTGATCACATCCACTGCAGACGATGTGAACCTCTTGCGGCAGACTGTAGTTTGAAAAACCCATCAGCCGCAATTTGTCCACTACCCTTGCTCCATCTCCTGCCTGTCCTTGACAGCCATCGTGCATTATATTTCTCCTCTAGAGTTGCTCCAACGTTTCACCGGAACGAATCCGGTTGCGTAACGCCAGAAGCTGGTTGTCCATTTCTTCGAGACGCTGCAGATTGCGGCGCTCCGCGTCGTTTGCGTTGATGACCTTGGCGATGCCACCATTTTTGATCACCAGTCGGCGATCACCCATCAGCGCCAGAATCGGATCGTGGGTCGCCATCAGGACGATTTTTTCTTCACGAATAAGCAGGTTCAGGGCCTTTTTGCGATCAATCCCGGCATTTTCGATTTCATCAATCAGGGCAATGGGGGATTTGCTCAAAAAGGCCATATCAGCGATCATCAATGCCCGCGACTGACCACCGCTCAAGGCGGTTACCGGAGTGTCGGGACGAAACTGCTCGCCGGCCAACAGATTCGCCTGTTCCAGAATTTGGGCAACCTTTTCCCGGGGGTTGGTCACCAGGCGGCTTTCGGCATGCATCTGGATGAATTCTTCAGCGGTCAGATCCATGACGAAGTTCATGTTCTGCGACAGTTGCGCCACCAGCTTGTGCTCAGTGGAAAAACGCCACTGACTGTCCGGTGCCTGATCGTTGATCAGGATTTTGCGTCCGGTCGGGGTGTCCCCCTGGGCCACCCATTCAATGTCGGCCAGCAGGCGGCTTTTGCCCGACCCGGTGGGGCCGACGATGCAGGTTACTTCCCCCGGTTGCAAGGTCAGTTCAACATCTTCAGCCTCTCCGGATTTATTGCGTCCACCGATGATGGTCAGGGACTCGACTTTGTCGAGGGGTTTGCGCAGGGCGAGCATGCCGTTCAGGAAATCATCAAGGCTGCGTCGAAGTTGCTCGCGGCTGAGGCCCAGATCCTCAAGCAGATCGGGGTTTAACTGATCAAGGTAGTGCTCAAGGCTGTCGTTGCTGGCAACCACCGTCAACCCGAACGAACTGAGAAAGTCCTCAATGTAAGGATGCTCAGCCAGGGTGGCGGGCAGGGGCTGCTGATACAGGGCTGCGTGTCTCATTAATTGTCCTCCATATCCATTTTGCGAACATTCCCGGTCTGATATTCCTCACCGATGCGGGTTTCACCGAGACAGTAGGAGCACAGGGCGGCCGGCATGGAGAAACGCAGGGTCTTGCCTTTTAAGGTGTCGATGTCGGAGGCGGCTTCAAACAGGCTGGTCAACTCAAATGCCCCCTGGCCGGTAATGCCGTTGATATTCATAATTACGGCGCCGGGGTTGACCTGCTTGACGCGGGAGGCAAAGACCTCGCGTTCGGCCTGAGAGACGATGTCGCCCTTGGTGATGACGACGATATCGGCAGATTTCAGCATCGGCCCGATTTTTCGTGGGGTATTGACCCCGCTTAAATTATCGATGACGCAGATGGCAGTAATGTCGTTGATGTGCGGTGAACAGCGATTGCACAGACCGGCACTTTCGCTGATCAGGTAATCACAATCATGTTCCTTGCCCCAGGTGACACACCCTTCAATATTGCTGACAAAATAGTGATCGGGGCACAGGGCACCCGAGAGCCCTTTTTTTACCAGTACCCCTTTTTTGGCATAGAGGCTGTCATCATCGGTGAGCAGGCAATCAAACTTGACGACGCCGATTTTATGATTGCGTGTCTGCAGGGCTTCGATAACGCGCAGGATAACCGAGGTTTTTCCCGCTGAGGGTGGGCCGGAGACCGTTAGAAATCGCATCTTAAGCTCCTTCAGTGATGCCCAGGGCATCTTCAAAGATCTTGTTGGTGTTATGGATCAGGGCGCCAATGTCATGCTGGTAGATATAGTCCCAGCCAATCCATTTCCACGGATGGTTTCCTTCCAGTTTATTGTCAACCTGGGGGTTGAGGGAAGGGAACAGACCTTTGTGGGCCAGTATTTCACCGACATCTCGACCACTTAAAAATTCGGCAATGGGGCGGGTTCTGTCAAGGGTAGAGCGCTTGGTCAGCATGAATATCGGGCTGACTACGGCACCATCCTCCGGCCAGATAATTTCCAGGCCTTTGACCATGCGCGCCATTTTGGTGAAGAAATAGGGCATGATGGTGACGTAGGGTTTGGCTTCGCTCACCCGTTTGGCATTTTTCACCATCTGTGACGGGTGCATCGATTTGAGCATACAGCGCCCCAGCTTTTTGACCCCTTCCTCACCATGCTCTTTATGGATTGCCAGTAAGATGGCATTGAAAAGATCGAAGTCGCCGACCGGTAGAGCGACCTGCTGGGCAAACTCCGGTTCGAGTAGATCGGCCCAGGTGCGCGGGATCGGCAGATCACCGCGCACATCATGATTAATCATGAAGACAGCGGGAACTGCGGCAACAATTGAGTAATCGCCTTTGGGATCACGGATATCAAGGCCGTCAAAATCGCGGTTGACGGCAACGCCGCTGATATCTTCAAATACCCCCTGATTTTTAAAGCGGCCAATGGTCTTGTGGTCGAAAAAAGTTTCAAAGCCGGCGGAAACAAAGATGTCCGGCAGCTTCTGCGGATCTTCAATGCTGCGAATATTGTCAGCAATCCAGTCAGCCCCAACCGAGGCAGCTTCCAGCTTGTAGCTGACCCGGTGGCCGGTTTCGGCAGTGAATTGTTCAATGAAAGCATCAAAGCCCTCCAGCAACGGCAGCCGGACCGGGCAGGGGAGCAGCCCGGCAATCCGAATATCGCCGTTATCATGGTTGGTTTTTTTCATGGTGATATCGGCTTGATTCCTGCTCAGGGCAATCTGGTCGCGCAGCAGGGCCATGAAGTTCTCGAGGTCATAGTTTTTTATCAGGGCGGCGCGCTCCAGTTTTAAAAAAGGAGCGATCGCGTTGCGTTGCTTTTCATCACGAAAGTTATCGAACCCGTTGGCAATGAAGACCTCCAGGGTCTCCGGCCAGTGCTGCAGAATATCTTTAATGGTCATGTCTTTATTGAGGATCATGGTGGTCATCTTGGTTCTCCTTGGCTGATGTGGGCCTGAGTGTAGGAGCAGTGCGGGTAAAATAAATTGATTCAGGTCAAGAAGAAAAAAAAGATTTTTCTGTTATGCTTTTGATCTATATCAATTTCTTTTTATTCAGATTGCGGCAATGTGGGCTTCAGGAAGCGATAGTAACAACAACCCACAACCAACCATTAAGTAAGGAGAGCGTTCTATGAGTATGTTCTGTTACCAGTGTCAGGAAACAGCAAAAGGAACCGGTTGCACCATCGCCGGTGTCTGTGGCAAGAAGGAAGATACCGCCGGCCTGCAGGATCTGCTGGTCTATACCCTTAAAGGACTGGCGGTTGTCGCCGAGGAAGCAAAGAAACAGAACAAGCTGGATCCGGCGATCGGGCTGTTCATCTGCCAGAGCTTCTTTGCTACTATTACCAACGCCAACTTTGATAACGCCCGCTTCGTTGATCTGATCAAGGCCTCTGTCGCCAAGCGTGACGCCCTGAAGGCAGCCATCGGTTACAGTAGTGACCTCGATGTTGTCAACTGGAACGGCCCCGAGAGCGATTACGCTGCCAAGGCGGCCGAGGTCGGCGTATTGTCCCAGCCCAACGAAGATGTGCGCTCCCTGCGCGAACTGCTGATCTATGGTCTTAAAGGGATGGCTGCTTACGCCGATCACGCTGCGGTGCTCGGTTTTGAGAAACCGGAAATCTATGATTTCATGATTTCAGCTCTGGCAACGACAACCCGCGATTTGAGCGTTGATGACATGGTCGGCCAGGTACTTAAGTGTGGTGAGGTTGCGGTCACCACCATGGCACTGCTTGATGAGGCCAACACCACCACCTACGGCAATCCTGAAATCACCACGGTGAACCTGGGCGTGCGCAATAACCCCGGCATTCTGATCTCCGGCCATGATCTCAAGGACATGGATGAGTTGCTCAAACAGACCGAAGGCACCGGGGTCGATGTGTATACCCACAGCGAAATGTTGCCGGCCAACTATTATCCTGCTTTCAAGAAGTACGATCACTTTGTCGGCAACTACGGCAACGCCTGGTGGCTGCAGGACAAGGAGTTCACCTCCTTTAACGGCCCGATCCTGATGACCACCAATTGTATTACCCCGGTAAAAGAAGCCTACAAGGATCGCATCTACACCACCGGCATGGCCGGCTGGCCGGGGGCGACCCATATCGCCGATCGTCCTGAAGGGGGCACCAAGGATTTCTCGGAAATTATTGCCAAGGCGAAAACCTGTGCCGCTCCGACCGAGATCGAGACCGGGACCATCGTGGGTGGCTTCGCCCATGCCCAGGTGATGGCCCTGGCCGACAAGGTGGTTGATGCCGTCAAGTCCGGAGCCCTCAAGCGCTTTGTGGTGATGGCCGGCTGTGACGGGCGTCAGCCTGGCCGAAGTTACTTCACTGAAGTAGCCGAGGCATTGCCGAGTGATACCGTCATTTTGACTGCAGGTTGTGCCAAATATCGCTACAACAAGCTCAACCTTGGTGATATCGGCGGCATCCCCCGGGTTCTCGATGCCGGTCAGTGCAACGATTCCTATTCACTGGCTTACATCGCGCTGCAGCTTAAGGAAGTGTTCGGCCTTGAGGATATCAACGATCTGCCAATCTCTTATGATATCGCCTGGTATGAACAGAAAGCAGTTGTCGTCCTGCTCGCCCTGCTCGCGTTAGGAGTCAAGCACATCCGTCTGGGACCGACCTTGCCGGCCTTCCTGTCACCGAACGTTGCCAAGGTGCTGGTGGAAAATTTCGATATCAAGCCGACGGGTGATGTCGCCAGTGATGTTGCTGCGATTATGGCAGGAAACTGATACAAAGATAAACCTCTAAGAAAAATTGTCAGCATCAACCCTGGTAATTACGCCGGGTTTGATTGGCAGGCAGCTATGGTAAAACGGGTGTCGGATTTTTTCCGGCACCCGTTTTACTTAATGCGTTGAAATGCCCGGTATTTTGGTGTTTTTTTAATAAAACTGTCCTTGAAGTTTTGAAGACTTGTTGTCAGAATGCGCGTGTTCAACATTTTTAATCTGAAGGGCGGCAGTTGAATCTATGGATAGGGACTGGTTGGAAGAGGGGCGGGAGCTGTGCATCGACTTTGCCAAGCGTGGAGGTGTTGTTCCAGCAGTTGTTCAGGACGTCGCCGATGGACGTATCCTGATGCTGGCCTATGTTAACCGCCAGGCACTGGAGGTCAGTCTGGAAAAAGGGATGGCCACTTTCTGGTCAACCTCGCGCGATGAGCTCTGGACCAAAGGGGAAACCTCCGGCGATTATCTCAAAATTATTGATATCTATATCGACTGTGATCAGGATGCGCTGATCTTCAGGGTTGCGCCTCAGGGGGGCGGGGCTTGTCATACCAGGCATCCTGAATCAGGGCAGACGCGCTCCAGCTGTTTTTATCGTAAACTTAATCTTGCGAATGGCAGTTTGCAGTTGCTTTAGCCGTTTCATAGAAAAGCTGACGTGGCTGTACAGAGCGTCCGGAGATGTGGACGCCGGTATTCTGAAAACGGTTCTTTTGCGCCGTGCTCGCGCCAGTCAGTCGGGTTGAAGCAGAGGGTCTTTTGGGGGCCCTCTTTTTGTTTTGTGTCGGTGCTTTTTCCTGTTATCTTGCCGACATCGTCAGTTGTTGGGAGAAAAATATGTCCGAATCATCTTCACATCGGTTGCCACCTCAGAATCTCGAAGCAGAAATGTCGGTACTGGGCGGGGTGATGCTGGAAAACGAGGCGCTCAACCGCGCCTTGGAAGTACTGGTGCCGAGTGATTTTTACCGTGAGAGTCACCGCAAAATATTCAATGCTCTGATTCGCCTGTCCGAGCGCAACGAGCCGGCTGACCTGGTGACCCTGACCGCAGAACTTAAAGCGCGTCAGGAGCTGGATGCTGCCGGCGGCAGTGGGTATCTGGCAACCCTGGTTGATTATGTGCCGACTGCTGCCAATATCTCCTATTACTGTAAACTGGTTAAAGAAAAGGCAGTGGCACGCAAGCTGATTGAAGTGTCAACCGATATCGCCACGCAAGGGTACGATGGCGGTGATATGGAAGAAATCCTTGATCGCGCCGAAAAGGCCATCTTTGAGATTGCTGAAAACCGTACCCGTCCTTCCTATTTTCCGGTTCGGGAAATTCTCAAGGACACCTTTCGTACCATTGAAAAACTCTATGAGCGCAAGGAATTGGTCACCGGCGTCCCCACCGGCTATCTTGATCTGGATAAAATGACCGCCGGTTTGCAGCCCAGTGATCTGATTATTATCGCTGCGCGACCATCCATGGGGAAAACCGCCTTTGCCCTTAACCTGATTGAATATGCCACTACCCATGACGACAACCCGCTGCCGGCGGTTGTGTTTTCCCTGGAAATGAGCAAGGAACAGCTGGTTCAGCGGATGCTCTGTTCGCTGGCCAAGGTTGATGCCGGCCGCTTGCGTACAGGCCACCTGGGGGAGTCAGACTGGCCTAAACTGACGATGGCAGCAGGCCAGCTCAGCGAAACCCAGATCTTTATCGATGACACCCCGGCGATTTCCGTGCTTGAATTGCGTTCCAAGGCCCGGCGTCTTAAGGCTGAGTACGGGCTGGGGTTGATTATTGTCGATTATCTGCAGTTGATGCGGGGCAGTAATCCGGAGAGTCGGCAGCAGGAAATTTCTGAGATTTCACGATCCTTAAAAGCGTTGGCCAAGGAATTGTCGGTGCCTGTTGTCGCGTTGTCACAGCTTAACCGCTCACTTGAAAGCCGGACCGACAAGCGCCCGGTGATGGCTGACCTGCGTGAATCGGGTGCTATTGAACAGGATGCCGACGTGATCATGTTTATCTATCGCGAAACGGTCTACTGTGAAGATTGCAAGAGCCGCGAAAAAACCTGTGAAAAAGGGCATGAAAAGGATGCGGAAATTATCGTCGGCAAGCAGCGTAACGGGCCGATCGGCACCGTTCATCTGACCTTCCGCGGCGAGTTTACCCGTTTTGAAAACCAGGCACGGCGCGAGGAAGGGTATTAGTACCACATGGTATTAATCACCGTTGGCGCGTTTGACCTCAATATTGAGCGTGTTGATTTTTTTGCGCAGGGTATTGCGATTAATCCCGAGAATTTCCGCGGCGCGTACCTGATTGCAGCGCGCTTTTTGCAGGACAATATTGATCAGCGGGCGTTCAATCTGATGCAGAACCATCTCATAGAGATTGTTCATCTCGGTTAAATCCATCTGTGCCAATGAGCTTTGGAGTTTACGACAGACCAGCGCTTCGAGTGAGTCCTCGTTGGGGTGCACCCCTTTCTGGGTGTCCAGATCAGGGAAATCCGTTGGTGTCAACACGTGATTGGGGCACAGCAGGGAAGCACGCTTAATGGTGTTTTCCAGTTCGCGCACATTGCCGGGCCAGTGGTGACCCTTGAGTAGCTCAAGTGCCTGGGGACTGCATTCAATGGCATCAATACCGAAATCCTGCCGCGCTTTCTGCAGAAAGAAGTCGACCAGGGCCGGAATATCCTCCCACCGCTCACGCAGCGCCGGCAATGCAATCGGGACGACGTTAAGGCGGTAGTAGAGATCCTCCCGAAAAGTTTTTGTCTCGACCTGTTCCGTCATGTTCTGATTGGTCGCGGCGACAATGCGGACGTTGACCTTGATGATTTGCTGGCCGCCGGTGCGGGTGATCTCCTTTTCCTGCAGTACCCGCAACAGCTTTGCCTGTAATTCCAGCGGCATGTCGCCGATCTCATCAAGAAAAAGGGTTCCCCCCTCGGCTTGTTCAAATTTTCCGGTCTTACGATCAGTGGCGCCGGTAAAGGCGCCCCGTTCATGACCGAACAGTTCATTTTCGAGTAATTCACGCGGAATGGCGGCACAATTCAGGGCAATAAATGGCTTGCCCAGGCGCGGGCTGTTCATGTGGATGGCGCGGGCGATCAGTTCCTTGCCGGTGCCGCTTTCACCGGTGATCAGCACAGTGACATCAGATCCTGCAACCCGGCCGAGGGTTTTGTAGACGGTCTGCATGGCCTGGCTGTTGCCGATGATGCTGCGACCGAAACTGTACTGGCTCTGAATTTCACTTTTAAGTTGATCGATCTGTTCGGTAACCTCTGCGGCTTTGGTGGCCTTTAAGATGATCGCATCCAGCGCGCTCAGATCGAAGGGTTTGGTCAGGTAATCGTAGGCGCCGTTTTTCATGGCGGTGACGGCATGTTCCATGGTTGCTTCGGCGGTCATGATGACAACCAGGGTGGCCGGATACTCTTCGCGAATAAATTTGAGAACGTCAAGGCCGTTTGTGCCGGGCATTTTGATGTCAAGAATGGCAAGATCGTAGCGGCGTTCTTGAACCATCTTCCTGGCCTGATTGCCGTCCTCAGCCACCTCAACATCGAAGCCCTGTTTTTTCAGGGCTTTGGAGAGAACCCAGCGGATGCTCTCTTCGTCATCGGCAACAAGAATGCGTGAAATAGCCATGGGTTTTTGCTCCTCGTTAGGTGCTTATTCGCCACGATCTGTGCGCAAGAGCGGAAGCGAGATCGTAACAATCGTGCCACCATCAGGATGTTCATCGAAGTGCAGCAAACCACCATGGTCGGCAACAATCTTCTGGCAAATTGGAAGTCCAAGGCCACTGCCACCTTCTTTGGTCGTATAAAAGGGTGTAAATACCTGTTCTATCTCCGTACGCGAGAGACCGGGGCCACGGTCGCTGATGCGTACCTGAACCAGGGGGGTTGGGCGAGAACCTTCGACACTGAGATAATATTCGCCATCGATTCTGGTTTCAATGGTTATCTCGGTATGATCGAAAGATGCTTCCCAGGCATTTTTGAGCAGGTTAAGAAACAGGCGGTTCAGCAGGTCGCTATCACCGTAGATAGGTGGAATGCTCGGGTCAAGGAGTAGCTTGAAATCGATGTGCTTAGCCTGGGCGCTGTGACGGTGGAGAGTGATCATCTCATTGAGCAACTTGTTGATGTTGACCGGCTCCAGACGGTTGCGGCGCGGAGCAGCGAGATCAAGCAGTTCGACAATGATGCGGTTGATACGCTCGCTTTCACGGATGATCAGGCCGGTGTATTCCTGCAGCTCAGGCTGTTCATTCAATTCCATCTGCAATAATTGCGCTGCACCTTTGATGCCTCCCAGGGGATTTTTGATTTCGTGGGCGAGTCCGGCAGCCATTGTGCCGACCATGGTGAGGCGGTCGGCATGGCGCACTGTCTCTTCCAGTGAGCGCACCTGGGTTAGATCGTGCATAATGACAATCGCCCCCTGTTGCTGCCCATCAGGGGCAAGGATCGGTGAGACACTGACACTTAAATGCCGCTTGCGACGGCGTCCCAGGGATTCAAAGGTTACGGCCTCGTGATCGGACAGGGAGCGCCCTTCACGCAGACAGGTTCTGGCAAGATCACAGAGGCTTTCCTGTTGCTGAAAACAGTCGCAAAATACCTTGCCCAGCGCCTGTCTTTCAGAAAGCCCGGTAAAATTCTGGGCCGCCGGATTAAAGAGGATAATCACCCCTGCTTGATTTATGGCAATAACCGCGTCTTCGATGTTGTCGATGATAGAATAGTAGTCTTCCAGCATCAGCCTGTTGGTCGGAGTCATCGGTGGTGATCCTGCTGAAAAAAATGATTTGTCAGGTCAACAAGTTGGGGAAGTTGTCGGCATGACTGAACCTCTGATCTGAAGTGACCGGCACCCTCCAGGCCACGCGCATACCAGCTGATATGCTTGCGCATTTCGAGTAGTGTTTTATCATCCCCAAACTGTTCGCGGTGCAGTTCAAGCTGGTGATGAATCATCGCCAGCTTGTCGGACACGCTCGGATAGGTGACCGGGTTGCCTTGCAGGGCATCATTGAGTTGTCTGATCAGCCACGGGTTACCATAGCCGCCACGGCCAATCATCAGCCCATCACAGCCGGTTTCATAGTACATGCGCAGGCCATCATCAACAGTCACAATGTCACCACTTCCAAACACTGGTATATTGAGGGCCTGCTTCAATTCACCGATATGTTTCCAGTCTGCCCGACCGGCAAAACCCTGGCAGCGGGTGCGCGGGTGAAGGGTAATGGCATCCACACCTTCCTCCTGGGCAATGTGACCAACTTCAAGGAAGTTAATATGATGGAGATCCCATCCCGATCGGATCTTGATAGTCAGAGGCCCGGTAACGCGCTGACGAACGGCCTTCAGGATGCGGGCGATCAAGCCGGGATTCTGCAGCAGGGCGCTGCCGGAACCGCTGCGAATGACTTTTTTTACCGGGCATCCCATATTCAGATCGACCAGAGCCGGTGCACCATCAATCCTCGCAACGGCCTCGGCAAGCACCAGCGGGTCACTGCCAAACAGCTGAATTCCCAGCGGATATTCATCGGGATGAGTGATCAGCAGTTGCTGTGTTCTGGCGCCATCACGAATCAAACCGTTGGCGCTGACCATCTCACTGAAGACCAGGCCGGCGCCGCAGGACTTCATAATGCGGCGATAGGGCAGGTTGGAAATCCCGGCCATGGGAGCCAGGATCACCGGGCTAGTGAGGGTCAGGGATTGTATAGTTAATGGATTTTTTTGCATAAATTTTGTGCATGGTATCATTGCTTCGGAAGCGCGCAAAGAAAAAAATCGGGGTGTTGTCGCCAAAACAACGGTAAAATACGAGGTTAGGCTCGGTGGATACAGTATACAATTTACAACTTGACAATCAAGGGGTATGTTGTTAGAACATCATTTGGGAAGTACAGCTGTTTGCAACCCCTCCGGTCGCCTCCTTGAGGTCCCGAGGTTCTGGCTTCCCGTGCATTTCTGGCATATCTGATCATGCTATGGATCGTAGGTTCTCGGTTCATGATCGTTGATCCATGTATTCCGCTAGGCGGAGTTTTTTTCCATGGCCCGTGAGGGCATCAATAAGCTGTTTATAACACCCACAAAAGGAGAGAGATCATGTCCACACTGAAGCAAGTACTGGCGCAAAAAATTGCAGATCATCGTCCTCGCACCACCAAACTTGTCAAAGAGTTCAGTGATGTCAGCCTTGGCGAAGTGACCATCGGTCAGGCCATTGGCGGCGCACGGGGCATCAAGTGTCTGGTAACTGACGTTTCTTATCTTGACCCGATGGAAGGTATCCGTTTCCGTGGCAAGACGATTCCTGAGACTTTCGAAGCCCTGCCCAAAGTACCAGGCAGCGAATACCCCTACGTTGAGGCCTTTTGGTACATGCTGCTGACCGGCGATGTGCCGACCATGGAGCAGACCCTTGAAGTCGTCGAAGACTGGAAGAAGCGTTCTCAGGTTCCTCAGTACGTCATCGACGTTCTGCGTGCTCTGCCCCGCGATTCCCATCCGATGGCCATGTTCTCCTCAGCGATCATCGCTATGCAGCGTGACTCAGTTTTTGCCGCAACCTATTCTTCCGGCAAGTTCAACAAAATGACCTGCTGGGAAGACATGTATGAAGATGCCAATAATATGATGGCCAAGCTTGGTCCTATTGGTGCCTACATCTACCGCATGAAGTATATGGGTGATACCCACATTGAAGCCGATCCGAAACTTGACATGGGTGGTAACTTTGCCCACATGATGGGTATCCCCGCGCCGTATGATAATGTTGCCCGCATGTACTTCATTGTCCATTCCGACCATGAGTCCGGCAACGTTTCTGCTCATACTACCCACCTGGTAGCTTCTGCTCTGTCTGATGCTTATTATGCCTACAGTGCCGGAATCAATGGCCTGGCCGGCCCACTCCACGGCCTGGCTAACGAGGAAGTGTTGCGCTGGACCCAGAATTTCATGAGTCATCTGGGCGGCGAAGTACCAACCAAAGAGGGCCTCAAAAAAGCTCTGTGGGATACCCTTAACAGTGGTCAGGTTATTCCCGGTTACGGTCATGCCGTTCTGCGTAAAACCGATCCCCGTTATTCGGTCCAGCGCGAGTTCTGTCTCAAGACCGAAGGTCTTAAAGACTACCCGCTGTTTAAACTGGTGAGCATGATTTTTGAAGTTGCCCCCGGCGTGCTCACCGAGCATGGCAAAGCCAAGAACCCCTGGCCGAACGTTGATGCTCAGTCCGGTGTTATCCAGTGGTACTATGGCGTAACCCAATATGAGTTCTACACCGTTCTGTTCGGTATTGGCCGTGCACTGGGTTGCCTCGCTAACATCACCTGGGACCGTGCTCTGGGTTATGGCCTTGAGCGTCCCAAGTCGGTTACCACTGAAATGCTTGAAAAAGCTGCTGGAATCAAGTAATCAGCCAACATATCAATTCATTATCGATGATTTTCGGGGGGCTCTTTTGAGCCCCCTGTTTTTTTTGGTTCATCGCATGACTGCTATGGCGGGTTAGGTTATAATTCGAAAAACGGCTGTCTGTCGAGCCGATAAGGTTAAAAGCCAATATCGCTACCAAAGCGAATAGTAATCAACCCCAAGGAGAATGATAATGATCAACAGATCTGTAATCCCGGCACTTGTTGTCACCGTGCTGGTCGGGTTAGGTGGATGTGCTGCCAACACAACCCACGAACAAACGAAAAAGGGCGCCGGTATCGGGGCTTTTCTTGGCGCCGCTTCTGGTGCCATCATTGGTTATCAGAGCGATAAAAAAAGTGGCGCGTTGCGTGGCGCCCTGATAGGCGGCGCCGCCGGTGGTGCTCTGGGTGCTGGTGTCGGTGCTTATATGGACAAGCAGCAGACCGAGTTTGAGCAGCAGCTTGCTGATGAGCAGGCTCAACATCAGATAGAAATTGAGCGGCAGCAGAATGAGATTCTTAAACTTACCATGAGCAGTGGGGTTGGTTTTGATTTTGACTCAGCGACGGTCAAGCCAAGCTTCTACTCTCCCCTCAACAAGATAGCTGATATTATGAATCGTTATCCGCAGACTGATATTGTCATTGTCGGTCACACCGACAGTGTTGGTAACCCGGATTACAACCTGGGCTTGTCCTTGCGTCGGGCCAATGCTGTCGCTGATTATCTGATGGATCAGGGGGTGGCGCGTTTCCGCCTGTCAACTGAGGGGCGCGGCCAGTTAGAGCCGATGGCTTCCAATGAGACAGCGACAGGCCGGGAGCAGAATCGGCGGGTGGAGATTTACGTTGTTCCAAACTGATTGTTGTAATCAACAGGATCTGACGATAAGAAAAAAAGAGCTTCTGACAACTTCAAGAAGCTCTTTTTTTTACCTTACTTTTTCTCTTTTTCCTTGCGCGTTGCGTAGATCAACAGCTTCTGATCAGTGAAGGTTTCAACTTCGCCGGCGAATGACTCAATTTTGAAAAAGTCATGCACCTTGGGCGATGCTTCCATGAAGAATTTGTTCAGTTCCTGGATTTTGACGCGGTTCAGTCCAGCTGTCTTTACCCATTCCTGAAAATCATGGACTTTTGGAATAATCAGCGTTTCCTGCAGGATCAGCTCGGCATCCTCAATCATCTGCCGCCATTCCCCGTCACTGAAAGCCTTGACGTGGGTGGGATTGCGCAACTGTTCCATGGTCTGGAAGAATTCTGCTATTTCAGGATCTTGCGGCAGCAGTGTGTCTATGATAACCATGCGCCCGCCGCGCCGTAAAACCCGATGAAATTCACGCAGGGCGCGGGGGACATCGGCGAAATGGTGTGAGGCGATGCGGCAGGTCAGCAGGGTAAAGGAACCGGCCGGAAAGGGAAGGTCTTCAGCGTCGGCCTCGCGAAAAATGACGTTGTCGACAAGACCCTCTTCGGCGATGTGTTCCTGAGCTTTTTTGAGCATCTGCATGGTCAGATCGGATGCAACAACCTGACGCACCATGGGGGAAAAAAACAGCGCCATATGACCACCGCCACAGGCAACATCGAGCATGTTATCATCCTGGGTTGGTTGCAGCAGCCGCGCCGCCTCCTCGAGATCCTGCCCGCCGGTAAAATGTGTTGCTTCAACAAAAGCAGTGGCTGTTCTGCCGAATTGCTCACGAATTCGATTTTTGAATTTTCTGTCCATTGGTACATCCTGTTGGGGTATGTTTTTTTTGCGCCAGTATAGCATCAGACTTTGCTATCTTAGCAGATATTGACCGGTGGAAATTGTTTTTGCCGTTAATTTTTTTGAAACCATTTTTTTTCTGCGGTTGCGGAGGTCAAGGATCTGATGCGGCGGAAGGATCAAGCGATGAAAAAATGTCTTGTGGGGCCGGAAACCAAACGCGTATTGCTACAGGGCCATCCCTGGGTGATCGCTGATCGCTACACCCGTCAATGGCCTGAAGTGATCAGCGGAGAACTGGTCATGCTGGTCGATGAGCAACGGCAACCTCTGGCGGTGGCAATCTGTGATCCACAAAGCCGTATCGTGGCCCGTCGTCTGCCTGGCGACCCGGAAAGAATCAGTACCCTCTGGCTGGAGAAACAATTTCAAGACTGCCTGACATTGCGTCACCACGCCCTGCTCGGTGATAGTGATTGCTATCGTCTGGTGAATGGAGAGGGAGACGGCCTGCCGGGAGTAACCGTTGATCGCTACGGTGACTACCTGATGCTGCAATTTTACACCACTGCATGGGAGGCTTATCAGAGTGAATTAGTGGCGGCACTGGCAAAGGTTTTTCAGCCAACCGGCATCTATCTGAAGTATCGTCCGCAACAAACCCGCAAACTCGAAGCTCAAAATCAAAGTCGCCAGAAAAATGAACTCCTGGCCGGATCTGCCGCGCCTGAGGTTTATCAGGTAAAGGAGGATGGCCTCTATTATCAGGTCAATCTTCGGCGTGGACTGCATACCGGCCTGTTTCCGGATCAGCGCCGTAATCGCCGGGAGTTAATGCCGCGGGTCGCAGGAATGCGGGTGCTTAACCTCTTTGCCTTTACCGGCGCCTTTTCAGTGGCTGCTGCGGCCGCAGGCGCCAGCCGAGTTACCAGCGTCGATGTGTCGGAAAAATATTTGGGCATAGCCCGTGAAAATTTCAGGACCAATCGGATTGACCCGCAACAACATGAATTTATTGTCGGTGACGTTTTTGCTGAATTGGCAAGGATGCAGACCGAAGGGCGCCGGTTCGATTGCATCCTGTTTGACCCCCCGTCTTTTTCAACAACCAAAAAAAGCCGGTTTTCTACTCAAGGAGGCACAGCCGATCTGGTATCAGCGGTGTTGCCATTATTGTCCGCGGGAGGCTTGCTGGTTGGATCGTCAAATCATCAGAAAGTATCCCTGGACGATTATCTCAAGGAATTGCGGCGCGGGACTGCCGAAGGAAATCGACTGAGAACTATTTTTGTCGGTGGTCAGCCCGAAGATTTCCCTTGCGATGTCGGTTTTCCGGAAGGGCGTTATCTCAAGTTTGTCATCAATGTGAAGGCATTTTAACGTCGACAAGGAGCCCTGTGTGAGCAGGATGTCCAAAAAACTTATGCTTCCCTTGGGGATCCTGCTGATAGGGACGGCTGCCCTGCTACTGGTGTGGCAGGTGAGCCGATGGGTCTACCAGGGCACTCTTGATGGGTTGATTGCCAGTGGTAATGACCGGATGACACTGTATACCGGAACACTGCGGAGCGCTCTCGATCATTATGCTTATCTGCCCTATGTCCTGTCGACGAATCAACAGGTGCATGATCTGTTACGGGGAACGCAAAGTGCTTCGGAGGTCAGTGTCGCTCTCGAACTTTTGAATAGGGAGGCAGGTTGCGAGGCGCTCTATATCATGAATGATCTGGGGACGACCCTGGCATCAAGCAACTGGCGCGATCCGCTTAGCTTTGTCGGTCATAATTACGGCTTTCGTCCCTACTTTTCGCGCTCTAAAGCAGGGGAGCAGGGACGCTATTTCGCTATTGGTGCCACTACCGGTCATCCGGGTTTTTTCATGTCCCACCCGATTCGACAGGGTGAGCGGGTTGTCGGGGTTGCCGCCGTCAAAGTTGATCTCACCGATCTTCAGGATGAATGGCGGGAAGGGGGAGAAACGGTCCTGGTCAGTGATACCAACGGCGTGTTTTTTCTTTCGAGTTATAACAACTGGAGATACCGGACCCTGGAACCTTTAACCGAGGCCCAGCGGATACTGATTCAGGCAACTCGCCAGTATGGACGGCAACCCCTTGAACTGCTTCCTCTGGAAGGGGTCGATCTGCTCGCTGACGGGCAACGGATCGTCACTTTGGAGGGAACCCGTTACCTGATGATGTCACGGTCGTTGTACGATCTCAGCTGGCAGATTCATTACCTGCTCCCCCTTGCGGCGGCGCAGGAACGCGCTCGTGCCGTGTTGATCATCGGGGTTGTCCTGTCGCTGCTGATTTTAGCTCTGGGGATGTACCTGCGGGAACGGCGGCAGAAACTGATTTCACGGCGTAAGGCACGGGATGCTGTGGCCCTGGCTGAAATGAATAAACGCCTGCAAGAAGAAATCGATGAGCACAACCGGACCGATAAAGCCCTGCGCGAGGCCCAGGCAGAGCTGGTTCAGTCGAGTAAGCTGGCCGCTCTGGGCCACATGGCGGCAGGCATCGTGCACGAATTAAATCAGCCGATCGCAGCGATCAGAACCCATGCTGCAAGTGGTCGTTTGCTGCTGGAACGACAGGAAAACGATAAATTACGGTCCACCTTGACGGCAATTACCAGAATGACCGAACACCTGGGTTCAATTACCGTGCAATTGAAAACCTTTGCGCGTAAATCGCCGACGGTACGAGAACCGATTGTCTTACAGGAGTGTCTTGAGGATGCGTTGTCGATGACGTCAGCCCTGATCAGCGAGGAAGGAGTCTCCCTGGTAAAAGATCTGCCGGATGCCCCCCTGGTGGTTCACGGGAACCGCGGACGTGTCAATCAGGTTCTGGTTAATCTGATCAGAAACGCCGTTGATGCGATGCAAGCTCAGGTGATCAAAAAATTACACATTTCCATGACCGCCGACCAACGGCAGGTCGCGCTATCAATAGCTGATAGTGGTGCCGGGATTCGTGATCAGGATCGGGAAGAAATTTTTACCCCCTTTTTTACCACCAAAGAAGTTGGTGAGGGGCTCGGGCTCGGGTTGTCGATTTCTTATCGGATTATCACCGACCTTGGCGGCTCGATTCGTGCCCTGAACAATAAAGAGGGTGGTACGACATTTATGGTGATTTTTCCAGGAGGTTCTGTAGTGGATGGTAGCGATGGTCGGTAACGGGTGCCTGGAAGTTATTCTGGTCGATGATGACGTTGAAATGCGGACAGCGACAGCGCAATGGTTTGAGCTTGCCGGCTACCAGGTCCGGAGCTACCCCCATGCCGTTTTGGCCTTGTCCGATATTGTTCAGGGGCTGCGGGGTGTTGTCGTCAGCGATGTGCGGATGCCGAAAATGGGGGGTATGGAGTTTCTGGAACAGGTTAATGGCGTTGATCCCGATATCCCGGTGGTGCTGATTACCGCCCATGGTGATGTTGCCATGGCGGTGGAGGCCATGCGCCAGGGAGCCTATGATTTCATTGAAAAACCTTTTGACCCGGAGCGACTGCTTGAAGTTATCCGCCGCGCTTGTGAGAAATATCGGTTAATTATGGAAAACCGTCAGCTGCGACGACGCCTGGCCGGCCCGGTTTCCATCGAACAGCGTCTGATCGGAACCAGTGCCGTCATGAAGCGGCTGCATGAGGAAATCCTCAATCTGGCGGATATCAACGCCGCGGTTCTGATTCAAGGAGAGACGGGAACCGGTAAGGAAGTTGTGGCACGTTGTCTGCACGATTTTGGAGCACGCCATGAACAGCGTTTTGTCGCTGTCAACTGCGCGGCGGTGCCGGACTCGGTATTTGAGAGTGAATTGTTTGGTTACGAAAAGGGGGCCTTTACCGGTGCTGATCAGCAGCGGATCGGGCGATTTGAATATGCCAACAAGGGCAGCCTGTTTCTTGATGAAATCGGATCCATGCCGCTCGCGCTGCAGGTAAAGGTGTTACGTGTTCTGCAGGAGCGTGAATTACTGAGGGTCGGCAGTAATGAATCTCACTCCCTTGATATCCGCCTGATCTGCGCTACCAATAAAAATCTGCGGGAAGAATGCGGCGCCGGGCGTTTTCGAGAAGACCTGTTTTATCGGATCAATGTGGTAGAATTAAACATTCCTCCCCTGCGGGAGCGGGGAGAAGACGTTTTACATCTGTTCGACTTTTTCGTTGGGCAGGCCGCCGAAGCTTACCGGCGCCCCTTTGTCACCCTCAGCAGTCATGACGCCGCTCTTTTGCTGGAGCATGACTGGCCGGGCAATGTCCGCGAGCTAAAAAACATGGCCGAGCGATTTGTTCTGTCATCACTACCTATGTCTCAGCGGCTGGCCTCCATGTTGTCCGGCTGTGAACAAGATGTTTCAGCAGCGCACAAGACCTCTTTGCAGGAGCTGATGCGGTTACATGAACGCGCGCTGCTGGATCATGCATTGTTGCGGCATCAGGGTGATGTTCAGGCGGTGATGGACGAACTGGGTCTGCCCAGGCGCACCCTCAATGAGAAAATGGTCCGGCACCAGCTCGATCGCAGGAATTATGTTGGGGGGTAAGCAGAATTCAAAATGCAGGAGTCGGCAAGATCTTGCCGATGGTTTTTGCAGAATGGGCAAGATCTTGCCGTGCTCTTTGTTTGTACACCCATAAACAGGTATAATGCCCTTTGGCACAATGATTGCTGTTTCACGGGAGCACATATAGAAAAGTGTTTTATTTTTTTAATGCTTCCATTAACCCAATTCCTTCAGGAGGAAAAGAATGAACAGATTGCGTTGGATTGCCTCGAGTTTGTGTCTGTTTGTGCTGATGTTTTCGTTTACACTGGTGACGCCTGAAAGGGTTGTTGCCTCAGAGCGCGACTATCTGTTGGCGACGGCATCGACAGGTGGTACCTATTATCCGGTAGGGGTTGCGCTTTCAACCTTGATTAAAGTCAAGCTGCAACCTTCTCAGCAAATTGGTATGTCGGCGATCAGCTCAGCCGGCTCAGGTGAAAATATCAAGCTGATGAACGACGGCGAGGTTCAGTTCGCTATTCTTCAGGGTCTTTACGGCGCCTGGGCCTGGAACGGCACCGGGGACTATGAGACTGTGGGTCCTCAGCGCGAGCTGCGCGCAGTGACCATGCTGTGGCAGAATGTTGAGCATTTTACCGTCCTCAAGCGTTTTGCCAAGACCGGCACCGCTGCTGATCTGGTCGCCATGAAGGGGGAGAACATGGCCATGGGGCCACGTAATTCAGGGACTCTCGGTTCCAACAAGACCCTTCTCGGGGGCCTTGGTGTTGATATTGAGACAGATTACAACCTGGCCTATGCCGGCTATGGTCCGTCCGCAGATGCCTTGCAGAATGGTCAGGTTGCCGGCATGAGTACCCCGGCCGGTGCTCCGGTCAGTGCGGTAACGCGGACTTTTGCGACTATGGGCGACGATGTTGTCGTGCTCGATTTTACCGACGAACAGATGATGCAGGCCGACAGTGGCATGGAACTCTGGACCCGTTATGTGATTCCCGCCGATACCTACCCGGGTCAGACCAAGGAGATCAATACCATTGCCCAGCCTAATTTCCTTGCTGTGCGCGCCGATATCGATGAGGATGCTGTTTACCAGATCACCAAAACAATCTATGAAAACCTGTCATTTCTTAATGCCATTCATAGCGCAACCAAGGTGATGGCGATCGAGAAGGCTCTCGCCGGTTTACCGATGCCATTGCATCCGGGTGCCTTGAAATACTACCGTGAGGTCGGTCTTAATATCCCCGCCCGCCTGATTGTTGAATAACCCTGATTTTCTCTTTACGACCGCCCGAACGGGCGGTCGTTTTTTTTCTTCGGAGCCGTCTGTATGTCTGTTAATGAAACCGAAGTCCATCCAATGGAAAGCTGGGCACTATTAATCATCGGGGTTGCAGTATCCTTGATGCATATCTGGTTTAATGTGTTTGCCGTGCTTTCCAGCCTTTGGCAAAATGCGCTGCACTTTGCCGGTTTTGCCCTACTGGCGGCTATTGCCTACCCCCTGCGTCGTAACGGGCCGTTATTGTTGCGCCTGTTTGATGTCTGCCTGGGAGTCATGGCGGCGGCTTCGGCGATTTTCCTGATTGCCCGGGAGGATGCCATCTATGCCCGTGGAATCTATCTGGTGCCGGCAGAGTGGGTCGCAGGGATTATTGTCGTTCTCTGCGCCATTGAATTCACCCGCCGGGTAGCCGGCTGGTTCATTCCGGCACTGATTGTCGTCGGGCTCACCTACGTCGGCTGGTGGGGGAGTGAGTTAACGGGCATGTTTCGTTTTGCCGGTCTTTCGCCTGAAACCCTGTTGTTCCGCAGCATCTATGGCGACGATGCGCTGTTCGGCACGATTGCCCAGATTTCCTCGTCATATGTTTTCATGTTTCTGCTGTTCGGCGCGTTTTTGTTGCGTTCCGGCGCCGGAGATTTTGTTATCGACATGGCGCGCGCGGTTGCCGGGCGGCTGGTTGGGGGGCCGGGCTTTGTGGCGGTCATCGCATCCGGGCTGATGGGAACCATTTCCGGCTCGGCGGTTGCCAATACCGCTTCGACCGGGGTTATTACGATTCCGCTGATGAAAAAAGCCGGTTTCCCGCCCAAGTTTGCTGCCGGCGCCGAAGCGGCCGCTTCGACGGGTGGGCAATTGATGCCGCCGATCATGGGTGCCGGTGCGTTTGTTATGGCAACGTACACCCAGATTCCCTATACCACCATTGTTCTGGTCAGTATTCTGCCGGCCTTTTTGTACTTTGCCAGCGTTGGTTTTTTTATCCGTATTGAAGCCAAACGCAGCTATGTGACGGCGTTAGACGACGAAAAAATTTCTTTTCTCGAGGTTATTAAAAAGGGAGGGATTGTTTTTTTGCTGCCTATCGGTATTTTGATCGGTCTGCTGGTTTACGGTTTTACCCCAACCTATGCTGCCGGTTACAGTATGATTGCGGTGGTCGTTTCTTCCTGGTTAACCCCCAACAAGATGGGTCCGAAGGCCATCATCGAAGCCATGGCCCTGGGGGCAAAAAACATGATCATGACAGCAATTTTGCTGTGCACCATCGGGCTGATCGTTAATGTTATTACCACCGCCGGTATCGGTAACACCTTCTCGTTGATGATCAATCAATGGGCCGGACACAGCCTGTTGATTGCTATTGGTCTGGTTGCTCTGGCGTCTCTGGTTCTGGGGATGGGTCTACCGGTAACCGCCGCTTATATCGTGTTGGGAACCCTTTCAGCCCCGGCTCTACAAGGATTGATCGCTGACGGGATGCTGGTGAAGGCGCTGGTCAGTGGCCAGATTCCGGAAGCGGCGAAGACCTTCTTTATGCTGGCGGTGCCGGAAAAGCTGGCACTGATTGGTGAACCCATGTCGGTGGCTACAGCGCGCTCTATTATCGACGCTGTTCCCTACGATATGGCCAATCTGGTGCGCGAATCGGTGCTCAGTGACCATACCCTCACCTTTGCCCTGCTGTCAGCGCACCTGATCGTTTTCTGGCTCAGCCAGGATTCCAACGTGACACCGCCGGTTGCTCTGGCAGCCTTTGCCGCCGCCGCGATTGCCGGTTCCAAGCCGATGATCACCGGTTTTTATTCATGGAAGCTGGCCAAGGGGCTCTATATTATCCCGCTGTTATTTGCCTATACTCCATTTATTGGAGGTTCATTGTTTCAGGATCTGTATATTTTCTTCTTTGCCCTTTTTGGTTTGTACGCTTTTGCGGCCGGCATTGAGGGATTCATGGAGGCCAGACTTAACCTGGTTTTTCGTGTGCTCACTTTGCTGTCTGCGGCGCTCTTGCTGTGGCCGACGGGCTGGTGGGTCAATGTCGGCGGCTGGTTGATGCTGATGACTATTATTGTCCTTAATAAGCGTAAGGATATCGCAGAAACAGCAAGAAAACTGGCTGCTGCCTGATTTATTTCCCCGTCTTTAATCCTTCTGCAACGCCCGGATCTGTCCGGGCGTTGTCATTAGCGGTGGACTTCCGGAACGCATCGGTTACAATCAAAACAGCTGAAAACGCTTATTTAGAGTAGTTGTTTAGTCGCTTTTTCTTTGTTGTTGAGGTTTAACTGTTCACCCGGTCACAAGGAGCGCCGCTATGATGGCGTCCGATTCGCATGACAACACTCAGCTGAACCCTGATCAGCTTGCGGTGCGCGAGACTGAAAGTTACCGCCTGACCCTGTGTCTGGCACGGGAGCAGATGGAATGTATTGCCGCGATTGAGTTGATCTCCCTGGTGCCGGAGGCGCTATCGTCGTCTCCGGTTGTTGAAGCACAGCCAACAGAAAGTCTGACGCCCGCGGCTGAGGCTACACCTGCAGATCATACAGAAGATGAAGATCGTCATCGCGTTGGCGCCACTGGGGAGAAATTGCTGAGTTCCGACGGGTTGATTGATCTTCTTAACCAGCACAACATAACTGACACCATTGATGAGGAGGCCATTAACTTTTTCTGTGCCTGCCTGGATCAGGGGCAGGAACCGCTACCGACGGTGGTTGCCCGGGGTGTCGAACCGCAACCAGGTGCTGACGGCTGGTTCGAGCTGCTGGTAAAGGTCAGCGGTGAGGATCATGAGTTCATTCCCGATGATAAAGGGCGGGTTGATCTGAAGCGCCTTAATGCCTACACCGAAATCGAACTGGAGCAGAAACTTGGCGTAATCCATCCCCCCGAGCCCGGTATTCCGGGATGCACTGTTCAGGGTCATAAGGTTGAAGCTCCGGCCGGTAAGCTCAGAACGATCATTGCCGGCGAAGGTGTACAGCTAAAGTATGGAGGGCGTATGGCCTTTGCTACCAGGCCCGGCCGTGCCCTGTTAGATAAAAACACCTTGAGTGTGGTTGATCAACTCGTGGTTCCGGGGCATATCGATTATCGCGTCGGGCACATCGATTTCCATGGGTTTGTTGAAGTCAAGGGAGATGTGCTCGATGATTTTGATGTGCGTTCTACCGGGGGAATTAAAGTCAGCGGTCATGTTGGGGCCTGTCATCTCCAGTCGCAAGGTTCGGTAGAGATCGGGGCGATGGCGGGTCGCGAAATCGGCCATATTTTTTGTCATGGAGATCTGCACGCCCGTTATCTGAATCAGGTGACAGTGGTCTGTTACGGCGATGTGGTAGTGACCAATGAAATACGTAATTCTCATATCCGTGCGACCGGTCATGTTGTGGTAGAACGCGGGGCGATTATCGGTGGTGAAGTGACTGCCCTGACCGGGGTTTCGGCAATGACCATCGGGGCGACCTCCGGTCAGCGCACCCGGATTGTTGCCGGCATTTATTTCCCTGATGCCGAACGCAGCGATTACATTCGCCGTCAGCTCGAGGTTATCGAACAACAGATGATTTCCATCAGTGCCGCCATCAAGCCGCTGATGCAACACCTGCACAAAGGATCAAAATTTATCAATGTCGTGCGCACCCGTCTGCAGATTCTCAATGATAACCTCGACTCTCTCCATAAGCAGAAAAATGCTTTCATCGCTGAGATGGCGTCATCACGCCCGGTGGAAATTGACATAAAAAATCCCAAGGTCAATGTCCAAAAAACTCTCAAGGACGGGACTGTTATTGTCCTTGGCAAGGCCAGGGAAGAAATCACCTTTGACCGCCAGGGACCGTTGTCGATCATAGAAAACACCCGTAGCGGTGGGCTGCGCTTTCTCTCCCTCTCCCCCTTGCCGATCCCTGCCGTACAACTTGAAGAAGAACAGCTTAAGCTGGAGGAGCAGGAACCCTCTTGATCCACCTGTGTTTTCGCACAATCCTGTTCCACTTTATCCTGATTGTATTGTCCACTCAGCGCTTCCTGTGCAATGATGGCGTTTTCCATTAATACTATCGACAAGGAGTCATTTCATGCGGATACGTATTATCCTGACAGTTCTTTTTTGTCTTATCACCACTCTGGCGAGTGCTGATTCGGTTGATATCGGCTTTAACAATGAAAGTTTTCACCTGGGGTACGAACGCCCGGTGGTTCAGGATGAATTTGGGGTAGTCACAGGCACTGCCGGTTTTCTTTACAATGATGATGAAGACACCACCCTGGGGCGCGTCGGAGCTGATTTTATCGGCAGTCCCGGCCAGTATCCGGGGGCCCGGTTGGGGATGGGCTTGCGTATCTATGGTGGATCAACCGCAAAAGATACCGATTTTATTCATCTGGCGTTGGGGTTGCGGGCATCTTATGCGCCCCCCCAGTTTGGTGGATTTGGTATTGACGGCGCAGTTTATCACGCGCCCAAGGTTTTCTCTTTTCGTGATGCGGATAACCTGACGCAAACAGAGATTGCCCTGACTTATGCCATGATTCCCAAGGTGCGCTTGAAGCTTGGTTATTACAATCTGCGCATTAAAGAAGACACCATGGGAAGAAAATGGACGATTGATGAAGGGTTGCGTATTGGTTTTACCGGGTATTTTTAAGCCGGACTGCTGGATTGAGTGGTGTTATTATTTTTCTGCTGATCCGGCAACTTACGCTTGACAATCCCTCTGGTTCTGACAGATAAAACACTGTCTTTTTGGCGCATCTGGTCCCGGCCTTAGTTGTGGCAGGGTATTACAAGGACAAATTCTTTAGAAATTCGAGGGCAGCAATGAATGGAAAACAGCTATTACTCAAGGCACTGAAGGAGCGTAAGGTTCGCTTCCTCTTTGGTTATACCGGTGGTGCCATTATGCCGGTTTTCGATGAAATGGAAAGAATGGGGGCCTTTGAGTTTGTCATGGCCCGCCATGAACAGGGTGCCGCCTTTATGGCGCAGGGCCTTTCCCGGGCCTCGTTGTCGACTCCGACACCGCAGATCGGTGTATGTCTGTCGACCTCCGGTCCCGGAGCGATGAACCTGGTAACCGGTATAGCTGACGCTCACATGGATTCAGTCCCCATGCTGGCAATTACCGGACAGGTAGCTACCGGGGTGATTGCTACCGATGCTTTTCAGGAAAGTGATGTCGTCGGCGTGATGATGCCGATCTGTAAGCAGACCTACATGCCTCTGGCGGCCGAAGATGTGGAAAAAACCGTACACGAAGCCTGTTACGTAGCAACCACCGGCCGTGGGGGGCCGGTTATTATCGATCTGCCCAAGGATATTCAGAACCAGCAGGCCGGCGACGATTATCGCTTTGATGCCAAAAAGTTTCGCCCCCAGCTGCCCGGTTATTTTTACACCCCAACTCCGGAACGTGAGCCGATCCGCCAGGCGATTGAGCTGATTAACAAGAGCGAAAGGCCCCTGATTTTCTGTGGGCATGGTGTTATCAACAGCAATGCCGGAGATCTGCTCCAGCGTTTCATCGAAAAGACCAACATTCCTGTTGCTTCCACCTTCCACGGCATTTCTGCAATTCCGGCCGATCATCCTCAGCACCTGGGGATGATGGGGATGCACGGTACGGTAGAGGCCAATCGTGCCATTATGGAAGCCGACCTGCTGATTGCCCTGGGGATGCGCTTTGACGACCGGGTGACCGGTAAGCTTGATGAATACGCCCGCAATGCAGCGGTGATTCACGTGGAGATTGATGCGTCAGAAATTGACAAAAATGTTCGCACTACGGTGGCAATCAACGCCGATGTCTATCGCACCCTGCATGTGTTGATGGGTGACCCCATGTTGACCTGTATTCCACGGCGGCGCTGGTGGGACAAACTCAACAGCTTTCGTGAGGTGATGAAAGAAGACCTGCGTGAAGAGATCGAGGTTGGTATCGGCAATGACAAAAAATTGCTGATGAAGGGCATTATCCATCGTCTGTCGGAAGTGACTAAAGGACGTGATCTGATTATTCCCGATGTCGGACAGCACCAGATGATGTGCGCGCGTTTTTATAATTACCAGACCAATAACAGCTGGTTCGGATCCGGTGGTGCCGGGACCATGGGATGCTCACTGCCGATGGCGATCGGCGTCAAGCTCGCCCGTCCGAAAGAACGGGTCTGGTCGATCAGCGGTGATGGCGGCTTCCAGATGAACTTCCAGGAACTGGGAACCATCATGGAAAAGAAGATTGATGTCAAAATCATCGTTCTTAATAACGGCTATCTGGGGATGGTGCGCCAGTGGCAGACGTTTTTCTTTGACGGTTGCTTTGCCGGTACACCGATGCAGAGCCCCGATTTCGGGTTGATCTCCCAGGCTTATGGTCTTCCTTATCGCAAGGTCGAACTGCTGGAGGATGTCGTGCCCGCCCTTGAGGAAGCGATCGCCTGTAAGGGTGCCATGGTTCTTGAGTTTATCTGTGATCCGGCTGAAGTGATCCTGCCGATGATCCCGGCTGGAGGCGGTTTCGGCGAAATGATTATCAGTCATCCCCATGCCCCGAAAAAAGATCAGAGCAAACAAGGAGAAGCTGCATGAAAAGGCGCGCCATACTTGCATTTACCCTTGATCACCCCGGGGTTCTAAATAAGATCTCGATGCTGATCCGCAAAAAAATGTACAATGTCGATACCCTGACGGTCTGTCGTGCGCGCATTCCCGGCGTTAGTCGGATGACCATTACCCTGCGCGAAAACGATCAGGCCAGGGTCGATCAGGTTGTCCGCCAACTGGAAAAGTTCACTGAAGTCATCTCGGTCAAAGAACTGGATACCGATCACAGTTACTGGCGTGAGGTGGCGATTATCAAGCTGGAAATCGACGCTTCAGTACTTGAGACCTTTCAGGGTCGCTACAATTTCGAGATTCTCGAACAGAAAAGCGACGATATCCATATCCTCCAGGTTGCCGGCTCAACCCGTCGTATCGATACGTTCCTGGATGAAGTCGGTCAGGAGCATATCGTTGAGATCGCCCGTACCGGGGTGACAGCGATGGAGAAATAAACGGCAAGCAGTGAGCAGAAAGCGGTGAGCGGTTCACAAATGATTGATTGTGGTATGCTGTCGGGGTGTGATGCTCGTAATTGCGTGTGTTACATCCCGATTTTTTTTACCCAGGGAGGTTTTCGATGAAACGACGCAGCAGCACCATTACCGGGGATCCCGGCGGCGCAAATTGGGTTGAACGTACTGCCGCGCGGACGATGTTGCGGGCGGTGCGTTTTAATGATGATGATTTTTCCAAGCCGCTGGTGGCACTGGCGATACCCTATACCAACGGTACCCCCTGTAACGATCATCTCCGCACCCTCGGTGATCTGCTCCAGGCTGAACTGGAAGCGGCCGGGGCCAAGGTGATTGTATTCGGCACGCCGGTGGTATCCGATGGTATCTCCATGGGAACCGAAGCGATGAAGTACTCTCTGGTCAGCCGTGAAGTCATTGCCGATGCTATCGAACTGATGACCGAAGGCTATCAGGTGGACGCGGTGGTGACCTTGTCCGGTTGTGACAAGACGATCCCGGCGGCACTGATGCCGATTGCCCGCAATGACCTGATCGGGTTGACCCTCTACGGCGGCAGTATCCGCCCTGGTCACCACGGCGGAAAGGATCTGAATATCGTCAGCGCCTTCGAAGGCATCGGAGCCTACAGCGCCGGCAAAATCGATGCTGACGAGCTTTGTCAGATAGAATGCCATGCCTGTCCCGGTGCCGGTTCCTGTGGTGGCATGTATACCGCCAATACCATGGCCGCCGCGATTGAAGCCCTGGGGATGAGTGTTCCCGGAGGGTCCTCGAATATGGCAGTGGAGCCTGATAATCAGCTGTCAATCGATAAACACGGTGATCTGCGCCGTACCGCTACAACCCTGATGGCATTACTTCAGAGCGGCATCGGTGCGCGGCAGATCATGACCCGCAAAGCCTTTGAAAATGCCCTGACCCTGGTGTGGGCGCTGGGTGGTTCGACCAACGCGGTCCTGCATCTGCTGGCCATCGCCCGCGAGGCCGACGTGCCTTTGACGCTGAGGGAAATGGCCGCTTTTACCGCCAGGGTGCCCTTAATCGGCAACTTCAAACCCTATGGTCGCTACCTGATGAACGATCTCCATCCCCTGGGCGGAGTCCCCATGGTGATGAAGCATCTGCTGGATGCCGGCTTGCTGCATGGCGATTGCCTGACCGTGACGGGAAAAACCCTGGCAGAGACCCTTCGCAACGCACCTGAACTGCCTGCCGGGCAGGATGTGGTTTTCCCGGTTTCCAGTCCCTATGCGGCTGCTGGAAAACACATTCGCATGTTGTTCGGTAATCTGGCTCCGGAAGGGTGCGTGCTCAAGCAGAGCGGCAAGGACCTTGCGACGATGCGTGGAACGGCGCGGGTCTATGAGCGCGAGGAAGAGGCCATGCAGGCGATTCTGGCAAACCGCATTAATCCGGGTGACATTGTCGTGATCCGTTATGAGGGCCCGCAAGGCGGCCCCGGCATGCGGGAGATGTTATCCCCTTCGGCGGCGTTGATGGGGGCCGGACTCGGCGACAGCGTTGCCCTGCTGACAGATGGTCGCTTCTCCGGAGGTACCCACGGTATCATGATCGGCCATATTTCTCCCGAAGCGCAGGTCGGCGGTCCCCTGGCGCTGGTGGTTGAAGGAGATCAGATTGAAATCGATCTGGATCATGAAGCGCTCAATCTGCTCGTGGATGATGCGACCCTGGCACAACGTCGCCAGGGCTGGCAAGCTCCTGCCCGGAAATTCCAGCGTGGTGTCCTGGCCAAATACGCGCGGCTGGTGTCATCGGCCTCAAGCGGCGCAGTGACATCGTAAATAACGGCATTTGCCATGAACTCCGCCAACGTTTTTTTATCAATACCTGATCACCTGCCGGATGAGCTGGTCGATCTTCTCGCAGCTAACGGTCAGGTGCGGATTGAGCGGATCGTTTCGCGGGGACACGCCTCGCCGCCAGATTTCTGGTACGATCAGCAGCAGGATGAGTTTGTGCTGCTGCTGCAGGGACAGGCGGAGCTTGAACTACTGGATCCGCAGGAACGATTGTTCCTGCAGGCGGGGGATTACCTGCTGATTCCGGCGCACCGCAAGCACCGTGTCGCCTTGACGAGCAGCGAAGTGGATTGTATCTGGCTGGCGGTTTTTTATCATGGGCACAAGTAGAGCAGGGTACCGGTGGGCAGATTGCAACCACTCAATTACTTCGAACATCATGGTTCTGTGTCTTTTCCTGTTTTTTGGTGCCGGCAGCTCCACCGCCGCCACAGCGGCGCCGACTGAGACCCTTGAACAAAAAGTTGGCCAGATGCTGATGGTTGGTTTTCGGGGAACGACCCTGGAAGATGACCATGGCATCCTGCGTGATATCCGTCGGCATCATCTCGGAGGGGTTATCCTCTTTGATTACGATGTGGTTCTTAAACAGACAGGTCGCAACCTCCGCTCGCCGGAGCAGCTGAAACATCTGATTGCATCCTTGCAGAATGCGGCAACAATACCGCTGCTGGTTGCCGTCGATCAGGAAGGTGGACGGGTTGCCCGATTGAAACCGGTATATGGTTTCGCATCAACGCCGTCCCATACCGAACTCGGGATGAGGGATGATCTGCAGGCAACCTATGCCGCCGGCGCAACGATTGCGGACGCGTTGGCCGCAACGGGTATCAACCTTAATTTTGCGCCGGTGGTGGATCTTTGCGTCAATCCTGATAATCCCGTAATTGCCCACCTTGAGCGCTGCTTTTCGAGTCAACCCGACGCCGTCATTCGCCATGCACAGCTGTTTATCCAGGCTCATAAGGATCATGGCGTGATATCTGTCGCCAAGCACTTCCCCGGCCACGGCAGCTCGCAGACGGATTCTCATCTGGGTTTTAGCGATGTCAGCGCCAGCTGGACACCTGCAGAGCTTTCCCCCTATGGTGCTCTGATTGGTGCTGGAGGTGTGAATGCGGTGATGACCGCGCATGTCTTCAATGCCACCCTCGATGCTGACCATCCCGCCACTCTGTCATATCCAATCATCACCGGCATTTTGCGCAACCAGCTCGATTTCGACGGGGTTGTCATTTCCGATGACTTGCAGATGGGCGCAATCAGAGAACATTACGTTCTAGATGATGCGGTGCGGCTGGCTCTCGAAGCTGGTGTAGATATCTTGCTGTTCGGCAACAACCTGGCGTATGATCCGGATATTGTGCCCAGGGTAGTAAATATCATCCGGGATCTGGTCGCAACCGGGGTCATCAGCGAAGGCCGGATTGATGAGTCGTATCGGCGGATTATGCGGATCAAAGGGGTTGTGGCCCGGTAGGGTGGAGTAGAGGGTAGGGGCGACTTGTGGTGTGCAGGGGGCGGAGCTTTTTTCGTTGGCAGATGAAAGTGGCAGATCACTGCCTCTTTTCACGAAAGGCAAAAAGCGCCCCCTCTCGCTGCGCTCCAAACCAGCCCCTTAGCGGGGCACTCAGCTCGGACGCGCTAACGCGTGCCGGCTAATGCATACGTTAGGTCTCTTCATGCAGTCTGTCGAAATTCGGGACGCGGTATCAGGCGACTTTGACACCATCTGCGCACTCAACCTCGCTGAGGTGCAGCATACGAGCCAGATGGACGTCGCTCGCCTAAACGACCTTCATCAGATTGCTAGGTATCACAGGGTTGGCTGTGTAGACGGGCATGTTGTTGCTTTTCTTTTGGCAATGCGAAACGACGCGCCATACGAGAACGACAACTTTGAGTGGTTTTCTCTCAAGTTCAGTCAATTCCTCTACATCGACAGAATTGTTGTCTCGTCGCAGTCGCGTGGCCTTCGTGTTGGCTCATTGCTCTACGACGACCTGTTCAATTTCGCCAGAACCCATGGTATCCCGCTAATCACCTGTGAGTACAATATTTCTCCGCCAAACGAACCTTCGCGGCTGTTCCATGATAAATTTGGGTTCAGGGAGTTTGGGGTTCAGTGGGTAGCCAGCGGTAGTAAAAAGGTTTCACTTCAGGCTGCAGAGACCTAGCCATGCGTTCAAGCGGAGCACGGGCCTACACTTCGCACTTCCGACTGCCGCGGGCCCGCGCCCTGTCAACTTAGGCGTAGGGCGGTAATATTTATATAAGCAATACGGAGTCACATATGAAAATCGTATTAATTGGCGGTGAAGGCACCATTGGCAAAAAAGTGAATGCCCATTTATCAAAAAAACACGAAGTAATCATCGCGGGAAGAAAAGCGGGTGATTTTATCGTGGATATTGCCGCCGCCGATTCTATACATTCAATGTATGAATCAATTGAAAATATTGATGCAATCGTTTGTATTGCAGGAGAAGCAAAATGGTCTGCTCTTGAATCAATGACCGAAGATGATTTTTACATAGGCATCAAAAGCAAACTAATGGGCCAAGTAAACCTCGTCAGAATCGGCCAGAAATATCTGAAATCTGGTGGGTCATTTACGCTTACCACCGGAATACTTGGAGATCATCCCGTTTCCCTGACAACTAGCGCTGCGATGGTTAATGGCGGAATCCACAGTTTTGTCAAAGCTGCTTCCCTGGAATTAAACAACGGCATGAGAATCAACGCCGTTTCTTCTGGGCTTGTTGAAGATGCCGTTGAAAAATACGCTGATTATTTTCCAGGACACAACCCAATCCCAATGCATAAAGTAATCAATGGTTATGTGAAGAGTATTGAAGGAAAAGGCACTGGGGAGATTATTAAAATGTATGACAACTGTTAAGTAAGCCTCCTGAAAAACTAATATCTTTAGGCTTTTAGTCTGCCGGGCGGGAAATGGCAGCTGCCTTTCACAAAATGCATAAACTGAATTGCGGTGGTGGCCTGAACCTCTCGTCACCACCTTTTTTCGAAGGCGCTGCGTCGGCAGTATTTGAGATTTTTACGACGCAGACATAACAAAGGCGGTCAGCTGGACGCAAAAGGCGTAGTGCTTTTGGTTCCCTCCACTGGCTGCGTGAAAGTTACTAAGTACCTGCCGGGCAACCTAGCGATTTTTCTTCAGCAGTTCTTTCTGCTTCTTGGTGTCGAGCACCATGGTCGCATCGAAATTGATCGGGTTGCGCGATTTGTCGACAAAACTGAATAACAGGCTGTGCTTGCCGATGATGATTTCGTCACCATCGAGCAGCTCGTACTTGACGATCTTCCTCTCATTGACGAAGGTCCCGTTGGTGCTGTTCAAATCTTCGATAAAGTAAGTGTTCATGACTTTTTTGACCGTGGCGTGAAAATTGGAAACCGCCATATTGTCGATCAGGATGTCGTTTTTCGGGTTGCGGCCGATGTTGAGCTGTTCGCTCTCGATTTCGTAACTGGCCAGGGTCTTGTTTTCGTATTTCAGTTCGATCTTTAACATGTTTCCTCCCTTTGTTTGACTTCTCATTTATCCCTCATTGTCACCATGAGAACGGTTACATTGTCTTTGCCGCCTGCCTGCAGGGCCTGTTTGATCAATTTGTCGCAGACAGCCTCTGGCTGTGGATTACGCGCTAGAACTGAGTGAATATCGGTATCCGAAAGCATCCCGGTCAGGCCGTCACTGCAGAGCAGGAAGCTGTCATTCTCCTGCAGCTGTTGCTCTTGCTGAAAAACGTCAAGTTGTTCGCTGGCACCGACGGCCTGCAACAGGAGGCCGCGCAGGTTGGAGTGGCCCGCCTCTGTTTCGCTGATGATCCCCTGGCGCAGCTGCTCTGCGACCAGTGTCTGATCTTTACTGAGCAGCTCAAGCTGTTGATCGCGCCAGCGGTAGAGACGGCTGTCGCCAACGTGTGCCAGCAGGGCCTGGCCGGCGTACAGCAGTAGCAGGGTCAGGGTAGTACCCATCCCGGACCAGGCCGGGTTTTCTGCCGCTGCCGTGGTAACCTCACGATGGGCCGCTTCGACCACCTCTGCCAGTTTCTGCTGTAGGACTTCCACCTGCGGCTGCTGTCGCAGCAGCGGTTCCAGTTGTCGGGTTACCGAGGTGATCGCCATGTGGCTGGCAATTTCGCCTGCTTTGTGGCCACCCATGCCGTCGGCGACGACGAACAGACCAAGGTGCTCGTCGGCGAAGAAGGAATCTTGGTTATTGCTGCGTGAGAGACCGACATCGGTCCTGCCGCAAGCGGTCAGTTTCATCCTTTCTCCATTTTCTGTTGCAGCTTTTCCAGCTCCATGACCACGATGCCGGCCGATTTATAGCGGCGCAACGGGGTCTTCTGCAGCAACTTAGCTAGTATTGCCAGGCAATCTGCGGGCAGCTTCGGCCGCAGTTCCTCCAGCGGACGATACTTACTGTTGGCAATATTGTACATCAGCGCGGCCATGCTTTCTCCCTGAAACGGTTTTTCACCGCTGAGCAGTTCGTACATCACCACGCCGAGGGAGAACAGATCGGAACGGCCATCAACCTTCTTGCCGGCGACCTGTTCCGGTGACATGTAGCTGGGGGTGCCGAGAATAATCCCGGTTTCAGTCCGCGAACTGCTGAGCATCCGGGCGATACCGAAATCGGTGACCTTGATCTGAGCGTCATCGAGGACGATGATGTTGGCCGGTTTGATGTCGCGATGCACCACGCCCTGCTGGTGAGCGTAGTCGAGAGCCTGGGCGACTTGCTTGAGGATCTTCACCACGCGCACAGGATCGAGCAGTTTCTTTGGTTGGCAGTAGTAGCTGAGTTCCTTGCCGTCGAGCCACTCCATTGCCAGATAGGCCAGATCATTTTCCTCGCCGACATCGTAGATGGTGACGATCTTCGGGTGACTGAGTTGGCCGGCCGCTTCCGCTTCGCGGAAGAAACGTTCTTTGACACTGGTCAGTTGATCCGGTTCGACCTGTGGGTAGGTCAGGGTCTTGATCGCTACCTGGCGGTTGATCTTCGGGTCGACACCAAGGTAGACAGTTCCCATCGCCCCCTGACCGAGTACTTTTTCGATCCGGTAGCGGCCGAGGGTCGGTTTTTCTCCCGGGCGGTCGAGGATCAGGGTGGCGTTCGGGTTGATCGCCGGCGGCGGGCTCTTTTCACCTACGTGCAACTGTTTGATGCGCGCCCTGGTGTCACGGAAGCGACCGCTGGCAAGCAGGTGCCGGTATGCTGTCAGTGCCTTGTGCGGCATCCGTTTGCGTTCGAAATCGATCCCGAGGTTATAAAGCATCTCTTTGCAGGAATCATCTTTCGGCTGAAACTGGAGAAACTGCTCCAGGGCCTGGTCAAGCCGGCCCTGTTCCTGCAGGGTGACTGCCAGCTGTCGGTGGTTGTCGAACATGTTGTGGCGGACAGTGCGGCGGCCAACCTTCCAGCGGACGATAAAAAAGCCACCGGAGCAAAGCAGCAGGGCGGGAGCGACCTGTAGCCGGTAACCGTAGTGGACCAGGCAGACAGCTACCGTCAACAGCCAGGTTGCGGCGAACAGGCCGAGGCTGATTAGCCCGGCCCGTGCGCTTAAACGGGGAACCAACAGCAACAGTAGAATCAGGAAGTAGACCAGTACCAGGGTTTCCAGCTGCCAACCCCAGCTTGGGCGGTGGGGCGGGTTCTGTGAGAGGAGGCTGGCGGTAGCTAAAGCGGCGAGTTCGCTGCTGCTGACCATGCCGCGGGTTGCCAGAGGCTGCCGGTCGGTGAAATCTTCACTGCTGCCGAGCAGGACCAGTTTTTCATCCAGCTTGCGATCGTCCAGCTCGCCGCTGAGCAGCTGTTTGACATTGTACTGCAGATAGGAGCGGCCACGACCGGAGAGGTCAAGCAGCAGCTGGTAGTCACGGTCGATACTGGTTTGCCAGGTTCTGTAAGTCAGCTGTCCTGGTTGTTCGGGCGCCGGCACTGTCAATTGGGATACCTGGTTCTGCAGCACCAGCTGCAGAGGCAGCGAGGGGAGCAGTTTGTCGTTGACCGGCAGCAGCAGCGGGTGGCGGCGAATTTGTCCGTCGGCGTCCACTGTGAACTGTAGGTGACCGAAGTTCGGGGTTGCCTCGAAAAAGATTTGCGCCGGTGGCAGGAAGTTATACTCCTGTTGCCGTTTGATTTGAAAACCGGCCAGCGGATTTTGCCGTTTCAGTAATAGTTGTTTCGGATCTGTCACAGGATCTGGTTGCTGGAGTAACTGCTGGTCCGGCAGTTTGCTTTTCAGTTCAGTAGAATATAAGGGCTCTACGGTTAACACTGGTCGCAGTGTTGCGAGCTGACTGGCGAGGGGGTCGTCAGTCTGTTGTTCTTGAAAGCTCAAAGGCTTGAGCAGGGCCAACCGTTGGACCCCAAGTTGCTGCAGTTTCCGGAGTATCTGTACCTGTTTTGTCCGTGAAGCAACAGCTTCACCCAATTGTTGACGGCTTTGCTGGTCGAGGGTCAGCAGAACGACCTGCGGGTTGACGCTGGTCTGGCGCACGGTTAGCAGCTGGTCATAGAGTGGCAGGTCGAGGCGGCGCAGTCGCGGGTCGTCAGTGAGCGAAGCGAGCAGCAGCAATAATGCCAGTGCCGAACAGAGTAACCAGCTGGAGGTAAGAAGGGCTTTAACGTGACGCATCAACGCTCCTGGAGTGTTGGCGATAAGTTATTAAAAAATAATCATACAGGATTTTTGGATCGATGGCAGTACTTATCTTTACCAAAGGGCAATGAAGTTCTTGGGAGTTGCGGGGGACAGGATATTTATCTTTGACACAAATCCCCTCTTTGCTAAAGTCACTCCATGGTCAGAATCGCACGCGTTATTGTTCCTGGATTTCCCCACCACATCACCTAATAAGGAAATCGTCGTCAGAAGGTGTTGATCCCGCAATGATTTTGATGGTTACCGTCTGGCAGAACAACTGCTTGAGGAAGGGTTATCCAGGTGAATCTGCTTTTTTATATGATGACGGTGCTGATCTGGGGTTCGACCTGGCTGGCGATCAAGTTTCAACTGGGCGTGGTTGATCCGTCCCAGTCGGTGGCCTACCGCTTTCTTCTGGCCGCACTGATGTTGTTTGCCTGGTGTGTGTTTCGCCGCCTGTCATTGCGTTTCGGCCGCCGTGCTCACGGCATGATTGCTCTGCAGGGGTTCTGCCTGTTTGCGCTTAATTACCTGCTGTTCTATCTGGCCGAATTACAGATCACCAGCGGCCTGGCAGCGGTGGTGTTTTCCACCATCGTGATTATGAATCTGCTCAATGGGCGCCTGTTTCTCGGTACTCCCGTCGAATGGAAGGTTCTGCTCGGTGGCGGTCTCGGATTGCTGGGACTGGTTCTGATGTTCTGGCCGGAGATGGTAGCAGTGGATTTTTCCGGGCCAGTGCTGCAGGGTCTGTTGCTCAGTGTTGCCGCCACCTATCTGGCTTCCCTTGGTAATATCATTTCGGCGCGCAATCAACAGCATGGTTTGCCGGTGGTGCAGACCAACACCATCGGTATGGCTTATGGAGGTTTGTGTATGCTGATTGTGGCGCTGGTCAGTGGGACGCCCTTTCGTATTGAGTTGACCTACTCCTATCTGCTGTCGCTTGGGTACCTGGCATTGTTCGGGTCGGTGATTGCTTTCGGCTGTTACTTAAGCCTGGTCGGCCGGATTGGCCCCGGACGGGCCGCCTATGCCACCCTGCTGTTCCCGCTGGTTGCTCTTGTGCTTTCAACCTTCTGGGAGGATTATCACTGGTCGGCCGAGGCGCTTGCCGGTATCGGACTGATTCTGGGAGGGAATTACCTGGCGCTTAAGAAAAAGAAGATGAAGGCTGCACCGGGCCTGGAAAAGAGCATAGCCCGGATTTGAACTATATGCTCAACACCTTCATCTTCGAATAATTATCACACCTTCCTTATCTCTAAGGCCCTGCGCACAACGCCGATTTTGTCTTTGTTGAATCAGCCGGCAACGCCTTAATGAACGTGGCCGCAGCTTCCACAGACAAATGCGGACTTTTCACCGGATTCCTTGACGGCTTCCGAGAACTGGTCTTTGACCGGACTCATCTGTTTGCCGGCTTTCTTGTCACCTTCAGGAATATTGTGGTGGCCACAATTGATGCAGATAAACGCTGATTTTTCACCGGATTCCTTGATAGCCTTGTCCAATTGATCGGTCATGATGCAACTCCTTTCTGATAGGTTGCGGACGCTTTACCGCCTTGACACGGGGCTTAGCAGATCGCGCATGGATTTCCTCTCAATCGATCATTGCCTTTCCATTCTATCATATCTGTCGTGATTGGCACGTACTTGGTCAGAGTCGATATGGCTTTTAGGAGTTGGTTCGATTCCAATAATTTCTCCTGGTGACTTGCCAAGGCCGGCGCTGCTGTTACAATTTAACGGTCTATCACTTTCTATCAGTTAAGGAGGATTTTCAAATGAAAGGAAACGAAAAGCTGATCAAATCACTGAATGCTCGCCTGGTTGAAGAACTGACAGCGATTAATCAGTACTTTGTTCACGCAGAGCTGTGCGAGGATTGGGGTTACGAAACCTTGCAGGCGACGATCAAGCAACGCTCTATTTCCGAAATGAAGCATGCTGAGAAACTGATCGAACGGATTCTTTTCCTTGAAGGGCAGCCGATCGTGTCCAAGCTTGACAAGATTTCCATCGGTAAATCTGTGGATCAGATGCATCAGTTCGATTTGTCTGCCGAAGACACTGCAATTAAGGGTTATAACGAGAGTATTCGTCTTGCTGCCGAAGTGGGGGACAATGGAACCAAGACCATCCTCGAAGAAATTCTCAAGGATGAGGAAGATCATCTTGACTGGTTGGAAACCCAGCAGGATCAAATCGAACAGATGGGGATTCAACTTTATCTGGCAGAGCAAATCAGATAGGACTGCTACTTTCTTTGCCTGTCAAGGTAAGGGCATTTAATTCCTTGCCATGGCAGGCAAAGAAAAATTCATCATTAAAACGCTCATGCATTATATGTACGGCATAGTCGGACAATAATCAGCCTCAGCGTTTTATCACCCCTTCCAGGGATTTTCAGTAGGCATCATCCACCTGGTCACCTTCAGACATGTAATGCCAAATTCACTTTCTTTGTAGTGCTCAGGCCGGAGCGCAATTTGCCTGGTGACTTGAGAGAAGCTGTTTTCCTGTTAGCGTTGTTGAGGGTAGCGGTTGCAAATAAAGTGCAGAATGTCACTGTGCTTGCAAGGGCTCAGGGGAAACACCCTGGAGAAAGGATGGCATGATGAGGATCTTTGTTACTGGCGGAACAGGGTTTGTCGGCAATGAGGTCATGCGCCAACTGGTAGCGCAGGGGTATGAGGTCGCTGCCTTGGTGCGTTCCGGTTCAGAGAGTAAACTGGACAGTGGCAATTCAAGCCTGGTAGAAATTCATTCAGGAGATGTAACCGATCCCGATAGTTTGCCGCGAGCCATGCAGGGCTGTGATGCTGTTATCCATCTGGTGGGAATCATCAGGGAATTTCCTGATAAAGGGGTAACCTTCAAGCGCCTGCATGTTGACGGCTCACGGCATGTTATTGATGCCGCTGTTGCTCTGGGAATCAAGCGTTTTCTGCACATGAGCGCAAACGGCGTCCGCCTGGAAGCCTCCAGCGATTACCATCAGAGCAAATGGCAGGCAGAACAGTTTTTGCGCGATACAGCGCTTGACTGGACCATTTTTCGTCCATCCTTGATTTTTGGTCGCGGGGGTGAATTTGTAGAAATGCTGGCGGGATTGATTCGTAAACTCCCGGTCGTTCCGGTTGTCGGGGATGGTCAATATCGTATTCAGCCGGTGAGTGTCCATCAGGTTGCCGAAACCTATGTCAAGGCTCTCACGCTACCGGAGGCCACCGGGCAGATTTATTATTTGGGGGGATCCAAAAGCTATACCTATGACGAAATTCTTGACCTGACGGGCAAGGCTCTTGGTAAAAACAAGGTCCACAAAATTCATCAACCGGTATCCATGGTCAAACCCTTCGTCAAGTTATTGGAAGGTTTTGAGAAATTTCCTTTGACGCAGAATCAGTTGACCATGCTGCTTGAAGGTAATGAAGGTGATATTCAAAACTGGTCAGAGACTTTTTCGATTCAACCAGTCTCCTATGCGGAGGGGATAGCAGAGTGTTTCAAAGGATAAAACTCCTCCAGTCCTAAAGGGCATGAACCTGGAACGGAGGGAAACCCTTGGTGCTCAGCAACCGCGGCAAGGTACTTAGATTGGCTGATGTGATCGTTGCTCCCAGTGTTATTTTGCTGGAACTAGTCAGATAAGCGTCGTTTGATGAGATGAAGTTTACAACAACATTCTTTCGTGTAAAGATATGAGCATCATTCAATGTGGAACGTTGAGTAATGACAGCTGTCAGCTTGAAGCCAGCCGACAATGATTCTTTTGATGGTTTCTCCCCCCCTTTTTCCAGCAGGAAGATATTGAACACAAAACTTTGCACCTATCTCAAAGATGCTCTTGGTGACTTTCTGATATTGCTACATCAAGAGCTTTTGCGGTCGAATACATTCGAAATCGAAATGTTTAAAAAGCAAGACGCGGTTGCTCTGTTTAATATTCATCTATTAATGATTGCTGATAGCTTATCCACGGGTGGTTGCCCCACGAGTCCTGGTTTCCGTATGAAATTTCAATCGGAGTTCAGGACCATCAACGAGTTGCGGCACTTTTATCAGCTCCGGGGTATTCCCTTGAGCGGCTTCATTAAATACCTCCAGGCGCTTAAGCGCTCATTACATCAGCTTTCCAAGCGTCTGGTAATCGATGAAGCAGACAGGGCTCATTTTTGGGATGTGCTGACTACCCAGGCAGAGGTTATTCAGACAGAAATTGTTGTGGATTGGGAAAAAACCAATCTTGATCAAGAATTTCGAGATCTAGAAAAATCAAATTTGCAGTTAGGTCGGGAGCGGACGACTTATAAAAATATTTATACCAACACCTCTAACCTTGTCATCATTACAGACACTCAAGGGATCATTGTTGAGGCCAACCCCAAAGCGGTAACACTTTTTTCCAATAAAGACCTTGTTGGCCAATTCTGCGCAGCCCCACTTGATCGGCCTGAGAAAGAATTAGCAAGGTTTCTGAGCCTATTCCCTCCTCACCAGACCCATGAGCTTCCTCTTCAGATTGGCGGATCTCTTTATCATTTCAATCTGAATATTAAACCGATCAGCGATTCTTTACCGGAAACATCTGGAATCATTCTGATCCTCAGCGATGTGACCTGCCTGGTTGACCATCGCCAGATGCTGGAACAGCGGATCAGGGAAAGAACCATGGCCCTGTCAAAGTCAGAAAAGTTGCTGGGCGCCCTCTTTCACGCTGTCGGTAAAGGGATTATCCTGTTAGATGCGGATGGAGAGGTGGTCAAAGCTAATCAGCAGGCCAGCGAGATGTATGGTATCCCATTAGAGGTGCTGGTCGGTAGTAAGTTCGAAGTCCTGACTGATACAGAAGGGGCAACAACCTTGCGTAGCGCCAGGCAAAAGTTGTTTGAAGGGCAGCGTTTTAACGTTGAAATTATCAGTATGTATGCCGATGGAACACAGTTCCCCTGTCAGGCTACCATGACCCGTATGGATCTGGATGGAGCTCCGTTGTGGCCGATCATTCTGCGGGATATCACTGAGTTGAAAAGCATGCAAAACAAGATCATCGCAGAAAAAGAGCAGGTAGAGGAAATGAATGTTACCCTGCGAAATGTGCTTAAATCGATTGAGGATGATCGAAACCAGACGGAAGCCAAGCTCAAAGAACGTATTCTTAATTCCCTGCTGCCGGGACTTGAAAAAGTCCGTAACGAGGAGAATCCCAGCGCTCGCGAGGGCTACCTGTCGTTGTTAAGAGAGCAGCTTGTTTCTTTGTCTGCCGGTTGCTCTGTTGAACTCGATGGTGATTTGCTCAAATTGAGTAAAACCGAATTAAAGATATGTCAGTTTATTAAAGCGGGACTGTCCGGCAAGGAAATCTGCGACACTTTGAACTTGTCTTTCGAAACAATTCAGACTCATCGCAAAAATATCCGCCGGAAACTTGGGCTAAAGGGCAAGAATAACAGTCTACACCTGTATCTTGCTGCCCGTAACTGCGATTTAAATTTTTAGCCGCCATCAGGCCAGGTCAGAAGCTTATGGACTCTAAAAACAAAAAGAAGAAACCGGGTCACTGGGATCAAGAGTACGATGTTGTCGTGATTGGCTCTGGTTTTGCCGGCCTGGCGGCTGCCATCGAAGCCAAACAGGCGGGTAGCAGTGTGCTGGTGCTGGAAAAAATGTCGATTCCTGGAGGCAACTCTGCCATTTCTGGTGGATTGCTGGCGGTTGCCGGTTCACCGTTACAGAAGCGTGGGGGAATTGTTGACTCGCCGGAATTGATGTATCGGGATATGCTGGCCGCAGGGATGGGTATTAATCATCCTGAGCTTGCACAGGCGGTGGCGGAAAAATCTCTTGAGGCCCTGCGGTGGACTGAGTCCCTGGGGGTGAAGTACAAAGACTATCTGAATCATCTCGGCGGTCATTCGGTGCCGCGTACTTATAATACTGCTTGCGGCACAGGCTTTGGCCTCCTGCAGCCAATGCTGGTTCGGTGTCGTCAGATGGACATCCCGATTCGGATGAAAACCCGGTTCAGTCAATTGCTGCAGGTCGATGGGACGACAGGCGGGATTCTGGCTTTGAGTGATTATCTGATCAACCGTGAAGATTCAGGAACGCCGATCCGAATTCGTGCCCGTCGTGCGGTGATCCTCGCCTGCGGTGGTTTCAGTAGCGATATTCCTTTCCGTCAACTCCAGGATCCTCGTCTGAATGACATGGTGGATACGACGAATCATCAGGGTGCCACGGCCGAAAGCCTGGTGGCTGCCTTGAGCTACGGCGCAACGCCTATTCATTTGTCCTGGATCCAGCTGGGGCCCTGGGCCTCATTTGATGAAAAAGGCTGGGGGGTGGGTTCAATGTTTACCATGCTGGCAGGATTTCCCTTCGGCATTATGGTGGATGCGAAAACCGGCAGGCGCTTTGTTAATGAAATGTCTGACCGGCGTTTACGTACGGACGCCATGCTCTTCAGCAACCGGGTGCCGGTGGCTATTGTTGACAGTGTCGGCGTTAAATACGCGACGACACTGGATGCCTGTTTGAAGCGTGGTGTTGTGAAACGCTTTGATTCTATTGAAGCGTTGGCCCAGGCCAATACGATTCCATTGTTTGAGTTGCAGGAGACGCTGGATAAATATCGACTTTCTTTAGCCCATGGCCACGATATTGAGTTTGACAGACCCCTGTCTGCTGACCTGCAGCCGATTGAGAATCCGCCCTTTTTCTCTATCCGTTTAAGTCCCAAGGTTCACCACTGCATGGGAGGTATCCAGATCAACGCCGACGCTGAAGTAATCTCCCTGGAAACTCGTCAGCCCATTCCCGGATTATTTGCCGCCGGAGAAATTACCGGCGGTGTCCACGGTGCCAGTCGGTTGGGTAGCAATGCCATTGTTGAGTGCATTGCTTTTGGCCGGATTGCCGGTCGTAACGCCGCCAGGCTAAAAGTTGTTGATTCTCCCTCTGCCTGATCGCCGGATGCTGGTTACGCAGCCAGGTAATCAACCACCTGTGTTCGGATAACAGGCTCAGTCAACCCACCTTACGAACCCCGATAACTTCTGGTTTTTTATATCGGGTAGATCAATATACCCGAAAAGACCCCGATACCTACCCTACAGATTTTTTTCTTCCAGGCCTACTGTGTTACCGCCCTTAGAGCATATCCACAGAAAATACCTGCAGCGTGAATGCCGGTATCTTTAACAGCCCGGCGCGGGCACATTTAACCCAGGAGGTAAGGTATGCAGAAAAGTCAGGAACAGAATGATCGGCGCAAGTTTCTGGTCGGGATGGGCGTAGCGGGTGCCACCGCGGTGCTTGCCGGCCCGGCCATGGCTGCTTCGATGAAATCAACAAAGGTTTCGTGGCAAAAGGAAAACGAAGTGGTCATCATCGGTTCCGGTTTTGCCGGTCTGGCGGCCGCGATCAAAGCTAAGCAGTTGGGTGCAAAAGATGTCGTTATCTATGAGCAGATGCCGTATCTGGGTGGTAACTCATCTATCAACGGAGGGCTTTTTGCTGCACCGGGAACCTCTCTGCAACAAAAAGAAGGGGTTGAGGATTCTCCGGAAAGAATGGCCGCTGACCAGATCAAGGCTGGTGGTGGCGTCGCTTATGAAGAGCTGCTTTTGCATGTGGCAAAACGCGCAAAGGAAGCCTTGCAGATGACCCTGGATGCCGGATCGGTTTATTTCCCTTATCTGCAGCAACTGGGTGGTCACTCCGTTCCCAGAACCTATCAGACGACCGTAACCAATGGCGGCGGCATTACCCAGCCGTTAATCAAGAAATGTCGCAGTTTAGGCGTTCGTCTGGAAACCAGATCCAAGTTCGATGGTTTTATCTTTGACGATAAGAGAAAAGTGATCGGTGTTGTGATCAAGGAGGGATATCATCGGGACTATGGCAAGGAGGGGACTCCGGTCAACGTTCGTGCCCAGCGTGGTGTCATCGTCGCGACCGGCGGCTTTGCCCAGCATATCGCTCTGCGCTCAGCCCAGGATCCGACCCTGACGGCTGAAGTGCCCTCTACGAACCTGCCGGTGTCGACCGGTGAGGCGCTGCTGGAGATGTTCCGGGTCGGTGCTATCCCGGTCCATATGAGCTACATTCAGACCGGTCCCTGGGCCTCCCCTGATGAGGAAGGTTTCGGCTATGTGTCCAACTATTCGATCTATAACTTTGCCCACTCAATGTCAGTTTACGCAAAAACCGGCCGTCGTTATATCAATGAAATTGCCGATCGTAAAACCCGCTCCGATGCCATGCTGAAGCTGCGCGATGACAGCGGTAAACCCTTGGCGCCGATTCTGATCACCAGTCTGGAACATGCTCAGGAACACCCCTCGTTTGAGAAGGTCCTTAAGTATGGAGTGGGCTGGAGGTTCGATACCCTGGAAGCACTGGCCAAACACTTCAATATCCCGCTTGAACCGCTCAAGAAGCAGATTGAAGAGTACAACGGCTACGTGAAATCAGGGGTTGATGAACAGTTTGGAAAACCGATGGGTAAAGCCAAAGGAAAGTACATCAAGGCTCCATTTGTTACCGTGCGTAACTGGCCCAAGGTTCATTACTGTCAAGGTGGTGCGCAGATCGATGTCAATGCCCGTGTTATTGATTCACAAACCTGGAAACCGATTCCCGGAATGTACGCTGCCGGTGAGGTGACCGGCGGTATGCACGGTGTGAGTCGCCTGGGCAGCTGTTCGATTCCCGACTGCATGGTCATGGGGATGACTGCAGCCGAAACCATGATGAAATCTTGAGCTAAGAGAGGTATTCGATATGAAATTTTATTGTAAAAGTTTTCTGTTGGCGATGTTGATCATGATGGTTGCCGGTATCGCCGTTGCCGAATCGACCCTGGAGCAGTTTGACGGGATTAAAGGTCGCAGTTTTCATGGCAGCTTTTATGGCGGCAAAAGCTGCACTGTCTGCCACGAAAGTAACACCCCCCGGAACCTGCCGCCCAATGATGCTTGCCTCAACTGTCATGGGCTCGATGATTTGATCGAAGCGACCAAGCGTCCGGCTGGGGAAGAGGTCCAGAATCCGCATGACAACCTCCATTGGGGGAAGGACGTTCCCTGTATGGAATGTCACGGTGAGCATCAACAGAAAAAACCGATGTGCGCCGGCTGCCACAGTTTCGATTATCCGAACTTCAAAGAATGAGAAATTACCAACAGCCCGGTTTAACACCGGGCTGTTGGCCTTTGGAACACCAACGAAAGGAATAGGACTATGTTTGGTCTCGGAACACAGGAACTGCTGATTGTCGCGGTGCTGGTTATGATCATTTTTGGCGCTGGAAAGTTACCCCAGATCGGTTCTTCTCTTGGCAAGGGTATTCGTAATTTCAAGCAGGGTGTCAATGATATCGATGCAGATACCCATAAATGTGATGATCCTCAAGGGTAGACTGAATGTTGAAGGAGTGACACATGTCCACTTGTGACATTGAAACAGCGCTGAAGGAACTTCGTCAGGGCAGGATGATTATTCTGGTCGATGATGAAGATCGGGAAAATGAAGGCGATCTGGTTATCGCTGCGGAGTTCGTTACGGCCGAAGCTGTCAATTTTATGGCCCGTGAGGGACGGGGGCTGATTTGTCTGTCCTTAACGGAAGAGCGCGCCGATCATCTGCGCCTTACGCCAATGGTTGCCAGCAATACCGCCTCATTCGGAACGGCTTTTACTGTCTCCATCGAAGCGCGCGAAGGGGTGACAACGGGAATCTCAGCGGCAGATCGGGCACGTACCATTCAGGTTGCGATTGCCGATGAGAGTAGCTCTGCTGACCTTGCCCGACCCGGGCATGTTTTCCCGTTGCGGGCAAAGGACGGTGGCGTACTGGTGCGCACCGGTCAGACCGAGGGATCTGTCGACCTGATGAAACTGGCCGGGTTGAAACCGGCAGGGGTTATCTGTGAAATCATGAATGACGATGGAACCATGGCGCGCCGGCCACAGTTGGAACGTTTTGCCCAAACCTATGACCTGAAGATCGTTACCATTGAGGATCTGATCAGGTACCGTCTGCAAACGGAAAGCCTGGTTTCGGCAGTAGCGGGAACGGTTATCCCAACGGCACACGGTGACTTTCGCATGACTGTTTTCACCGACCAAGTTCATCAGCTGGAACATATTGCCCTGGTCATGGGCACACCTGAAGAAGACCCATCCGCCATTGTCCGGGTTCATTCAGAATGTATCACCGGAGATCTGTTCGGTTCCGAACGTTGCGATTGTGGTGATCAGCTCAAGGCTGCCATGTCCCGGATTGCCCGTGAAGGTTCCGGTGTCATCCTCTACCTGCGCCAAGAAGGTCGTGGCATCGGTCTGATCAACAAAATCAAGGCCTATAATCTCCAGGATCAGGGTTGTGACACTGTTCAAGCCAATGAAATGCTCGGCTTCAGGGCAGATCAGCGCGATTACGGAATCGGAGCTCAAATCCTCAGGAGTCTGGGACTGAACAAGATCCGTCTGCTGACCAACAATCCTCTGAAGATATCCGGTCTGTCGGGGTATGGTATTGAGATCGTTGAGCGCTTACCTATCGAGATGCCGGTGAAGTTGAACAATGTGAAATATATGGAAACCAAAAAAAACAATATGGGACACCTGCTGACGAGGATAAAGACGGCAGTTTAAAAGGACTTTAACTCGCAATTAGCCCATCACACAAAAAAGCCCCCGGATGCAAATATTCCGGGGGCTTTTTTGTGTGATGGGGACATCATATTAACTTATAAAACGGTTTAATTATAACTGTCACCAATTTAAAGGGTTCAGAGCTTGAGTTGCCAGAAATTAGAACAAGATGTATATTTGTCATAGACAAATATAAAGATAACTGAATAATAATATATAAGGTGGCTATTGATTGACGATCCATCGAGTTGAAACAGGGGGTTTTTGTTAATGCAAGTCAGGCATGTCATCAGTGCATCTCCTCAGCAGGTCTGGAACATTCTGATCGATACCCACCAATGGCCGGTCTGGGGCCCTTCAGTACGGGCGGTTAAGAGCCCCCGGCAATCTATTGAGGCCGGATTAAAGGGACATATCCAGACGGTCCTCGGATTCTGGGTTCCCTTCGAGATCACTGACTTTGAGCCCTTGCATTTCTGGAGCTGGAAGGTTGCCGGCATGGCAGCGACCGGCCACCGCCTGACGAAAATTGACGAGAATCATTGTGAGCTGATTTTCGAGATGCCAGCTGTTGCTCTGCCGTATGCCCTGGTCTGTCGCCTAGCGGCTAAACGTATTGGGCGCCTGGTCCTGAGCTGACGAGGTTAACGCGATGAATCTGTTGCACCAAAAAGCCGTAGCAGCACTAAAGAACATGTTTGTGGCTGATGCTCTTGCCATGCCGGTCCACTGGTTCTACAACCCGGCCGACATTGAAAAAGCCTTTCCTGGTGGCATTACCCGTCTTGAAGCGGCACCAGCTAAACATCCCTCATCCATTATGTCACTGCATTCAACCCATGCCGGTGGTCGCGGTGACCAGGAAACAAAAGGGCGAAAGCGGGAGATCGTCGGTGATGTTATTCTCAAAGGAAAGCGCTCATTCTGGGGGCAACCGAACCAGCATTACCACCACGGGATGACGGCCGGGGAGAATACCCTTAATGCCCATTGTGCCAGAGTACTGATGCGGTCCCTTGCGGCCAACTCCGGTCGCTATGACAAGCAGCGCTTTCTTGATGACTATATCGATTTTATGACCGCCTGTCCGCCCCGGCATCCGGACACCTATGCTGAATCCTACCATCGGGGTTTCTTCGCTAATCTAGAAAGCGGCAAACCCAGGGAATGCTGTGGGGCAACGACTCATGACACCCCCTCCATCGGCGGCCTGGTAATGATTGCTCCGATTCTATTTTCCGAGCGGCTGCGAGGTGTGCCCCTTCGCAAGGTCAAAGAGCATTGTCTCCAGCATCTTTATTTGACCCACCCGGACGAGATGCTGGCCAGGGTTTGTGCGGATTATATTCAGCTGCTGGATGATTTATTGTTTCGCGATTCGCAGCAAGAGGTGGCAGAGATCCTTGCCCGTGCGGCCAAAAACAGCTGCGGAATTGATGTTACGGCCATGACAAAAAAGTCTCCGGATGACCGGCAGGTGGTTGGCAGGATATTTTCCTCGGCCTGCTACATCACGGATTCCTGGCCCAGCGTCCTTTACCTGGCGTACAAATATGCTGACATCCCCCAGCAGGCTTTGCTGGCGAATACCAATCTGGGCGGCGACAATGTTCACCGCGGGATAGTCCTCGGTGTGCTGCTGGGTGTGATAAATGGCGAGATTCTGAGTGGCTGGTTTGACCAGCTCACCCAGCACCATGAAATCAGCCGGGAAATTAGCGCTTTACTGGCGACGGGTAAGTAAGAAGGTCAACACCCCGTATTTAATAGATAGCCCCCTTTTCTTTAGATAACAGCGAGTCACTCATGAGCGATAGTCTGGTACGGATTGACAATTTGAGTAAGAGCTTTCGTGAAGGGGAGGCGGTGAGGCATGTCTTTCATAATCTGAATGTTGCTATCGCGCCGGGTGAGTTCGTTGTTCTGCTGGGCCGCAGCGGTTCGGGCAAATCGACGTTGCTGAATCTGCTCAGCGGCATCGATCAGCCCGATGGTGGCACCGTCATGATCGGTGGACGGGAGCTCACGACCTTATCCGAACGCCAACGAACATTGTTCCGCCGCCGGCACATCGGCTTTATTTTTCAGTTTTACAACCTGATTCCGACCCTGACGGTGATGGAAAACCTGTTGCTGCCTCTGGAATTGATCGGCACCAGGGACAGTGTCGCCCGGCAGCAGGCGCAGACCCTGCTTGACGAGGTCGGTCTGGCCGACCGGGCGAACAGCTACCCCGATCGACTGTCCGGCGGGGAGCAGCAGCGCGTTGCCGTCGCTCGGGCGTTGATTCACCGCCCCCGGTTGCTGCTGGCCGATGAGCCGACCGGGAACCTTGATGCCGAAACCGGTGAGCAGGTATTGAATCTGTTCACTGGGCTGGCTCAACAATACAATATGACCACGCTGATGGTGACCCATAGTCTGGAAGTAGCTGGGCTGGCCGACCGGATCCTGTCTATTCGCGATGGGCAATTGCTGGAAGAGGCAGGTGTGGAGAGCCGGCAATGATCCTCTGGCGTGCGGCCCTGCGTTATTTATTGCGCCACCCCCTGCAGCTGTTATTTGCCGTGATCGGCGTCGCCCTCGGTGTGGGGGTGGTGGTTGCCATCGATCTGGCCAACAGCAGCGCCAACAGGGCGTTCAGCCTTTCCGCAGAAGCGGTCAGCGGACGCACCAGTCACCAGGTTGTTGGTGGACCGAACGGCGTGCCGGAGGAGGTCTACCGCCGGATCCGGCTTGAGCCCACTCCATTCGCCAGCGCCCCGGTTGTCGAAGGATTGGCAGCTGTTGCCCACAAACCGGGGTTGATATTGCGCATCCTTGGTCTGGATCCTTTTGCTGAAGGCCCTTTTCGCGAGTATTCTCCAGGGATCGGACGTGACAACGATTTTCGTCGCTTGCTGACCGAACCGGGCAGTATCCTGCTCAGTGCCGCTACCGCCCGTGACCTGGAACTGCGCCCTGACATGGAACTGAGGCTCCAGATTGGCGGTAAGGGCCGCAGCGTGACCCTGGTTGGCCTGCTGCCGGCCCCGGACCAGCTCAGTTCCCAGGCCCTGCAGAATCTGATCATCACCGATATCGCTACGGCTCAGGAGCTGCTGGAACAATTCGGTCGACTGACCCGAATTGACCTGATTCTGCCGACCGGTGCTGCCGAGGAAGGAGCGCTGCAGCAACTGCAAGGCTATCTGCCGGCCGGGGTCGACGTGATCCGCGCCGATCAACGTCAACAGAGCATGGCGCAGATGACCCGTGCTTTTCAACTCAACCTCACCGCTCTGAGTATGCTGGCCCTGGTGGTCGGCATGTTTCTGATTTACAACACCATGACTTTCTCGGTGGTTCAGCGCCGACCACTGCTGGGGGCGCTGCGCACCCTTGGTGTTACCCGCCGCGAGATCGTCCGACTGGTTCTGGTGGAAGCGCTGCTGGTCGGTGCGGCCGGCACGCTGCTCGGGTTACTCCTTGGTGTGCTGCTTGCCAATGGCCTGCTCGCTCTGGTCACCCGCACCATCAACGATCTCTATTTTGTTCTCAATGTCCGGAGTCTGACTCTCACCCCTTTTTCCCTTGCCAAGGGGCTGCTGCTCGGCCTGGGCGCCACCCTCGTGGCCGCTCTGGTTCCGGCGTTGGAAGCGGGACGCACGGCGCCGCGCTCGGTCCTCTCGCGCTCGCACATCGAAAGCCGTGGGCGACGTTTGCTGCCCTGGGCTGTCGCTGTCGGCAGTGGCTTGATGGTGCTCAGCCTGGTCGGACTGTTGTTGCCGGGTAACAGTATCGTCGTCGGCTTTATCTGTATGTTTATGCTGATCAGCGGCTACGCTTTGATCACGCCGGGGCTGGCGGTCTGGCTATTGAAAGGGCTGCAGTCGCCTGTTAAAACCTGCTTCGGTATCCTCGGCAAGATGGCGGTCCGCAACCTGGTGGCGGGCTTAAGTCGCACCGGTGTCGCCACCGCGGCTCTGGTGATTGCGGTCGCCGCGACCATCGGAGTGGGGCTGATGATCAGCAGCTTCCGGGTGACGGTGGACAACTGGCTGCACAGTTATCTGAGTGCCGATATCTATATTACTACCCAGGGCAATGATTTCGGTCCCGGTCGTGTGCCCCTTGAACCTGAACTGGTGGAGCGCCTGGGCCAGGTTGACGGTATCAACAGCATCACCCGTGCCCGTCATCTGCGGCTGGAGGACGCGCACGGCATCAGCGAGCTGTTTGTTGCCGAAATTCCTGAAGACAGTTTTGCCGGCTACTGGTTTGCTGACGGCGATCGTCAGCAGATCTATCATGAGTTCAAAAATACCCGGGCGGTGATTGTTTCAGAACCTTTTGCATACCGGCGCGATCTTAAGCGTGGAGACTTACTGACCCTGCGCACGCAACATGGACAGGAACAGTTTCGGATTGCCGGGGTCTTTACCGACTATGGTTCCGACCAGGGACGGATCACCATCGCCCGCAGTCTTTACCAGCAATATTGGTCCGATCCTCAAACGGATGCCCTGGGGATATACCTGAAGGATACGGCTGATACTGATCTGCTGGTCAGGCAGCTGCGTACCCTGACCGCCGGCATACAGCAAGCGATGGTCTATTCCAACCGGGATTTGCGCGAAGCGTCACTGGCAACCTTTGACCGGACGTTTGCGGTGACATCGGTATTGAGGATACTGGCGGTGCTGGTCGCGTTTGTCGGCATTCTCAATGCTCTGATGGCGATGCAGATTGAACGATCGCGGGAACTTGCGGTTCTGCGGGCCGGTGGTCTGACCCCGCAACAACTCTGGGTGCTCGTTACTGGAGAAACCGGTCTGATCGGTCTGCTGGCCGGATTGCTGGCCCTGCCCTTAGGGATTGCCCAGGCGCTGATCCTGATCCTGGTGATCAACCGCCGCTCCTTTGGCTGGAGCATGGGCATCCAGGTCGATCCTGCGATCCTGCTTCAGGCGGTGGTGCTGGCCCTGATCGCTGCTATCCTTGCCGGGCTTTACCCGGCCTGGAGAATGGCACAGACACAGCCGGCACAAGCTTTGCGGGATGAATAACCTATGCGTATAAATAATGTGATGATCGTTGTTCTCTGTCTGTCGTTGACAGTGCTGGCGGCCTGCCAGGACGGTGGTTCGTCCTCCGGGAGGACTTCACCGGGTTTAAGTGTGACAGAGATCCTGGGCAGCGAAGACAATGATGGCTTTGCCCGGGCAACCCGGCCGCGCAGCTTTGAGTTTCCCCGGGATCATGGCCCCCATCCCGCCTTCAAGACCGAATGGTGGTACTATACCGGCAATCTGCATAACAGCGCCGGTCGCCGTTTCGGCTATCAACTGACGTTCTTCCGCAATGCCCTGCAACCGGAACCCCTGTCGCGCCAGTCCGCCTGGGCCGGTAACCAGATCTACCTGGCCCACTTCGCCCTGAGCGATCCGCAGAATGATAACTTCTACTATAGTGAACGCTTCAGCCGGGATGGGCTGGGTTTGGCCGGCGCAACGGCAGAGCCGTTCCACGTCTGGCTGGAAGATTGGTCAGCGCGGGGGACAGGAGATGCCAGTTTTCCGATGGGACTTCGGGCCGACAGTGGAGAGGTTGCGATTGCACTACAACTTGACAGCAGTAAGCCCTTTGTCCTGCAGGGCCAGCAAGGCCTCAGCCAGAAAAGCCAGGAACCGGGCAATGCTTCTTACTATTATTCCCTGACGCGCATGCCGACCAGCGGTGAAATCCGTATTGCCGGCAACAGTTATCAGGTAAGCGGCAGCAGTTGGCTGGATCGGGAATGGAGCACCAGTGCGTTGGGTCCGGACCAGGTCGGCTGGGACTGGTTCAGTTTGCAGTTCGACGATAACACCGAGTTGATGTATTATCAACTGCGCCTCAAGACAGGGCAACCCGACCCATTAAGCAGCGGGGTGCTGGTGGCCGAGAACGGTGACACTACAGCTTTAAGCACCGCCGGGGTGCGGATCGACGTGCTTGAGGATTGGATCAGCCCCCACAGTGGCGGGCGCTATCCGGCCCGCTGGCGATTACAGATTCCGGCCGCCCAGCTTAACCTCGAGATTATTCCACTGATGGCTGATCAGGAATTGCAAACCTCGGTTCGTTATTGGGAAGGTGCTGTCTTTGTGCAGGGGTCGCGCGGGCAACAACCGCTTCAAGGGTATGGTTATGTGGAACTCACCGGTTACGACAAGGGGCTGTAACTGGTTAAACTCATTTTGCAGAGGAGAATCGCTTGGATACCCTCAGACAACAGATTTATGCCCTGCTCAGTACCCAGAATCTGGGCGTGCTGGCGACCAGCGCCAAGGGTCATCCTTATACCAGTCTGGTGGGTTTTGTCGTGACAGACCAGTTGGATGAATTGTTGTTCGCTACCCATCGCGCGACGCGCAAGTTTGGCTATCTGCAGGAAGATGCTCGGGTCTCGCTGCTGATCGATAGCCGCAGCAACCAGGTCGACGACTTTCGTGAGGCCGTCGCCTTGTCCGCCATCGGCACGGCTCGTGAAGTGCCGCCGGAGCAGCGGGACCGGTTGCAGCAGCTGTTTCTAGCCCGCCACCCCTGCCTCGCTGAATTTGTGCGTTCGCCCGGTTGCGCCCTGTGTTTGATCAAGGTCCAACGCTACAGCCTGGTGCAGCGCTTTCAGGATGTGCTGGAGCTTAATTTCGATGTGCCGCATCCAACCCCTTGATCGGCTGAGTGCCGATGATTTATCGCAGTTCGGGGGTAAATCGGTGGCTCTGGCCGAACTGATCCGCCGCGGCTACAGCGTGCCCCTTTCCCTCGCCATTCCTTGCGACTGCTACCGCGATTACCTGCAGGCGACCGGGCTGGGGGGGCGGCTGACCATGGAACTCGGCCGCAAGGATTTTTCCCAGATGCGTTGGGAGGAGCTATGGGATGCCGCGCTGCGGATTCGTAACCTGTTCCTGACGACCCCGCTGCCGCCGGCTTTGGAAAGGGAAATTTTCACCGCTCTCGACAGACACTTCCCGAAACAACCTCTAGTCATCCGCTCCTCGGCTCCCGGCGAGGATTCAGTGACCCGTTCTTTTGCCGGACTGCACGACTCCTTTGTCAATGTTCATGGCAGGGGGGAGCAGCTCCTGGCGATTCGCAAGGTCTGGGCCTCCCTATGGTCTGATCGAGCCCTGCTCTACCGCCAGGAGCTGGGGCTGAGGGTGACCGACAGCCGGATGGCGGTACTGGTACAGGAGCTGGTAGTGGGAGAAAAATCGGGCGTTGCTTTCAGTGTCGCCCCCGACAACCGCCGGCAGTTGATGATCGAAGCAGTCTGGGGCCTCAATCAGGGATTGGTTGACGGCAGCGTCGAGCCGGACAACTGGCATATCGATCGGTGCAGCTTGCGGATTGACAGCTATCGTGCCGCGCACAGCAGCCACAAGTTGACACCGCAGGATGGGCGGGTGAAGCTGGTTCCACTCACCCAGACAGAACAGGGACCGGTGCTGAACAATTCGGATTTGAAGGTTGTTGCTCGACAGGTCATGGCCTTAGAGCAGGTCTTTTCCACCCCGCAGGATTGTGAATGGACCTGGCGTGACGGTCAGCTGGTGCTGTTACAGGCGCGACCTGTTACTACCGTTCCGGCGGAGGATGAGCGCTTGTGGTATTTCAACCTGCACCGCAGCCTCACCAACCTCAAGCAACTGCAACAACGGATCGAAACCGTCATCATGCCGGGGATGGAAGAGGTTGCGGCCCAATTGGCCCAGGTTGATCTGAGGAATTTGACCGACGATCTGCTGGAGGAGGAATTCAGGCAGCGTTTGCAGCAGCTGGACTATTGGGAAGAGACCTATCGTCGTGACTGTATCCCCATGGCCCACGGAATTCGTCTTTTCGGAGAGTTCTATAATGATGTCCTCCAACCTCAGGATCCCTTTGAATTCCTTGAATTACTGCGGGGTGGCGAGTTGCGGGCGTTGGTGCGCAATCGCAGAATGGCGGATTTGGCCTGTCGTTGGGATGGCAATGCTGACAGTGTAATCATGGCTGAGATTGATGCGCTGGCTGCTGAACTCGGGCTGTTGCCTGATCAGCTGGGCCGCCTGCTGTTACAATTAACTGATCAGCATCAACCACAGGCTGCATTGCCCCGTGACGATGTGGAGAGCGTTTACCGCAACCATTTTACCGCGACAGAATGGCCCCAGGCTGAGGAAATTCTTGCCATCGGCCGGGCCAGCTACCGCTTGCGGGATGATGACAATATCAGCCTGGCACAACTGCATCGGGAAGTAAAACGCGGGGAAATGGAAGTGCGTCGCCGTTGCCGGGCGGGAAGTAAACCGCAGCTTGCCCGCCTGCTGGAAGCACCGACTGATGGGAAGAGCGGTTTGCTCAGCCCGCCGCCTGGTGGCACAAAAGCAGGAGATCGTGCTGTTTATGCCCGACAGTTACAGGGGCAGCCAGCCAGCGCCGGACTGGCGACGGCTGTTGCCAGGGTGATCCGCTCTGAAGAGGATCTGGCCGACTTCAAGCGCGGCGAAATTCTCGTCTGCGATGCCATTGATCCGGTGATGACCTTTATCGTTCCCCTCGCCGCCGGCATCGTCGAACGCCGCGGCGGTATGCTGATACATGGTGCCATCATTGCCCGCGAGTATGGCATCCCCTGTGTTTCCGGTATTGCGGACGCCGCTGATATTATCAACAACGGCGATCTGCTGACCATCGATGGCTACCTTGGTCTGGTCTTTTTTCCCGTAACATCGGGTCGCCTGGCATCGTCCCCACAGCCTCACCAGCTCCGTAAAGAACTGGATGACGCCGTGCGTCAGTAGCTTATGTATGGTGGGCCCGGGGCACTATCGGGGGAACAGGATTTATTCACCATGCGGATTACTACAGATCGCTGCGAATTAAGCACGTTCTTTGATCAGCAGTTCAGCCATTTCATCGGCAATTTGAATGCACTGTTGAAAATCTTTGTCTTTCGGCGATGACCTGGCCTCAACGGAATTACCAACCTGTTGCCATTTTATTTTTTCAGCAAATTTATTTAAGCTTGAAACCCCACCGCCACTCCAGGAGGCGGTGCCGAAAATGCCCAGCAGCCGGTCTTTAAGCTGTGAGTTTTCGAGCTTGTTGACCAGCGTTTCCATGGTCGGGAACAAGCCTGTATTATAGGCACAGCTGCCGAGAATCACGCCTTTAAAACGCCAGAGGTCGCTGATCAGGTAAGAGACGTGGGTTTTTGAAGCATCATAAATCCGGATGTTTTTGATGCCGTTTTCAGCCAATCTACGGGCAATGACATCGGCCATTTTCTGGGTGTTGCCATACATGGAACCATAGACAATCACCACCCCTTCTTCGGTTTCAGCCCGCGACCAGCGGTCGTAATGATCGATGATAGATTGGGGATCACTGCGCCAGACCGGGCCATGGGTGGGGGCGATGATGTTCATGGGGATGTTGGCATCTTTGAGTTTTTTCAGCGCTTTTTGCACCATGGCGCCGTATTTTCCAACAATATTGGAATAGTAGCGGCGGGTTTCATCCATATAGAATTCAAGGTTCACTTCGTCGTCGAAGATGCCGCCATCCAGGGTGCCAAAACCACCAAAGGCATCCATGGAAAACAAGGTGCCGGTGGTGGATTCATAGGTCATCATGGTTTCCGGCCAATGGACCATGGGGGTTAAATAAAAATTCAGGGTGTGTTTGCCCAAAGATAACTGGTCGCCATCCTTGACAACATGGTAATTCTTTAAGGGACCATAGAAGTCATCAAGCATTTCAAAGGTTTTGGCATTGCCCACCAGCTTCAAATCCGGGTATTTATCCTGTAATGCCTTGATGGCACCGGAATGATCAGGTTCCATATGGTTAATCACCAGATAATCCAGGGGCCTGTCGTTGAGGATGCTGTCGATTTTATCGATAAAAACATTGGTCTTGGTGTTCTTTACCGTATCAAAAACAGCAGTTTGTTCATCATCAATCAAGTAGGCATTGTAGGAAACGCCGCGATCCAGAGGCCACAGGTTTTCAAACAGGTAGGTTTCCCGGTCATTGACTCCGATATAATAAATTTCATCGGTAATATTGACGGTGGTCAACATGCAAAAACTCCTTCGTCGTTAATCGGACAGGGGCTATTTGGGCTCGGTCGCCGCATCAACCAGGTAGAGAATTGACCGGTAGGGAATCTCACCGCGCAGCGACAGCCCGATTTCACAGGTTTTGCTGGTGGAATAGCCGGCGTCACATCCCTCCAATTGTTCTTTTAACCCTGCCAGCGCCGATTCGTTGAGTTCCGGATAGTTGAAGCCGCGATCCCCGGCAAATCCGCAGCAGTAGATCTCTTCCGGTACGACGACCTCGGTGGCACAGGCCTGAGCCAGGCGCACGAATTTGTCAGTAAGCTCCATCTTGCGTGCGCTGCAGGTCACGTGCAGGGCGATCTTCTGTGGTAACGGTTTAAAGGTCAGCTTGTCCTGGAGATATTCAAGAACAAACTCGATCGGTTCATAGAGCTTCAATTTTTTGTCCAGCTTATCTTTCATCCGCATCAGACAGGGGCTGGTGTCACAGAGAACCGGAACAGCGCCGTCGCGGGAGATGGTCAGCAGGGCGCGGTTGAGCTCTGCGCTTTTGTCATCGGCCTGTTTAAAGAAGCCTTTGCTTTCAAATGCCTGCCCGCAGCAGAGTTTGCCGAGTTCATCAGGGTAGATGATCTGATAACCCGCTTTTTTCAACAGCGCGACGGTTTTCTGGGGCAGTGCTTCCGGTTCCGTTTCCCCGCGCGCCGGGCCACTCATACAGCGACTGGGACAGGCCGGAAAATAGATGACCTGAAGTGGGTTATCAGGGTCAATCTTCTCAGCTGGTATTTTTCCGACCCCCGACGGCATCTCCTTATTCCACAGTGGCAGATGGTTGCCGCTTAAGGTGCGGGCGGCAGAAGAGGCCGTTTCCATGAAAGCGGTGCCGGTCAGTTGGTGGATTTTATCAACCCCTTTTAAGGTGGTATTGATGCCGGTGGCGACACCCTTGAAGTTACGCGCTACCCAGTCGGCGACCAGGTTGGCGAGTTCGCCGTTGGCTTCTTCGCGCAGCGCCTTGATCATTTTTCCGGTATCGATGCCGACCGGGCAGCGGGTGGCGCAGAGGCCATCGGCGGCACAGGTTTCCGTGCCCGGATAACGGTAGGATTTGAGCAGTTGCTTGACCAGCTCCGGCGACCCGTTTGCGGTCATTTGGCGGCTGATTTCGCGCCTGCCGACGATCCGCTGGCGGGGGGTGAATGACAGGTTGCGCGACGGGCAGACCGGCTCGCAAAAGCCGCATTCAATGCATTTGTCGACCAGTTCGTGGGTGGCCGGCAGCGGTTTGAGGTTCTTGATATGGGTTTCGGCATCAGGGTTGATAATGACCCCGGGGTTGAGCAGTTGATCGGGATCGAACAGCTGTTTGAGCTGAAGCATCAGCTCATAGGCCGCGGTTCCCCATTCCTTTTCAACGAACGGGGCCATATTGCGCCCGGTGCCGTGCTCGGCCTTCAGGGAACCATCATATTTATCCACGACCATGCTGACGACATCATCCATCAAATGGCGATAGCGCAGAACCTCTTCTTCCTGGGAAAAATCCTGGGTAAAGACAAAGTGCAGGTTGCCTTCGAGGGCATGCCCGAAAATGATCGCTTCGTGATAATGATATTTCTTGAACAGCTCCTGTAAATCAAGGGCGGCCGCCGCCAGATGCTCAATCGGGAAGGCGACATCCTCGATGATTACCGTAGTGCCGGTTTCGCGTACGGCTCCAACCGCGGGGAAAAGCCCCTTGCGGATGTTCCAGTAGACTTTGTATTCATCCGGATTGTCGGTAAACTCCAGCGGGCGGACGGTCTTGACTTTTGCCAGTGCCACGCCAATTTGATCGATCTGTTGTTGCAGCTTGGCGGCACTGGTCGCGCGGGTCTCCACCAGCAAAGCGGTGACATTATCGCCGAGTCCTGCCAGATAGGCAGGCATGCCCGGCTCGTCCTGGACGGAGGTCAGGGCAGCGCGATCCATCAGCTCGGCGGCCGCCACCGGAAGATTTTCACGCAGCAGCGGTATGACGCTACAGGCGGTGGACACGTCAGGAAAAAGGATAAGTGCGCTGGCCTTGTGTTGATGCTCGACAACCGTCTTGTAGACCACGTTGGCGATAAAGGCGAGGGTTCCTTCCGAACCAACCATCAGCTGCTGCATGATGTCAAAGGGGTCCTTGAAATCGACCAGGGCGTTGAGGCTGTAGCCGGTGGTGTTTTTAATTTTAAACTTATAACGGATTCGCTCACTAAGTTCAGGATCGCCAGCAACCCGGTCACGTAACTCGGCAAGTCCCTGCAGAATATGGGGATGACTGCGCTTGAAGGCTGAGCGGCTTTTATCGTCAGCGGTATCGACAACGGTGCCATCGACGAGGATCATGCGCAGGCTGTCCAGGGTCTTGTAGCTGTTCTCAGCAACTCCGCAACACATGCCGCTGGCGTTATTGGCGACGATACCGCCGATTTTGGCACTGTCGATAGAGGCCGGGTCAGGTCCGATCTTTTTGCCGAACTCGGCCAGCAGCACATTGGCACGACTGCCGATGATGCCGGGTTGCAGTTCAATCTTTCGGGCTTTATCAAATATCCGGTAGCCTTGCCAGCCTTTGCCCAGTTGAACCAGGATGCTGTCACTGATCGCCTGTCCTGAAAGGCTGGTCCCTGCCGCCCGGAAAGTGACCGGCAGTTTTCTCTTATTGGCTTCGCGCAGAATCAGCCGAACCTCGTCCTGGTTCTCAACGTGGATGACAATTTTGGGTATCAGCCGATAAAAACTGGCATCTGTTCCAAAGGTTACGGTTTTTAGCGGGTCGGTAGTCAATTGTTCTTTCGGCAGGGTCTTGCTGACAGCCGATAAAAAATCCTGGTACGGAGCAGGGAGCATGGTCTTAGATCCTTTACTTGAAGTGACAATGAACCTGACAGGTGATTCAGGTTCGTTGACGGGGAGCTGACTTCCCTTGAAAAAGTAATCTCATCACTGCTGAAGTTAAAAAGCTGGAGCACTCAAGCCGCAGGGCGCGGACTGAACAGCCAGAAGCAAACCTTCAGAGGGCAGGCGGACATCATGCCGGGTAAAGACGGCTGTCGGCAGAAATCGTCTGGATTCCGGTTCGCTTGGCAACTTTTGACCTACTTTATCACATTGTTGTGATCGACATGAAGTTCCCCCGGTTTTTGTTCAGCCGGATCGGACCCGCTCGGAGGTGGGCGAACTGCCGATTCTAGTGTTATTAAAACTGTGTTGACTAATCTAAATCAAGATCAAGGTCGCGGGCTCGCGGTCCCGCACGCCGCCATACTTTTGGCAAACGCTCAAAAGTATGCAAAAGAGCTTTCCACAGGCGTGGGGCGACTTGTGGTGTGCAAGGGGCGGAGCTTTTTTCGTTGGCAGATGATATTGAGAGGTCGCTGCCTTTTCTCACGAAAGGCAACAGGCGCCCCCTCTCGCTTACGCTCGCCAGGGGATTCCGCGCGTACGTTCGGTGGTAAAGGCTCGGACCTGGTGTATCGTGACGGCTACTTTTACACCACCAAGTCAATCGGCGCAGCGGCCAACCGTCATAAGCCCCTCAGCGCTTGCGCGCAGGGCGACCAGGTTGAAAACCTTCATTTGCTGGACATCACCGTTTCGTACCTTCTAGCCAGATACCCGTGCTATAACCGTCTATCTCAAATCGCACCACGCCAGTGGAGGCGTTTTTGCATCCTTTTGACGCCTATCAAAAGGATGGCGCTCGGCGGTGCGCGAACCGCCGGTTCTTTAGGTTATAAAACTGTCTTGGCTAATCCAGATAGAAATCAACGACAAGGTCGCGGGATCGCGGTCCCGCACGCCGCCATACTTTTGGCAAACGCTCCAAAAGTATGCAAAAGAGCTTTCCACTGGCGTGGGGCGACTTGTGGTGTGCAAGGGGCGGAGCTTTTTTCGTTGGCAGATGATATTGAGAGGTCGCTGCCTTTTCTCATGAAAGGCAAAAAGCGCCCCCTCTCGCTTACGCTCGCCAGGGGATTTAGCCTGTTATCTCGGTGGTAAAGGCCCGGATCGGGGTATCGTGACGGTTATTTATATTTCATCGTCATTCCCGCGTCGGCGGGAATCCAGAAGGTTTTCTCGGTAGGACCGATTTCCATCACCGGCCAAATCGGCGCAGTGGCCATCCGTCATCAGCCCCTCAGCGCTTGCGCGCAGGGCGACCAGGTTGAAAACCTTCATTTGCTGGACATCACCGTTTCGTACCTTCTAGCTAGATACCCGTGCCATAACCGTCTATCTCAAGTCGCACCACGCCAGTGGAGGCGTTTTTGCATCCTTTTGACGCCTATCAAAAGGATGGCGCTTGGCGGTGCGCGAACCGCCGGTTCTTTAGGTTATAAAACTGTCTTGGCTAATCCAGATAGAAATCAACGACAAGGTCGCGGGATCGCGGTCCCGCACGCCGCCATACTTTTGGCAAACGCTCCAAAGGTATGCAAAAGAGCTTTCCACTGGCGTGGGGCGACTTGTGGTGCGCAGGGGGCGAAGACTTTTTCTTTGGCAGATGATATTGAGAGGTCGCTGCCTTTTCTCATGAAAGGCAAAAAGCGCCCCCTCTCGCTAACGCTCGCCAGGGGATTTAGCTTGTTGACTCGGTGATAAAGGCCCGGAACGTAGTTCCGTGACGGTTATCTTTACTTCACCGGATAAATCGTCGCTGAGTCACAATGGGAAGAAGGTCAAGTGCAACTGTAGGGGAGCAAATCATTGCGCCCTGTTTTCACGGCAAAAATTGACAACACTCCACCAATGAGGTATCAAGTCATAGTTGCATTTTCAGGGGGGCTGAGGATGAGGAACATATCACACTGAAGATCAAACGCCACCGCGTCGGCATTATGCCGGTCGGTGGCTTTTTTTGTTTGAGCCTCAAGACAACCATGATCTGCACACATGGATTACACCGTGGCCCTGCAGGTGTGCGCAGCCCGATGGCAGGACTGTAAGGGTGGGGATATAAGGACCCGCATAAAAAGCCGCCCTAAATAATAGGGAATTCCATAACCTTCTGAAATCAATAAGGTTTTGGTGTTTTGTTGATATAATCTTATGGCGTTTTATACGGACAAGGACGCCTTAATCGACATTTTATACGGGTCCGTCTATAAACAAGTTCATCCCGACCTGCGGTCGGAATGAACGGGGTGGCCTTTGAGCCGTTCGGCTAGTCCGTCCGCAGGCGGACGAACCAGCCTTTGGAGACCGATGCCCTTCGGGCACGGCTCAAAGGCCACCCCGT
>NZ_JBXUCV010000006.1:0-158012 GCF_057178085.1 Pelovirga sp. C15f
GGTCAACAGGGCGATCAGGGTATTACGTAACGTGGTTTTCATGGTGTCCTCCTATAAAGAGCAGCTGAAGATCAGCATGCCGTATTGTTGACATGCTATAAAGCAGGGAGCGTGCCAATCTTCGGAAACTTCTCCACAATAATCTTTAACCACATGAATCTATTGAGAAAAAACTTTTATGAAAGCTGGCAGGGGAGGCCTGTGATGCATTCTTATTCCCTGGAGATATATAGGTAAAATATACAGGCGAGCCATCGAAATCCTCCGGAAGAGCTCCCTGTTTTGGCATAACTTATTGATATTTAACAAAAAAATAAGTGTATAAAACAATCAGATGATTTTTTTGTACACCGATATGTCATTGAAAAAATATTCACCCATGAAAATCGCGCCATCGTTCCTCTACCCTTTTTTGTTGTAAGGGTTCATTCCTTTTATGACATCTGCCTGTGTTATAATCACCTTTTTAATGCGCTGCAGGCCTCACCTATCTTACGTCAGGAGATTGAATCATGATTGTGGACCTGAAATACGGCACGGGCACCATTCCTCTCGAATATCCACAAACACCCAACTTCAAGGGGGTCCTTTACCCGGCGGAAGCCTCGGCGCTGAGCGACCCCGCTGCTGAAGTGGATCGCTCGCTCACAGCACCCATCGACTCAATGCCGCTGACGGAGATGGCGCGGGGTCGCAAAAATGCTGTCATCGTTATCAGCGATATCACCCGCCCGGTTCCTAACCAGATGCTGCTACCGGTCATTATCGCCCGCCTCGAACAGGCCGGACTGTCGGCGGACAGCATCAGCATCCTGATTGCCACTGGTATTCATCGCCCCAACCAAGGGGCAGAACTGGAAAAGCTGGTGGGCGCCGACATTGCTGCCAACTACCGGATCATCAATCACATGTCGAAACAGGACGAAGATATGGTGCTGGTCGGCCACATTGGTGATGGGGTTCCGGCCCTTGTCAACCGGAACTATGTCGAGGCTGACCTGAAAATACTCACCGGCTTTATCGAGCCCCATATGTGGGCGGGTTTTTCCGGCGGACGCAAATCGATCCTGCCGGGCATATCATCAGTCAAAACCCTCGAGTTCATGCACGGTCCGGAAATGGTGGCACATCCACAAACCCGCTATGGAGTCCTTGATGGCAACCCATTTCATGAAGCGGGATTGGCAATCATGGCAAAAGCCGGTGCTGATTTCATCGTCAACGTCACCCTTGATACCAGCAAACGGGTCACCGGTGTCTTCTCCGGTCATCCGGTTAACGCCCATCTTGCCGGGGTGGAGTTTCTGTCGCAGCACTGTATGAAGGTTCTTGATGCACCACTTGATTTCGTGGTTACCACCAATGCCGGTGCGCCCCTTGACTGTAATCTGTATCAGACCGCCAAGGGCTTGTCCGGAGTGTCCGCCGCTACGCGTGACGGGGGTGTCATCCTGATCGCCAGTGAGTGTCCCGAGGGCTTTGGCAGTGACGAATATCAGGAGGTGTTTGAATACGCAACCAGTCCCCAGGAGTTTATCGACAAGGTGATGAACAAGGAATTTTTTGTCCCTGACCAATGGTGCGCCCAGGAAACCTATCAGGTAATGACAAAAAAAGAGGTCTGGCTTCATAGCGGCGGGATTGCTGCAGACACCCTGCGGCGTTTTCATTTTCACCCGGTAACCGACATATCGCAAGCCGTAGAACAACTGCTTGAGCGCTTCGGAAATGATGCCCGCTGGGCGATTGTTCCCGATGGACCGATGCTGATTCTTGATGTCAACTCTCATTAGGGCCATGAACTCGGTTCCTGGTCAGGTATAAACAGATGAACAGACGTACAATCATCAGCTTCCCCTGTCCCAAAGACTTCTGGCCGCAGGTTGAAGCCTGGGCGGCTGAAACCGGATTTCACTTGAACTGCCGGAACGGTGAACAACGGACTTACCGCAAAGGAAACCGGCTGGTGATGGCGCCAATCTGGGTGGCGCTTCGCCGCGAGGAGAAAGAAGTGATCCTTGAAACCTGGGTTGTCGCCGACATGTTCCTGATCCTCAGCGCTCTGGCAGGCAAAAAACCCGAAACCGGCATCGAATCGGGGGGAGTGACGGCCATGCTGCCACGACGCCGCGCGCGCGAAGCGGTCAATATCCTGCTACGTCGTTTTGATCAGAAACTCATCACCTGATTTTTAAGCGCACCGGCGGTTATTCAGATTCGATGGGAGGGTTGGAAGAGGGGCATGACAATGCTAAACAGCAGACAGAAAACCTCAGGCAGACGGCAACTTATGCTCTTCCTGAGCATCCTGCTTATTGTTGCCGTTTCCTGGTCCGGCTACATCGACCGGCAGACGGAAAACTATGTCAACAGAGCAACGGTTCAGGCCCTTGCCGCTTTTGCCACCGCCAGGGTACTGAATGCCGGCATCACCGTTGCCAAATCAGTTCAAGTCGGTGCTCTGGTCAGCGTGCAACCCCTGGAGATTCTTGATCCGGTCCATGATCTGGTCGAGCAATATTCAGCGATCATGAAGCTGGCCATCGGTTCTCTCGTCATTCAGAAGGTGATGCTTGAGCTGGTGGCAACCGGATTTTTCAAAATTCTTCTGAGCTTGCTGGCTGTGCTGTTACTGGCAAGCCTATTGATCGGCAAGGAATACTTTTCAACCATGATCTTCAGGTTGTTCCTGCTGGCGTTTCTGGTCAGGTTTTTGCTGATTCTGGCGGTCGGGCTGAATGGTCTGGTTGATGAGGTATATGTCAATAAAAAGACTCAACAGAACATGATAGAACTGGAAATTTTGTCGCAGGAGGTTGATGACCTGGCCGCATCCGAGGTGCCCGGTGAAACATCATGGCAGTCAGGTATCGCCGCTAAACTTTCCGCTGCAAAAGATCTGCTCAATTTCGAGAACCTGAAAAATAAGGTCGAGGTTGCCGTACCGGCCATGTTGAACCTGATGGCCCTGTTTATACTTAAAACCCTGATTCTGCCACTATTGTTTTTGTGGGTACTGCTCCGTGGTTTCCGCTCTATCTGGGGACTGAGCCTGGGTTCTTTAGGCCTGACCGGAAGCGACGAAATGACACATCCGGCCTGACCATAAACGGACCGCGTACGGTAATGATTGCAGTACCGGTCGCTCTTGTATCCACTTGCAGCGGTTGCAACCAATCATTCAAGTTGTGGCTTTGGTCCTGACCGCATCGACGGTTCTCTTTACAGGCGCCGATTTGCCGACCAGCGGGCGGGAACTTTCAAAACTTCCGTCCCAGAGTCCCTGAAAGAACTGTCTGGCGTTTTTACCCAGAGAGCGATTGTCATACCCTCCTTCCTGAATCACGACAGTTGGCAGACCAAGGCTTCCCAGCTTTTTTCCGTTCGTAAAAAAATCAGCGGGTTTCAAACTCCAGGTCCCGGTCGGGTCGCCGTTTGCCGTATCAAGCCCCAGCGCAATCACCAGAAAGGTTGGTTTAAAGCGCTTGATTCTGCGAAGCGCTTTATCCAAAGCAGTGGCATAGCCATCCCCATCCAGATGTTCAGGCAAGGGTATGTTCAGATTGAAGCCTTTGCCATCCCCGTCACCGGTTTCATCATCAAAACCGTTAAAATAAGGATAGGCAAAACGTGGATGTCCGTGGAGCGAGATGGTCAGCACATCACTGCGGCGGTAAAAAATATTTTGTGTGCCGTTGCCGTGATGGTAGTCGATATCAATGATGGCGACTTTACCCTGGCTGCAAAGCTCCTGCGCCGCTAAAGCGGCATTATTGAAATAACAAAACCCGCCAAAGGCACGGTACTCAGCGTGGTGCCCCGGAGGTCGCACCAAGGCGTACGACAAGTGCTGCCCGCCAAGCGCCAGGCGTGCCGCCGTCATGGCGCAGTCGGCAGCCCGCTTGGCTGCTGGATAAGCATTGTGGGTCAGCGGCGTGAAGGTATCGATGCAGTAATATCCGGCTTTGACCGCTTTTTCCCTGGGTGGTCGCGTTGCATTGCGAATCGGGAACACGTAGGGATACAAGGCTTTTTTCTCCGGTAGCCCGGAACACATCAATTTCAGATAATCGACAAAATCAGCGGCATGAATTTTTTTTAAATGGTGCATGGCAAAACGCCTGACCGGAGCGCGATAGAAAAGCCCGGTCGGCTCGATCTCCTTTAAGATGGAACGGATACGCACCGGCGATTCTACATAACCGCGTTCGCGGATATGGTGGATATCATGCTGATCATTGACAATCAGTGCAATCTGTCGGTCCACAACCGGCTTGGCCTGAGCCTTTATCGTCGCGCCTGTTTTTTTAAGATAGCGAAAATTCCGCAGCTGGACGGGATCTTCTACAAACGAGGCGACAACCATATCAATGTAGGCTTGGGAACAAATAAGGGCATACTTCCGCTCCAGAATGGCCCGAACAATCTTCTTCACTTGCTGTTGAGGCAGTTCAGACACTTCCCCCAGGCCGTCAAACACCAGATAGGGAGGGTTGTCGTCCCCTTCCTTGACCGGTGTCTCGTAAGCGCTGCCAATGATGGGACGCGCACCGTACTGCTCGTAAAATTTCAGACGCGCTTTATTCTGCGCTAAGATAGAGGGGTCGCGACAGAGCTTCGGATCGTCGGGCAGGCATTCCATGAAAATACGGCTTTGTTCATTTGAGGGTTGAATAAATATATTTTTTACAAGAGGGAGATTGCGTCCTTTGGTTGAAAACGCCTACGATGAACAGCTCTTTGTGAAGTTGGCCCAGGTTGAAAATCAATAGCCTCAATCGAACTTTCCGTTTTCGGCCATCTCCTCCAAGGTTTTTATGTCAGGGCCGAATTCAACGAAGCGACCTCTTTTTTGAGATTGTTGTCCCGTATTGCCGGTGTAATAACCTATTGCGGTTGAGGGCATACTTTTCTGCCAAGCCGGTTTAGGGGCGACAAAAGTTCGGTTGATTTCACGGGCGTTTTTGGCATAGAGAATCCTTGCTCGTATGACTTCAAAACTGTACCCCCGACCAATCCTGTTCGCCACCTTCATGACCCCGTTCATCGCTTCTGTGTAGCTATTGGTTATGTTCTCAGAAGCATCCCAGTAAGCAAAGATGTCGTCGTAATGATTATGGACAGTCTTTATCAGCGACTGAAATGCCTCCATGTTATCCGGGATCACGTTCGACCACGCCTCGAAGGTGGACATGGCCGCACTTTTATCTGTTTCATCATAGATGCTGTAAAAGGCCTCTTTAAGGTCGTAGGCCATTGCTATCTCTGGATAATGCTGGCGGACAAGATCCAACTCGTATTTTTCCTCTTCTGTGAGCTTGGATGGCCGCTTTAAAGTCAGCCACCGTACCGATTTTTTGAGATGCAGTCGCTCATTCTTATCGACGGCTTTCTGTAGCTTTTTTCTCTCATGCTCCAACGCCTCAGATGCCATTTTCACGACATGAAACTTATCGATGACAAGTTTTGCGTTGGGAATGAACGGTTTGAATGAACGTTTAAACGGCCTCCACATGTCGGTGCAGACCCATTCGATGGCATCCTTATTCGGCATGCTCTTGAAGAATGGTTTTAGATGCTCCTGTGTTCTTTTCTCCAGAAGGTTATAAACGGAGTTTCTGGCGAGATTCGTAATGATACAGCGCATTCCCCCTGCGATATTCAGTTCATCAATCCCCATGATACGAGGAGTTTCGAACATGATCTGCTTATCAAGCTCCTCGATGAGATCCAGAGTAATGTTCCGGACTGTGTTTACCGCCAAACCTGTCTGATCTGACAGGTCATGAAATGATCGCGACAGGCAAGACGCACGGATATTGTTGATAAGTCGTTGGGTGGTGTGTCTTTTTTCGTCCAGAAAGGACAATTCGGGAAGATGTATTTTTCCGCAAGCATGACAGCGGAAACGTTGCCGGGTTATTTCGATAGCTACCGGCCTCATCTCTATTGGGGTGTCGGCAAAAGAGTTTGTTCTTTTCCCATGCCGATACATAGGTCGAGCACAATCTGGGCAAAGAGGGACCTCTGGAACCTCTGCCTCAGCGCTAATTACAAGCGCCCGCCCGTCCTCACGAATATCTACTGGGATTAACCCAGGTAGCCGCAGCAGGTCGATCATTTTTCAGTCTCCGAGAGACAAGGGTTTCCCAGATTTCACAGCATCGTAGACCATATTGATGTAGGCACCCATCGCCTGCTTGTCGGCTTTCAATAAGTGTGTTGCCAGGTCCTTATGTGAGGTCATGGCTCTGACAATCGCCCGCTGAACAGCTTCTGGCAGATCTCCCTGCATTGCTTGGGATCGGGTGTTGTGCTCTACCTGAGCCATCACCACATCGTTTTCCGAGACAATGCGCTGGGTCTGGTTAAAGAAGTCCACTTGATCCTGGATAGGCGTTGCGTCACCAAAAATCTGATTGAGGTGAGAAATGATTTCGGACAACATCTCTTTCTCACGGTCACGTCCCTGGCTTGACCCCGGGCCGACCGGCTTAAGGTCCAAATCTTCCTCTTCCGGGGGTTCTTCCGGTTTTTCTTTCAATTTCATATCGAACCCTGTCAGAGCTAAACCCTTCAGATCAACATTCTCGATAGAGATCCCATCCAGTCGTTTTGCCAGAAGCTTGGCAAAGGCGGCAAAATTTTCCAGATCAGGATCACCAAACTGAATCAACTGTGTCACATAGGCATAGGTGCGGCAGAAGCGACCAAGGTTCGCCTTGAATAACATTAAGGTTTCGCGTTGTGCGGCATGCTCGCTGCGCTCATGCTCGGCATGTTCCATCCCGTTAGCGTCGCCCTGAATGCGTGCCTTCTCATAGACACCTTCCCATGTGGCAATCGCACTGTTCAGGCTGTCGAGCTTCTTGTTAAACACGTCGGTTGGCCGCTGGGTTGCCGCATACAAAGCTTTATGGATGGTGTTCTCGGCAATGTTGCTGCGAATCAACTTAAAGCGAGCCTGCTTGAAAGCTTCAAGATCGGATTCATCGTAAATAGCTAGGTCATCAAGATGATTTTTAATGACGTACACAACGTTCGGATCTTGGACGGCATCAATCTGGGCGCCGGCATCATAGCGCCTGAACGCTGCCTGAACGACTTCCGGGCTATTGATGAAATCAATGATATAGGTGATGTCTTTCCCGGCATGAGTTCGATTCAGGCGGGAGAAGGTTTGGACGATCTCGACCTCGTTGGCAATTTTCTTATCGACATACATGGCCACCAGTTTCGGTTGATCGAATCCAGTCTGAAATTTGTTGGCGACCAGCATGACCCGGTATTCCGGACGTTCGAACACTTTACGCAAGTCACTGCCATGAATGCCTGGGTTCATGGAAATTTCGGTGAATTCATCATCTTCCTGAACTCGGAGAACATCATCTTTAAGTCGCTCATCCCCAGGATGATTAACCTCTTTTCCTTTGAGTTTCCCCGAGAAGGCCACAAGCGCCTTGATGTCCCGATATTCCGGATGGTCTTCAATGTATTTGTCAAAAGCGACCTTGTATCTGACAGCCGCTGCCCGCGAGCTGGTGACCACCATGGCCTTGGCTTCACCACGCAGCAGATGTCCTACGTTTTGGGCAAAGTGCTCAATGATGAACTCCACCTTCTGCGTGACATTGGTTGGATGCAGGGTCATCCATTTCGCCAGAGCGCGGTTAGCCTGCTTCTTGTCAACACGCTTATCGTCTTTGATCTGTTCGCTCAGATTGAAAGCCACCTTATAGGGAGTGAAATTCTGCAGCACGTCGAGGATGAAACCTTCCTCAATGGCCTGCCGCATGGGGTAGCGGTGAAAGGACTTAGGTGGATTGTCGTCTGCTAAAGGCTGAGACGGGTCTGTAGGTCGTCCAAACAGCATCATGGTGGAATGTTTGGGCGTTGCAGTGAAAGCAAAATGACTGACATTCTTGGGGCGTTTGCGAGAGTTCTGGATATGCTCCAGCAGCTCTTCAATCGTCATCGCTCCCATCTCTCCCTTATCCTTCAGCGAGAGGGTCGCTTGCAGCTTTGAGGCGGTGGTGCCGGTCTGAGAGTTGTGGGCTTCATCGATGATGACGGCAAACTTTTTGTCCGCCATGCTTTTTTCCGTCAAGATCGCTTCCATGGCGAAGGGGAAGGTCTGGATGGTCACCACAATGATCGGCGTCCCATTCAGTAGAGCCTCAGTGAGCTGCTTGCTCTTTGACTTCGAGCTTTTTTGCCGGTCAATTGCTGCAATTACCCCGAACTGATGATCAATATCCTTAACGGCCTCCTGAAGCTGGCTGTCCAGAACATTCCGGTCAGTTACGATAATGACGGCATCAAAGATCGCATCGCCCTGATCGTTTCGCAGACGAATCAGATCATGGGCGGTCCAGGCAATGGTTGATGTCTTGCCGGAGCCGGCACTGTGTTCGCACAGATATTGCTGCCCCGCGCCGTTGCCTTTGGCGTCAGTGATCATCTTGTTGACGGCATCCCACTGATGAAACCGGGGGAAGATCAGCGTTTCTGCGGTGAACCAGGTTCCTTGAGCATTCTGTTTCTTTTTCTTCTCGGTATAGACGAAGCTATGGAAGATTCGCAACCAGGCATCAGGTTGCAGAACCCGCTCCCAAAAGTAGGCGACAGGATATTCGCCGTCTTTCCGAGTAGGATTTCCTGCACGCCCTTCGTTCCCCATGTTGAATGGCAGAAAGTACGTCTTGTCGCCATCGAGTTTGGTGGCCATTCGAATGTCCGAGTCGGACATGGCAAAATGAACGACAGCTCCACGCTTGAAGGTAAGCAGGGGTTCTTTGCGTTTCGTCTTAGGGTGAACGGGCAGGCGGTCCTTGCGGTATTGCGCCATAGCGTCATCAACGGACTGGGTGAAGTCGGTCTTCAGCTCGACTGTTGCGACCGGGATACCGTTGATAAAGAACACCAGGTCGATAGCCCAGGCATGAGCAGGGTTGTATTTGAGTTGGCGCACCACACGCAGACGATTGGCCCTGTACCGTTCGATAACGGCCTGATTGCGCTTATCTTCCGGGGCCGCTTCGCTCATCTCCAGGTGGCCGCCTCCAGCAACACTAAAGCCTCGCCTGAGAACCTTGACCGTTCCTTCGGTTTGCAAGGCACTGGCAAGACGATCCAGTAAAACAACGTCGGCACGCAGTCCATTGTTGGCCTTCAGCTTCTCCCATTTCTCCTTCTGGGAGGTTTGCACCCAGGCCAGAACGTCTTCGGGGTAGAGGGCGCGTTCCGTGTCGTAGTCGGACGAGGTGCCTTCAAGCCAACCTTGCTTCAGGAGCTGGTCGACGATATAGGATTCAAACTGTATTTCGTGGTGTGGTTGGCTCATTTACCCCCCTATAGACCAATAAGCTTCTTAAATGCAGACCAGCCCACATCTCTCAAAAGCCTGTTAATGGTGCTGGAAAACACTTTATTTTCCGCTGTGAAATGGAGGCTGGCTCCAGTTTTATGTTTGAAGTGCTGGAACAGGTGCTCGATGGACGCCTGTTCATCCTCCATGTCGCCAGTCGTAACCCAGTGCTTTACTGCTGTGATAATTTCATGCTCGGCAATCTGGGTGCCAAGAACAACCGCTTTTCTTTCCGGGTCTGCTTGCCAATGGGCGATGAGGAGGCCTCTTTCCTGTCCCTCTGGATCGGGGTGAGGAATAAAATATGTGCCATCGGTAATTCTCTGTGCGGCGAACAGGTGATCATCAACCTGGCCGCCTTGGAAATGCGCAAGGTTACCTAGAAACAAGATAATTCTCTGACTTTGCGTGTCTTTACTCATGCCGGAACCGCTTCGGATTGGGGCAAAGAGACTTCCCTTCTCACGTCAATTTTGCCGGTCACTGCGGCCGTGATCAGGGCCGAACGACGCTCTTTTAGCAGGTCGATGCTACGCTGGGTTTTCTGGATCAGGGTGTCGATGCGGGAGGTTTCGCTTTTGATGTATCTGGAAATGTTTTTCTGTTCATTCTCTTTAGGGAGCACGATAGGAAGCCTTTTGATGTCACTGAACTTCAGAGACTGCCTCATCCCTCCACCCATTGCATAAAACACTTTCTGGATATCATAAGAATGCAAAAGGTTGTTGAAATAGACTGGATCTATTTTGTCTGGGATAGCTGCAACGTAAGCGGAAGTGATAATCCCTGTTTCCTTGACAAGGCCCGTCCGCAAACTTCTTTTGTCATTTTGCAAATCTGTTAGACGAAAAATGGTATCGCCAGGTTGGACGACTTGATATGTCTCAAAAGACTCCGGTAGAAGCCCGTTAGTAGTGTTGATGTCTTTTTGAACTATTCTTCCATAGCTGAGCGAAAGCAAGTTGTCTTCGACCATTCCTTTATTTGACTCAGATCGCTCGGATGCTACGCTGAACAGAGGTTTTACTTCCCACCCCTCCGGCACCTCTCCTAACCACTCAACCCCGCTATCCTTCATCTTCACGTTCGGATCGAGCCCCTTGGTGACGGCATGGGTGATCAAGGCCTGGCGCTTTTCCTTGAGCAGTTCTATGAAGCGGGTTTTCTTTTCAACGAGGGTGTCGATGCGGGTGGTTTCACGGTCGATATGATCGCAAATAAACTTTCTCTCGCTAGAGGAAGGAACTGCAATCGAGAAGTTTCTCGTAAACTCATCCGGCACACGCTTGAGACCACCCGCTCCGGTCATGGCACCGGCACCAAAACCCATAAACTGGGTGCTCTTCAGAACATAATTCAGATAACGGGCGTTGATGTTGGTATGAATTGGTCGCAAAACAGTCAACTCTGTGGTACCAAATCCTGCACCACCCTCTAACCCTTGCATTAATGCACCTTTTCCATTTTCAAAGCACGGTGTAACCTTGGCAAAAGCCACGTCACCGTCCTCGAAGTAGGAATATCCATTACGTACATCTTTCACAGATCTCTTCTGCGCTAGGTTCAGAGTACCGTCCTCTCCGATTGCTTCCATCGGCAAAAAGGACACTTCGCGACTTAGATTACTCAAAAGGTCCGAACGAATAGATGGATTCAAGGTCGCGACAAACCGCAGTCGCTTCACCTGCCACCCCTCCGGCACCTCTCCTAACCACTCAACCCCAGAGTCCTTGTACGACGGATATGGCTTGTAATGACTCATTCCGTCACCTCGTCCAGGATCTCCTTGATCTCTGCCTCAATCTGCTTCAGATCAGCATCGATGTCGTGGAGGGGTCGTGGGGCTTCATATTTATAGAAATAGCGATTGAAATTGATCTCATACCCAACCTTGCCGATTTCGCCGTCACGGTCGTCAGTGTACGTTTCATCGATCCAGGCATCAGGGACATGGGGCAGGACTTCATCGGCGAAATAGTCGCGGATATCGGTTCCCAGCGGGACCTGTTCGTAGTCGGTCAGGTCCTTGTCAGGTTCAATATCACCATTCTTATTCATGACCGGATCCCCTGAGGGGTCTTTCTCACCTAACGCTTTGATGATCGCGTTCTGGAATGCTTTGGTGACTTTCCCGAGCCGGAGATTTTTCAAGGGTTCATCCTGAACAATCTTTTCGGCCCAGGCATAAGGCTTAGTTGTGCCAAAATAGTCGGAAAACAATTCATCCCAGGCCGCCTGCTGTTTGGCGTCGAGCTTGTCCCATGCTTTTTCGCCATGTAGCCGATCCAAGCCTTCCGGCGATACATGGAGCGCCATCCGCAAGGGGCGCATGATGCGAATTCGACGATAGCCAAACTCCTGATAATCCATGATGCGATTCAAATCGTGGTCGTCAAAGGCATCGTAGATACGAAGGATCTCATCCATTTGTTCATCGCTGATCTCGCGGCGCTTGTTGCCCTCAGCTTTGCGCATAGGGGTATGCAGTTCGGTGGCATTGATCAGTTGAACCTTGCCCTTGCGCTCCTTGGCTTTTTTATTTGTGACGATCCATAAAAAAGTGCCTATACCGGTCCGGAAAAAAATATCAGTCGGCAAGGCAACGATGGCATCAATGTAGTCATGCTCCAACAGCCAACGGCGAATCTCCGATTCGCCCGACCCGGCTCCTCCGTTAAACAGGGGTGATCCAGACAGAACAATGGCCGCACGACCGCCACCCTCTTCAATCCGCTGCATCTTGGAAACCAGGTGCTGCAGGAACAGCATGGAGCCGTCGCTGATACGTGGCAGTCCCGGCCCAAAGCGACCGGCAAGCCCAAGCTCCTTGTGTTCGTTATTGACCACATCAGCATCCTTCTCCCACTTCTTACCGAAAGGAGGATTTGAGAGGCCGTAATGAAATTTTTGCGTAGAGAGCTGATCGTTGGACAGAGTGCTACCCAGCTTGATGTTCTTGGTATCGAACCCCTGAATCATCATACTGGTGAGGCACACAGCATGGGTTTCCGGCTCAAGCTCTTGTCCGAATGGGACGAGACGTGGCGGGATTTTGTTCTTGTTCTGCATCTCCTCAACGTAAGAGATGGCATCGCTGAGGAATCCACCTGTACCGCAAGTCGGATCGTACAATGAGCGGACGATGCCGGGTTTCTGCTCGAACAACTCAGAATCCGCATGAAGTACCAGTGCAGTGCCAAGGCGAACCACGTCACGCGGGGTCATGAAGTCTTCAGCCGCTTCATTGACGGCCGCTCCGAAACGCCGGATCAGGTGTTCGTAGACATTACTCATTATCCGGTTGGGAACGATATCGGGATGCAGATCGATCTCGGCGAAGTTTTTGGCAATTTTGTAGAGAACGCCGGCCTTATCCATCTTGGTGATGGTATTGCCAAAGTCGAACTGCTCAAAGATAACCCTGGCGTTATCGCTAAACTTGGAAATGAAGTCTTCCAGGTTCTGCCGGGTCTTTGTTGCACCCAGGGTTGCCAAAGTGTAGTTGGACGTGTTGTAGAAGGGGTAGCCTGAAACCTCCGGCATAATCAAATCCATGTCGATGCCGGAATCTTGATGCTCTTCGTAGGCAGCCAACACCGCTTCCCTTGTTGGCTCCAGAACACATTCGAGTCGTCTGAGTAGGGTGAAAGGCAACAACACTTTACCAAAGTCCGTGTGCCGAAAATCCCCCCAAAGGTCGTCAGCGTTCTTCCAGATAAAGTCTGCGAGTGATGAATGTCCGTTACCTGCTACTGCCATGCTGTGGTCTCCTTTCAACCCTAGATTGCACAAAAGAGGTTATCACAACATGAATACACTTTCAACCCCCAAATGAACACTAGAGATATTTTTCTGATCTTACTGTAAAGCACTATCCAACCCTAGATTGAACAAAGCCGAAAATACCGACGACCCCCAAGGCCCGCGCTTCGTTTCTGATGCGTTCATATAAAGCACCGCCGATCCCCCGCCCCGTCATTTTTTCTGCGGCAGAGACATATTCCAGATAACAGAAATTCAAATCGGCGGCATGAAGCAGCAACGCAAAGCCTTTGACATCTCCTTTACTTCCTTCAGCTACTGAGAGAATCGAGCGAAAGCGATACTTCAAAGGGTTTGTCAGTTGATCGGGCAGTTTTCTGATATCTTTTTGAGCCAGATCCGGAAATTGAGCCTTCAGAATTCCTTGAACCTGGGAGATCGCCTGTTGGTTGACCGGCAACACGGTATCGTAGATACGACGGATACGAAACATTGATGTTCCTTTGATCTGTAGAGAGTTTGTTGTTTGTTCCTTTTTGTCAATCAGCCAATGTCCAGCGTTAAATCTGCTATACTTCGGGTGTTATCTGACGTTAAGGTTTTCTGGACGTAACTTTTTTTCAAGGAGCGCCGTCATGACCAAGAACAGTCCTCAGAAGCAGGAGCAGGAGCAGGAAGAGATCAGCCTGTACGCCAGGATTGTATCACGAACCGAAGAGTTAATGGAAAGCGGGCGGAAAACCCTGGATGAAGCCCTGAAAAAAGCCAGTGAAGATTTAACTTCAGCGGGAGACTTCACCCGTGAGCAGTCTGAGCGGATTGCCGGCTACGTTAAACGCGACCTTGGCCACGCCGCCGAGCATGTCAGCAAAACCACGGAATCCCTCAAAGGAGCCGTCACTCCCCACCGCCTCGCAGCCGGTGCCCAGAGCCTGTTCGCCAGAATCTTGACAACGACATCAGAACAGCTCAGTGAGTGGGCGCAAAAGGCGGAAGGACATCTGGAGTTTAAGACCGGTGAAATTACCAGTCCCGGCACCCTGACCTGCAAAAACTGTCAGGAGGAACTCCACATGAAGCGCACCGCCCGGATTCCCCCTTGTCCTAAATGCCATAAGACAGTTTTTCGTAAATCCTATTAAACACAGCCCGCTCCCGGCCAGGCCGGGGGCCCTGTTGCTACCTGTTTCCTGCTTGTGTCAGGGAAATTTCACCCGAGCGGACAATGGTTATCCTTGGTATAAAGCGGCCAACATCGAGTTGGGCCTCGAATGAGTAATTGAAGACATCGCCTGGTTGATTCAACCAGCGGGTAAAGAGATTGATGGTACTGAAGACATCAGGGCGGGCCTGGATCAAGACCTCCCCTTGACCATAGGCAGCAATCACCGGCAACTGGTTGCTCAGACCTCTGAGTACCGGTTCCCCTTCGAGGTACACCACATAGGTCATCCCATCTAATGTGAGCGGTACCCGATTTGGATTGCTGATCGTCAAACCGATTTCAAAGGTAGGGACAATGGTATTACCCGGCAGTACCCGCAAACTGCTTAAGCTGGCGGTCGGAGTCTCAAACCCTGGGAAAAAAGGAGCGCAGGCGGTGACCGTCAGCAACAGCAAATAGACAAGAACCCGTTTGTATATCCTCATTATTTTCCCTTTTTCAGTTGAACGTTCGGCAAATACAACCACCAGTATATTACAGCGACAAAGAATCCCCCGCCGAGCAGATTACCGACAGTGACCACCAGCAGGTTGTTCTGCCACAGGGTCCACCAGTTGAGTTGAGCGAGCAGAGCGGCATCAAGGCCGGAAGCAGCGCGGGCTGCGGGCAGGGTCTTGGCAAAGATCCCCGCCGGGATAAAATACATGTTGGCGACAACGTGCTCAAAGCCGGCAGCAACGAACGCCATGATCGGAAAGAAAATCCCCAGAACCTTGCCGGCGATGTCTCTAGCCGCCATCGCCAGCAGTACTGCGAGGCATACCAGCCAGTTACAAGCGATCGCTCGAAAAAAATAGGCGCTGCCGTGGGATGTGGTGGCAAACTCCTCGGACACCTTGTTCGAGGCGATTTGCAGGGCGGCTCCACCGAAAGCGCCATCCATCAAGCCGGTCTGGCTGACAATCATCCAGGCGAGAAAGACCGAGCCGAGCAGGTTGCCCAGGTAGACAAAACACCAGTTACGTAAAATATCTGTCAGGGTCAGGCGTTTTTCGAGCCAGGCGGCAGTCATCATGGTATTTCCGGTCCATAGCTCCGAGCCGGGAATCACCACCAGCATCAGGCCAACACTGAACACCGCTCCGACAAAAAACTTCTGCAAGCCGATCCAGGCAAAATCTCCGGTTCCGACCACCGTCGCCAAATGGGCGGCAAAACCTATATAGACCCCGGCCAGAAAGCCAAGGACTAAAAGCCTGACCCCTGACAATCCCTTTTTTTCTCTACCCCAGTCAACCAGACGTTCCGCCAACTGAACAGGGGTAAGATACTGATTAGCCATTTTTTGACTCGCTTTTCAACAACCTAACGGTTGGTACTTTTCTGATAGAATCAGATTATTCCAGGCGCAAAATATAGTCCCACTGTTCTTTTGTTACCGGCATAATTGACAGGCGGTTACCTTTGCGTACCAGGGGCATATTCTCCAGGGGGTCGTGTTCTTTCAACTCGGCCAGCGAAAGGGTGCGACGGGTATGGCGAATATATTTAACGTCAACCAGAAACCAGCGCGGCTGGTCAGGGGAACTTTTCGGGTCAAAATATTTGCTCTGAGGATCAAAAGCAGTGACATCCGGGTAGCTCTTGCCGGCAACCTCCATGATGCCGACAATGCCGGGTTCGTCACAGTTGGAGTGGTAGAAGAACACCTGATCTCCAGCCTGCATGTCATCGCGCATAAAGTTTCGCGCCTGATAATTACGGACGCCGTCCCAGGGCTCAATCCGGTTGGGTCGCGCCTGCAGGTCATCAATGCTGAAAGCCTCCGGTTCTGATTTCATCAGCCAGTAGTTCACTTTATTTCTTCCCTTCCAGGTGGTGACCCTTGTTAACCGTTTTTCGGCTTGATTTTTTTTCCTGTTTGTCAGCCGTCAGATGAAGGTCACACTCAAAACAACGGCGCACCGGCCGAAACAGATAACCACTCATATGAAAACAGTGGCCACAACGTGGACACCGTGCCAGAGCCATCATGGCAACGGCAACAATCAATAACAACAACCATACAACAAAAGCTATCACCACCATCCGCTTGGCATCGTTGGCAGCCAGAGCAATCATCATCAGCGGCACGTACGCCAGAATCAACAGCCATAAAAACCAGCGGCGCATACGCACAATCCGCAGCCCAGCGTGCAATTCCTCCGATGTGACCTCTGTATAACTGTCCATTGTGTCTCCTTGCTGCTGTAAGTTCCCAGGCCTTACCAAAGCATGGTTTAGCGCTTTTTTGAAAACTTGGCGCGCGGGTGGGTTTGTTCCGGTGGCCTTTTATCTGCATTGACGTGCAAGGCACAATGCAGGCAGCGACGTAACGGCAAAAAGGTCGGGCCATGGGTATGAAAGAGTTCTCTGCAGCGTGGGCAGCGAGCCAGACAGGCATAACCGACGGCTAGAATCAGGAGCACAATCCAGCTGACAAAAACAACCGTGGCCCACTTGCGATAGTCAGGTGAATCGAGGGCAACCATCATTGCCGGCAGATAGGCACCGATCACCAGCCATAACAGCAAACGCCGAAAACGAATTTTTTTCAATTCTGCCGCATATTCTTTTGGATCCGGCAGAGGCTGTTGGTCCATTTGTTGATACCATCCGGTCTTACTGATGTGATCAGCACATCAGTATCTATCTCTCTACAGGCGCGATACTAACGGCTCTGGTGCCAAACATCAACGGTGTTTGAAACCGTGCCTGATTACCGGAAACGCCCTTTCGCCGCTGTGACTTCATCTCCGGGGGAGCCTCAGCACCGATCCCGGTAAAGCGAGTGGGCACTGTTCAACGATAGTGAAATAAGGCATACTGAGTGCTTTCGCAGATCATCATGTCATAATGTTAAATAACAGAGGAACGCCCATGCCGGTTGTTATCATTCTCTTTTTGATTTTTTTTATTCTCATTGTTCATATTGCCTACTTAAAGTGGCGCAATCGACAACTGGAAAAAAAAGCCAGCAAGGATTTTCATCCTGATTCAAACTAGGACAGCGATTCCTGAACAGCGTGGTGATCCGTCAATCTGCCGAATCTTACTCTATTTCCGAGTAAGTCAGCGGAATAATTTTTTCATATCCCGTCAGATTTGGCTACAGACCTGATGTTTTACTCTTTTTGTTAATAATTACAGAACGTTGAAGCTGGAAAAAACAACTACGGGAAAATCTTTCAAGTAGTAGCTGTATTGAGCAAACATACACCCCTGTTCAATCTGACCATAAAAACTCTCCGCTCACACTTCAATTAGTCATACATATCTGATAGTTACATCTTCCACCTAAATTCCATATCACCTTGGCACAGCCTCTGCATTAAGTTTAGAACAATGATCACACTGATTACCAAGTCTTTTTAAGGAGGACTATATGAAACGCATCCTGCAAAGTACATTGATCGCCCTTACCGCCCTTTCGTCATCCGCTTTTGCCGCAGAGGCCACTGGCGCCGGTGAAGGCGGCCTGCTCGTCGCGCTGTTTATCGGTTTTTTTGCCTTGATCATTGTTTTTCAACTGGTCCCCGCAGTACTCATGCTGATTGGTATTCTGCGTGGACTGTTTGGCCGGGATCAGAAGCAAGCCAAAGTTTCTCGCTAAAAACTTTTTATTGGATACGAAAGAGGTGCCAACCATGCGTGGACTACTTATAGCGAATAAAAACAGCACGGCGCGAGACAAACTTGCCAGTCTGTTCACAAACAATCAGTACCGGGTGGTCACTACAGATTCGGTCGCAAATTCACTTGAAGCGATTATCAACAAAGAAATTCAGGTTGTGGTGTTGGACGGGCTTTACAATGAGCACAATGTCGCGAAACTGGTCCCCCTGTTGAAAAAGTGTAACCGGAATATCTCTATCATTCTGGTTACTGATGATATGCCGATGAATCTGGTGAAAAAAATCCGTCAGGAGGGGATCTTTTATCATGCCCTGCGACCAACCGCAGACGATCATTTCGTAGAAATACACGAGGCGATTCTATGTGCCTTCAAAAAGTACGAGGAAAACACATTAACAAACTATAGCGCTGAAAAGGAGAAGACCATGTTTCCAGTCAAGTCGTTATTGTCAACCCTGACCCTGGTTCTACTCATGATTTCACCGGTCTTTGCTGTGGATACCGCCGTCACCTACAACAGTGGTTTGCTGGTTCTGCTGTTTGTCGGCTTCTGTGCCCTGCTGATTGTGGCCCAATTGATCCCGGCGGTTCTGGCTCTCTTCGGCATGACGAAAGCGGCGGGTCAACAGGCAGCCAAAAGAAAAACCATCCAGGCAACAGTAAAAAACAGATAACTGATCCGATTACAGATCATCCGGGTGCGTAGATAAGAGCTCGGCAGATTGTCTCTATGTAGAGGATAAAATGCAGTGATATCAAGGCAGTCCTAACGGGCTGCCTTCTTTTTTACTAAAGCGGAGCATCAACCGGCAAGTTTGTTCAGTTCTTCAAGAATTTCTTTTTGTTCGTGGATTTTTTCGTGATAGTAGTTCCAGACGTGATAGCTCTGCAAACCAAGAATTGTCAGTCCAACAACAAATATGGCCCAGAAGTTTTCCTGTAACCCATCAGAAAAGTGATAGAAAAGATAAAATGCTCCGAGGTACCCAAAATGAGCGAGGGCACCACGGGGCCTTTTATTGTTTGCCATCTGGGCAAGAACCAGAATCAGAGCGGAAAAGCCATAAACCACCAGTGCCCAGTTGATATAACTGATTGGCGGGCCAACCCCGAGGATCTTACGAATCCCGGCGCTTAAAGGCGGGAGAAAATCAAAGTTACGAGAAGCTCCGATACTGAGCGCGGTGAAAAGTGCAAGAACCCAAAGCCCGGTACCTGATAACAGCTCAAAACGCTTAATTTTCGCCTGAACCTGTTGTTGCAGTGGGCTCATGTCCGGCAGAGGTTCTTCTTCTGCTATCGGCTTGTTCGGGTCTGTCATCGCTTCCTCTGGCTGCTTTAGTTGCATCCTTGGCGAGCAAGGCCTCATCGCGCTGCTTCACTAACAATCGGAAGTCCCTGCCAAGTTTTCCCAATTTGCGATTAGATTTAGGCAGGTCGGGTTCGGCAACCCCGTTCACGGCCTGCTCCATCTCATGGGTGAGCCTGAGGATGGGTAGAAACAGGTTTATCCTCAGCAATGCTGCCACCCCAACGACGGTGAGAAACAGCACCATGAGGCTGAATGCTATCATTCGGGTTTTAAGCAGAGCAAGGGTTTTCTCCAGATGGGCGCTGGAAAAACCAAGGCTTAAAAACCCCAGAATCGGTTCATCTTCGGCGTGAAAGTGACAGGCCGCCGTAGAGCATTTTGGTTCATTAAGGATAGGCATGTTGACTGCAATAAAACCATAATCGTGATCCACCCGATGAAGGGTTTCGATACGCTCGTCGTCATTTCCGGAAACAATGCTCTTTGACCATTCATCAACCCGAACTGAAAAGGAACCAGGAGCGGTAACCCCTTCCAGATCGGAAAATTTAGGCTGACTTAGCTGGTCGTAAATCCTGATACGCTCTACCTCTTCCAGGCGATTGACATTGGCAAGAATATTCCGCAACGAATCACGATCATCCTCCATCATCGCATAGTGAGTAGCCCGCACAACCGTCTCAGCGAGACCATCAACATGGCGGACGGCTTCTGCGGTCATATCGACCTTGATAAATGAGTACAAAAAGATACAACCGAAAATAACAAAACCTGTCACAGCGATGGTAACAGGAACAATGGCTCTGGCGATCAGGTTATCAAACATAGGGGACTCCTTGCGCCGTATCAGAGATCAACAGAAACCCGATCGACAGCAGAGGATCTCTGCCGACCGGGTTTTCCATCGCTATCCCTCTAGGCCTCAGCCCGGCTTTTAAATTGGTACAGGATTGGCAACCGGTTCAATATAAACCGGTAGGTTGTAACGTAAATAGCAAATATTGTTATGGAAATAATGACTTCGAAAATGTGCGGTATTTCCGGATAGAGGTTCCAGTTAAAAGCGATCAATGCCGTATTCAGGCGATTGAGCAAAATACCAAGCACGGTAATCAGTGCTCCCAGGCGACAGAGGGCGACACTCTTATGATGAATACCGACACCCAGAAAAATCAACGCAAGGATGACTCCGAAAAATATCTCAAACAGCCACCAGGCTCCCCATCCGGTTGCCAGATAAGCCCACTCGTTGTCATGAGCAACCGCCAGAAACTTGATAAACAGATAAGTGAAGAGGCCCATGGTTGCACCCTTGGCAAGGGAAATGGTAATCCGGTCAAGGCTGTCGATAAAGCGCTGATCACAGCGCCACTTCATCGTAAAGATAACAACCGTACTGACACAGATGACCATGCACAGGCCGGCAGGAATTGATGACACGAAAAAGTGAATCCACTGAAAGGAGGCTGAGTACCAGAGCGGGTGAACCTTGCCTGGCGCATAGACAAACAGAGCTCCCAGGGCACCCTGGTGAAGAGTCGACAGGATGATTCCGGAAACCGTCAGACCGATGGTGCCCTTCCGAATAAACTCGTAGCCGCGGCGAAAACCGATCCACTCAAAAAAGGCGGTTGAAACTTCCGCGACCTGTACCGACAGGTAGGTAGCAACATGCCAGCCAACCAGAAACAAAACCGCAGCCGGTCCGAAAGAATAGACCATCGGGTAGGCCAGTCGCCACGGTTGTCCTAAATCGACGAGCAGATACACTACGGCAAAGAAGTATCCCAGCAAACCGTTGAGCAACGCCAGCCGTTCGATCGGTTCAAAATCATGGCGGCCAAAAATTTCTACGGTTGTCCCCAGCATGAATCCTGACGCTGATAATGGAACCATACAGAACAGTCCAAAACCCAGAAACAGCCCCCATGGGTAATCGTATGAGCTATGGGTAACAACCCCGAGACCAAAGATAAAACGGTAGATAATCAGTGGAATACCGATCACAAAAATCAACGCCAGCAGCCAGTTGAATTTATTGCGAATAACCTGCTGTACATATTGATCGAGGGTCAGTCCGAGCAAAAGCTTTTCCATCAGGCTGAATTTTCGCCCATCAGCTTTCATTTCAGCATCATGTGGCTTAATCCCATTTGCAGCTAATTTTTTCATGGTTAGTGTTCCTCCTGCCCATCATGACTGTGATCGTCTCCATGCCCATGTGACTTCCCCTTTGTCGCGAGCAGATGGAAACCGGTGAAAAGAGCCGGCCAGATCGCCAGTACCATCGGCACGATAGCAAGGAAATCCTTAACATTATTGATAATTGGATCACTCGGCAGGGAAACGTTAAAGCCCGCTTCCTGAAAAGGTACTCCCGACAGGTAAAGCCATCCGGTCCCGCCGACTTCTTTTTCACCGTAAACCTGATCCACATATTTACCCGGACTTCTTCTGATCCGATCATGGGCTATCTTGATCAGGTCTTTGCGCTTACCAAAGACCATGACCTGCTGTGGGCATGCTTCAACACATGCCGGCGCCTGGCCATTCTTTAAACGGGTGTCATAGCAAAAAATACATTTTTTAACGATCGGATTGATGGCGGAGCTATAGCTGTAGCCCGGAATGCTGAAAGGGCAGGCGATCATACAATTACGGCAGCCGACACAAACCTTGTCGTTGTAGATAACGGCGCCTTCCGGGGTCTTGGTATAGGCATTAACAAAACATGAGGTTAAGCAAGCCGGCTCGTTGCAATGGTTACACTGAATTTTGCGATAAACCGGTTCACTTCCTTCTGGTTCATAACGATTAACGACAGTGTAAGCTTTTTCTGTAGGGCGGCGTTTTTCTCCGTGTTTTATCTCGTCAAACACCGAATAGTCATCGAATGATTTATCCGGTTCGGGCAGATTTTGCTCTTTGTTGCATGCTGCTTCACAGCTACGGCAGCCGACACAGCGGGTCATATCAACCAGCACACCCATGCCGTCGGGAAACCCTGCAAGATTTGCCCCGAATACTTTTTTGGTCGGAGCCATGGCAATGGCTGCACCCCCTGCCATACTGCCGGCTAGAAATTTTCTGCGTGTTATTTTACTCATGGCCTTCTCTCCTTGATTGTATTCCTCAATAACCCGTCAATAGCATCAGTGCCCGGAGCTGCCGGCAGATCCTGTCGGGGCGAATTGTCCCGCGCGGAAAAAGGCATCTCCTGCCTCAGTACGAGCATGACAATCCTGGCAACCGACCGGCGCGCCCATCTCCTGATGACAACCAAGACAGCTTAAATGGTAAGCCGCTTTTAAATCCGGTTTGTCATCGTGGAAAAGATAGGCATCTTTATCGCGGACACTCCCGGCGGTAACCGGCTCGGATGAATGACAATCCCGGCAGGATACGGTCGCCATCGGTTCTTCATCAGTGTGGCATTTTGCACAGTAGGAATCGACAACCGGAGTGCCCGTTGTATGGTGATGACAAACCGCACAACCATCAGTCATCATGACGTGAAGACCATGATCAAAAACGACCCCTTCATAAAGTTCGGCCAGGACATCAATCTCTATTTCTTCCGGATAAGATTCCATCGCATAGCAATTCATCATGAGCAGGCAGCAGATGATCAGCCCCGCCAGTCCTGTCATGAATGTTTTTCCGGTATTAACCATAGCTTCAGCTCCTTGTTGAAAAAATGCTCTGCCGTTATTCACTAGCAGACAAAGCAACAGATGACTCGATCCACCCGGTCAGGGGATCACTATTTATTGTCGTTTCCACCATGGATATAACGGTAAAAGATCGGGAAGGTGGTAAACAACAAGAGACAAATCAGGTATTCAAGGCCCTTGATGTAGGTATAAAAATCTACCACCGTGTAAATCTGCTCTACCTGTCCGACATTTAGAAAAAAATCGATCATCTCTCTCTCCCTGAAATATAAGATTTAGTCCCTTTAGAAAAATGCCCACAGCTTATCCGAAGCTCAGTGCGGGCATCTGCAGAGGGCATGCCAGTCTTGAATCTTTTTTTCATACAAGAGCTAACTTTCTGTTTTTACTGTATTTTTATGGTGTTTCAGGTTTTACCCGGAGAAGGAAAAGAAAGGACTGACTGTATAAAATATTTATACTGGTAGACAACCAGGCCCTTTGAAGACTCTGCAATACTGACATAAACTGCTGATTTAAAATGTTTTTCTTTGCGAACAAAAAGTGTATACACCTCCTCCGAAAGGATTTGATATTCGCCCTTCCATCCCCTGCAGCCCTTTAAAAGTCGCCCCGATGGGTGAATGAATTAAATATACACCGGCTACCAAACAAGACCGCCACCCGGGCCTGATGTTCTTTGCCTAACAAACACCTTGTATTTAAATGGGTTTCAACAATCTGGACAGTGCTCCCACTGAGGTTCACATTGGCTGCAAGTAAAGCCTTGACTGCTTCTGCCCCTGTCCATAGTATGAATTTTTGTTAAATATCAAATGTTTTTATCTTTGTCACACCGGCTCCATCAAAGCGGGTTAAGAGCATAATATAATTAGTGTTAATGGCTAAACACGGAGCGGCATTGCAGCCTCCAGATGTGACTTGGCGTAAAAATTGCGAACAGACGGATGGCGCTATCAATTACCCTTACTGCCATCATTAGGGCACCCATGAAAGATGAGTGGGTCCATCTGGTCTGATGTTCGCTGGCACAGGTGCTGAAAGGTGATGTTATCGGCATGGATGAAACTGCTGCACATAAAATTCTGGTGATTGATGATGAAGCGATTATCCGTGAAGGGATTCGTCAGGCATTGACCATGTCGGGATACCGGGTAGAGGTTGCCGCTAACGGCAAGATCGGCCTGGAAAAGCTCCAAAAAGACAAATTCAGTGTCGTCATCAGCGACCTGAAAATGCCCGTATTGAATGGCATCGAGGTTCTTAAAACCATACAGATCTTGCAGCCGGAAGTACCGGTCATCATTATCACCGGTTTTGCTACCATCGATTCGGCTGTCGATGCCATGAAAAACGGTGCTTTTGAATACCTCACCAAGCCCTTTCTTCCCGACAGCATTGTTGAAAAGGTTGGATCTGCTATTCGTCAGCGAATTCAGGATCTTGGCGACCAGAAAGAGGATCCTGAAAACGTTCTTATTGAGGGAATTCCCGATTTCTTTATTGGTAGAAGCGCACCAATGCAGAAGGTTTTTCAACGCATTACCAAGGTTGCCCCGACCAACAGTACGGTTCTGATTACCGGCGAAAGCGGTACCGGCAAGGAGCTTGTCGCCCGGGCAATTCACAGCAACAGCACCCGTAGCCAGGAGGCCTTCGTTGCTATCGATTGTAATTCGCTACCTGAAAACCTGCTCGAAAGCGAACTGTTCGGGCATGTCAAAGGGTCTTTCACCGGTGCAACCCATTCGAAGCCGGGACTCTTCAGCGTTGCCAGCGGCGGCACTCTGTTTCTCGATGAAATCGCCAACCTGAGCATGGCCACCCAGGCGAAATTGTTACGGGTTCTCCAACAACGCGAAGTCACTGCGATCGGCGGGACCAAGGCAACCCCCATCGATATCCGTCTGGTCGCTGCCACTAATCGTGCCCTCGATGTCATGGTTAAAGAGGGGACCTTTCGTGAAGACCTTTATTTTCGCCTCAATATTATCCCCATCGAATTACCGCCACTACGCGAACGCGACGGTGATATTCCACTGCTGATCAACTATTTTCTGCACAAATTTTCACATGAGATCGGCAAAGAGATTAAGGGGTTATCGGCTGATGCCCAGATTGCTCTGCACCAGTATCCGTTTCGTGGCAATGTCCGCGAGCTGGAAAACATCATCGAGCGGGCGGTGGTATTAACTCAAGGAGAGATTATCCAACGTGATGCCCTGGAGCTGCCGGGCAGCCAGGAACAGACCTCAGGCAGCGAAGAGATATCAACACCCTTAAACAGCGAAGAGTTAAAGGAAGCCAAACGCAAAGTGCGTGAGCAGGCAGTTGAACCGATCGAAAAAGCCTTCGTCCTGGCCGCCCTGGAGAGAAATCAGTGGAATATTACCAAGGCCGCGGAAGAAACCGGCATGCTGCGCCCCAACTTTCAGGCCCTGTTGAAAAAGCTCGGAATTTCTGCCAAGGATCATGCCGCTCTGTAACTTGGTGGGTAGTCTTTACTCGTCTTTGTTGTCTTCCCCCTCACCCTGATCTCCAACTCCCGTCCAGCCCTGGTTTTCAACCGGCAGGAGGATGCTGAATCGGGTTCCCTTCCCTTCAGTACTCTGCACGTCAACCTTGCCGCCATGGTTTTGAATAATGCCATAGGTAACCGACAATCCCAGGCCAAAGCCTTTCTGGGCCTTGGTGGTGAAAAAGGGATCAAAAATTCTATCCAGATTTTCCTGACTGATCCCGGTGCCGGTGTCTTCTATAGTAATGCGCACGCTATTCTCTGCCCCAAGGAAGTGGGTTGCGATGGTTAATGTACCTCCTTGCGGCATGGCCTGACCGGCATTGATGATCATATTGACAAACACCTGCTGCCACTGGTCGGCATCCAGTTCAACCTGAGGAATATCCTCGCCAAGCTGACAGACGATATCAACGTCCTGAAAAATGGACTGGTGGTAAACCAGCTCGAGGGTTTGCTCGATAATGGAATTGATCACAACGGGTTTCTTTTCCGGAACCGACTCGCGGGCAAACTCCAGCAAACCACGGACAATCTTGGCACAACGCCCGGTTTCTGCAACGATGAGCTCAAGGTTGTCCTTGACTTGCGGCGGAATGTCTTTGTGCTTAGATGACAAAGAGGCAAACATAAGAATACCGGTCAGCGGGTTATTGATTTCATGGGCGATCCCCGCTACCAGCTCTCCCATCGAGGCCAGCTTGGCAGATCTGATCAATTGGCTCTGAATTTCCTGCTTTTCTGTTGTCCGCTCTTCAACCTTCTGTTCGAGGGTTGCCCCCCAGCCTTTAAGCTCTTCCTGGGCATGCTCCAGATTTTCGGCCATCTGGTTAAAGGAACGCCCGAGTTCTCCTATTTCATCACTGGACGGATTAGTGACCCGAGCGCTCAGGTCACCTTGCGCTAGGGCCTTGGTTTCGTGTAACAATCCTTCGATCGGTTTGCAGATAAATCGTCTAGTCATGATGTAATGACAAACCGACAGCAATATCAGCATCACCAGGGTGGACAGGATAACATCGTTGTGGTGAATATGGGTCAAATACGCCATCTGATCCAGGGAAATGACCATGTCGAGCACGCCGATTTTTTCCTGTTCCGGTGGATGAGCATGACAGGCCGCCGTTGAACAGCTTGGTTCGTTGTAGATTCCCCTGGTGACATTCAGGTACTGGTAACCGGAAACGGCCCGTATTCGCTCGTGCACCGGCACATTCACCAACGCCTCAGATTCAGAAATATGACAGAATGAGCAACTCTTATCCTGCATAATCATGATACTACCGACCTCATCAGCATTCGTTGAAAAGCTGACAACCCCCTCGCGGCCAAGAATCCTCGCCCGCTCGATCCGTTTACTTTCTCCCACCTCTTCCATCATCAATTGCAGGTTCTGTCTGTCATTTTCCAGCATCAGATGGTAGGAGTTACGTAGAATGAGGTCGGCCAGGGCATCAGCATCCTGAATGGATGTTTCGGCAAATATCTTCTGAACCTTGGTAATATGAAAGTATGAAGAGGTAAGCATGATCACCAGCAGAATGCAGCTGGAAAAGAATGTATACCTGATCGCCAGACGTACGCGCATCGCTCACTCCCAACACAATGTTACGGCAGAGACAGCCACAAACATTGTGTCATTTACATTATTCATGCCAACTCGTTAAAAACCTGCGAGGGAAAGCGGCACTCTCACCTGTTATTGATACCAGTGATACGTCCTAAAGAACAACCGATACCCGCCACACAGAGGCCGCTGAAAATCAGCAGCGCCAGTCGCATACTGGCAAGAAACCGGGACTGGGTAGCTGGTGTTACCGGTTGATCATTCATCAGATAGGCAAAAATCAGGGTGATGATCATCATACTGGTCAACATCCCCAGGGTACGCATGCTTGAATTGAGGCCGGAAGCCACCCCCAGATATTTCGATTCGACACTGCCCATGATCAGGCTGACGTTGGGGGAAGAGAAAAAGGCAAACCCCAGCCCCATCAATACCAGTAACAGATAAACCACTGCGAGATCAGATGTCACATGCAGGGTCGAGGCGACTGCCAGACCAACCGCGCACAGAGCCATGCCGGTGGTGGCCACGTAAGAAGCCGGAATCCGGTCGGACAAGCGCCCGCAAAAAGGGGAAAAGAGGGTCTGGACGATAGGTTGAACAATCAGGACAAGACCGGCCTGGGATGGACTCATCCCTTTGACGTATTGCAGATAAAGGCTCAAAAAGAAGGTGACGCCGAAGGTCGCCGCATAATTGAACAGGGCGGCCAGGTTACTTAAGGCAAAGACCCGATTATTGAGCAGCAATCCGAGGTTGAGCAGGGGGTAGGGGTGACGCGACTGTTGAAAAAAGAACAAGCCAAGCAGCAGATTGGCCAGTGCCAGAGTTGCCCAGGCCCAGCCACCGCTGCTTAAATTGGTGACACTGATCACCAGCAGCATCACCGCCGTAGCGTAGGTAATGGCGCCACGCCAGTCGAAAGGCTCCCCTTTGGCTTCGGCCCATTCGGTTTTGATTTTGAGCCTGGTCACTCCCCAGGTCAGCAGGCTTAAAGGGAAGATCAAGTAAAAAATGGAACGCCAGCCCAACATCTCAACCAGAATTCCGCCGACAAAAGGACCACAGGAGATGCCCGCATAAACACTGGCAACAGCGATTCCCAGCGCCTTGCCGCGCTCCGCTACGGGAAAGGTCGATACCAGCATCGCCATGGTGGTCGCCATGACCATGGCCCCTCCCATCCCCTGTAAAAAACGCAGGACGATCACGGTTTCGATCGACCAGGCCTGGGAGATCAGCCCCCCCATGCCGCCAAAAACCAGCAAACCGCTCTGAAATATTCGGCGTCGCCCGTGGATATCACCAAAGCGCCCCATCGACAGCAGAAAAATCGAGGCTGACAGGACGTAGGTGGTTTCCACCAGCCCCAGCTGCAAAGCGCTGGCATGAAACTCACGGCCAATCACCGGCAGGGCAATCCCTACCGATGACATCATAAAGGGCATAAGAAAATGTGCCATGCAGACCGCAAAGAGCACGGCGGAGCGCGAGACAGACTGGCTCATTTACGCTGACGTCGCTCTTTATTCTGCTGACTGGCTTTGAGCAGTTCCCCCAGGGTTCCCATGCCGCCGCCGGCTTCCTCACTGTAACTGGTTTCAGTTACCTCATCGGCCGAGCCGGCCAGGGCCAGGGAAATGCGCTTTTCACTTTCATCAATTTTTTCGATCACTACATTAAGCGACTGCCCGACCCTGAACAGATCCTGCGGGTGGCGAATACGCTGCCCGTCCCCCATTTTGGAGATATGCAGCAGCCCGTCGATCCCCTCTTCGAGGGTGACAAAAGCCCCGAACTGTGCCAGGCGGCTCACCGTGCCCGAATATGTTCCACCAACCTGATAGCTGCTCCCAACCTTGAGCCAGGGATCCGCCAGGGTATCACGCAGGCTGAAGGAAAATTTGTTATTGGCCCAGTCGATTTTTTTGACGATCAGATCCAGCTCTTGACCAACGTCCAGAACCGTGCTGATATCTTCCACCCGACCGTAGCTGACCTCGGAAATCGGCAACAGACCTTCGATCCCGCCAATATCGACAAAGGCACCAAAATCGCGCAGATTTGTGACCGTGCCGGTGACCAGCTGCCCCTCTTTGAGAGTCTGGCGTAACGACTCGCGTTGCTCTTTGCGCTCCTCGTCAAGCAGCACCCGGTGAGAAACGACGATATTGCGTCCGCGCTCGCCAAACTGGGTAATGCGAAAAGACAGGTTGCGTCCGATCAGTTCGCTCGCAACAAGCGCTCGCAATCCGATCTGGGAAAAGGGGCAAAAGGCCCGTACATTGCCTGACAGGGCGACCTCATACCCCCCCTTGATCTCTTTGTCGATCCGTCCCTCAACCGGAATGGCGGCCTGATAAGCCTGTTGCAGCTGTTCCGTACCCGATCCGGAACCGCCAACCTTGGTGGTAAAGCGCAATTCGCCGTCCTTGCGCGAGATAAAATACACGCTGATCTGATCCCCAACGGCCGCTGTTAACTCCCCTTCAGCATCGAGCAGTTCCGCCGTTGCCAGCACCCCCTCACCTTTCTGACCGACGTCAAGAAAAGTCCACTCAGGACCTGTCTGCAGAATTGTCGCGGTAATTTTCATTCCCGCATGCAATTCCTGCCCAACCCCGGCCAGACTGGCCTCAAACATGGCGGCAAAATCCTCATCGTCCATGCCCATTGATTCGTCGTCGTTGATATCCTCATTCATGTTCTTCATCCTTTGGCGATCGCGCTGGTAGTCATAATCGTGTCGCCGGCAAGATTACCTTGATTGTCCTTCCCAAGTAAACGCTGCAATTGGTCTTGGTGTGCAGTAGCTGAACCTGTTATCTTTATTTTTGATTGCATGCTCCAGGTACTGCCAACACCAACACCCGGCGGGGAACCATGAAACCCAGAAGCTGGCTTGAAAGTCTTAACTGCGCCATCGAGGGGATTCTCTGGGCCGCCCAGAGTGAGCGCCACGTTCGGTACCACCTGGTCGCGGCGCTGGCGGTGCTGTTTCTCGCCCTGTTCTTTCATGTATCGGCACTGGAATTCTTTCTGCTGGTGCTGGCGGCGCTACTGGTGATCTTTGCCGAACTGATCAATACCGCGATTGAAACAGTCGTTGATCTGGTTTCTCCCGACTATCACGAACTGGCGAAACTCGCCAAAGATGTCGCTGCCGGGGCGGTGCTGGTCACCAGTATCGGCGCCGTGGTGCTCGGCTATCTGGTACTGTCCGGCCATATCTTCCCACTCTTTGACAGCTCCCAAACCCTCTCCCGCGAGCCAGACGGCACGGTTCCGGTCGGCGCCCTGCTGGCGGTTATTATTCTGGTGATTCTCCTCAAGGCGCGCTTCAACCACGGTTCCCCTCTGCATGGAGGAATGCCCAGCGGTCATTCTGCCATTGCCTTTTCCATCGCCGTATCAACCCTGCTTTCCGGTGCAGGACTGCTGATCGGCCTGTTGGTGCTGATTCTGGCGCTACTGGTCAGCCAGAGTCGACTGCTGATGGGCATCCATACCCCGCGCGAGGTTTTTCTTGGGGCTCTGCTCGGAGCCCTTGTCACCCTGTTGGCGTTTTTGTTGTTCGGCTGAACTCCCTTTGATATAAAGGAACCTTGATGTCTATTTCTGGTAATCCGAAAAAATTTGCCCAGGCGCTTTCCGAAGGCTTTATCCGCCTATCGCCGCCCATGCTGAAAGGGCATACGCCGGGACAGATCAAAGTCCTGCTCAGCAATCTTGAAATGGTGCAGCGTGAACTGCGACAAGTCACGGTTGCCCTTGATGACGTTGACGCGCTAAAACAGAAAAACTACCGCATCACCCGTCTCAATCAAGCCGAAATGGTCCTGCGCAGTTTTTGCAAAAAAATGCGTATTCCCCTTTAGCATAACAATGGGCCAATCAAAACGACTTGCGCTATTGCACACTGACAAGTGCAGAAATTCAACCTTGCGATGAAATGCTTGGCGGGGGTACACTGCCCCGATATTCACTTAACATCCGCCATCTTTGGGCGTTGGAGAGCTTATGTCCTGGTTCACGAAAACAATGGTTCGCAGTTTCTTTATTGCTCTGATCTTTCTGCTTCCGTCTGCTTCCATTGGCTTAGCAGATGAACCTCTTAACACCAACCGTGCCCGCCTGCTTGGTCACATTCTGCATCAGCAACTGGGCAGCCAGCATTACAACCAGAACCTCAGCGAAATACAACTGTCGCAGACAGCTTTCGACCTCTACTTAAAACAGCTCGATCCGCAAAAACGCTTTCTTCTCCTGGAAGATGTTGAACAGCTTAAGGTTCACCGCAACCAGATCGACAGCGCCATTAGCCGCGGCCGCCTGGATCTGCCCCTGGCCGGGCGAGAAATCTTGCAGGAGCGGATCAAGCAGGTCCAAACCATCACTGCCGCCATCCTTGACGAATCCCTCGACCCCGATGCTGCCGAGGCGATCGAAACGGACCCGGACAAATATGAATTTTCTGCCAGCCTCGCGGAACTGAAAGATTTCTGGCGTAAAAATATAAAATTTCAGATATTAAGTCGCTATATCAGCCTGCGCGAAATCGACATCGGCCTTGATGATGAGGGTGAGCTTCTTCCCGTTGATGAACAGACCCATGCTGACCTGTTAACCCGGGCGCGTGAAAATGTTGTCAAATCACACAACACTTTTTTAGAGCGGATGCTTGCGGAAACCGAGCAAGATCATTACGATCGTTACCTCGACGCCATCGCCCGGGCCTATGATCCTCATACCAACTACATGCCACCGACCAGTAAGGAAGACTTTGACATCCAGATGAGTGGTTCGCTGGAAGGGATTGGTGCCACCCTGCGTGACGATGACGGCTTTATCCGCGTGGTCAGGGTGATTCCCGGCGGAGCTGCGTCACGTCAGGGTCAACTCGAAGCGGACGATATTATTCTCAAGGTTGCTGAAGGAACTGCCGAACCGGTTGAGGTCACCAACGCCCGTTTGCGCGATGCGGTATCTCTTATTCGCGGTAAAAAAGGAACCGAGGTCCGCTTAACCCTGCGTAAACCGGACGGTCGCCGCTTGATTGTGCCGATTATTCGTGATGTTGTCGAAATTGAAGAATCCTTCGTTCAGAGTACGGTGATTGATGGAGTCAATGGCAACCGCATCGGCTACCTGAAAATCCCCTCGTTTTACCGTGATCACAGTGGCAAAACTGAACGCAACAGCACTGACGACACCCGCATTGAACTGCTGCGGATGCAACAGCAGGGGGTTTCCGGTTTAATCCTTGATCTGCGTAATAATGGTGGCGGCTCCCTGACCGATGCAGTCAGCGTGAGTGGCCTGTTTATTGATGGTGGCCCGGTGGTTCAGGTGCGCGACAGCTCCGGAAATGTTCGTTCTCTGCGTGATGACGACAAGGACGTTGCCTATGAGGGCCCGCTGATTGTACTGGTTAACCGCTTCAGCGCTTCGGCATCAGAGATTCTGGCCGGCGCCCTTCAGGATTACGGCCGCGCCCTGATCGTCGGTGATGAACACACCCATGGTAAAGGAACAGTACAGGCGGTTTTAGATCTGGATCGGTTTATCCGGCTACGTGGCATGTCGCAATATATGCCGTTGGGAGCGGCTAAGGTAACAATTCAGAAATTCTACCGGATTACCGGTGATTCAACCCAGGAACGGGGTGTTATCCCCGATATCATCCTCCCATCACGACTCGATGGGCTCGAAAGCGGTGAAAAATACATGGAGAATGCCCTGACCTGGGATCGTATTGCCCCCGCCAACTATACTCCCTGGAAGACCCGGGCAGGCAACCTTGAGAAACTGCAGCAACGCAGTCAAGAGCGGATCAACAACAGCGAGGAGTTTCTCAACATCAGGCAAGCTTCACAGCGCGCTGAAAAACGCCGCCAGCTGACGACCCAGTCCCTGCGTCTCGACGATATGCTGAAGGAGCACCGCCAGTTGCAGGAAGAACAAAAAAACCTGAACACCACCCCACACGGAATGCCCTCAGCACAGACGGACAATGACAACAAGAGCCGGGAAGAGGTGTTGATCGAATCCCTGAGTGATGACCACTATGTTCAGGAAGGAAAAAAGATTCTTGCCGATCTCCTGTCGCTGTCTGCCGCAGCATGATCATCGTTACCAGGGCTCAGCCGAACAGTCCTGCGCTGTTTCGGCTGAGCCCTGTATTCAAATCAGTTTAAGGTACTGAGAATACTCGCCCCCATTGCTCTGATCAGTGAAAAATAGGCCTCAGGCCCCGCGGCCAGATCCGCCCCCAACGGATCAAGGACACCGGCTTTCGCCTCCGTCCCTTCTAAAACCGTGGCAACGATTCGAGATTGAAACTGCGGTTCGCTGAAAACCGCCCGGGCGCCCAGTTCCGTTATTTTTTCCCGCACCTCTTTAATCCGTCGGGCGCCGGGAGACCGCTCCGTATCGATTGTCACCGAACCTACCGCATTCAACCTGAAATCCCGTTCAAAATACTGGTAGGCATCGTGGAATACGATGTAAGGCCGAGCAGAAACCGGCGCCAGCTGTTGACTGACCTCCCGATACAATTGGTCAAGCTTTCCCTGCAACGCTGCGGCATTTCTTTTATATTGACCTTGATGGAGCGGATCCATGTCACTCAAGGTCACCGCAACCAGATCGACAATATCTTTAGCAAGCAGCGGGCTGGTCCAGATGTGATGGTTCAGTGATTCAAGTGGTGCATGGGCATGGGCATGATCATCCTTGTGATCGTGTGCGCTATAGTTGTCCTTGTGGTCGTCAGCGTGATGGTCATCTTTGTGGTCATCATCCTGGCGAGCATGAGCGTGGCTCTCCCAGGTTCCTCCTGTGCGCACCGGCAACATCCGATCCTGCAGGAGATCGGCAAGCACCAACTGTTTTGCTGACTTACCCAGGGTGGCCAGAGGGCGCGGTAAAAACGTCTCCAGTCCCTCGCCGACCCAGATCACCAGCTCTGCTTGCGCCAGCATCTGGGCCTCAGAGGGGCGCAGGGCATAGCCATGAGGTGACCCGGCCCCCTTGACCAGCAGTTGCGGCTCACTAACCCCCTCCATCACAGCTGCCACCAGTGAATGAATCGGCTTGATACTGACAACAACATGAGGTGCGGCAGGTTGTTGTGCCCATACAACAGGGGCAAAACTACAGATCAGCAGCCATAACAAAAGGGATCTTCGCATTGTTTTTCTCCATAGAATAGGGTAACATAAGCTTCAAACCGCAACGTTATATTATAACATTTACTGAAGTCAAGCACCCCACTGTAGAAAGAGGTTGGCCCTCTTGCACTCACCGAGCTTCATCAATCCTGACCATGACCATCAACAGTGCATCAGCAGTGCTTTAGCCAAGGCCGAACAGATTTGCCTTGAGCAGGGGCAGCGCTTTACCGCCATCAGACGTAAGGTCTTTGAACTGATCTGGCAGCAGCATAAACCGATCGGGGCATACCAGCTTCTGGATGAGCTGCAGCAGCAGGCGCGCACCGCCCCCCCGACGGTCTACCGGGCCCTCGATTTTTTACTGAACCTTGGCTTGATTCATCGGATCTCTTCGTTGAATGCCTTTATCGGATGTGCCCATCCGGAAGCCTCTCACGAGGGATATTTTTTAATCTGCACCTCTTGCAGGACCTGCGCCGAACTCCACACCGCAGCCATCACCTGTGAGATCAATCGCAGCGCCAGCGAGTGCGGCTTTGTGGTTCAGGATCGTCTGGTCGAAGTCATGGGACTATGCCCTGGCTGCTCAGCTGAGGTTGACGTGACATGACAAGAACGCACGACACATTGATTCAGGCCACTGATCTTTACCTGGTAGTGGGTGGCACTACCTTGCTGGAAGATATCAGCTTCGCGATCCGTTCCGGAGAAATCGTGACTGTCATCGGTCCCAATGGCGCGGGGAAAACGACGCTGTTGAGGGTGGCCCTTGAGCTGTTGCGACCAACCGCAGGAACCCTGTATCATCGACCACAAATGACCATCGGCTATATGCCCCAGCGGCTGCAGCTAGACCCAACCTTTCCCCTGTCGGTCAAGCGATTTTTATCCTTTGCACGCAAGGGATGTGACGCTGCTACATTGCGAACCGCTCTGGAGGAGACCGGCGCTGAACATGTGGTGGATTCCGCCATGCAGCATCTTTCCGGCGGCGAACTGCAACGGGTACTGCTCGCCCGCGCGCTGCTGCGGCAACCTGATCTGCTGGTTCTTGATGAGCCGGTGCAAGGGGTCGATGTCCATGGTCAGGTTGAACTCTATCAACTGATCGGCAAAATTCGCGATGAACGCAATTGCGGCGTACTGATGGTCTCCCATGATCTGCACCTGGTGATGGCGGCCACCGATCGGGTCCTGTGCCTGAACCGTCACATCTGCTGCAGCGGTACCCCTGCCGTCGTCACCAGCGACCCTGAATATCTTAAAATGTACGGCCAGCTGGCCCTTTACCAGCATGATCGGACACATCATCATGATCATGGAGGCTGTTCCTGTGATTGATGATTTTCTCCTGCGGGCACTGTTCGGCGGCATTGGCGTGGCTCTGGTTGCAGGACCGTTCGGTGCCTTTGTGGTCTGGCGGCGCCTGGCCTATTTTGGTGACACTCTTGCCCACTCGGCCCTGCTCGGTGTTGCTCTGGGTTTTCTGCTACACATCAACCTGACCCTTGGGGTGATTATTGTCTGTCAGTTGCTGGCAGGACTCCTGTTCATCAGTCAGCACCAGCGGCAACTGGCCAGTGACACCATGCTGGGAATCTTTGCTCATGGGGCGCTCTCCCTGGGTCTGGTCACCCTGGCCTTCATGCCGGAGGTGCGCATCGATCTGATGGCCTACCTCTTTGGAGATATTCTCGCTATCGGCAACAGTGATCTGCTGTGGATTTATCTCGGGGGCGGAGGGGCGCTGATCGGGCTGTTATGGCTGTGGCAACCGCTGTTGGCGATCACCATTCATGAAGATCTGGCGCGTGTCGAAGGAGTGCCGGTGACGCGCATCAACGGCCTGTTCCTGGCCCTGATCGCCCTGACCGTTGCGGTCATGATGAAGGTGGTGGGCTTGCTGCTGGTGACCTCCCTGCTGATTATCCCGGCAGCTACGGCCCGGCGCTTTGCCCGTAATCCGGAAATGATGGCCCTTCTGGCCTGCCTGCTTGGAAGTGTCTCCGTCGGTGGCGGACTCTACGGATCTTTTCAGTGGGATACGCCCACCGGGCCCAGCATCGTGGTTGCTGCCTGCATCATTTTCGCACTGAGCTATCTGATTCCGGTAAGGCGCTGACACTTGAACTGGGTAGTTGCCAAGCTTTTTTATTAAGACATCTTCTCGCCACTGGCCAGCAGCCGGTACAACATGTCAACCCGGGGCATCGGGACTCCGGCAGCAACGGCCCGTTGCAGCGGAATCGCAAAGATCGCATCAAGCTCCAGAGGACGACCTTCTTCCCGGTCAATCTGCATACTTGGCCGGTAGTGATCCATGTGATCAGTAAAAGTTATCATCTGTTCACTGAATGCCGGGCCATCGATTTCCTTACTTAGACCCTGGGCATTGGCTCCAACGATTACTTCCAGCATGAGCTCACGCACCAGCTCCCGGGTGTGACTGCAGGTGAGAATATCAGTGACGTCCTGCCCCAACAATGCGGACAGGCCGTTGAAAGGGATATTCCAGACCAGCTTTTCCCAGCGTGCCCGGCGCAAATCCGTCACCGCTTCGCAGGGGACACCGGCATCTTTGAACATCCGGGCCAGCTTTTCACTGCGCGATGTCAGCCCCGCGCTGAATTCACCGAGACGAATCCGTCCTTCGCCAAGATGGCAAACGACCCCCGGCTCACCCCGGTTACTGCACAGAAAAGCGATACCGCCCAGAACCCGTTCCGGGCCAAAGGTTTCTGCCAGCAGCTCCTCGTTACCGAGGCCATTCTGAAGGGTCAGGATTGCTGTTTCGCTACCCACAAGAGGTCTGACCAACTCGCACATCTGATCATTTGAGAAGGTTTTTAGACCGATGATAACCAGATCTACTGCCCCGATTTCCTCCGGGGTTCTACATGCCTTGATCTGCGCCAGATAAAAATCTCCATTGACCGAACGAACCTGTAACCCGCCGGCAATAATGGCCTGATAATCGCGCCGCAGCAAAAAGCGAACATCGACGCCGCTGCGCTGCAACATGGCGCCATAATACAGACCAAGGGCTCCGGCCCCAACAATGGCAGTACGCATTACTTCACCTCCCGGCACGACGATGATCGCCTCATGAAATCCTAGCACACTCTTTCCATCGGCTTTTAGTTAAAAACTTTCTTCCTATAAATCAGTGTGTTATCTGAAAATGAGGCATTGACGCCCGAGGACACTTGTGCTATCCTCTGAAGGTCGAGCTAAAGGAGTACCACTTTGTTTAAAATTGGTGATATGGCAGTATACCCGACTCAGGGGGTCGGGGTGATTGAGGATATCGAAGTCCGGGAGTATTCCGGTCAAACCCTGAAATATTATATCCTGCGTCTGGTCGACAGCGATATGCGGATTATGGTTCCGGTAGGCAATGCCACCAGTGTCGGCATGCGCCAGCTGATTGATCAACAGCGGATTACCGGTATTTTTGATGCCCTTGCTGAGCGCACCGAAAATGGCAAGATTGCCTCCTGGAGTCGTCGTCAGCGTGAATATAACGATAAGCTGAAAACCGGCAATCTGCTGGAAGTTGCCGAGGTACTGCGCGATCTGTACCAGATCAAGACCGCCAAGGAGCTTTCCTACGGTGAAAAAAAGGTTCTTGAACAGGCACGCAAACTTCTGGTGACCGAAGTCGCCCTCGCTCAAGGAGCAAAAGAAGATCAAGTCATGCAGCGACTGGAAAACATTTTCCACTGATTTATTGTTTCCACGAATTTCCTTTTCAAACAACCAAGACCAGGTGCTATAGTGCCTGGTCTTTTTTTACATCAAGGAGCCTGTGTTGCCTGCGCTGCCATCTTCAAACTTAAAGGCCATCGTACTGATTCCAGCTGCCGGTTCGGGGCGCCGCATGGGAACAGCGACCAGCAAACAGTATCTGCAATTACAGGGAAAACCGCTGCTGGCTCACACCATCGCCCTGTTTGATCAACATCCCCTGGTGGAGGCGATTTATCCTATCGTACCCGCAACGGATATCGTCTATTGTCAGCAAGAGATTCTGGATCGATATCCATTCAGGTGCGTTCGGCGGCTGGTAGGCGGGGGCAAAGAGCGCCAGGATTCCGTTCGTAACGGACTGGCAGCTCTGATTGAGGATGGCTACGACCAACCGCAACGCCCGATCCTGATTCATGACGGCGCCCGACCCCTGTTCAATGTCGACTTGCTGTCGGCGCTACTGGATCGGATCGCTACCGGCGGGGCCTGTATTGTCGCCATTCCGGCGAAGGATACGATCAAGCAGGTTATTCAGGAGCAGATTGTCGACTCTCCACCGCGAAATCAGCTGTGGCAGGCCCAGACCCCGCAAGGGTTCCGTTTCGACATCCTCCACAAGGTTTTTCAGCAACAGGATTACAGCAGCGCCCCGGCGACCGATGATGCCGCCCTGGTTGCTGCTGCCGGTTATCCTGTTCAGGTCCTTGAAGGTGAAGATCGCAACATCAAGATTACAACGCCGGCTGATCTGTTGGTCGCTACGGCTCTGCTTGACAGTTATAAGGAGAAATCGGCATGATGCGCATTGGTCATGGCTACGACGTTCATCAGCTGGTGCCGGGACGGGCGCTGGTCCTTGGTGGGGCTACCATTGATTATGAGTTGGGGCTGCTGGGTCATTCAGATGCTGATGTGCTGATTCATGCCATTTGTGATGCCCTTTTAGGAGCTGCCGGTCTGGGCGATATCGGCCGTCACTTTCCTGACTCTGACCCGACCTACAAGGGATGCAGCAGCCGCGTACTGCTGCGCCGGACAATAGAGCTGATCGGCAAAGAAGGATACCTGCTCGGCAACATCGATGCGACCATCGTCTGCCAGCAGCCCAAACTGGCAGCCTATATACCAAGCATGATCGCAACCATTGCCGCTGACTGCCGGGTGCCGCTGCTACAAATCAATGTCAAAGCCACCACCACGGAACACCTCGGCTTTTGTGGCCGCGGCGAAGGGATAGCGGCCTATGCCGTCGCCCTGATCACCCGTCCATCCACCATTGAACAAGCGCGCCGCGCCGCGCTGTTAACCTGATACAGAGGTAATCCATGACAACCCCGGAGATGACATCTGGCTCCAACTTTATCCGTACCATCATCAGCGACGATCTCACCAGTGGTCGCCGCAAAACGATTGTCACCCGCTTTCCCCCCGAACCCAATGGCTACTTGCATATCGGTCACGCCAAAAGTATCTGCCTGAATTTCGGCCTGGCGCAGGAATTCGGTGGGCGCTGTCATCTGCGCTTCGACGATACCAATCCGAGCAAGGAAGAGACGGAATATGTTGAGGCCATTAAAGAGGATGTCCAGTGGCTTGGCTTTGACTGGGGCAAACACCTTTACTATGCCTCTGACACCTTTGAGCAGCTTTACCTGTGGGCGATTGAACTGATCAGACAGGGGAAGGCTTACGTCGACAGTCAGAGCGCCGAAGAAATGCGCTGCAATCGCGGCACTTTGACGGAACCCGGGGTCGCCAGCCCCTATCGAAACCGCTCGATCGCCGAGAATCTGGATCTGTTCGAGCGCATGAAGAAGGGGGAATTTCCCGACGGCAGCCACGTGTTGCGTGCTAAAATCGATATGGCCTCCCCCAACATCAATCTGCGCGATCCTGCCATGTACCGGATTCTTCATGCCCATCATCATCGCAGCGGCGACAGCTGGTGCATCTACCCCATGTATGACTACGCCCACGGTCAGGGAGATTCCATTGAAGGGGTTACGCACTCCATTTGCACCCTTGAATTTGAAGATCACCGTCCGCTTTACGACTGGTTTATCCGCGAACTCAGTATCTTTGCACCGCAGCAGATCGAATTTGCCCGTCTCAATTTGAGTTACACGGTGATGAGCAAGCGCAAGCTTCTGCAACTGGTAAAAGACAATCACGTCAGCGGCTGGGACGACCCGCGCATGCCGACCCTGGTGGGGATGCGCCGGCGCGGTTATCCGCCGGCAGCGATCCGCACCTTCTGCGAGCGCATCGGTGTTGGTCGCTCCGCCAGCTGGATCGATCTATCCGTCCTGGAAGACTGCGTACGCGAACAGCTTAACGAAACCGCGCCCCGTCGCCAGGTCGTTCTGGAGCCCCTCAAGGTCACCATCAGCAACTACCCAGCAGACAAGACAGATGAACTGATGGCCGCCAACCACCCGCAGAACCCCCAAGCCGGAACGCGGCTGCTCCCTTTCTGTAGAGAAATCTACATTGAACGCGATGACTTCATGGAAGATCCCCCAAAAAAGTTCTTCCGTCTGGGGCCGGGGCGTGAGGTACGCCTGCGCAATGCCTACATCATCCGCTGTGATGAGGTGATTCGCGATGAACAGGGGGAAGTGGTAGAATTACGCTGCAGTGCAGATCTTGATACCCTGGGGGAAAATCCGGCGGATGGGCGCAAGGTTAAAGGGATCATCCACTGGGTGTCTGCGCACCATGCCAAGCCAGTGACAATCCGCCAATATGACCGCTTGTTTCAACTCGAGAATCCGGATAAGGCAGACAACTTTCTCGACGCCCTCAATCCGGAATCATACAAGGAAAATCAAGGTCTAGCGGAGCCAGGCTTGCTGAATGAAGAAACAGGCGCGACCTTTCAGTTTGAACGGGTCGGCTACTTTACCATCGACAGCAAGGATTCTCTACCAGGCAAACCGGTCTTTAACCGGACTGTGACGTTGCGGGACACCTGGGAGAAGATCAAGTAGATATGTTACCACTTAAAGGCACATGGGCACGGACAATATCAGGAAAGCTATGTATCTGGTGCCCTGAGTGGTAATCTCGTTTTTTTGGAGACAATATGAGTTTACGTGTTTATAACACCTTGAGCGGCAAAAAAGAGGACTTTCAACCTTTAGAGCCGGGCAAGGTCAAGATGTATGTCTGCGGCGTTACTGTCTACGACTACTGCCACATCGGTCATGCTCGCGCCAACATTGTGTTCGATGTGATCTTCCGTTACCTGCGGTATATCGGCTTCGACACCACCTACGTGCGCAACTACACCGACGTGGATGACAAGATCATCAACCGCGCCAACGAACGGGGGATTCCGAGTCAGGAGCTGGCCGAGGAATTTATCCGTGCGTTTGATGAAGATATGGAGGCTTTAGGGTTAGTCAAACCGACCCATGAGCCCCGTGCCACGGCTTACATCGATGAGATTATCGGTATCAGCCAACAGCTGATCAGCAAGGGACTGGCCTACGAGGCCGGTGGCGATGTCTATTATCAGGTGGACGGCTTTCCCGACTACCTCAAGCTCTCCAAACGCAACAAAGATGAGATGCTCGCCGGCGCGCGGATTGCCCCGGGGGAGCTGAAACGTAACCCGATGGACTTCGCCCTATGGAAGTCCGCCAAGCCGGGCGAACCGAGCTGGGATTCGCCCTGGGGACCGGGGCGTCCGGGCTGGCACATCGAATGTTCGGCAATGAGCTCTTCGCTGCTCGGCGACAGCTTTGATATCCACGGTGGTGGCCGCGACCTGATCTTTCCCCACCATGAGAATGAGATTGCTCAAAGTGAAGGAGCGAGCGGCAAACCGTTCGTCAAATACTGGATTCACAACGGTTTTGTTAATGTTAATCAGGAGAAAATGAGTAAGTCCCTGGGTAATTTTTTCACCATCCGTGACATTCTCAAGGTCTACGATGCCGAAGTGGTGCGCTTTTTCATCCTTACCGCCCACTACCGTTCACCCATCGATTTTTCCGACCACAACCTCAAGGAAGCGCGTACGGGCTTAAGCCGTTTCTATGAGGCCTTGCAGAGTGCCGAACAGACCTCCGCCATTCCCGCCGATCCCGCTGCCCCTTCCAGTACCCTGGGTGCCGAACTCAAGCTGCAGTTTGTCGAGGCGATGAATGACGACTTCAATACCGCCCTGGCGATAGCCCATCTGTTTGAAGGGGTGCGCACCATCAACCGTCTGGTCGCTACCAAAAAGTTCGCCAAAAAACCGGATCTGGTCGCCCAGGTCAAAGACCTGCATACCACCATCACTGAACTTGGCAGCGTTCTTGGCATTCTCGGCTCACAACCGGCAGAATGGCTTGAGCGTGTCCGCATGGCCGGACTGGCAGGGCTGGACATCAGCAAGGAAGAGATAGAAACCCTGATCAACGAACGCCTTGTTGCTCGCCAGAACAGGAATTTTGAGCGCGGCGATCAGATCCGCTCTGAGCTCGAAGAGCGCGGCATTGAGTTACTCGACAGCAGGGAAGGGACGAGCTGGAAATTAAAAGATTGAAACAGTTTATCCACAGAAAACACGGAATACCCCGACAAAAGAAAAAAACATAGAAGGTTACTCTCTAGTAAGCTTGGCCAGTTGTTTTTTCCTATAATGCTCTAATTTTCCGTGCCTTCCGTGGACCCCATAGCTTTTCAGGAAGGTAGCGCCACCCCCATATCCCGCTGCAACTCTCGGCGTAAATTCTGCGCCACTGGCCCGACCTCCCCTTTACCGATAATAAAGTCATCCACCCGCACCACCGGCAACACCTCCAGAGACGTTGAGGTAATAAAGACTTCATCCGAATAGTGCAGATCCTGCAGACGGAATTCACCACTGATCAGGCGCAACCCCAGCTTGTCTTCACACAGGCGCATAATCGTCGAGCGCGTCACCCCCTCTAACAGGCCGGTGGACGCATCAGGGGTAAAAACCCAACCGTCGCGCACCCAGAACAGGTTGGAGGCCGACCCTTCGCACAGGTGGCCACGACTGTTGAGCATAATCACCTCGATCGCCCCGGCGGCCCTGGCCTCGAGTTTACCAAGGAGACTGTTGAGGTTACTGATGGACTTGATCTTTGGATTGATTGCCTCCGGCGCGTTACGCCGGGTTTGCGCCACCGCCAGGGACACCCCCTGCTGATACAGGTGTTCATTGAGCCCCTTAAACTCGCGAGCAACGATCAGGCAGGTTAAGGGACTCTCCATATTACGCAAAAAACCAATCTCTCCCGGGCCACGGGTGATGGTGATACGAAAGTAACCATTGCTGATCTGGTTACGGCGCTGCAGTTCCAGCAGTTTTTCCTCCAGGTTTGCCTGCGAAAACATCACCGGGTAAGACAAAGATTGGGCCGACTGGGCCAGGCGCTTATAGTGTAAAGAAAACTGATAGAGCTGACCCTTAATCGAACGAAAACTTTCAAAAATTCCGTCACCATAGAGAAACCCCTGATCCAGCACCGAAATACAGGCCCGCTCCTCTTCGATAAATTGGCCATTCAGATAAACAAGATTCATCCCTGCACCCCACTGATTTTTTCCATTATCATCACCCGATAGTCAATCCGGCAATGCGTACCCACCAGGACAAATTTATATTGCTTAGAAATTAAGCAAAGGCTAATATTGGGGGCCAAAGGGTTTTGACCGGATTGTAAGATTATTAACATAACATCAACCCAACACATGATGACATGACCTCATCATCCGCACAGGAAACCAATGACCGTCAACGGCATATTATCAAACATTCGCGCCGATATCCGCAATAACCGCCTCTATTGTACTTTCAGTGACATAAGCACCCCAGATGGTCTCACCAGCCTGCTCTCCGACATGAAGGATCGGGTGCCGGATCTCAAGCCCGGATTCGACGTTGTTGAAGATATGAGCGGTTGTCGACATTTCCAGCTGGCGGCCCTGCCCGCTCTGCGCAATATCATGCATTATCTCGTCAGCTGTGGCGCACGTGAAGTCATTCGCGTTGTCGATCAACACAGCACGGTGTTCCGCCAACTCATTAACCTGTCGGCGCGCATCCGCAGCTATAAACCTGTTTATGTCAGCACCCTGGCGGAGGCTGATGAACTGCTCAATCAGGAACAACGCAGGCAGGGGTTACGCTTTAATCTGTTAAACACCTGGATCGCCGTGCACTATGACGCCCAGGTCTTCAACGGCAAGGCGGTCGATGTTTCGGCCAGTGGTTGTGCCATTTTAACAGAGACAGAGACCCTGCCTTTAGGGTCAAATGTCCGGATCAAACTACCACTGAAGAGTGAATCATCCGGCACCCTGGCATTTGAAATATCAGCGACGGTTGTCAGATTGTTTGATGGTGGCTTCGCCGTCAATTTTCTTGAATTGGACGGCGCAACCAAAGAGGAGTTGATGAACTGCCTGATTTTTGATTTGCAGCAAAAAAATTGAGGCTATATCAAAATCGGCGTCAAACCCCCTTCCTCTCTTCGTACAGGAAACATCACCTGGTTACACTTTTTTTCATTGGCATTTCTGCGGTAACGATGCCGCTACTGTCGATGTTCAGAATGACCTGGATAAACTGAGGGATCCGTAGGTTTGATTATCGTTTTGTGAGTCAAATTGTTTGGTTCGGTAAATATACGAATAGGTCAGTTTCGTTAAACCTGGTTGCCAGACAAAACCACCCATCAGCTCACCGACAAAGGGCTCTCTATCGACACTGTGGCTGTCCTGAAACAGATTACCGTCGAGAAACATATCATGCGCGACGACTTTGCCGTCGACCGACAGAAAAAACTGAAAATTCGAACGAATCCCAGAGTAATCACTAAACGCGCTGTTGGTTTCACATCCTCCACGGATCGGGCAGCTGCCGAAATCCCTGGGTAGATTCCAGCCGAAACGCGCCTCTGCACCGGCATTCAGGTACACATTGACGGTGCCGATGCGCCCCCCCACATGCGGAATCACGTCAACCCCAAAACCGCCCCCGATTGGAGCCGACCACCAGCGCCATTGACTTTCGTAAATCAAGTCAATAGCCAGCTCGTTTTCCAGCTGATTATCCCAGCCTTCAGCTCGATCGGCCGCGATCAGATCGTGAACAATATTTTGTGTTTTCTGTGCAAGCGCCGCAGGGCCGGCGATCCCTATACGAAACTCCCAATTGTCCTTGCGGCGTTCTTTCCGGCTATGAAATCCCGCCGCCAGATAAGTGTACCCCGCATAGGGACGGTCGTCTTTGACCAGCGTCGCTGTTTCTGTATCTTCGGGAGTATAGATGTCCTGCCCCAATGACAGGCTGACGGCATGATTGCTGTCTGCTCTGCCGATAAAAGGCAGTTGCTCGAAAAAAGTATAACTCCATTCAGGGAGGCTGGTTTTTGCCATTTCACCAAAAGGAGTGCTCCAGCTGAATTTGATCCCGTTGGTATAGTCGCGGTCTGTCCCGGCAAACAGATCATTCTCCCAATAAACGGTGAACGTATCAAAGTACTTTGACTTTTTATCCGGTTCTGAATAAGGCGCAGCAACCACTGAACTGACTGAAGATAACAACAAATAAACAAATAGCATCAACCTACAAAACATGCCCAATCACTCCCAACGCTCAAATTAAAACAACTTAGTGCCCCGAATAAGGTTCCGCAATCTTATTTTTGAAGAGCTCCCCAGTCTTTTACCGGTGCAGCGTCGGTGGCGCTGTCAGCAGTCCGTCGGCCTCACCACCATCAGTCAGATAGCGGCTGTCAATCCTGCCGGGAGGAGACCCTCAGGAATCGCGGCACCGGTCTGCCTGGCTGGAAGAAAAAAGTGGCCGGGTTGAAAAAAACAGAGCATACAGATCGGCTCCGGTTCTTTGCTGATCTGCTCTTCCATATGCATAAACAGTGGTTTTCTTTTTTGCAGCGTCCCACCCATATTAACCCCGTCGCCAGGCGTGATATTTCTTTACCCAGGCCAGAAGTGTTTCCGGAGCATGGGCTTTTTTCCAGGCCCCGGCGGTCATCTTGTTGGCTTCCGCCAGGGTCGGATAGGGGTGGATGGTGCCAAGAATCTTGTTCAAACCCAGACCCTGTTTCATCGCCAGGATATATTCCGCAATCAGATCGCCGGCATGGGTTCCGACAATGGTGGCGCCGAGGATTTTATCCTTGCCCGGCACAGTGATGACCTTGACCCAACCGTGGGTTTCTTCTTCGGCGATGGCGCGATCGAGTTCTTCCAGCTCAAAGCGGGTCACTTCAAAAGGGATTCCCTGGGCGCGGGCGTCGGCTTCATTAAGGCCAACACGGGCGACCTCGGGATCGGTAAAAGTACACCAGGGGATCACACGGTAATCAACCCGAAACTTTTTTACCTCGCCAAACAGGGCGTTAACCGCTGCATACCAGGCGTGGTGAGCGGCAACATGGGTGAACTGGTACGGGCCGGCCACATCGCCGGCACAGAAGATATTGGGGATGTTGGTCCGCATGAAAGGATCGACATCGACCGTACCGCGGTCGTTCAGACGGACGCCCAGTTCTTCCAGGCCGAACCCGGCAACCCGGGCCTTGCGGCCGACGGCAACCAGGAGTTGATCAAAGGGGATCTCCACCCTCTCCCCCTGGTGATCACAAATCAGCAGTTTGTCTTCGCCCTTGACTACCACTTCTTTGGCTGCATGATTGGTCAGGACCTGCACTCCTTCGGCGACAAAACGTTGGCGGACAAAATCTGCGACATCCGTGTCCTCTCGCCCCATAAGATGCGGCGCCATTTCAACTTGAGTCACCTGCGCGCCAAAGCGGGCGAAGGCTTGGGTTATTTCACAGCCGATTGGACCGCCGCCCAGCACCACCAGGCGTTGCGGCAATTCGCGTAGTCGCCAAAGATTGTCCGAGGTCAGATAGTCGATCTGATCCAGCCCCGGGATCGGTGGCACAAAGGGGGCAGCGCCGGTAGCGACAATGATATTGCGGGTGGTCAGGATGCGTTCTCCGACCTGCACTGTATACGCAGAGGTAATTCGCGCTTCGCCCTGAATACAGTCAACGCCGAGACCGGTATAACGTTCCACCGAGTCATGGGGTTCAATCTTTGTTACGACCTGCTGAACCCGTGCCATCACCTCGGAAAAATCAAAATCGATATCCGTTCGGCGCAGGCCAAACTCATCGGCCCGGCGCCCGTAGTTAAGGATTTTTGCTGAACGAATCAGGGCTTTGCTCGGCACGCACCCGGTATTAAGGCAATCGCCCCCCATCTTGTCACGCTCGATCAGAGCGACTTTAGACTTCACCGCCGCCGCAATATAGGAACTGACTAGACCGGCGGAACCGGCGCCCAGGACGACAATATTGTAATCGAAGGACTTCGGTTTGATAAACTTCTTCAGGGTGCGGCGTTTCTTCACAATATCAACTCCTTTACGCGCAACCAGGGGGAACACTCCGAGCAGAACAAAAGAAAAGAGCAGTCCCGGCGATAAAATCCCGCCCAGACTTTGGATCTGGCCAAGCTGGGTGCCGGCGTTAACATACACCACGGTACCTGCCAGCATCCCGACCTGGCTGACCCAGTAGTAGGTCCAGGTGCGCATCGGGGTCAGCCCCATCAGCAGGTTGATCACAAAGAAAGGAAAAAGCGGTACCAGCCGCAAGGTAAACAGATAGAAGCCCCCTTCTTTGGCGATGCCGTCATTAAGGGCCTTCAGGCGTTCGCCAAATTTCCCCTGGACCCAGTCACGCAACAGAAAACGGCTGACCAGAAAAGCCAGAGTGGCACCGATGGTGCTGGCAAAAGAGACAACCAGCAGGGCCGGCCAGAAACCGAACAGGGCTCCTCCGCCCAGGGTCATAACGGTAGCGCCCGGCAACGACAATGCGGTTACCAGGACATAGAGAACAAAATAGCCTCCCAGGGTCAGCAGGCGGTGATTAAGATAATACTGATAAAAAGCCTCTTGGCGTGCCTTCAACTCCGTCAGAGTCAGCATCTGGTGTAAGTCAAACACAAAAAACAACACCAAAAAAATGGCAATAATGCCGACCGTCAGAATTTTTTTCCAGTGACCCGTCATATCAACCTCTCACGATCTCTTGTAAAATATGGAATCATTCAGATCCGTCCTTACCACCGGGTCGGGGTTGAAGAGTTACCCGAGGGCATCCGTTCCCAGGTGTAAGCATGTCATTATCCACCCTCTTCAGAGCAACTGGTAGCGCAGGCAAAGCAGGAATAGCAACGATGATATCCGAGCATGACCCGTTTCTGCATGACACTTTTAAGGGTCGAACCCGGATTATAGCCCCTCAAGGGTCTGTGGCTGGAGATAACCACGGGGTTCATTACGGCTGATATCAATTGTTCAATGATTGTTCTTCGTGTCAATAACTGTTTTAAATAATCCCTGGTTTTAATGCTAATGATATCAGTGAAGATAGAATGTAACACAGCTTACACTCCGGCAGGTTTTAATGACGCTTTTGCTTTTATGGATTTGAAAAAAAAACCCTCCGAACAGGAAGGAGAATATCTAACTTGACACTTCCAGTCAGGAGATAAGTGCTGGAGGGGGTAGATCACTGCGCTATGGCAACCGACAGCCTTGCCTGAAGCCGTTATGGGACTGAATGTTCCTTGAGTCACAAACCCCTTCAGCAGATAGTGCGGATGCTATCGCATCAACATCAATGAGCCTGATCGACCGATAGCCCGTTGTCAGAATGCCTTTTTTTTTGTAGGCGGCAAGCAGCTCCGCCACTGTCTCACGTGAAGCGCCGATCAGATGGGCAAGGTCTTTCTGAATCAGGCGGATGACAACACTACCATCGACGCAGTGTTCCCCATGCCGACCCGCCTGCCTGCAGAGGGTCAGCAGGAGTCGCTGCTCAACCGGCAGGAATATCTGATCTTCCAGACGCAGCTCCAGTTCTGCGCAGCGGTCTCCAACGTGACACAAGATTTGCATCGCCAGGTCCGGATTTTCCTGTAATACCACCTCAACATCCTGTCGCTTGAGTGCGTAAAGCAGAGAATCATCGATCGCGACCGCACTGTGGGTTCGCAGAGACTCCCCACAGATGACCATCTCGCCAAACAGCTCTCCGGTAACGAGCACATCAAGAACAACTTCACGACCTTCAGCACTCGAACGCGATAATTTGACCCGTCCTTCGCAAAGGACAAAAACTCTGTCACCTGGATCATGGGCGACATAAACAACTGTATTGCGTTTGCAGCGCAACATATCCGCTGTTTTTGTCAAACGACACAGCTCATCTTCAGCCAAACCGTTAAAAAGTTTCAATTTTTTCAGATAATCAATTTTATCCCACATAGCATAACTTTCATCAGAGTCGCATCCGGCAAAAACAACGGGTAACTGCTCAGCTGCGCGTTTGGTCTCCGGGTGGGAAAACCGAGTTTATTTTTAATCTAGCGGTTTCTGAATGAATAAAATGTCGTTTTAATTACTTTTACAGAAAAAACAGAAAGAAAGCAGAGTGGCTTTTAAAGAAGAGAAGGTTGAGGAGCTATTGACCGGATTTGCACAGCCTTCCGGCCAATAGTCATTGTTTCAGAAAGAACTTTATTGTGCCTTACCGGTACGGATTTCGAATGTCTCAAGAAGCCGCTTCAACAGAAGTTGATCCTGTGGGTCCTGCAGATGGTCATAGGTATAAAACCAGAACCAGTAGGGCTGTGCATAACCAACCACACCTTGAAATATCTGGCGTTCATCATGCTGGGTATAATCTATTTCAAAATAGTGGGCGTGCTGGGCGCCCCTGACCTGGACAGACCGATGGCTTTGCGCATGCTTGGTCCACCCTTCTGCGGTTACCCCGGAGATTGCCGCAAGGACCGAGCCAGCAACATGGTCGGCAGTCGGTTCAGGTTGCTGTGCTTTGAGTTTGGCAAAACTGAACAAAAAATGGGCCTCACTGCGAGTGTTCAGGAAATGAAGATCCTTGCTGTTTTCAAAAAACCGGCGCGCGCGTTCCTTCGCCTCTGCTCTGGAGATCTGCTTTCCGGCATTGATAGCATTCTCCTCTTCATGTTCGGCCTGATGTTCAATCATCTGCGGCGTGACCTCGAAGCTGACCTGCCAATGTTCCGGTAAAATTTCAAGAACAAGACCCAGATCGGGGCTAAGCCGATGTAACTCAAACTCTGGGGCCATTGGAGCAGACAAGGCAATGGCATTGACTGGATCCAACCTTTTAGCAGGGCCGGCACATCCCACAGCAAGTCCCAGTAGAAACAATAAAAAAAGAAACCTTGCTCCTGTTAAATATTTCATTGTTTTCTCCTTTTATTTAAAAAATCTTTCATACCCTTTGGCATACATACCTGCTATCTACAAAGGAGAATGTAATCATGACTACTTTTTAAATTTAACTTTTATTTTAATTTTCAAAAAAAATCATAAATATTTCTGCAATTGTATTCTTGACTACATTCTTATTGTCGCCCGTCTCTTACTATTATAATTAACAAGGCGACTCGATCGAGTCTTTTGATCTCTAAGAAAGGAGAAATACTATGAAAAAATTAGCGGGTTGGAGTGTTCTTTTACTGCTGGCATTGTCATTGACCGCCTGCGCAGCCGGCCAACCGACCATGGTCAAATGTCCCAGTTGTGGTGCTGTCTTTGATATCAACGAGCATCTCGTTGAGCAAGACAAGACCGGGGGTTAGTGACCGGATTTGTCCAGCGGCGGGCCTGCAGCCAGGACCGCCGCTGGAATTTTTTGTCTTCTCGCGGTTCCACTTCACAGGGCAACTCCCGGCCATTAGCTCCGCGCCTGCCTCAACCCGGACCCTCCGGCATCAGCTCATACAAGTACCAGGTAATTTCACTGAAAAGATCAAAAAACAAAAGCAAACCGGTAACCATCAGGAGCGAACCGGTGATCACTTCCAGCAAGTGCATATGTTTTTTCATCCGGTCAAAAATGCCGACCAGACGGTTAAATGCAAGGGCAGAAAGAATAAAGGGGATGCCCAGACCGGCGGAGTAAAAGCTGAGCAGGATGGTGCCTTGCTCGACGCCGCCACCACTGCCCGCAACAACCGCCAGAATAGCTCCCAGAATTGGTCCAACACAGGGTGTCCAGCCGGCCGCAAAGACAATACCGATCAGAAAAGTGCCCATCAGCCCGGCCGGTTTATGCTGCAGAGGGATCTGCTTTTGCCTCAACAGCAGGCCGAAGCGAAAAAGACCGCTCAAGTGGATACCGAACAGAAAAATCAGCACTCCGCCCACCTTCTGAATCACCCCCAAAGCATCACGCAGATAAAAATTAACCGATGCGGAGGCCAGACCCGTCAGGGCACCTAGGACGATAAAGATCAGAGAAAAGCCGGTAACAAACAACAGAGCGTGCCATAAAACATGGATTCTGCCGGCCGAAGGCGTTTGTTCGTCTTTAAGATCAGCAAAGGAAAGACCAGAGATATAGGTCAGATAGGCAGGCACCAGGGGTAACACGCAGGGAGACAAGAACGACAGAATACCGGCAAAAAAAGCGACCCAGATGGTAACATCGACACCCATATCTGTATTCTCCCGCTATTGAGTGTTTACTCGGCCAGGAGTGGACCGATCATCTCCGCCACCATTGAACCGGTCCACTCCTGGGCTCCAAAAAAAATCTGAACAACTGCTCCCGAACGATCTACAACAAAAGTCTGTGGATAACTTAACACTCCGTAATCGCGATGCATGGTGCCTTCAACATCGTGTAAAACGCTGAAACTTAACGGATACTTTTTCAGGTATCGTGTGATCTTCCGTTCTTTTTCAGCGGTTACCGCCAGGATCTGCAACCCTTGATCTTTCTTATCCTGGTAGAGTTGCTCAAGCGATGGTTTCTCCTGGCGACAGGGAGGACAGTAGCTTGCCCAGAAATTAATAATGACGACCTGCCCCTGATAATCCGTCAAGGTTCTCTGAATGCCCTGCATATCGCGTACAGCAAACTCAGGGGCGGCATCTCCGGTTATTAGGGCCAACGCAGTTGAAGCAGAAAAAAATGTCAGCATGATGAAAAATATTGCGCAATAAAGATCTTTCTTGGCGGGGTAATATTTTTTCATCGGTTCGACTCCTGAAGAATGTTGAGTGCCTTACGGTCATTAGACCGCTCTTTGGGCCCTTGAAAATATAAGCTGGACTACTTTTCGGACGAAGTTGTTGATTTATTTGCAAAGTTAATTATTTTAATCAAGTAAAAACCTGCTAAAGTGGAGTCTTAACGTTTATCAGAGGAGAAGCAATGCAGGACAAAATCTGGTACATCAAGAATACCGGCGGCGTTTTTGCCAGCCTCAGTGATGAGGACCAGAAATATCTGGCAGATATTAGCAAAATGGAAGAGTGCCTGCGTGGCCAGCCTTTTTACTTGTCACGTGATGTCAGTGACAAGATTTATCTGGTTAAAAAAGGGCGCGTTCGCCTGGGGATGGTGAATGCCGATGGCAATGAAATCAGCCTTGATGTCCTTGGCCCTGGTGAAATTTTCGGCGAACTCGCTATTGCCGATGAAAAGCATCGGTCGCACTTTGCCGAAGCAACCGAGAACAGCCTGGTCTGCATCTTCTCGCGTAACGATTTCCAGCAGTTTTTGACAGAACATCCGGAATTGACCTTCAATATCATGAAACTGATCGGCTTTCGCCTGCGCGAAGTAGAAACCCGGCTCCAGGATCTGGCCTTTAAATCAGTGGCCGACCGGTTGAAAACAACCCTGCTACGCCTGATAGAGCGCCATGGTATCGAGGAAGAAAACGGCATCCGGCTGGCAATTACCCAAAAGGATATCGCCTACCTTGTGGGGGCAACCCGTGAAGCTGTCGCTGAGGAAATTGCCCATTTCAAACGCGCCGGGCTTCTTCAAACCGCCTATCGCTCTTTGCTGGTTCCCGACCTTGAGGCTTTTAAAAAACAAGAAAGCAAGCAATAAGAACGTGCCTCACCTTGTTGCTGCCGGGGCTTCGACAAGGGTGGACCGGTATTGTGTTTAAGGACAGTAAGCGGACGGATCAGCATCCCTTTCTGCGGCTACCAGATGGATATCAGCATACCAGGCGCGGGCTTTCCCACCGGTATTGTCGGTATCGGTCATCAACGCTATGGCACCAACCTGCGGTGGCGCCTCACCAAAAATCTTCTGATAATCCTGATAGACATTCCGGCATTCGGCGACCCAGGTTCCGGCCTGCGTATTACCGCTTTGCACCGCCACCATACGGGCGTTGCCGAAAAAGGGGTTGGGAACAACCTCCCCCTGCACCAGACGATTGGCCCAGATGTAGTTGATACTTCTGGTTTTAGGCTTGAACCAGTGGGGGAACACCACATAGACGCGGGCGGGGTAATCGTCCCCCTCTTTGGTCAGGGCATTGCCGGCAGGAATAATGCCGTCTACCTTCCAGCGCCACACCAGAATCGGATAGCTCGCCAGATCCACATCAATTTCATAAATCAATCCTGACGCCTGCTTGTGACTTTCAGCCTCAAGCACCACTGCATCGCCTTCTTCTGTCAACCGATACCGGGTAGGATCTGTTGCACGAAAAGATTGTTCACGCCAGTCGCTGTTTATTCCCGAGTCAGCGTCGTCAAAAGGCAACGGAATATCCGCTGCCAGAGCTGAAAAGGCCCCCACCGGGACCAGAATTAAACTGAGCAGACAGGCCGAATTTAACCAGTGCCTCTTGCTGACAGAGAGCAGCAGTGTGGTTTTCAGGCGCTGCATAAAAAACTGACGAATAGCATCTAAACAAGACATACAGGTTTCACGCGTTGGCATCTTGTTCTCCGGTAATGGTTTTTCGTGAACGGAATCTTTCCAGGTTATTTGTCCAGCTGCTAAAAAACTACCAGCTTTAGTCAGTCCTGAACTCATAAGATCTGATTCTCGCATAGACAGACACGAACTGACCACCTCTCTCAGTTTTCTCTGGCAAGATTTTTCAGCGGGTATTATCTTCGTCAGGATCTTTTTAGGGAGGCTTACGTGAGCAAATTCAACCACTGGTTACCACAAATCTGTCTGCTGCTGGCGATGGTTCTCTGGGCCAGCTCTTTTGTGGCCATGAAGCTGGCCCTCGTGGGATACCACCCGATGCAGGTGGTTTTCGGTCGCATGCTGATTGCAACCTTATGTTTCGTCATCTTTATCCCGGCCTTCAGCCGCCTGAAATTCCGCCGTAGGGATATCAAATACCTGCTGTTAATGGCTTTTTGCGAACCTTGTCTGTATTTTCTGTTTGAAGCCAGGGCCCTCGAATTAACCAGTGCTTCCCAGGCAGGAATGGTTTCGGCTATTCTGCCGCTGCTGGTTGCTGTTCTGGCCTGGGGCCTGCTCAAAGAAGAGATCCGTCGCCAGACCCTGATCGGCTTCGGGGTAGCTATTGTTGGTGTTGTCTGGCTGAGCCTGGCTGGAGACAGCAGTGACAACGCTCCCAGCCCCTTGCTGGGTAATTTTCTGGAGTTTCTGGCGATGGTCTGCGCTGCCGGTTATACCATTTCGGTAAAACACCTAAGCAGTCACTACCCGCCCCTGTTCCTGACAGCTTTTCAGGCGTTTATCGGCAGTCTGTTTTTTTTGCCATTTCTGCTGTTGCCGGGTGCGGGGCTGCCAACCAGCTGGGAAACCGTCCCGGCTCTGGCCGTCATCTACCTGGGGGTAGCCATCAGCTGTCTGGCCTATGGTTGTTATAATCTCGGGGTCAGCAGAATACCAGCTAACCGTGCTGCCGCCTACGTCAATCTGATTCCGGTATTCGCGGTGATCATGGGGATGATTATTCTGGGGGACAAACTGAATATGTCTCAATTATTTGCCTGTATTCTGGTCTTTTTCGGGGTCTGGCTCAGCAGCAGGAACGATCCGTTTTCCTCGGTGCAACCTGCGAAAGTTTCGTGATGGACAAGATCTCTCTAAGCCCGATTGCTGTCATTCGGTCGCCATTCAAAGAAAAGTTCGCCACGCCACGCCAATCCGGTCTGACACCATCAGTAAAAGCGCTGATTGAATTTCTACCCGGATTCAACTCAACCGAATCCGTGCGCGGACTCGCGGGGTTCAGTCACATCTGGCTACTGTTTGTCTTTCACCAGCATATGGATCAGGGGTGGAGCCCAACCGTGCGACCACCACGGCTGGGAGGAAATCGCCGGGTCGGGGTTTTCGCCTCGCGTTCCCCGTTTCGCCCCAACCCCATCGGCTTATCCGCCGTCAAACTGTTGGACATTCACAACCTAGCCGGGACGATAACCCTGGAGATTCTGGGAGCAGATCTGATCGATGGAACGCCGATCATCGACATCAAGCCATATATCCCTTACGCTGACAATATTCCGAATGCGCAGGGTGGTTTTGCCGACAGCGAGCCAACATCCTGTCTGGAGATTATTTTCAGCGCTCCGGCCCGTCGTAAACTGAGCGATTTCTCTTCTCAGACCCCGGAGCTGGAAACCCTGATCCGCGAAACCCTGGCCCTCGATCCACGTCCGGCTTATCGCCATCAGAGGGACGACCAACATTCCTACGGCTGTCGCCTCGACCGCTACAATGTCCGTTGGCAGGTCGAGGGCGCACACATCATTATCAGCGATATCGAGGTTGTTTGAATCCTTGTCCAGAAAAAAACGCCGGGGGAAATGGTTGTTTCCACCGGCGTTGTCACGATCGACCTGCCCTGATATGTTCTTATTTTTTCATCAGCTCCAAGAGTACATGGTTAAGAATGCCGCCGCTCTGGAAGAAAGCCACCTCCTGATCGGTGTCGATCCGGCATAGCACCTCAATGGTCTGGCGCTGACCGTTTGCACGAACAATCTCAAGCGGCAGTTTCTGCTTTGCCTGCAGGGCTGGGCCGGCTGGCAGGTTGAAGGTTTCACTACCGTCCAACCCCAGACTGTCAGCGCTGTCTTCGCCGGTAAACTGGAGCGGCAATACCCCCATACCAACAAGGTTGGAGCGATGAATACGCTCGTAACTTTCGGTCAGTACCGCTTTGATCCCAAGCAGTAACGTCCCTTTGGCCGCCCAGTCCCTGCTGGAACCGGTGCCGTACTCCTTGCCTGCCACCACCATCAGCGGGACCGATTCGTTGATGTAGCGTTGCGATGCATCATAGATACTCAGATCATCACCGGAAGGGTAGTGTCTGGTGACCCCCCCTTCACTGCCTGGAATCATCCGGTTGCGCAGGCGAATATTGGCAAAGGTGCCACGGACCATCAGTTCGGGATTGCCGCGGCGTGATCCGTAGGAATTGAAATCCTTCTCTTCCACCCCGTGCTCACGTAGATAGATTCCTGCCGGACTGCTTGCCTTGATCGATCCGGCCGGAGAAATATGATCGGTCGTGATGGTATCGCCGAGCAGGGCCAGCAATCCGGCATTTTTAACCCCCGGATAACCAGGCGCAATCTCCAGCGAATCAAAAAAGGTCGGCCGGCGGATATAGGTTGATTCCTTATCCCAGGCATAGGTCAAACCTTCAGGTACCGGCAGATTCTGCCAGCTTTCATCGCCATCAAAAACCTCGGCATACTCTTTCAGGAACATCCGGGCATTGACCAGGGCCACCATTTCAGCAACCTCGGCGTTACTCGGCCAGATATCTTTCAGATAGACCGGTTTTCCCTCGGAATCGCTGCCAAGCGGCTCAGTAGCCAGGTCAATGCGGGTTGTTCCGGCCAGGGCAAAAGCCACCACCAGTGGTGGTGATGCCAGCCAGTTGGCTTTGGTCTGGGCGTGGATCCGCCCCTCGAAGTTACGATTTCCGGACAACACCGACGAAACGGTCAGATCACCAGCATCAATGGCTTCAGCGATCGGTCCGCTCAAAGGCCCGGAGTTACCGATACAGGTGGTACAGCCGTAGCCGACCACGTTAAATCCTAACCGGTCAAGATAGTCCTGCAATCCGGCTTTGGCCAGGTAGCTGGTAACCACCTTGGAGCCGGGAGCCAGCGAGGTTTTAACCCAGGGCCTGGTGCTCAGTCCTTTTTCAACAGCTTTTTTAGCCACCAGGCCGGCGGCCATCATCACCGCCGGGTTGGACGTATTGGTACAGGAGGTAATTGCAGCAATCACAACGTCACCGTGATGCAGCTGATTCTTGCTGCCGGGGATGGGAACCGCCTGATCGCGGTTGTTTTCCGGTAACACCGCCTCGGTAGCAGTCCGCATCTGATCAAGCAAAACCCGGTCCTGGGGACGTTTAGGGCCGGCAAGGCTGGGTTTGACGCTGCTTAAGTCAAGTTCCAGCACGACACTGTACTCTGGATCAGCTAAATCATCGGTACGCCACAACCCCTGTTCTTTGCAATAGGCTGCGACCAGGTCAATGGTCTGCTGGCTCCGACCGGTCAGGGCCAGATAATCGAGAGTAAGCTGGTCAATCGGAAAGAAGCCGCAGGTTGCGCCATACTCAGGTGCCATGTTGCCGATCGTAGCACGATCGGCCAGAGGCAGTTGTGAAAGGCCGGCACCGAAGAATTCCACAAACTTGCCAACCACCCCATGTTGACGCAACATCTGGGTCACCGTCAGAACCAGATCCGTGGCGGTAACCCCTTCTGACAAACTGCCGCTCAGACGGAATCCCACCACCTCAGGAATCAGCATGGAGATCGGCTGGCCCAGCATTGCCGCTTCCGCTTCAATGCCACCAACCCCCCAACCCAGAACCCCGAGTCCGTTGATCATGGTGGTATGACTGTCGGTACCCACCAGGGTATCCGGATAAACCCAGGTTGCGCCATCCGTTTGTTCAGTCCACACGCCTTGAGCCAGATATTCAAGGTTGACCTGGTGGCAGATCCCCGTACCTGGCGGTACCACGCGGAAATTGTTGAACGCTTTTTGTCCCCAGCGCAAAAACGCATAGCGCTCAAAGTTCCGCTCCATTTCACGCTCGACATTGGCCCTGTAGGCATCGGAACTGCCGAAATGATCGACCATGACCGAGTGATCAATCACCAGATCAACTGGTATCTGCGGATTGATGTCAGCAGGATTACCACCGTTTTGTGCCACGGCATCACGCATCGCGGCCAGATCGACAATGGCCGGCACACCTGTAAAATCCTGCATCAGCACCCGCGCCGGACTGAATGCAATCTCGCCTGCCTGGGTTGTCTCCGTTCCCCAGTCAGCGACTGCTTCAATATCCTGGCGCTTGACCAGTTGGCCATCTTCTTTACGCAAAAGATTTTCAAGCAGGATCTTGATGGTGAAAGGAAGGCGGTCAAGGTCACCCAAACCCGAACCCGATGCCGTTCTTAAGCTGTGATAGCAATAGTCGACACCATTGACCGTCAGATTTTTTTTACTTTCAAATGAATTGCCGAGCATCGGCGACCTCCTTGTGTTGTTATTTTTTTCTGTTTTTTTTAGTCTACCCTGTGTTTCGTCAAATTGCCAACTCCACCCCATGACATTTATCCCAAACCATCCTGTACTGATAAATAGACCAGCGTTGCGCAACCAACATAGAGAAAAATTGACAGTCACTCATGCTTTCGTTGTAAAATAACGTTGTTTTTCAGTGTTTCTTGTGCTAGAAGCAATTTGTAGTAATCGGTTACCCTCGACAAAATGTATAAGGAGTAAGAGCATGGCTGAAGGTACTGTAAAATGGTTCAACGATTCTAAGGGGTTTGGTTTTATCGAGCAGGACAATGGTCCTGATGTCTTCGTCCATTTTTCTGCTATCCAGTCTGAGGGTTTCAAGTCCCTCGCTGAGGGAGATCGAGTCAGCTTTGACGTCATCCAGGGAGAAAAAGGTCCACAATCGGCAAATGTCGTAAAGATTTAACATTTTATCTGTTTTTAACTGTTTTCTACAGCAATCACTGTAGTTATGAACGTCTCTGAGGGTAGACCGGAAAGCCCCGCAAGTCATTGCGGGGCTTTTCTTTTTCGACAACCTTTATAACTCCATGGAAGGGTGGCTTCAGCCGTCAACATTGTGCCGGATCTCAGCTCCCGGCATTATTCCGGCATGCTTTTGGCCGGAGCCCAGCTCCCCGCTCTCGATCCCCGGCAGCAGCACCCGGGGATGACAACAAGACCGATTCCCTTTTCATTGTCAGCCGTTGCTCAATGCGCCCGCGCTGCCCCTTTACGCGGACATAAGTCAACGATTGCACAGCGACTGCAGTATGGAACAGGAGCCTTGCAACAGGCACGACCATGCCAGATCAAGGTATGGGCGCACTGGGTCCATTCATCTGGCGGTAACAGATGACACAGGTCTTTTTCGATCTGATCGGGATTATCCGAACGGGTCCAGCCAAAACGGCGCGCCAGACGTTTAACATGGGTATCGACTACCATGCCTGGTACGTTAAAGGCATTACCCAGAACAACGTTGGCAGTTTTACGTCCAACCCCGTCCAGGGCAACCAGCTCTTCCAGGGTCTGTGGTACCTCTCCCTGATGTTTTGCAAGCACCTGAGCCGCACAGTTGATCAGGTTTTTGGCCTTGTTACGAAAAAACCCGGTGGAACGAATCAGCGCCTCAACCTGTTCCTGTGGTGCTACCGCCAGGCTGGCGGGATCAGGATACACTCTGAATAGTTCAACCGTCACCTGATTAACCCGCACATCGGTACACTGAGCCGAGAGGATCGTAGCGACGAGAAGCTCCCAGGCTGAACTATAGTTCAATGCACAGTGGGCATCAGGATAAATCAACTCAAGGGATCTTAGCAGTTTCAACGCATTTTCGCGGCTTTTCATGTCCTGTCTTTTTCACACAAAACAACTTTTCCACATTTCATCAACTTATCCACAGACAGGCTTGGGGTGCTTGGGATTGAGGGTGACCTGATCTTTGATGCGCAGGGTTTTACGGGTATCACGGGTTTCTACATCAACAAGCAAAGGTAGTTGAATTAACGTACTTTTTGCCTCTTTACTGGTAATAATCCGGCCGCTTATGGCAGCAATAGGACCCTGAAAATAGATTCGCCCACGCCCCCAGAGGGGAAGCACTGCCGGGTAATTTGCTCGCCACAGCGGGTATTTCGCCCGCTGAATCTGTGGATTAAGAGCAACTTGTCCACAGCCCCACAGGGGCAAACCAAAGTCGCCGCCAATAATTGTTGCACAAGGAAAACTGCGACTGCCTAGCAGTTCATCGCCAAGAAGTCTGGACACTTGCTTGAGACGTTTGCCTGGATGCCAGTTCAGAGTCAGATTAAGCAGATGGACGCGTTCGGAAGCAGGGTCCAGGTCGGCCCTGACACAGAAGTCGTCATGACCTAAAGGAATGGTTTGCAAATTATGCAGGGGATAACGTGATAAAAAAGCGCAACTTCCTTCGCGGTCGGATCCATAAGCAGGTAAACCGGTCGCCTCAGCCAGGCGCTGCAGGGAGGTTTCACCCAGCGGTGAACCAACACGTTGCAACAACACCAGATCAACACCCTGTTTCCGAATCATCCGGCTACAGAGGTCTGCGCACACCTCGCCGGAACGACTGCGCTCATGGTTGAGATCGTAGCTCATGACCCGGAATCGTGCCATCTATCAACCTTTCTCAGGGTCACCAGTCATCTGCCAGACGAGGTCAGAATGAATAACCGGTTGCGCTACAATGTATCAATTCTGCGAATACTTTCAATAATTATCTGCTGTTCGGGATAGTCTTGAAAAAGATTGTTGCGCTTGAATGTCCTTTGCCTGGCAATTGTTTCAACGACATCCATTCCACTGATGACCTGCCCAAAAACTGCATAGCCAAAAGCGTTAGGAGATTTGCCCCGGTGATTAAGAAAGTCGTTATCGGTCAGGTTGATAAAAAACTGGCTGGTGGCACTGTTGACCTGGCTGGTACGCGCCATTGCCAGACTGCCGGTACGATTTTTCAGGCCATTATCAGCCTCATTAACAATGGGCGCTGCGGTTTCCTTTCTGCGGTCGTTCTTGTCAAAACCTCCACCCTGAATCATAAAACCTCTGATAACACGATGAAAAATCGTTCCATCGTAAAATTCCCGATCAACGTAAGCAAGAAAGTTTTCTACTGTTTTGGGTGCTTTCTCCGGATAAAGTTCAAGCTGAATCGTTCCATGGCTGGTTTTCATCTCAACCAGGGTCGCAGCAAACAGGCTGCCACTGCCAAGCCACGTCAGCAGCATGATTGTTATCAGAATCCTCATGGTTGCTCCTTTGTCAGAAACCTGTATTAACTCAAATTTTTTCTGCTTTGAGATCGCGCAGCATCAAATCAGTTACCGCCTGGCGCGGGTCTTTAGCCTCGTAGAGAATCTGGTAGGTTTGTTCAATGATAGGGACATCCACCCCCAGCTTTTGTGCCAACTGGTAGGCCGACAGGGTAGTTTTCACTCCCTCTGCGACCATGTTCATGCCGTCCAGGATTTCCTCGAGGGAACGCCCCTTGCCGAGCTCCATGCCAACGCTGCGATTGCGCGATAAATCGCCGGTACAGGTCAGAACCAGATCTCCCATGCCGGCCAGACCGGCAAAGGTTTCCCGATTGGCGCCAAGCTTGACCCCCATCCGCGTCATCTCTGCCAGACCGCGGGTGATCAGCGCGGCGCGGGTATTATAGCCAAAGCCTAAACCATCGGCGACCCCGGCCGCCAGGGCAATGACATTCTTCATGGCACCACCCAGCTCAACACCGACGATATCATCGTGGGTATAGACCCGAAATACCGGTGTACTGAAGAGCTGTTGCGCCGCCTCGGCAACCGCCGGTTCGTAGCCGGCGGCCACCACTGCGGTCGGCATGTGCTGACTGACCTCACGGGCAAAGGATGGTCCGGAAAGAAAAACCACGCGGCGCTTTAATCCTGAAGGAAGTTCATTGTCAAACACCTGGGAGAGCAACTGCAGGCTGTCATTTTCTATTCCCTTCGAAGCGGAAACGATCACTGCATCTGATTTCAAGGCCGGCAGCGACCGGCGTAGTACCTGGCGTGTCACTTGTGATGGGGTGACGTAAACGACAAAAGCAGCATCCTCCACCGCACTAGCAAGATCATCTGTTATCTGGAGGTTTTTCGACAGGGAAATACCGGCAAGGTAGAGATCATTGATGCTGGTTGTCCGCATCCGCAGTGCCAGATCTTTTTCAAAGCACCAGAGGGTAACAGGCAGATTCTTTTCCGCCAATAAATTGGCAAGGGTTGTTCCCCAGCTACCTGCACCGATGACCGCTATTCTGGTATTCATTCCAACCCCTCTTTTCTGTTGTGGATGCGCCTGGTTAAATGATCGATCTTCTGTTCCAGCAGCAGTGGTTGGGCATAATCCTGCAGGCTGCGGTATGCCTCCAGAGCCAACTCCAGTTCACCCCTCTCTTCCAGCAGGGCGGCCATATTAAAGCGGGCCCGTCCGGCATAGCGACTCTCTGGAAAATCGTCGACCAGCCGCTGCCAATCCCGCTTGGCTTCTTCAGCCCGATTTTCAAGTATCAGAATCGTGGCTTTACGATGAAGAACCTCCGGGATTAAAGGGCTATCCGGATATGTTGACAGCAGGTTCTCGAACTCAATCCGCGCCTGAGGATAATTTTGCAGGCGAAAGTAGCTGTCGGCTACCTCGTACAGATATTGATCGGGACTACCCTGCTCGATGTCAAGCAGGCGCTGGTAATATCCAATCGCCAGCATATCATCTCCCAGATCAATTTTTACAATCCGAGCGGCGGCCTCGCGCGCCTGCAGAATATGGCTGTGGTCCGGATAATCACGCTCCAACTTAAGGTAGGTAAGCAGCGCCTGCTGCGGATCCTGCAGATCAAAATGCCACAGTCGCGCCATCCGGTAGAGCGCCTCAGGGGCAGCAACCTCCTGGGGATAATCAGCAACAATCTGTCGATAGCTTTCCAGGGCTTCCGAGGTTCGTCCCAGGCTCTCCAGCTTTAATCCCTTTGCTATTAAACGTTGTGGCTCAGCAAAGCGGTAATCCTGCCACATGGGGTAGCCAAAAACTAACGTTGACAGCAAAACCAGAAGAATGATTCCATATTTAAGCAGGCTATTCCTGCTCTTCGTCACCATTTGTGGATTCTGGTTCTGTTTCAAGTCCTGCTTCAATTGTTTCTTCAATCTCTCCAGACTCATCGACTGAATCCTTTTCCGCCAGCATGGCCACAGAAACAATGAATTCATCTGCTTCCAGAACCATCATCCGTACCCCTTGGGTATTACGCCCTATGGCGCGAATATTACGAACCTTGGTCCGCAGCATTTTGCCACGATTGGTAATGAACATCAGATCGGAATCTTCGTCGACCATCCTGATTGCTACAACCCGGCCATTGCGCTGGCTGGTTTTGATGGTAATTATCCCTTTGCCACCACGGCTCTGCACGCGATATTCGGCAATGTCGGTACGTTTTCCGTAGCCATTCTCCGTAATCGTTACCAGTGCCATGGCGGTACTGTCAGTTACCGATTGTAAGCCGACAACCTCATCATCCGTATCCAGAGTGATGCCGCGCACCCCACGTGCTGTCCGGCCCATGGAACGGATATTGGCTTCCGGGAAGCGAATCGACTTGCCGTTGCTGCTGGCCAGAATAAGATCGCGGTTGCCGTCGGTCAAACGTGCTTCAATCAGGCTATCCCCCTCGTCGATAGTCAGGGCGATAATACCGCCACTGCGAGGATTGGAATAAGCCATCAGGTCGGTTTTCTTGATGATACCACGGGCGGTGGCAGTAACGATGTAGCGCCCCTCCTCAAACTTTTTCACCGGCAGAATCGTCGTCACCTTTTCATCCGGTGCCAGGTCGAGCAGGTTGACAATCGCTTTACCACGCGAAGCCATGCCACCCTGCGGTACTTCATGCACCTTCAGCCAGTACAGCTTGCCCAGACTGGTGAAAATCAGAATGTAGGAGTGGGTCGAGGCAATGAAGAGATTTTCAACAAAATCTTCGTCCTTGGTCCGCATGCCACTGCGCCCCTTGCCGCCGCGGCGCTGAGCTCGATACAGGGATACCGCATTGCGCTTGATGTAACCACTGTGGGTCACGGTTACTACCATGTCCTCTTCAACGATCATATCTTCCAGGGTCAGATCAGCGGTACGATCAATAATTTCGGTGCGTCTGGCGTTGGCAAACTTTTCTTTTACATCAATCAGTTCCTGCTTGATGATAGCAAGGATTTCAACCTCACTGGCAAGAATCTCTTTAAGCCGCTCGATCTGCGCCAGCACCTGTGCCAACTCTTCAAGAATCTTTTCCCTTTCAAGGCCGGTTAAGCGGTGCAGACGCATGTCCAGAATGGCTTGTGCCTGGATATCAGAAAAAGCAAAACGCTCCATCAGACGGGCTTTGGCTTCCGGCGAGTTGGCGCTGCTTTTGATGAGATCAATCACTTCATCAAGATGATCAAGGGCGATTTTCAACCCCTGCAGGATGTGCGCGCGGGCCTCAGCTTTTTTCAGTTCGAAAATGCACCGCCGGGTCACGATTTCGCGACGATGATCGATAAAATTATCGAGAACCTCGCGTAATGTCAGAATTTTCGGTTGCCCCTTGACGATGGCCAGCATAATGATACCGAAAGAGGTCTGCATTGCCGTCATCTTGTAAAGCTGGTTGAGAACAACGCCGGCAACCATGTCTTTTTTCAGCTCGATGACAATCCGCATTCCATCCCGATCCGATTCGTCACGCAGGTCGGAAATGCCTTCAATTTTCTTGTTTTTTACCAACTCGGCTATTTTTTCTATCAGCCGGGCCTTGTTCACCTGATAGGGGATTTCCGTCACGACAATGGCTTCGCGCCCACTGCGGCGATCAACTTCCACCATGGCCCGTGAACGAAGTTGAATAATCCCGCGCCCGGTTCTATAGGCCTCGCGAATTCCCTCTTTGCCGTTGATAAATCCTGCGGTGGGAAAATCCGGTCCATGAATGACATCCATCAACTCTTCGATACCAAGGCGCGGGTCATCAATAACCGCAATCAAGCCTTCTATCACCTCACCGAGATTATGAGGTGGAATCTTAGTTGCCATCCCAACGGCGATACCTTCTGAACCGTTGACCAGTAAGTTAGGAAATTTACAGGGTAATACCAGGGGTTCTTCGAGGGATTCATCGTAGTTAGGACCAAAATCAACGGTTTCCTTGTCGATATCAGCCAGCAGCTCCTGGGCCATTTTATCCATACGAATTTCGGTATAACGCATGGCTGCCGGCGAATCCCCATCAACCGAACCAAAATTCCCCTGACCATCCACCAGTGGGTGACGCATGGAAAACTGCTGGGCCATCCTGACAATAGAGTCGTAGACCGCACTGTCTCCATGAGGGTGATACTTACCGATAACATCACCAACTACCCTTGCTGATTTTTTGTAAGGCTTATTGAATTCATTGCCGAGATCATGCATGGCAAAAAGAATACGGCGATGTACCGGTTTGAGCCCATCACGAACATCCGGCAGGGCTCGACCGACAATGACGCTCATGGCGTAATCCATATAGGATTTACGCATCTCATCGACGATATTAACCGTGACCTTATTTTGTTCCGAAATCATCTATTCCTCCGAACTTCCTGCGGAAGTTTTTTAAATCCAAATCCGTTATTAGACATCGAGATTTACAACGTTAAGAGCATTCATTTCGATAAACTCCCGTCGGGGTTCGACCTGATCGCCCATCAGAACTGTAAATATTTCATCGGCCCTGACGGCATCTTCAATGGCCACCTGAAGCAAAATTCTTTTTTCTGCATTCATGGTGGTTTCCCACAACTGATCCGGGTTCATTTCACCAAGACCTTTGTAGCGCTGAATATATTGACCCTTTTTTGCTCGGTTAAGGATGGCATCCAGCAGATCCTGCCGGTTATTCACCTCCTGCTCCTGCTTTCCTTCAACAGAAATAACAGCTGGATGATCGGCACAGATATCCTCTACCTGGCGATAAGCCTGCGTCAGCAGTTTATATTCGTGGGTTGAAAGTATCTCAACGGTTTGACGATCGATACGCGCATGCAAATTACCCAAACGAACGATAATCCGGTCAGGATCATCCAATAAATCGAAGCGGGCCATCGGCTCGATCTGTCGTAGTTGTTCAACCAGGGGTTCAAGGGTGGGCTGATCGGCAAAGCCGTTACGGATTTTTCCACGTAAAAAGATACTGAGAATTTGCGCTGGTATACCCCGGTTAACAATTTTATCAAAATGCGTATTGTAATCGAGAATATGGCGCAGCATCGGAATCACCTGCTTACCGCGTACAATCTTCTGGCCATTATCCATCTCAAGGGCAATACCTTCCGTTCCGGTATCCAATAGATAATCAAGAAGAGTATCGTCATCTTTCAGATAGATTTCCTTTTTACCACGTTTCACTTTATACAGCGGTGGTTGCGCGATATACAAATGGCCACGTTCTATAATTTCAGGCATTTGTCTGAAAAAGAAGGTTAACAGCAAGGTACGAATATGGGAGCCATCAACATCGGCGTCAGTCATAATGATAATCCGGTGATATCGGAGCTTACTGACATTAAAATCATCCTTACCAATACCTGCTCCCATGGCAGTAATCAGCGTTTTTATTTCGTTAGAGGTAAGGAGTTTATCAAAACGGGCTTTTTCTACATTTAATATTTTTCCTTTAAGCGGCAATATCGCCTGATAACGCCGGTCTCGCCCCTGTTTAGCACTTCCACCCGCGGAATCACCCTCGACCAGATAAATCTCGCACAGCGCCGGATCCTTTTCCTGGCAGTCAGCCAGCTTTCCAGGTAAAGAAAGTCCCTCTAAAGCACCTTTTCGGCGGGTCAAGTCACGCGCTTTGCGTGCTGCCTCCCGGGCGCGTGCTGCTTCAATCCCCTTCTCCAAAATTTTTCTGGCAACTTGCGGGTTTTCTTCGAGAAATGTGGACAACTGTTCGTTCATCAAAGCTTCGACATGGCCTTTAATTTCTGAATTTCCCAGTTTGGTTTTGGTTTGCCCCTCAAACTGAGGATCCGGAATTTTTATTGATATGACAGCAGCAATACCTTCTCTCAAATCATCACCGGATATGGCAATTTTTACATTTTTCAATAAATTATTAGCCGTCGCGTAGGTATTCATTGTTCGTGTCAATGCCGCTTTGAAACCACTTAAATGTGTTCCCCCCTCGTGGGTATTGATATTGTTTGCAAAAGAAAATATTTTTTCGTCAAAACCATCGTTGTATTGAATGGCAATTTCTATTTCTGCATTTTCTTTTTTACCATGAAAATAGATAGGTGCCGGATGAAGTGGACTTTTAGCTCTATTCAAATATTCGACAAAGGAGCGGATACCACCCTCATACATAAATTCATAAAATTTATCGGAACGTTCATCAGTAACCTTGATACGCACTCCCGCGTTTAAAAAAGCCATCTCACGAAAACGCTGAGAAAGTGTTTCAAAATTAAAGTTGACTGTTTCAAAAACAGAAGAATCAGGCCAGAAGGTAATTTTTGTTCCTCTTTTTATTGTTGAACCATACTCTTCCAATGGTGCTTCAGGTATTCCTTTGTTATATCGTTGACGGTAAATTTTTCCTGCCCGTCTTATTTCTAGTTCCAGATGACTTGATAAGGCATTAACAACAGATACACCAACACCGTGGAGACCACCTGATACTTTATAGGCACCCTCTCCCTTGTCATCAAACTTGCCACCTGCATGTAATATGGTCATAACCACTTCAGCAGCAGATTTTTGATATTTTTCGATGATTTCTACCGGAATGCCGCGACCATTATCTTCAACTGTAATCGAGTTATCTTCATGAATATTTACTAAAATCTCGTCACAGTAACCAGCTAACGTCTCATCAATAGAATTATCAATGACTTCATATACAAGATGGTGTAATCCCTGTGTTGATGTTGAACCAATATACATTGCAGGTCTTTTACGTACAGCTTCTAGTCCCTCAAGAACTTGAATGCTATCACCACTATAGTTTGATTCTTCTGTCATGAATTTTCCTTATTCTCAAAAATATTTCCATTATTAATATAAAAAATTTTGTCTTTTTCTTTATAAAAAGAAGGTTTTTTAAGGGAAGTGATAAATGATTGACCACAATTGGATAATAAATACTCGATTAAAATTTTTTGTCTTTTTTCATCAATTTCGCTGTTTGCGTCATCTATAAGAAGTATAGGACTAAAAGAATTTTTATTTTTTAAATGAATAATCTGAGCAAATTTAAAAAAAAGTAAAAAAGTCTTTTTTTGTCCTTCTGATCCTATTGTATCTAAATCATTATTACTTATTGATAAGGAAACAGCATCTGTATGTTGTCCCAAAAGTGTATAACCTAATCTTTTTTCTTTTTTTTCAATTTTTTCAAAATCTAATCTTAATTTTTCTTTATAATCAAATATATCTATTTTTTTATAATTTATTTGATAAGTTTCTTCTTCAATTAAATCATTATATTCAAATAATATATCATTAATTTCCTGAATATAAACTACTCTTTTTTTTACTATTTCATAGGATAAATCAATTAGTTTTTCAGTCCATATATAATTGTCTTTATTTTCTTTTAAACATATATTTCTATTTTTTAAACATTTTAAATAGTTCAAATGTAAATCAATATAATTCACATCAATAAGATAAATTGATTTATCTATCAAACTTCTTCTAAGTGAAGGGTTTTTTAATAAAAAATTTATTTCACTTGGATAATATAAAATAATTTTAAAAAATTCCGATATATCTTTTATTTTTGATTTTTTTCCATTTATTTCTATATTTTTTTCTTTATCAATCTGAATTTTTATATCGTAATGAACATTATTATTTACTATTTGAAACTTTAATACTGATTTTTTTTTATCATTCAATAAATTTCTAAAGTTATTTGTTCTGAAACTTTTACCAAAAACTAAAAAATAAATTGCTTCAACAAGGTTTGTTTTTCCTTGTGCATTGTCACCGATAATAAAATTTTTTGTTGATGATGGTTCAAAATATACTGAAGCAAGATTCCTGAAATTTTCTATTTCTATTTTTTTTACTGCCATTAAACTAAAATCTCATTGGCATTATTACAGATAAATATTCATCATTATCAAATGGAACTATCATACCTGGAGAAATATTATCTTTTATGTAAAACTTTATTTTCTCACATTTTAAAATATTTAAAATATCAAGAATATATTTAGCATTAAAACCAATAGTTATATCATCACCATTATAAATAACGTCCATTTCTTCTTTTGCATCACCAAAATCTGGATTAGAAGAAGAAACTGTAAGTTTATTATGAGTTAAATTTATTTTTACTCCCTTTGTTTTTTCATTTGATAAAACTGATATTCTTCTCAATACATCAATTAGTGATTTTATATTTATAATAGAAAAATTGTCTGATTTTTCAGGAATAACTCTTTTATAATCAGGAAAATCTCCATCAATCATTCTCATTACAAAAGTTGTATTTTCATCAACATAATTAAATAAATTATCTGTAACACCAATTTTTATTAATCTTTTTTCTGAATCTATTATTTTATTTAATTCGATTATCCCTTTTTTTGGTAAAATAAAACCAGTTTTGAATTTTTCATTTAAATCAAAATCCAGGGACTTATTCATAACTGAGAGTCTATGACCATCAGTTGATACAAAATTAATTTTTCCTTCGTCCAATTTTATGAATATTCCCGTCAAATTGAATTTAGCTTCATCATTTGATACTGAAAAGACTGTTGATTCGATCATTTCATCAATTGAATGACTATCAAATTCAAAAAGTTCATTACTCTTATCTGGAAATTTTGGAAATTCATCAGGTGGTAACCCAACTAAATTAAAAACTGATTTATCACAGGATATTTCTACCCAATAATTGTTTTTTTCTTTAATATTAACCAGATTATTTGGAAATTCTTTTACTATTTCAAATAATTTTTTTGCTGAAATTGTTATTTTTCCTGGTTTTATAATTTCACATTCTAAAGAAGTTTTTAGTCCAATTTCAAGATCTGTAGCTGATAAAGTTATTTTATTTTCAAATGCTTCAATATATACATTGGATAGAATTGGAACTGTATGTTTTTTATCAACTATTCCTTGTATTTTAAATAAGACATTTAAAAATATATCTTTTTTAACTCTAAATTCCATATTTATACTCTCCTCAACAGGTATTACTTCTTTTATATATTATATATTTTAACCAGTAATAGTAGGTCCTGTTTATAAGTTGATAATTTTATAACTGACTGATTTTTTTCTATTTTTTAATAATAAGAAATATATCAAATTTATTATTATCCACCCTTTTTTCTTTTTTTTAAATTTTTAGATTTAGTTCAACAATTTATCCATCAACTTATCAACAGTCATTTTAAGACTCATGTCTTTTGACATTTTTTCTTCTATTTTTTTTATTGCATGGATTATTGTCGAATGATCTTTTCCACCAAATTTATCACCTATCTCCGGATAAGATAAGTTGGTCATATTTCTGCTTATGTACATTGCTATTTGTCTTGGAAAAACAATATTTTTTAATCGTTTTTGAGATTTAATATCTGTTGTTTTTATCTGATAGTATTCGGCAACTGTCTTTTGAATTCTGTCTATTGTTATTTCTTTATTATTTTCGACAATGATATTTTTTAATACTTCTTTTGCCATTTCTACGTTGATTGGTGTAGATGTCAAACTTGAATATGCTCCAACTCGTATTAAATAACCTTCTAATTCCCTAACATTGCTTGTAAGAGAATTTGCTAAAAATGATATAACATCTTCCGGCACATTTATATTATTTATCTCTGATTTCATTTTCAGTATTGCTTGTTTAGTTTCCGTATCAGGTTCTTGTATATCTGCTATTAGACCCCACTCAAATCTGGATCTAAGTCTTTCTTCTAAATCGGGAATTTCTTTAGGAAATTTATCAGAGGTTACAACTATTTGTTTGTGAGATTCATATAGTGCATTAAATGTATGAAAAAACTCTTCCTGTGTACTTTTCTTTCCAGCTATAAATTGAATATCATCTATCAATAATACATCTATAGATCTGAATTTATTTCTGAACTCTTCCATCTTTCCATGTCTTAAAGAATTTATCAGTTCATTAGTGAATTTTTCAGATGAATAATAGGTAATAGTTAAGTTGTTGTTATTTTTAATTATCTCGTTTCCTATTGAATGTATAATGTGAGTTTTACCTAGGCCTACTCCCCCATAAATAAAAAGTGGGTTGTAAGTTGTTGCAGGGTTTTTTGCAACAGCCATTGCAGCAGCATGCGCAAATTGATTTGACGGGCCTGACACAAAAGTATCAAATGTATACAAATTATTTATATTCGAAACATTTATTGATTTAATATTCTTGTTTTCTTTTACTTTTTTTGTTTCTTCAACTTTTTCATATTCTTCATTTTTAACATTTATTTTTTTATTATTTTTTCTATTTACTTCGATTTCTAAATTTATATTTTTTCCTGTTTTTTCTTGTAATTTTATGGTTATTTTTTTTTTATAATTATCGTAAAACCAGTCTCTCACAAACTTATTAGGAGCTTCCAGAATTATTGTATCTTCTGTACTTGTTATATAAATAAGGGGATCAATCCAGGTTTTGACATTCTGATCACCAACCTCATCTCTTACGCTTTTTACAATTTCATTCCAGAAATTTTCCATTGTAACCACTCTTTTAATTAAAAAAAACTTAAGCCGACTTTTTATTATATCTTTATTTTATTACACCTTCCAGTTATTTCTTTTGTAAAAAATATTGACTTTTTATGGAATATATCTAAAATTAGTCTTTTGTCAGTTTTAGGAGATTATATATGTCAAAGAGAACATTTCAGCCAAGTCGTATTAAAAGAAAACGCACTCACGGTTTTCGAAAACGCATGCAAACTAAAAGTGGCCGGGCCACGATTAACAGAAGACGTGCCCAAGGGCGCAAATCTTTAGCAGCTGGTATCCCTAAAAAGTAAGTGAATTTTTTTTTCCCAAAAAAAAATCGCATACTCAAAGCGCGTGAATTCAGGCATATGAGAAAGATGGGGTGTGCTCGTAAATCACCCCATTTTGTTTTATTGGTCAGTCCAGGTGTTAATGAGTTTTCTCGCCTTGGAATAACCGCCAGTAAAAAAAATGGTAATGCCGTAAGGCGTAATTTTATTAAGCGCTTTTTAAGGGAATTTTTTAGATTAAATAGATATAAAATAAAAAGCGGTGATTATATTATAATTGTGCGACAATCTTTTTCTAAACAAAATTCAATTTTTATAAAAAATGAATTAGATGAACTTTTTTCGATTCAGTAATTATTTTATATTTCCTTTCATCTGTTTTATAGATTTTTATAAATATTTTATTTCACCCTTTAAAATAAATTGTTGTCGCTTTTACCCTTCTTGTTCTTCTTATGCTCGCGAATCCTTGACCAATCATGGTTTTTTAAAGGGTTCTTTTTTTTCTATAATCAGGATCTGCAAGTGTCATCCTTTCCACGCAGGTGGATTTGATCCGGTCCCTCCTTCAAAAAATCAGGAAAAGAAATAATGGACAATAGAACTATTATAGCTATCGTTCTAATTATACTGCTATGGTCTGGCTACAGTATTTTTTTAGCGCCTTCTTCCCCCGTTACTCCTCCTCAAGATCATATTGAACAACCTCTTCAACGTGATCCTATACCTGATTTGAAACCTGATCAAAATATAGCGTCTTCTCGCGAATATGGCCAAAATTTACAAGAAGAACAGCTCATCGAAGTAAAAAATGATAAGTTTGATGTCATTTTTTCATCCAGGGGAGCAACAATCAAAAGTATTAATTTGTTTGAGTTTAAAGAAGATAACAAAAGTAACTCATCAAATTTCGATCTTCTGAATAATGAAGATTTTAAATTTTATTCTCTTAAAACTTCGTTTTCAGAGGGTTTGAATATTCCAGATGATATAGATTTTAAAATTGATAATGATTTAATTGATACTTTTGATTCTGATAATACACGTACTATTTCTTTTGTTGCTGAATATAATGGTTTTGTTTTAAATAAAACTTATACTATATATCGTGATTCTTATCATATAGATATTGCATTTAAAATTGAAAATATAAACAATCAACATTTTTCAGGTGTATATAATCTCTCTCTTATTAACCCCTGGTCTACTGACACGAAAAGTGATCTTTATTCTTTTGTCGGCCCTCTCACTTTTGATGGTCAAAAACTACATGAAGATAAACCCAAGGATGTGGTAAAAAATCCTGTTATTTATAATGATGCTGTGTGGTCGGGTTTTACAGATAAATATTTTCTGCAGGCGATCAATCCAGGTGATTGGTTTAATCAGGTGTTGATTCGTTATAGCCCTGATCTTATTCAAAATAAATTTTCTTCGGATTCCTTTATTCTTTTGCCTGGTCAGTCTGAATCTTTTCAACTTACAGCTTATTTCGGCCCTAAAGAGTTTGAATCCTTAGCTTCCAGTGATTCTTCATTTGATGAAGCTATTCATTTTGGTTTTTTTCATTTTCTGGCAAAACCTCTTTTTGATGTTTTACGCTTTTTTAACGGCTTCATCAACAACTATGGATTTTCCATCATTTTGTTGACGGTTTGTATCAAACTTATATTCTGGCCGCTGACACAAAAAAGTTATAAGTCCATGCAGGGCATGCAGAAACTGCAACCTGAGATGAAAAGACTCAAAGAAAAATATGCTGACGACAAGCAGCGGCTGAACCAGGAAATGATGACGTTTTATCGAGATAACAAGGTAAATCCTTTGGGCGGTTGTTTACCTATTCTGATTCAGATACCTGTTTTTTTCTCTCTTTATAAGGTCCTCCTGGATTCCATCGAGTTGCGACACGCCCCCTTTATTTTGTGGATCACTGATCTTTCGGCGAAAGATCCTTACTATATTACTCCTATCGTTATGGGCATCACGATGTTTTTGCAGCAAAAAATGACCCCTACTAATCTGGATCCAACCCAGGAAAAAGTCATGTTGATGATGCCGATTATTTTTACTTTCCTCTTTTTGAATTTCCCGGCTGGTCTGGTTGTCTACTGGTTGGTCAATAACCTTCTTACTATACTCCAGCAGTTTCTTATTCGCCGGCAGGCTCAAAAGGCATGATTTTGCTGTCATGATCAACGATGCAGATACAATTATTGCTCCTGCTACGGCTGTGAGCGAATCAGGGATTGCTGTTATACGAATATCCGGAAAAAAATCTTTATTATTTTTACAAAAGTATTTTCTTCCCGCTGGTAAATTTAACGAGTTCAACTCGCATCAATTATATCTTGGTCATATTGTAGACAATAACGATTCTGTCGTTGATGAGGTTATGGCTGTTTATATGGCTCCTCCTCATAGCTATACGACTGAAGCTGTAGCAGAAATACATTGTCACGGCAGCCGTCAGATAGTTCGTCTCATTATTGAGTTGGCAGGAACCTTTGGTATTCGTATAGCTCAACCTGGTGAATTTACTTATCGTGCTTATCTAAATGGAAGAATTGACCTTGTTCAGGCAGAAGCTGTTTCTCGCTTGATTCAATCAACCTCTGAACTATCTCGTAAATCATCCTTACAGCAGCTTGACGGCCGTCTAAGCCGTGAACTCCATGACTATTCAAATATCATCAAGGACCTTCTGGTACAGATTGAGGCCTGGATAGATTTTCCTGAAGAAGACTTGCCTGCAGAAAATATCATTCAAATTTCAACAGTTGGTAACAATGTTCATGAGAGAATGTTGGACTTATTGTCAACCTATAGCTCCGGTCAACATGTGCATGAGGGTGCTATTATTGCTTTGGCTGGTTTACCTAATGCCGGCAAAAGCTCTTTGATGAATGCCTTGCTCCAGCAGGACCGCTCCATAGTATCTGAGATGCCTGGAACAACACGGGATGTAATTGAGCAGAGCACATCAATTTCAGGGTTGAAGATTCGCCTTGTTGATACTGCAGGTTTACGTCAATCTGATGATTTTGTCGAACAGGAGGGTGTGCGACGTGCACGCAATATTGTCGCCACTGCAGATTTGATTCTGCTAATTCTGGACGGGTCAGTTCCTGTCTCTGATCAATTTCTTGCCTTGTTGTCTGATTTTTCAGGTTTGCCGGTTGTTTTGGTTGTTAATAAATCTGATCTTTCCTCGGCACTGGATGATTTTAGTTTTTTTTCTGGACCCGTTGTTCGTTTGTCTGCAAAGTATGGTGATGGAATTACGGATTTGGTAGATACGGTTTCTTCTCTTTTGTTTGATGATTATCTTCCGTCCTCTGAATCTCCCTATATAACCGAGAGGCGTCATTACGAAACACTGCTGACCGCCTCTGAATGTTTAAATTCTTTTATCAAAAATATTGGATCCGCCGAACTTGATATTCTATCAATTGATCTGCGTTCATCCCTTAACGTCCTTGGTGAAATTACCGGTGTTGTTACTACGGACGATCTCCTTGACAGTGTCTTTTCTTCCTTTTGTATCGGCAAGTAGTGTTGTTTCACGTGAAACAATTTTGGGTGGGTAGCTGATGATAGGGTACGGCAAACAATATGAAGTGATAGTGGTGGGGGCTGGACATGCCGGCTGTGAAGCGGCCCTGGCGGCAGCAAGGATGGGATGTGTCACTCTGTTGCTGACAATGGGGCTGGATACTGTCGCCCAGATGTCGTGTAATCCATCGATTGGTGGGTTGGCAAAGGGGCACCTGGTTCATGAAATAGACGCCCTGGGCGGAGAGATGGGGTTGAATATTGATGAGACCGGTATCCAGTTCCGACGCTTGAATATGCGCAAAGGGCCGGCGGTTCGTGCGGGCAGGGCTCAGGCAGATCGGATGGCCTATAGCGCAAGAATGAAGCTGGTACTGGAGTCGGTTGACGGTCTAGACTTGAAGCAGGGGGTTGTCGAAGAGGTGATTGTGCAGAATTACCGGGCGGTCGGAGTTCGAACTCGGGAGGGTATCGAGTTTGCCGGTAGGACTGTGGTGATTACTGCAGGCACCTTTATGCGTGGACTGATTCATGTCGGGATGAATAGTTATCCTGGAGGAAGAGCCGGCGAACCGGCAGCAGAGAAACTTTCGGGTTGTCTGCGGTCTCTGGGGTTTCATGTGGGCAGGTTGAAGACAGGAACACCTGCGCGACTGTCAGCACGCTCAATTGATTTTACCAAGCTTGAAAAACAGCCTGGTGACGCCATTATCCGCCCGTTTTCTTTTGTGAATGATAAAATAGAGCGGAATCAGGTTGATTGTTATATTGCCAATACAAATGAAAAAACCCACGAAATCATACGTAATAACATCCATAAATCACCCCTTTATGCTGGTGTGATCGAGGGGGTGGGACCACGATACTGCCCCTCCATAGAAGATAAGGTGGTTCGTTTCCCCGACAAGAAAAGTCATCAGTCGTTTATTGAGCCTGAGGGAATTAAGGGTGCCGAGATGTATCCTAGCGGGTTGTCAACGTCGCTACCAGCGGACGTTCAGCTTCAATATTTTCGTTCAATGGCTGGATTTGAGCGGGTTGAAATTATGCGACCAGGCTATGCAATCGAATATGATTTTGTTGAGCCGCGGCAGATCAAATCAACTCTCGAGACGCGAGAGGTGGCAGGGTTGTTTCATGCCGGACAGATTAATGGTACATCAGGGTATGAGGAGGCCGCGGGTCAGGGTTTGCTGGCAGGTATAAACGCGGCACTGCAGTGTCAGCAACGTGACCCATTAATCATAACCAGGGATCAGGGTTATCTTGGTGTAATGGTTGACGATCTGGTAACACAAGAGACGACCGAGCCTTACCGGATGTTTACTTCCCGGGCAGAATATCGGCTGTTGTTGCGCGAAGACAATGCGGATCTGCGCCTTACGCAGTTGGGAAGAGGTGTTGGTTTGGTGGATGAAAATCGCTGGCTGCGCTATCAGCAAAAGCTCGAGTTAATGGAGAAAGCATTTGCTGTGTGTCGTAAAATAACAGTAACCAACAGGAATGATGAGTTTTGTTCGAGGTTTGGGCTTGGTGGATTAAAGAGTGGCGTAACCCTTGAACAGATTATCAAAAGACCGGAGATTTCAATTCAGGAGATTAAACACGACATCCCGGAACTACAGGACCTTCCTGAAAAGGTTCTTGAGCAGGTTGAGATAGCAATCAAGTATGAAGGATACATAGCGCGTCAAATTGAACAGGTAGAGCGCTTTGTCGAGCTGGAAAAGGTAAAGATTCCGGAAAATGTGGATTATACAGAGGTAACAAGTATTTCTGCTGAAGTCAGGGAAAAGCTGATAAAGCATCGACCCGAGAGTCTGGGACAAGCAGGACGTATACAGGGTGTTACACCGGCAGCGGTCGCGGTGTTGAATATCTATCTGAGAAAAAAAACACGTGAAAAAACAACTGCAACGGGGCGCTGAAATCCTTGGCGTCGACGGTTTGAGCGATGAGCTCGCTGAGCGACTGCTGCTGTACGCAAAAGAATTGTTGCGCTGGAATGCCAGGATTAACCTGACGTCGATCAGAACACTGGATGGGGTCGTAGAAAAGCACTTACTCGACTCCCTGGTGGTAGCGCGACTACTTGATAAACCGTCCAGAATCCTGGATATGGGATCGGGTGGCGGGATACCCATCATACCTCTGGCGCTGGCGCTGCCACACCAATCATTTTTTTCCGTTGACAGCGTTGGCAAAAAAATAAACTTTCAACAGCATATAAAACGACTACTTGGGTTGAAAAATCTGGATATCCGCTGTGGACGCATAGAAGAGCTGCACCACGTTGAGCCTGTCTGGAGCGGTTTTGATGTCGTGCTGGCACGGGCTCTAGCCCATACCAATGACTTGTTGAAGATGGCTCTACCGGTGATCAGACCTGCAGGGATAGTGATTGCGATGAAGGGCCCCGAAGGAGAAGTGGAGTTGGCTTCAATCCAGGACCGGTGGCACGGATTGTATGAAATATCTGAACAGGTGATGACCTATCAGCTGCCGTTTACCGGGGCGAAAAGGTGTCTGATCAGTATAAGGCGAAAAGAAGAATAGCAGGACTTTCAGCTATAACTTCATGAATAAAGCAATTTGATAAAGAGTTTACGGAAAAGATGGTCACTATTATGATCTTTGAGGTAAAAAAGATCGAGAGTATGTGGTAGATTGCCAGAGCTGGTACTGATATGAACCAAGGAGATTGATCGTGGCACGGATTATCGCTATAGCAAATCAAAAGGGCGGGGTGGGTAAAACAACCACTGCAGTCAATCTTTCAGCCTCCCTGGCAGCAGCTGAAAAGCGCACATTGCTTATAGACATGGATCCACAGGCAAACGCCTGCAGCGGCCTTGGAATCGATAAAACAAGTGTAATATCAACTATTTATAGTGTTTTGCTGGGGGAAAGCACGGCCTCGGAAGTGGTCTGCCGCACAGCGCTGGAATTTTTGGATGTGCTACCGTCCAATACCGACCTGACCGGGGCGGAGATTGAACTGATTGATACCGAAAACCGTGAGCAACAATTAAAAGCAGCATTGGAAGAAATTCGTTCACATTATGAATATATCATCATCGACTGTCCGCCATCGCTGGGACTGTTGACAATCAATTCATTAGCTGCCGCTGATTCAGTGCTGGTTCCACTGCAGTGCGAGTTTTATGCCATGGAGGGTCTTGGCCAGTTAACCCGGACGATCAGGTTGGTTCAGCAGGAATTAAACAAAAATCTTGAATTGGAGGGCATTCTCCTGACCATGTTCGATGGCAGAAACAATCTGTGCCATCAGGTCAGCCAGGAAATACGGCAACATTTTGGCAACAAGGTATTTACTGTAGTGGTGCCACGCAATGTCCGGTTATCGGAAGCCCCTAGTTACGGCAAGCCGGCTCTTCTCTATGATATTGCGTCCCGGGGGGCCCAGGCTTATATCGAATTAGCGGGTGAGTTGGTAGCAGGAGGAAATCATGTCTAAAAGGCCGGCGCTTGGTAAGGGGATTGGCGCTCTGATAAGTTCGGCAGCACAAGAAGGTGGAAAGAAATACTTCTCCTGCCCTATCGAAGAGTTGAAACCCCACTCGCAACAGCCACGTAAAAATTTTAACGACAAAAAAATGGCGGAACTGATTGCTTCAATCAGGGAAAAAGGAGTGATTCAACCCCTCGTCGTGCGTCAACAGGGGGACCACTATCAGATCATCGCCGGAGAAAGACGGTGGCGGGCAGCACAAAAAGCGGGCCTGGACAGGGTTCCGGTTGTCATTCAGGATGTCAGTGAGAATCATGCCCTGGAGATAGCACTGATTGAAAATATTCAGCGTGAAGATCTTAACCCCCTGGAAGAAGCCGGAGCCTATCGCTATCTCGTTGATACCTTTGATTTGTCCCAGGAGGATGTCGCCCAGCGCGTCGGCAAGGATCGCAGTACCGTGGCAAACGCCCTCAGGTTGTTACGTCTGCCGGAAAAGATCAAGGAAATGGTAACCGCTAGCCAGTTGAGTATGGGACACGCACGAGCGCTTTTGGCGCTGGAACGTGATGAAGATATCTTAGAGGCAAGCAACGAGATTCTCAGAAAAAATCTGTCAGTACGGGAAACGGAAAAACTTGTCAAAAAAATAAAAAACTTTGACGGCGTAATAAAGGAAAAAAAGACGCCGGGGATCAATCCTGATAATGTGGAATTGATGAATGAGCTGGAAATGCACCTGGGTACCCAGGTAAAATTAGTGAAGAAGAGTCGCGGGGGTAAAATAGAAATTCATTATCACGATGATTCTGAACTGTCCCGGTTGGTGGAGCAACTGTTCGGAAGATTGCCTGGTAGTTAGTTTGCCTTTAGAAAAAGGGTGTTACAGAAACAAAAAATCAGCACCGCTGTCCATCCGAAGTTTTTTCGAAAAATCATAATCAGCAACCTCAAAATGAAAAGGGAAGATCATGTTTGGTGGAAAAAAAGAAGAAAACCCACAGATAAAAAAACCTGTAGATATCGATAAAGCAGACATAAAGGCCTTTATGGGTCAGGGAAGCCATTTCGAGGGGAAGCTGAACTTTGACGAACTGGTACGCCTGGATGGAAGCTTTACAGGAGAAATCAGCTCCAGTGACACCCTGATTGTCGGTGAAACCGGCAGTATCGAAGGGCAGATCAACGTTGGCGCGCTGATTCTCAGTGGCCGGTTTGTTGGTGGAATTAAAGCGACCACCCGGGTTGAACTGCGTGCCCCGGCTCAAGTAGAGGGTACAATTGAGACGCCCTGTCTGAAAATTGATGAGAAAGTGATGTTCAATGGCGAGATCAAGATGACCGGCGGCACCCATCAGCAGAGCGTTAAAAAAACAGAAAATGACAAAACAAAGGACGAAAAGAAGCTATCGGAGTAGGTGCCTCAGGGTACCACCTTGCAAGAGTCAAACAGAGTGTTGACAAGAGTTGCAAAGATATGATAGCAATGCCGTTCTTTCATAGCATATCCATGTTCGCCAGCCGGACAAACTGTATACTGTATACACACGGGCCGAGCTTGGCAATTATCGCAACAAAAGAGGTGAGCTAGGTGATTAGCCTTGACTGGACACTCATACTTCAGTTCATAAATTTTATTGTTCTGCTCTATCTATTAAATAGAATATTGTTTCAACCGCTACGTGCAGTGATGGATAAAAGACGTGAAACAATAGATGGATCTCATGCCCGCGCCCGCGCTCTACAGGCTGATATCGATGACAAAATGAATCGCTATCAGCAACAACTCTCCGAAGCAAAAAAACAGGCCAATGAAGAACGCGCACAGCTGAGAAGGGTGGCGGTTGAAGAAGAATCCAAAATGATCGCTGCAGCACAGTCTAATGCCGGCGTCAGGATGGAACAGATCAGGGAACTGGTAGGTCAGGAATCGGCCCGGGCAAGTCAGACGTTAAAAAAGGAATCTTCAGCACTTGCACAACAGATAGCAACAAAAATCCTCGGCAGATCATTGACATAAAGCAGGAAGGTTTGAAGATGAACGCGAAAAACAAAATGCTGACAGGGGCTCTGGTGCTGGTGGTACTGTCCTGTGGAACTGCAATGGCAGCCGGTGATGCCCATGTCGACAGTGGCGTCCTGTTAAAAGACTTTCTCTATCGCTTACTTAATTTTTCCATTGTCGTTGCCATCCTTGTCTATTTCCTTAAAAAACCGGTTCGTAATGCCCTGAGCGGCCGTCGTGACGATATTGAAAAAGCCCTGGCCGAAGCAAAGAAGGTCAAGGAAGAGGCAGAGGCTAAATTTGCTGAATACGATAAAAAACTCAATCAGGCCACCCAGGAGATAGCTACCATTTCTGCGTCGATCCGTAAAGAGGCAGAAATGGAAAAACATAAAATTATCGAAAACGCCAGGGAGCAGGCAGCAAAGATTGAGCAGGACGCAGAAAAAGCAGCAGCGCTTGAAGTAGCAAAGGCCCGTTTAAGCCTGCAGCAGGAGGCCGTCCAGCTAGCCGTAGGTGTCGCTGAAGATCTGCTCAAAAAGAACTTTACCAAAGATGACGACAGCCGTCTGATCGACGAATACATGCAGAAGGTAGGAGAGCTACATTGAGTAACAGTGCGATTTCTATCCGATATGCCAGAGCGCTGCTGAGACTTGCTGAAGAAAACACGCAGGTAGATCAGTTTGGGACTGAACTTTCATCTATGGCAAAATTGCTGGAAAGGGAAGATCTTTTACGGCTGTTGCTGGATAGCCCGACCTTTTCCCTGCAGAAAAAAGCGGCCATTCTTCACGATGTTGCCGAGGCGCTCAACCTCAGCGATTCAATCCGCAGTTTCTTTGGTCTATTGCTGGAAAAAGGGCGAATTTCATACGTCAATCAGATCGATCTGAACTATCGGCAATTTGCAGATGAACTGTCGGGGGTGATCCGGGCGAATATCCGTTCAGCGAATAAATTGACAAAGGAACGGGTTGATACAATACGTAAAGGATTAGAACAGCAGACCGGCAAGACGGTCGTGCTGAATGTGGAAAAAGATGCTGCGTTAATCGGTGGACTGCAGGCGGAAATGGGCGGGAAGCTGTTTGACGGGAGCGTAAAAACCCAGCTGAAACGTATAGCTGATACCTTAACAAAGGGGTAACGGGACACGATTATGGAAATTAGAGCAGAAGAAATCAGTGCGATCATCAAGAAGCAGATTGAAAACTTTGGTCGTGAGGTTGAAGTCAGTGAGACCGGTACCATTATTTCTGTTGGTGATGGTATTGCCCGTATCCACGGACTCGATAAAGCCATGTCCGGAGAGCTCCTGGAGTTTCCAGGTGGCACCATGGGTATGGTGCTTAACCTTGAGGAAGATAATGTCGGAGCCGCTATCCTGGGAGATTCCGAGCACATCAAAGAGGGCGACCTGGTCAAAAGGACCGAGAAGATTGTCCAGGTGCCGGTTGGTGAAGCCCTGGTTGGGCGGGTTGTCAACGGGATCGGTATTCCTATTGATGGCAAAGGTGAGATCGCGACCGATACCTATAGCCAGGTAGAAATCAAAGCACCGGGTATTGTCGCTCGAAAGTCTGTTCATGAGCCCATGCAGACCGGCCTGAAGGCGATTGATGCGATGGTTCCAATTGGTCGTGGCCAGCGTGAACTGATTATCGGCGACCGTCAGACCGGAAAAACAGCCGTCGCTATCGATACTATCATTAACCAGAAGGGTAATGGTGTTATCTGTATCTATGTCGCTATCGGTCAGAAGCGCTCGACCGTGGCACAGGTAGTCGATAAGCTCAGACAGCATGGCGCGATGGACTATACCATCGTCGTTGCCGCTACCGCGTCCGACCCAGCACCGCTGCAGTTCATATCGCCCTACACCGGGGTTACCATGGGCGAGTTCTTTCGTGACAGCGGCCGTCACGCGCTGATTATTTATGATGACCTGTCAAAGCAGGCCGTAGCCTATCGTCAGCTCTCTCTGTTGCTGCGCCGCCCGCCGGGACGGGAAGCTTTCCCCGGCGATGTCTTTTATCTCCACAGTCGCCTGCTCGAGCGTGCTGCCAAGCTCAGCGACAAGCTGGGGGCCGGATCGCTGACCGCTCTACCCATTATTGAAACCCAGGCCGGTGATGTGTCGGCATATATTCCGACCAACGTCATCTCGATTACTGATGGTCAGATCTTCCTCGAGACCGATCTTTTTTATTCCGGGGTAAGACCGGCAATCAATGTCGGTTTATCGGTTTCACGGGTCGGGGGCTCTGCCCAGGTCAAGGCAATGAAACAGGTTGCCGGCACACTGCGTCTGGCTCTTGCCCAGTATCGTGAAATGGCGGCATTTGCCCAGTTCGGCTCAGACCTTGATGCGGCAACCCAGGCTCAGTTGAATCGTGGCGCACGTCTGGTCGAGATCCTTAAGCAGGGTCAATATGTGCCCATGCCGATATCGAAGCAGGTTGTTTCCATCTTTGCCGCTAACAATGGCTATGTTGATAAATATCCGGTTGGGTCAATCAGTCGCTATGAAGGTGAACTTCTGACGTTCATGGAAACTCAGAAAGCGGATGTTCTCAAAGAGCTGGAAGAAAAAAAGGTGATTGACGAGGTGATGGAGAACAAGCTCAAACAGGCCCTCGAGGAATTCAAAAGCCAGTTTGTTGCCTGATCTTGAGAAAAGGTTGAACAGATGCCAAGTCTGAAAGACATAAAAAAGCGGATCGGCTCGGTTAAAAACACCCAGCAGATCACGAAGGCGATGAAAATGGTCGCTGCGGCTAAACTGCGTCGTGCCCAGGAAGCGGCAGTAGCAGCCCGCCCATACGCCGAGAAACTGCAGAAGGTGGTATCGCACCTTGCGAAGCGCGAAGAGGCTGATGGACATCCATTCTTAAATCAGCGAGGTAAAGAACGGGCGCTGGTATTGCTGTTGACCGCCGATCGTGGTTTGTGTGGGGGGTTTAATGCCAACCCGTCTAAAGAGGCGGAACGCTTTATCCGCAATAACACCGAAGGTTACGCCCATATCGATCTGATGATCATCGGTCGTAAAGGTCGGGATTTCTTGAGAAGTCGTGTCGGCGATAAAATTATCAAGGTCTATGAAGATATTACCGGTAATGTGAGTTTCAAAACCGCGCAGCTGATTGGCGAGGAAATTGTCTCCCTTTACGATGAGGAGACTTACGACGCCGTCTATCTGATTTACAACGCTTTTCAGAGTGCCGTTGTCCAGAATGTCACGGTCGAGCAATTATTGCCCATCAAGGCAGAAGCAGAGCCAAATGTAGAGGCAGACCCGGTCGACTATCTCTACGAGCCGGGTCGCGCTGAAGTGCTGGCCGACATTTTACCAAAAATGGTGGAAGTTCAGCTGTTTCGTGCCCTGCTGGAATCCGGCGCTTCTGAGCAGGGAGCCAGAATGTCGGCGATGGACAGTGCCAGTCGTAATGCATCTGAAATGATCGGCAAATTGACCCTGCAGTATAACCGGGCCCGACAGGCTGCTATTACCAAAGAGTTGATGGAAATCATCTCGGGTGCTGAATCAATCAAATAATATCGAGAGTTCAAATAGAAACAGGTACTGTCCCGCGGGATCAGGAGGAAAGGTTGCGTTATGAATAAAGGTAAGATCACACAGGTTATCGGCCCTGTTGTCGACGTTGAATTTGAGCCCGGTAAATTGCCGGAGATTTATCATGCGGTAAAAATCACCAACCCTGCCCTCGGCGATGATGAGTGGAATCTGGTTTGTGAGGTTGCCCAGCACCTCGGTGAAAATACCGTTCGCGCGATTGCGATGGATGCGACTGAGGGTTTGGTTCGTGGTCAGGATGTTCTTGATACCGGTGATCAGATTCTGATGCCGGTCGGACCTAAAACCCTGGGACGGATTCTCAACGTCATTGGCCAACCCATTGATGAAGGCGGACCTGTTGATTCTGAACTATCATGGCCGATACATCGCCCTGCCCCGGATTTTATCAGCCAGTCGACCAAGGTTGAAGCCTTCGAGACCGGAATCAAGGTTGTTGATTTACTCGCTCCTTATTCCCGTGGTGGGAAAATCGGCTTGTTCGGTGGTGCCGGTGTCGGCAAGACGGTTCTGATTATGGAGCTGATCAACAATGTTGCCCAGCAACACGGAGGTTTCTCGGTTTTTGCCGGCGTCGGTGAGCGCACCCGCGAGGGCAATGACCTGTGGGAAGAGATGAAAGACTCTGGTGTTCTCAGCAAGGCATCACTGATCTACGGCCAGATGAATGAGCCTCCCGGAGCTCGTGCCCGGGTTGCCCTGTCAGCGCTGACCGTTGCCGAATATTTCCGCGATGAAGAAGGTCAGGACGTGCTGCTGTTTGTTGATAACATCTTCCGTTTCACCCAGGCCGGTTCCGAGGTTTCGGCGTTGCTCGGGCGGATTCCTTCAGCCGTTGGTTATCAACCGACCCTGTCAACCGAGATGGGCGAGCTGCAGGAGCGTATTACCACCACCGATAAAGGATCAATTACGTCGGTTCAGGCCATTTACGTGCCTGCTGATGACTTGACCGATCCGGCTCCGGCAACAGCATTTGCACACCTTGACGCGACCACGGTTCTGTCCCGTCAGATTGCCGAGCTGGGTATCTATCCTGCAGTTGATCCGCTTGATTCGACCAGCCGGATTCTTGATCCACAGGTTATTGGTGAGGAGCATTACAAGGTAGCCCGGGATGTTCAGTACGTTCTCCAGCGCTACAAAGACCTGCAGGACATCATTGCCATCCTGGGGATGGACGAGCTGTCGGAAGAGGACAAACAGGTCGTTGCGCGGGCGCGAAAAATTCAGCGCTTTTTGTCACAGCCTTTTCATGTCGCTGAAGTTTTCACCGGTTCACCAGGAAAGTACGTGGAGCTCAAAGATACGATCAAGGGCTTCCGTGAGATTGTTGACGGCAAACACGACAGCTTGCCGGAACAAGCCTTCTATATGGTCGGGACCATCGAAGAAGTTATCGAAAAAGCACGCAAGATGGCAGCCTAAGGGAACACTGAATTGTCAGATAAAGGATTAGCGTGATGGCTGAAAAACTCAAGCTTGACATGGTGACACCATACAAGCAGGTTCTTTCCGAGGAGGTTGATGAACTGACCTTGCCCGGACTGGTTGGCGAACTTGGAATTCTGCCTGGTCACACCCCCTTGCTGACAACCCTGCGTGTCGGTGAGATGAGTTATAAAAAAGGCGGTCAACATTTTCACGTTGCGGTTAACTGGGGATATGTAGAAATCGATGAGGACGCTGTAACTGTACTGGTTGATACCGCAGAAAAGTCTGACGAGATTGATCTTGCCCGGGCGAAAGCCGCAATGGGACGCGCTGAAGAGGCACTTAAGACCATGTCACAGGAAGATAAGTCCTATGCCATTATGGAGCGCGCGCTGCAGCGCGCCCTGATCCGTATTCAGGTCGCCGGCAAAATGCGCTGATAGAGCATACAGTTCAACACGATGTTTATAAAAAAAGGGCACCCACCAAGAGGTGCCCTTTTTTATTAGTACTTGTGGCCTATTGCTGTGCGCTTGAGCACATCGAGGGATTGATCCAGGGCATAGCGATTATGATTTTCCAGGGTCATGGTTGGGACTGCGTCACAGTCATCGAGCCAGGTAAAGAGTTGATCGAAGGGAGCTGTTCCCAGGCCGATGGCAAGATGTTCATCCATGCGGCCGTGGTTATCGTGCAGATGCAGATGGTGGATATAGGGGGCAACAGCCCCCAGCCATGCAGATAGCGGTCCGCTACTGAAAATATTCCAATGACCAATATCGAAAACATGGCCGAAATAAGGTGATTTGATCGCTGTAATTAAACGTAATAGCGGTGTCGGGGACGTTTCGTAGATATTTTCGATACCAAAAAGACAATTGTTGAGTTTGGCCCAGGAGATGTAGTTCGACCAGAGGACATAGGAGCGGGAAAGCCAATCGTCGACCTCCTGCTCGGTGGCATTGGCGCTCAAACCGGGATGAAAGACAATCTTAACGGCCTTGATCCGTTCCGCCAGGAGCAGTGTCTGTTCGAGTAACCTGATGGTCTGTTGGCGACCGCGAAAATCCGCAGCGCCGGGAAGAAGGTCGACAAAGGGGGCATGTAAGACCGTCATCAGCCCTGACTCTGCCAGCGCTGCGGCACTATCCGCAAGCTGCGCCATGTCAAGTTTGGCCATATTGGCATCCTGACAGGCCACCTCTGGTTGCAACTTGCGGGCAAGAAGAAAGTCTACCCGTTCGGGGAACAGCGCAACAGGAACATGGACAAAAAGTTCAGACATAGGATCATTCCGGCACTAGGGTTTAGTGGCTGAATTGTACCACAGGCACCAGTATAAAACGCCAGGTCATCCTGAATTAACTTAATCATCAGACAGTTACCTCTACAAAAAAACTTGAGCAGACCCTTAATGGGTTCGTTTCAGTGTAAAAAAAGATTGACACTGTATGTATACTGTATACAATTTGCATACTCAAAGTGGAGATCTTTATGAAGAATAAGCATATGGAGCGGCACCAGACCCTGCGGGAAAAAATTCTCGAAACCATCCGTGAGGCCATCCTTAAAGGGCAGCTTAAGCCGGGGGAGAAGGTTGCCGAACCCGAGTTGGCAGAGCGCTTTGGAATCAGTCGAACCCCCATCCGCGAAGCTTTCAGGCAGTTGGAGTCCGAAGGCTACCTGACCGTCATTCCGCGCAAAGGAGCGGTTGTTGCCGCCCTGTCGGAGCGCGATGTTCAGGAATTTTATGCCATCAAAAGTATCCTTGAAGGCTATGCAGCATCTCTTGCGGCCTGCAACCTGACGGACAAGGAACTTGAACGCCTGGAGACAGTTAACAGCAAATTGCGGAGCCTGGCAGAAGAGGGTGATGTCCGGTCTTTTTATCGTGTTCATAATGAGTTTCATGAAATTTTCCTCAAGGCCGCTGACAACAGCAAGCTGTACGAGTTAATTCACCAACTGGGGATGAAATTCAACCGTTTACGCATGGCGTCCTTATCGGTCAACGGGCGGATGGACATCTCTGTGGATGAGCACGAGAAGCTGCTTGATGCGTTTCGCAGCAAGGATCCTGAGGCAGCTGAAAATCTGGTAAAGAAAACAGCGCTAATCGGCAGTAAGGTTCTGCTTGAGAGTATGATGAACAATCGTGCGGGAGAAGATGCCGCCAACCTTCCATAGGAAACCATGGGCAGACTAGCAGCCAGAGCGCCCCCGACGGCCATGCCATCGGGGGCGCTCTGGTATCAAAGGTATTGATCAATGCCGCTCTTAAAATCGGTCAACTGCAGGTTGAACGCTTCCTGCCATCCTGTACTGCTGCAGATGTTTTCTTCAAGAAGCATGGTGAGCTGGTCCCGGGTCATGGGAAACGGGCGAAAATGCTGGAAAACGGAAACCAAAGGCTTCATTAGAAATAAGGGATGATGCAACTTAACCACGGATCTGGAACGTCCCAGGGCGTGACCGATGAGATCAAGAATCTGATCGTAGGAGAACTGCTCCGGTCCACAACAATGATAGGTTTGATGAATTGTATCCTTACGCTCAAGGGCCTGAACAAAACTGCATGCGACATCGCTAACATGGACCGGTTGCAAGCGGTAACGGCCATCCCCCATCACCGGAACCACCGGCAGGGTTCTTAACAGACCGGCAAGCATGTTAACAAACAGATCATCGGGTCCAAAGATGAGCGATGGTCGGAAAATTGTCCAGTCCGGATCAGCTGCCCGCAGCGCCTGTTCAGCTGCCCATTTGGTGCGATGGTAACCGGTTACCGCATCAGCGCGGGTACCGTTAGCACTCATTTGAAGGTAGCGCCTGATGCCGGTTTCTTGTGCCAGGCGGATCAGATTCTGGGTGGTTTGGGTGTGCAGCAGGTCAAAGGTGATGTTTTTAGCTGGAAACTCACGAATAATGCCGACCAGGTTGATAATGGCATCACAGTCCCGGGCGGCACCACTCAGGGTTGCGTAGTTGGTAGTGTCTCCGATCACCGTCTCTACCTCGGATGGCAGAGATTTGCCACTTGCACGAACCAGCACCCTGACCTGATGACCCTGCCGGAGTAATTCGCCGATCACTTGACGGCCGACAAAGCCGGTACCACCAGTTAAAAAAACGCGCATATAAAAGGTCCTTTGAGATCCATAAAGTTACATGCCAGACTAGCATGGAACCTGGAGCAAAGGGTACTGCTTCCCGTCGGTAAAGACACGCATCCGAGCGTGATCGCGGTCAAATCAAAAAAATCAACAGAATCCAGTGCATTGTCTCCCGCAGTTGTTGCGATCAATGGGACTTTGGGCTATATTGACTGGATAATAAAGCGTATAATAACGTTATTTTATTCGGCCAAGCCTCGATTTGTCTGATACAATCGGGCACATCAAAACCTGAAAACGGGGAGAGAATTAATGAGTAATTTGACTGCTGCGGAGCTGGGACTGAAAAGCGTCGGCAAGGTTTTTCATAACTTGAGTTATGAGGACCTGTATGAGCACGAAGAAAAAAATCAGGAAGGCAAGCTTTCCGCAAACGGTACCATGATGGTTGATACCGGTAAATTCACCGGCCGTTCACCCAAGGACAAATATTTTGTCAAACAGGACCCGTCCAAGCAGAACATCGCCTGGGGCACGATTAACCAGCGGATCTCGGTTGATTTTTTTGATGAACTCTACAACAAGGTTATTAATTACCTGTCCGGTAAAGATGTTTATGTGACCGACGGCTACTCCGGAGCAAACCCCACAACCCGACGCCAGGTTCGCTTTGTGACCGAGATTGCCTGGCAGTCCCACTTTGTTAAAAACATGTTTATTCGTCCCGATAATGCCGGCCTGGAGAATTTTGCGCCCGATTTTACAGTTTACAATGCTGCCGGCTACAGCAATAAACGTTGGGAAGAGATGGGCTTGAATTCCGATGTTTTTGTCATTTTCAACATTGAAAAACGAGTCGCCATCATTGGGGGCACCTGGTACGGTGGAGAAATGAAAAAGGGGATCTTCACCATGATGAACTACTGGTTGCCCCTCAACAAGATTTTATCCATGCACTGCAGTGCCAACGTCGGGAAACAGGGGGATGTCTGTCTCTTTTTCGGTTTGTCAGGCACCGGCAAAACCACCTTGTCGACCGACGCGTCGCGTAAACTGATTGGTGATGACGAACATGGATGGGACAATGAGGGTATCTTCAACTTCGAAGGGGGCTGTTACGCCAAATGTATCGATCTTTCGCCGGCAAGTGAACCCGAGATTTTCAACGCCATCCGCCGCGATGCCCTGCTGGAAAACGTGGTGTATGATGAAGATGGTATTATCGATTACACCAGCAAGGAGAAAACCGAAAACACCCGTGTCTCCTATCCCATTCACCATATCGACAATTTCGAGCCGACATTGCGTGCCGGGCACCCGAAAAACATCATCTTTTTGACCTGCGATGCCTTTGGCGTCTTGCCGCCGGTATCGAAACTGACCAAAGAACAGGCCATGTACTATTTCCTCTCCGGCTATACCGCCAAGGTCGCCGGCACTGAGCGCGGGGTCACAGAGCCGACAGCAGCATTTTCTGCATGCTTTGGTGAAGCCTTCCTCCCCTTGCATCCGACGGCCTATGCCAAGTTACTGGGTGAGAAGATGGAAAAGCACAATGTCAATGCCTACCTGGTCAACACCGGCTGGGTTGGTGGTGGTTATGGTGTTGGCGAGCGGATGAGCATCAAGGCCACCAGGGCCTGTATCAATGCCATCCTCGATGGCAGTATTCTCAAGGCTGAATTTGATCAGACCCGTTTTTTCAAACTGAGCATCCCCAAAGAGCTGCCGGGCGTAGATACCAAGCTGCTGAATCCACGCAATTCCTGGGTAGATCAGGACGCCTTTGATCGAACTGCCAACAAGCTGGCGGGCATGTTTATTCAGAACTTTAAAAAATATATCGATGAAGACAATCACGATTTCGATTTTACCAAGGCGGGCCCGCAGGTGTAAGCCCACACATCCCTTCATTGCAGCGATAGACAACAACGGCCAGCGTCAGCTGGCCGTTGTTGTTTGTGCAAACTGATGACTTGACTTATTATAAAAGAAAAATAATAATTAAAAACTTAGAAATCTAGGTGTAAGCATATGGGTAAAGCCAACAATATCGGCAGCGGTGAATTCGAATTGATCCGCTGGATAAAGGAGCAGGCGGGCAGTTGTTCCCCGTTGCTGGGTGGTATCGGTGATGATTGTGCCATCGATCAGTTGCCGGGTGACCAGCTGTTGCTGACCAGTAACGATCTGTTGATTGAAGATATCCATTTTAAACGCGCCTGGACCAGTATGTTTGATCTGGGGCGCAAATCAGTGGCGGTGAATCTCAGTGACATCGCCGCCATGGGAGGAAAGCCACGGGCCCTGTATCTGGGGCTTGGACGCTCAAAACGGCAGACAGAAGCGGATCTTAAGGACTTTATTCGAGGAGTTATTCACGAAGCAAAGCAGTATGATGTCGTTCTCGCCGGCGGTGACACCTGTGGCTCACCGGGTCCCTTGATGATTTCGGTGACCGTCCAGGGGCTGGCGCCTGCAGGTAAAGCGGTGACGCGTCAGGGAGCGGTCTGTGGTGATGCTATCTACGTTTCCGGAACCCTTGGTGATAGTGCTCTGGCGCTGCAACTGCTGCAGGCCGGGCAAACACCGCCGCCGGACCTGGCGCTGCGCTTTCATACCCCCAGCGCCAGGATTGATGTGGGACACTATGTGAGCGAAAAGGAACTGGCAACAGCGATGCTTGATATCTCTGATGGTCTGCTGGCTGATTTGAATCATCTGCTGACAGCTTCCGGGGTCGGTGCCGAGCTGACACTCGCGGCCCTGCCCTTGTCGGAGACCTTTCGCGGCGCATTGGAGCAGAATCCAGCCTTGATCGATCTGGCATTGGCTGGTGGTGAAGATTACGAGTTGCTGTTCAGCTCTTCGCGCCATAATCTCGAGCAGCTGGCTTTACCCGCTCCCGGGGTGGTGAAGATTGGTCATATCAGGGCCGGAACCGGGATCATCATAAGACAGGACAATGGCGATATCTATCAATGCCGGCAACGGGGGTTTGACCATTTTGCTGCAAGCTGACCCCTCCCCGCCCGACCAGGTTGATGCTGCCAGTCCCCGCAGTCCCCTGATTGGTGAGGAATTTCCCGATGAAGCTTATGCTGACATTGCTACTGTCCTGAAAAAACAGCAGAACTTTGATCTGACAAGTTACAAGTCGGTGAATATGAAGCGTCGGTTGGCAGCCTATCTGCGTTCCTGTGGGTGTGCCGATCCACTTCAGTACAGTGCTGAACTGGCAGATAGGGCAGATGAACAAAAACGGCTGATTGCCGCTATGGGCATTCATGTTTCGCATTTTTTTCGCAATCCCAGCACCTTTTCAGCCCTCGAAAAACGTATTTTGCCGGAAGTGCTGCGCATGTCGCGGCGTCAGAACAGCAAACTGAGGATCTGGAGTGTTGGTTGTGCCCTTGGTGAAGAACCCTACTCGGTTGCGTTGCTGCTAAAAGAAATGCTGCAACCAGGCGATCAGTTTGCGATTGTCGGCACGGATCTAAGCCCGGATGCCTTAAAGAGGGCAAAAAATGGTTATTATCCGGAAGATCGTCTTAAAGAGGTGCCGCCGGAAATGCTGGTGAAATACTTTAGCGCACAAACCCAGCGCTATCAGATCAATGAAGAGATCCGTCAGCTGGTGCAATTCTTTCGTCATGACATTATCTCTGAGGAGATATTTTACCGCGCGGATTTGATACTGTGTCGCAACCTGTTGATTTATTTTTCCAGAGATAAACAGCAGCAGGTCATTAAGTTGCTGGCAGGCGCCCTGTCACCCGGTGGTTATCTGGTCCTCGGACGAGCAGAAACCCTGGCTCCTGATTGTCGTAACCTGTTCTTCTGTGTTGATCCGGCGGAGCGGATTTATCGACGAACGGTTGATCTGTAACATCCGTGGTTAAACTGTAGAACAAATGAAAACTCGTAGTTGTCAAGGTGGAGGAAAAATATGCGTGTAGAGATCAGTTATAAATTTGTTATCGGCTTCATTTTTGTGGTGGCGTCGGTTGTGCTGCTGAATATGCTGGTTCCAAAACTGGATGCCCCCGAATGGACGCATCAACTCATCACTGTGATCGGTGCCCTGCTGGTCGGTCTGATCTTTGGCTGGCTTTTTTCACGGGCCTTTACCGCCAATATCAAGATTCTTACCGATGGCGCTGATCGCCTCAGCCACGGTGATTTAAGCCGAAAAGTACGATTGCACAAAGGGTTGTTAAGCGACGAAACAGAAGATCTGTCCAATTCCCTGAATCTGGTTGTCGACAGTCTGCGTAACCTGGTTGGCCAGATTCGCGGCAGTGCCCTGAATGTCAATGAATCCTCCATGGCGCTGGCGACTACCTCCGAGGAAATGACGGCAACCGCACACGAAGTTGCCGGCTCGATTGAGCAGATCAGTCGCGGTGCCGAAACCCAGGCGGAGATGGTTGAGCGGGTGTCACGGGTGGTGCGCGAAATGGCCGAGCAGATTGAGCTGGTGGCCGGCTCGTCCGGTAAATTGACGGAATCAGCGGAGGAAACAACCCTCTCTGCTCGTGAAGGGGAAGGTTTGACCAGCAAGGCCCTGGATAACATGAAGCAGGTGCTCAGTCAGATTGAAGAGAACGGCGCCATGATCGTTGATTTCAGTGAGCAGGTCCAAAAGATCGGTTCTATTATCGATGTCATCACCGGCATTGCTCAGAAAACCAATCTGCTGGCCCTTAATGCCACGATTGAAGCGGCTCGCGCTGGGGAATACGGTCATGGTTTTGCGGTCGTTGCTGAAGAGGTCAGCAAGCTTGCGGACAGTACCAGCAATTCTGCGGCTGAGATTACCCGGCTGATTGAAAAAACCCGCGAGCAGAGCCACAAGGTTCAGATGTCCATGGCCCAGAGTGTCAAATCGATCGATGCCGGCCGCGAAGCGGTAGATGTTACCGGCAATGCCTTCAAATCAATCATCTCCAAGGCGGAGGCAGCGCAGGAGCGCTCCATCGATATCCGTGACCTCACCGAGAAGCAGAGCCGCGGTGCGCAAGCTATTGTTGAAGCCATCGAAGAGATTGCCCGGGTCGCTGAAGATAACGCTGCATCGACGGAAGAGGTGTCTGCGGCAACCGAAGAACAGACCGCGTCGATGGAGGAAATGTCCTTTGCCTCACAGCGCCTGTCGCGCCTGGCCGAGGAGTTGCTGACATCGGTGCGACGTTTTAATCTGGGCAGTGACCATGAACGGACGGCACAATGATTCAATTGCTCCCCTTTGAGGTTGGCAACGAAATCTATGCGCTGGAACTGATTGATATCCAGGAGATTGTCGAAACGCCCCATCTGCATCCCTTCCCTGCTGCGCCGTCAACAGTCAGTGGTGCTATTGCTTTCCATGGGCGCATCGTACCGGTGGTAGATCTGCCTCGGTTGCTGGGTTTTGACGGTCTTCAGGGGAGCCCTCGCATCATTGTGCTGACCAACCAGCATGGCCCTTTCGCCCTCGCGGTTGATCGCCTGCTACCGTTGATCGGGCTGGACAAGAGCTTTGTCAAAGATGATGAAGCGGGGACAAAAGAGTCCGCAGTCCGCAGCCTGTTCGCCTGGAAGAACAATATGATCAGTCTGCTCGATGTCAACTATGTCGTGGCAGCGATAGAAACAACATGTACCAACTGAGGAGACAGATATGCCCGGACGCGTTCTGGTTGTTGATGACGCGCTTTTTATGCGCAAGATGCTGATTGATATTTTTTCCCAGGCGGGATGGGAGATTGTGGGAGAAGCTGAAAACGGGGAACAGGCGGTGGCTCTATATCAGCAGCAGCGCCCGGATCTGGTCACCATGGATATCGTGATGCCGGTTATGGGCGGGATTGAAGCACTAAAAGAAATCCTGCAGCTGGAGTCGCAGGCGCGGGTTGTTGTTTGCAGCGCATTGGGGCAGAAACATCTGATCCTCGATGCGATCACAGCCGGAGCCCGGGACTTTATTGTCAAGCCGTTTCAGAGTGATCAGGTTCTGGAAGTTGCCGAACGGGTTGTGGCGGGCTGATCCTGTTGTCTAAAACCACTGGATAAAAAAGATGGATAAAGAAAAATACCGCAACATGTATCTGGTTGAAGCGGCAGAGCATCTGCAGGCTATGTCCGAGATACTGCTGCGCCTTGACAGCGATCCGGAAAACCATCAGGAGATCGATGCCCTGTTCCGTGAGGCCCACTCCATCAAGGGCATGGCTGCGACGATGGAATATGTCGAAACCGCCCGCCTGGCCCATCGTCTCGAAGATGATCTCGATCTGTGTCGTAAGCGCGGTTCTGTCAACACCGCAGAAATTGATCAGTTGCTGGCAGGAGTCGACCTGCTGGAGGCCCTGCATGATGATATCACTCAAGGGCGCGACGAGCGCAGTGTTGAGTCGTATCTGCAGATGCAGACCTTAAGGGTGCGATCCGATTTTCCTGTGAATCAGGCGCAGCCGGAAAAAGAAGAGGGTAGCCGGACTGGTGCTGCTGAGCCTGTCCTGTTACAGATGGCCCTGGCTGAAAGGGTCCCGGTAACCGCCCCACGATTGCTGGTGCTGCTGAAGAAGTGCAGTGATTTCGGCACCGTGCTGAAGTCCTGGCCGTCTCTCGAACAGATTATGAACGATAAGGTGGACGGGCGTTTGCTGGTGCAGTTGCGCCCCCGACTGGCACTGCAAGATATTCATGCGCAGCTGGCAAAATATAGTGAGGTCGAGGAAATTTCTTTTCCCAAGCCGAAGCCCAACAGCGGCAACCAAGCGCGTCCATCCAAGAGCGCCAGCGTTCGGGTCAGTACCGAGCGTCTTGATCATCTGATTAATCTGACCGGCGAATTGATTACCATCCGTTATCAGTTGCAGAGTGCCCTTAAACAACAGCACTGGTCTGATCTGGACGATGGTGTCGGCCAATTGTCACGCCTGGTCAAGAACCTTCATCATCAGGTATTGCAAGTGCGAATGGTGTCACTGCGGGCGCTGTTTTCCCGGTTGTCACGTCTTGTTCACGATCTGGCACGCAGCAGTGCAAAGAAAATCGAGCTACAGACCGACGGTGCCGATATTGAAATAGATCGGGCAATTGTTGAAGAACTGGTTGATCCATTGACACATATGGTGCGCAATGCCGTAGATCATGGCTTCAGGGATAAAGAGCAGGGTGTCATCAGTCTTAGAGCCTGGCGCGATCGGGATCAGGTTCTGGTTCAAGTGGCAGATGATGGCAGCGGGATTGATCCGCAGACCATTCGTCGTATCGCCCGGGAGCGTGGACTCTTGAGCAGCGCCCAGGTTAAGACGGTCCGTGATTATGATCTGTATCAGCTGATCTGCCAGCCCGGTTTTTCGACCGCCGACACCGTCACCGGTATTTCCGGTCGTGGTGTTGGTATGGACGTTGTCAAGACCGCGATAGAAGGGATTGGCGGCCTGGTGTTGATCGATTCGACCCCGGGTGAAGGTACCAGTATCACCCTTAAGCTGCCGCTGTCGCTGGCGATTATCCGCGTGCTGTTGATTGAATCGGATGGCGTGCGGATGGCCATTCCGATTACGCGGGTGATCCAGGCGGTTGAAGTCAGTCCGGCGGAAATCCACAGCAGCGGTAAGCAGCTGATGGTTCAATATCAGGAGGCTTTTATTCCGCTGCTCTCTCTGCGGAAAATACTTAAACAACCGAAGGGCGCGAAAAATGATTCATTGCCCCTGGTAGTGACAGAGGTCATGGGGCGTCGAATCGGCCTGGTTGTTGATCGTCTGATCGGTCAGCAGGAAGTCTTTGTCCAGCGCCTGGGGCACCCCTTTGATCAGATCCCGGGGTGTGCCGGCGGAACCATTCTGGGTAATGGGCAAGTGGTTTTTTTGCTGGATTTACAATCCCTGCTTGAGCGCCGAAAAAAAGGAGTATGATGATTGCCGGCCATGCAATTACATTATCCACGGACAGTCGTCTGATCGAGGCCGGGATACGCTCTGCCCTGGTAAGCCTCGGGCAGATGCTGCCGCGGGGCGGGCCGGTACTGAAAAGTCAGGATTTTATCCCCTCCTCTGCTGCTGCCCGTTCCTGCCTGCAACAGCTGCGCTGCGAGGGCGCCGAGGTGACCTTGAGCCTGTCCGGCAGAATTTCCGGGACCTTTATCCTCGCGCTGGATAAGAAGGCTGCGCAGCACCTGATCGCCGCTCTGACCGGAGAAGGCGTGACCACACCGTTTTTCAATGATATTGGCCGTTCGGCATTAAAGGAAGCAGGTAATATCGTTGCTTCAGCTTTTCTCGGGGCACTCGAATCATTGTGTGGCCGAGGTGGCCTGCCCGGAGTTCCTGATCTGCACCTGGGCGACCCGTGTCATGCAGGGCCTGGAGCAACAGCAGAAAGCCACCAGATGTATGCGTTGCCGCTGTTTATTATCGCTCCAGCAGCTGGGCCGGATGCCGCCAGGGGGGGCGTTTTTATCAGCCTGCACAGCGACGACAGCACCAAGACTTTCCCTGACGTGTGATGGTGCGCGCAGGAAAGAAAAAAGTGCTAATATGACGGAATTGTTTATTAAAGGAGAACTCTCAATATGAAGTTGTTGGTGCTGTTGTTTTCGTGGCTGCTACTGGTCGCTGGGGCCGTACCTGCCATAGCGGACGAAGAACTAACCAATGTTCTCGCGGCGTTGGAAACACCCTTCAGGGTAACGACCCCGGCGACGCAACAGATACGCGATTTTTCCGCCGATTTTGTCCAGTTATCAACGGTTGTTGCTATTGATCGCGTGCAGCGCGGTGCAGGCCAGGTATGGTTCAAGTTTCCTCCTGAAACCCGGGGCAGTTCAGCAATGCCCATGTTTCGTTGGGATTATCAGCTGCCTAATGAACAGCAGATTCTGTCCGATGGCACCAGCCTGTGGGTGTATGTACCCGAAAACCGTCAGGTGATTGTCAGCCAGGTTGGTGAAATTGAGGATGAATATGGTGACAACCCGGCGGCTTTTTTTACTGGCCTGGGGAATCTGGCGCAGAACTTTGACATCGCCTGGGGCAAGAGTCGCCGGGACGAAAACGGGCAATATATCCTATTGCTGACACCGAAGCGGCCATCGCAATTTTTCAAGCAGATCGAGGTGGTCGTCAATCAGCAGGCGGTAGCGGCGCTCCAGGGGGGCAACTCTCAGGTGTTTCCCCTGGTGGCAACCCAGGTGACCGATCCGCAGGATAACCTCACCCGGATCACTTTTGTTGATGTGCGCTGGAACCTCGATCCCGCTGATAGCGAGTTTGTGTTTGAGGTGCCTGAAGGGGTGGAGCAACTGTCACCTGCTGCGCAGATGCCCGGTTTTTGAGAACCATGTTTAGGGCGTGAACCGCCGGTTCTAATGGTTGTTGAAACTGTCCTGACCAGTCAACAACAACATTAAAGACTAAGTCGCGGGGTCGCGGCCCCGCCCGCCGCCATACTTTTGGCAAACGCTCCGAAAAGTCAGCAAAAAGAGCTTTCCACCGGTGTGGAGCGACTTGTAGAGAGATCGATGCGGCATTAAAGCTATGAAAAAACAAAAAACCTTATGAGAAGATGACTTATAGCAAAACTGTTAAGAACTTATGTGAAGTGTTCGGGGTGTTTTTGGCCTTGGTGAATGATATGATGCGGTATCACGACGATGATGATCGCATTCCCTTTTAATATCTACAACGAATCTGTCTATTCAAGATCCAGCTCAAGTTGCTGCAGGATCATCTCCTCACCGGCGGTTACGTCGACATCGGCAACCCCACACACGGGGCAGATAAAACGCCTGTCTTTGATCGCTCCCTGGTAACCACAGTTGCAGCGGATCAGCACCTCCTGCTTTTCAACCACCAGCTCCGCCTGCTCGGCAACAGTGCCGCGTTTACACACGTGGAACGCCTCTGCCAACAGCTCGGCAACCACGCCGGACATCTCGCCAACCCGCACCACCACTTTGGTGGCGGAGCCGGCATTGTGTTTACGGACGTTGGCTTCAACCAGATCAAGCAACGACGAAACAATTGAAAATTCGTGCATCAGCAGATCCTCGGCAGAATTTCTCCGGACGGATATTCCATCCGGCGTCTGGTGCCGTAGGCGGAATGCAGCTGCACCACTGGTTGCTGGTGCGCCACTTCCACTGTACCGACCAACGCCGCTTGCGGATGTCCGTGGCGGTGAAGCAGGTCAATCACGGCAGCACTGTCCCGTGGCGTGACGGCAAGGACGAACACCCCCTCGCAGGCAAGAACGTAGGGATCAATCCCGAGGATTTCAGCAAAGCCGCGCACCTCGGAGCTGACCGGAATATCGTCCTGACGCAAGATAAAGGACAGTCCGGTCTGCTGGGCCCATTCGTTAAATACGGCGCTGATCCCGCCACGGGTGGCGTCACGCATGGCATGGATGCCGAGCCCTGCTTCCAGTAAAGGTGCAATCGCCGGCCACAGGCTGCAGCAGTCGGACGTCAGACCCTTGATGGCGATCTCTTCACGGGCGGCAAAGATACAGGCGCCGTGGCGAGCGATATCCCCGGAAATAATCACCTGGTCTCCCGCTGCGATACGGCGGGTATTGCAATCACTGACGATGCTGCCGAAACCGGTGGTGTTGATCATCAGCTGATCGATGGCACCGCGCGGCACCACCTTGGTGTCACCGGCAATCACCTGCGCGCCGCTGACGCGCAGTTCTTCCTTCATGCTCTTGACAACACTGGATAGCGTGTTCATTTTTAAGCCTTCTTCAATAATAAAAGCGACCGTCAGGTATTCCGGGCGGGCACCGCGCATAGCGACATCATTGAGGGTTCCGGCGACTGCCAGCTTGCCGATGTCGCCGCCGGGGAAAAACAGGGGGCTGACGGTAAAGCTGTCGGTGCTGACGGCCAGCGCGCCGCCATCGATCCGGGCCGCATCTTCACAACCGGCAAGAATCGGGTTGTCAAAAGCGACAAAGAACAGTTCCCGAATCAGTTCCTGGTTTTCCAGACCACCCGATCCGTGGGCCAGCTCGATGGTGTCCATCAGCAAGCCCTCCGGTACTTGTAGTAAGCAGCGCACGCACCTTCGTTACTGACCATGCAACTCCCTTGCGGATTCTGCGGGGTACAGCCGTCGGCAAACAGGGGGCAGTCGGTCGGCTGGGCCAGCCCCATCAGAATGGAACCGCACAAACAGTTACCGGGTTTTTCTTCTGTTGGTGGCGGGCAGGATTGGGAAAACTGTATCTCGGCGTCACGTTCGGCATAAGTATCGCGGAGTTTCAATGCCGAACCCGGGATGCGGCCGATGCCGCGCCAGAGAAAATCATCGTCGGGTTCAAAATATTTTTCAACCAGTTGTCGGGCTTTACGATTGCCGGCGGTTTTGACGAAACGGCTGTAGGCGTTATCCACCTCAGCGCGTCCGTCGTTGACCTGATTGATAATCCGTAGAACGGCGTCCAGCAGATCAACCGGCTCAAAGCCGGCAATCACCACCGGTGCCTGGTGTTTTTCCGCCAGGCACCGGTATTGCTCGGCACCGGCCATGACACTGACATGTCCGGGTGCAATAAAAGCATCAATGGCTCCACCCCCGGCCAGAATCAGTTCCATTGCCTGTGGCACCAGCACGTGGTTGCTGTGAATATACAGATTGGATAGCTGCCGAGCAAATGCCTGTTCCAGCAGCAGGGCGGTCATGGGGGTGGTGGTTTCAAAGCCGATAGCAAAATAGATAACGGTTTTATCGGGGTTTTGGGCGGCAATGGTAAGGCAGTCAAGCGGAGAATAAAGATAGCGGACATCGGCACCGGCAGCGCGGGTTTGCTGCAGGGAAACACCACCACTGCCCGGAACACGGATCATGTCGCCCAGGGTGACCAGAATGGTGTCGGGCCGCCGGGCCAGGTTGATCGCCGCATCAATCCGGTGTTGCGGCAGGACGCAGACCGGGCACCCCGGTCCGTGAACCAGGCGAATGCTGTCAGGCAGCAGTTGATCCAGACCGTACTGGAGGATGGCGTGGGTATGGCCACCGCAGACTTCCATGATCCGCAGGGGTTGTTTCAGGTGGGAGGCTTGCTGCCCGATTTGACCGGCAAAGGCACAAATCGCAGCGGTATCGCGCACCATCTGCAGCAGGGTGTCAGCCGCCGGCATTCAGTTCTCCGTCCTGCAGCTGTAGAATCTCCTGATACATGTCGAGGGTCTTTTGGGCCTCATCGGCATCGATGCGACTGATGGCCAGTCCGACATGCACCAACACCCAGTCGCCAACAGCAAGCTCTTCGTCAACCAGGGAAAAATTCGCTTCACGCGATACCCCCATGGTATCGATCTCTCCCATGCAGGTATCGCGATCAATACTGATAATTTTTGATGGAATGGCCAGACACATAGGTGTTACCCCCTTACCTTTCGTTAAGCCCCAGAGTCGGGATATCTTCTCTTGCGGGAAAAACTCGGCTGACGCCTCAAACAGTCCCCGCTGCTTTCAAATATCCCGACTCTGGAGCTGTCGTCACGACTTTTTATTACATCAATCCGCTAATCGGAAACTTTTCGACAAGGAGTTCGGATCTTCAGTAAGCCACGTTATTGCTGCAATTCCTGCCACAACTCACTGATCCCCTCCCCTGTTTTCGCCGAGGTCAACAGCACCCTGGCGTGATGGTTAATCTGGAGGATTTCCTGTTTGCAGCGCTCCACGTTGAAATCAAAGTGCGGCAGCAGATCGGTCTTGGTTAAAACGACAATATCCGCCACCCGAATCATGACCGGGTACTTGATCGGCTTGTCGTCCCCTTCCGGAATAGACACGGCAACCACATTCTTCCGGGTGCCCAGAGCAAACTTGCTCGGGCAGACCAGGTTGCCGACATTTTCGATAAACAGGGTTCTCACCCCCTCCAGCGACACCCCGATCAGGGCTTCAGCCACCATCGAAGCAGACAGGTGACAGGCACTACCGGTGGTGATCTGTTGGGCTTTGACACCTTTGGTATTAATCCGGTCGGCATCGCGATTGGTAGCCAGATCCCCTTCAAGGACTGCCAGCTCAGTCAGCTTGTCGGCGGGATATTGATCGATCAGGGCCTCAAGCAGGGCGGTTTTGCCGCTGCCGGGAGACCCCATCAGGTTGATGCCGCGAATCCCCAGATGATCGAGACGCTTGCGGATATGGCCGGCGAGGTGATCGTTGTTGCTGAGCAGGTTCTGCTGTGGTTCAACAACAATCCTGGTGCTGTCTTGCTGCTGGCTGCGGCCGGAAGATTCTTCACACATGGTGTCTCCTTAAAGATAGATAGCCTTTTTAACGGTCTCTTGCCAGTGCTGCCGCTACCTGCCCGAGAGCGATACCGCCATCATGTACCGGTACATTCTGCGGAATGTGCAGCTGCATACCGCGTTGTCGCGCTTGTTTCAGCAACGCGGCCACCAGCCGGCTGTTCTGAAATACCCCACCGCTCAACAGGGCTTCCGAGTGCCCTTCCCGCACCATAATCGTCATGGCCAGCTCGGTGAGCATGTTGATAAATCCGGTCACCCCGCGGGCGCGATCATGCTCCTGAAGTAAAGCCTCAATCGTGGGTTGGAAATCGATGACACCCGCCTCGATAGTGAAACCATAACAGAGGTTGAGGCTTTGATCGTAATATTTTTCCATCAACATGCCGCTCTGTCCTTCAAAGCTCATCCGGTTGCAGATTCCCAGCAACGCAGCTACGGCATCGAACAGGCGGCCGATGGAAGAGGATAGCGGTGTATTCAGGCGCTGCTGGTGCATCCGCAACAGAATCTTAAGCTCCGCGCCGGTGAATGCATTGGTGCAGGGGGTATCAAGCTGCAGCGTCTCTTCACCATAGTAGTCAAACAACAGGCTCAGGGCCACGCGCCGCGGTTCACGGATCGCCTGTTCGCCGCCGAGCAACAGGATGGGGCGTACATGATAACGCCGCTGATAAGCACGATAACTGGCTTGCAGCACCTCGCCTCCCCACAGGGTGCCATCATCACCATAGCCGGTACCATCCCAGCAGAAAGCCAGCATTTCGGTGTCAAACCCCATACCACAGCTGACCATTGCGGATAAGGCATGGGCATGATGATGTTGAACCTCCTGCACCGGAACATCCTGTTGCCGTGCCCACTGTGACGACAGATAGTGCGGATGCTTGTCGCACAGAATCAGTTCCGGGGTAAAATCATACAACCGTTTGAAGGTGGCAATGGTGCGTTGGAAATAGCCTTCTGCCGCGACGCCATCAAGGTCACCAATATGCGGGCTCAGGATCGCCTGCCCGCTAAACCCCAGGGCGATGGTGTTTTTGAGACCGGCGCCCACGGCCAGTACCGGTTGCGGTAATGGCGCCGGTAGCTTGATGGCCGCCGGTGCGAAACCGCGGGCGCGTCGCAGCATCAAGGTCCGGCCCGCGGCAGTGGTCACTACACTGTCATCGCAACCGTTGACGATCTCACGATTGATATCCAGCACCGCATCGACCACCGTTCCTAACCGCTGTTGTAACATGGTCGCGTCAGTGATAATGGGCTCATCAGCAATGTTCGCGCTGGTGGCAATCAGCGGACCGTCCACATGATCAAACAACAGCAGATGCAGCGGGGTATAGGGAAGAAACAGGCCGACCCGGTCAAGTTCACCATGAACCTCAAAAGGTAATCTCCCCCGATCGGGCACCAGCACCACCGGGCGCTGGGGGCAGGTCAAAAGGCTACGACTTTGTTCATCAAACAGGCCATATTCTTCGGCCATCGGCACATCCCGCACCATCACGGCAAAGGGCTTGTGGGGCCGCTGTTTACGCTGACGCAGTAGAGCAATGGCAGCACTGCTGGTCGCATCGCAGAGAATGTGGAAGCCACCGACACCCTTGACGGCAAGGATCTGCCCCTGACCTATCCGCTTTGTTACCTCCTTCAGGGGTTGTTCTGTAACAACGTCCTGTCCCTTGGCAGCGGTCAGCATCAGGCGCGGTCCACATACAGGACAGGCCGTCGCCTCAGCATGAAAACGGCGATCCGCTGGATTCTCATACTCTTGCCGGCAGTGATCACACAGGGGAAAGGGCGCCATGGCGGTCGCCGCGCGATCATAAGGCAGATCACGGATAATGGTATAGCGGGGGCCGCAATTGGTGCAGTTATTTAACGGGTACTGGTAACGGCGATTGCCGGGACTGGTCAGCTCGTGGCTGCAATCGGCACAGATGCTGATGTCAACCGGTACCAGGGTTTCCGTGACACAGTTGGTAGTTGAGGTGACAATACGAAAATCCTGCGGATGGTCGATGGCAGCAACCTTTTCAACGGTAATCGAATCGATCTGTGCCAGTGGCGGTGCCTCTGTTCTTAGTTGTCGGCAGAAGTGTTGGATATCGGCACAAGTCCCGCAGACTTCGATGACGACACCGGCGGGACTGTTGGCGACCTGGCCGCAAAGATTGCCGGCACGGGCAATCCGGTAGACAAAGGGGCGGAAGCCCACTCCCTGAACGGTTCCCTTAACAAGCAGTTGATAACTTTCTGTTGTATCGGGGTCAGTGGAATTAACCTGGTCAGGTTGCATAGCGACGGTCAGAGATCCGGCCGGCTGGACAGAAAAGCCTCAATGCGCTCACTTGCAGCACCAATCAGCTTGGGTAACCCCTGCTCTACAGCTTCAGACAGGGTCATTTCCATGTTGATATTATTATACTGGATGCCCAGCAGTTCGACATCGGGGGGACGATCACCAATCAGCTCCGCTGCTTCAAGCAGATCCTTGAGGCCGACCTGGTGGGGGGAAACACGTTGGTCCAGGATCGGATTGATATCCTCTCCGGCGATCAATGCTACGGTGCCGGGAGCTTCATTGATGTTGATCGCATCAAGCAGCAGCAGCTTGTCGGCCCAGGCTACATGTCCGAGCAGATCAAGGCCCAGGGTACCGCCATCGACAATCTGAAAATTTTCCCGATCCGGATAACGCTCCTGCAGGGCGTAAATTGCCTGTAACCCGGCGCCATCATCGTTCATCAACAGGTTGCCAAGTCCCAGGACGAGAAAGTTTTTCACGGCTGGTCCCTGTTAAGGAATGGTAGCAGCCCGGTATCAATCACGGCGATCAGGTTTCCAGCCCGAGAAGATCGAACTGATCTCCCCCGACTTGGTTTTGAAGTCGAACAGGATAACACTGTAAATGTGGTTGATCACAAATCCCGCCACCAGAAACATCACCATGAAATGGAACCAGCGCACCCACTGGTTGCTGACCAGGCCGAAAATCCAGCCGGTTGCGCCATAAAGAGCACTATTGGGGTCCGCCTGTGCCCAGAGGGCAAAACCGCTAAGGATCTGCAGGAAAAAAAGTAGAAACAACAGGGTATAGGCGCAAAAAGCCACCGGATTATGTCCCAGCAGATGCGGGGTGTCCTTCCCGAGAAAGGTGTAGAAACGGATATAGGCCCAGAATGTTTTTCTGTCACTTTTGTTGAACGGATTGGGAATAGCCCGCCAGCTGGCGAAGTAACTGTCACCGAGAAACCAGTAGAGCCGTGCCAGGATACTCACGGAAAAAACCACACCGGTGACATAATGAATATGGCGCATATGCCCCATGATGTAGGGATGCTGCGCTGAGCTCATGAAGGGATCGTGAATAAAATAGCCGGTGAACGACAGAATGATGATACAGAAAAAATTCAGCCAGTGAATGATCCGAACCGGCCCCTCCCAGATATAGAGAAAACTACGGGCAGCGCATTCAATGGGTTGTTCAGCTTTATCAACAGTTGTTCCCGAGATCTCTGCCATAACGATGCCTCTCTAAAGAATTTTTGCCTTGGATACAGGGTTGCCACCCTCATCGTAGAGATGAACCGCGCAGGCCATGCAGGGATCAAATGAGTGCATGGTGCGCAGAATTTCCAGCGGCCGCTGCGGATCTGCGATCGGCGTACCGATCAGCGACTCTTCATATTGCCCACGCACCCCGGCGGGATCGCGCGGGCCGGCATTCCAGGTCGTTGGTACCACCGCCTGGTAGTTTTTAATGCTCTTGTTCTCAATCACAACCCAGTGGCCGAGGGCACCTCGGGGCGCCTCATGAAAACCGTAACCACGCGCATTGGTCGGCCAGGTGGACGGATCCCACTTTTCGTTGTTGTGAATAGCATAATCGCCGGTTTTCATGTTGGCGACCAGCAGATCGAGCCAGTCACTCATCTTGTTAACCATGATCAGGGTTTCAACCGCCCGTGCTGCGGTTCTACCCAAGGTCGAGAACAGCACTTCCGGGCCGACGCCGAGCTTACCCAGGACCAGGTTGACGGTATCGGTAACTTCCTTGTGGCCTGACGCATAAGCGACCAGCATTCGCGACAGGGGACCAACCTCCATCGGTTTATCGTCATAGCGCGGTGATTTGACCCAGGAATATTTATTGTCGGTATCAAGAAAATCATAGGGCGGCTTGGGTCCGGTGTATTTCCAGTTGGTTTCTCCCTCGTAGGGGTGTTTGCCAACGCTGTCTCCACCGCTGTATTCGTACCAGGAGTGGGTGACATATTCGGTTATTTTCTGCTGATCCACCGGCATGATATTGGTCAGGTCACCATTTAAGATGACCCCGGCCGGCATCCAGAAATCGTTGGGGTAGCCGCTTCGCCCTTCGGGGAAATCACCGAAAGACAGGTAGTTCTTGTGCCCGCCGCCGATACCTGCCCATTCCAGATAGAAGGGAGCAACCGCGAGGACATCAGGAATATAGACCTGCTCGACAAACTCCCTGGCCATGGCGATGTACTGGCGGATCTGGGCAATCTTGTCGGCGTTGATGGCATTCTGGCTGTTGGGGTCGACCGGAATCGACATGCCGCCCACCAGGAAGGTTTGGGGATGGGGGTTCTTGGAGCCGAGAATCGCCTGGATCTTGATAATCTCCTTCTGGATGTGCAGTGCTTCAAGATAGTGGGCCACTGCCATCAGGTTGGCTTCCGCCGGCAGCTTCATCGCCGCGTGTCCCCAGTAACCGTTGGTGAAGGGGCCGAGCTTGCCGGTTTTGACAAAGGCACCAACACGGTTCTGAACACCCTGGAAGTATTTTTCACTGGAAAATTTCCATGGCGAAATACTCTGTTGCAGGGCGGCAGTTTTTTTCGGATCAGCCGAGAGGGCTGACACCACATCGACCCAGTCAAGGGCATGGAGGTGATAAAAGTGGATCATGTGATCCTGAACGTTCTGGATCCCCATGATGATGTTGCGGATCATTTCGGCGTTAAATGGGATCTGGATGTTGAGGGCATTTTCTACCGCGCGGATCGATGCCAGGGAGTGCACGGTGGTGCAGACGCCGCAAAAGCGCTGGGTATAATACCAGGCGTCGCGTGGGTCACGGTCTTTCAGGATGGTTTCAACGCCGCGGAACATGGTAGCGCTGGACCAGGCATCGGTAATGACGCCGTTCTCAATGGTTGCTTCAATCCGCAAATGCCCCTCGATTCGGGTAACCGGGTCAACGACTATTTTGTTTGCCATCGCTTATCTCCCTTTATTCGTCAGCGTCGGTGGTTTCTTTGGTCAATTCACGGGTCTCGGCCTTGGCTTCTCTAACCTGTTTCCAGTTGCGGGTCATTGTGACCGCACCGTGGGTGGCAAACACTGCGGCCGAAGCACCGACGATCGCCCCACCGATTTTAAGGGCTGAGGCTTCAACCCCGAAACCGGGGATGTTCGGCAGCCGTTGGTACATGGGCATCATGGTGTCGAAGAAGCCCGGTTCGCTGCAACCGACACAACCGTGTCCCGCCATGACCGGCCAGCTTAGTCCTTCGTTCCAGCGTAAGGTCGGGCAGTTGTGGAAACTGGCCGGCCCCTTGCATCCCATTTTGTAGAGGCACCAGCCTTCACGATGGCCATGATCCCCCCAGTTTTCCACATACTGACCGGCGTCAAAATGGCTGCGGCGTTCGCAGTTATCGTGAATCCGTTTGCCGTAGGCAAATTTAGGCCGACCAAAGCGATCCATCGCCGGGGCGCTGCCGAAGGTCAGATAATGGACGATGGTGCCGGTCAGGTTATCGACATTCATCGGACAGCCGGGCAGGTTGATCACGGTTTTGCCGGGCAGCAGTTCACTGACGCCGACGGCCCCGGTCGGATTGGGGTAGGCGGCAGGCAGTCCGCCATAAGAGGAGCAGCTGCCGACGGCAATGATGACACCGGCATCGCCACCGACTTTTTTCATGATATCTGCGGCAGTCTGGCCGGCAATGGTGCAGTAAACGCCATCTGCCCCGACCGGTATCGCACCTTCGACGATACAGATGTACTGCCCCTTGAATTTCTCCATGGTGGCGTGCTTGCTCGCTTCGGCCTGATCACCGGCCGCTGCCATGACCGTCTCGTGATAATCCAGGGAGATATGATCGAGGATCAGCTCGCCCACCGCGGGGCGGTTGGCACGCAGCAATGACTCGGTATCGCCGGTGCAGGACTGAAACTCCATCCAGATCACCGGCGGACGGCTGTCGCTCTCAAGTGCTGCAGCAATGCGTGGGGTCATGGAGGCAGGAACCGCCATCATTGCCCCGAGGGCGGAACAATATTTCAGAAAACTCCGTCGCGAAATATTGTGAGCAGCCAACATCTGTTTGAAATCAGTCATAGGTCACACCTCCGCACCCTGGGCTAAAAGACACATTTCAGTACGATTAAAACACGATTCTATTAAAAGTCAAATAATTTTATCTTGACAAAACAGGATCTTTGCCCCGATTCTACAGTAGCTTGTCGGGTAAATGGGGAGGGGTATTGCTCTTTGTTCCGGGCGGGGTTTTAGTCTGGCTGTAAACAACCGTTTCAAATTGCGCACCACCTACGGGTAACGCATGAATGTTCTGAGGGTTTTTTTTCTACAGCGGCTTCTTCTTTTGGTCTTCCTGATTGTTGGTGCTTGTACCTTCGTCTTGTTGTTGACCTCCTGCGGTCAGCAGAAGATCCCGTTGATCGAAGAGCACTGCGGCACCTGCCACAGCGCCACGATCGTCTACCAGACACGGCGCACTGAAGCAGGATGGCGCCAGGTGATGCACGGCATGAAGATCCGTGGAATGGAAATCACCAGGGATGAGGAAGAGCAGGTGTACGCAATTTTATTCCGTGAGTTTCTGCTCAAATAATCAAGTCCGGGGACTGCCGGAATTACTTTTCCGTCAGCCAGTAAAAACTGAAGCCCGGTATTACCAGGGTCTGGTTGACCATGTCGGGCTGACTACCGCTGTACAGATCGACCAACCTTCCATAATCAATCCGCCCCCAGGTTTCGAGTTCGCCCAGGTTCAATGAATGTGGATGACCGTCGAAATTGGCCGCCACCAGCACCGAATCACGGCGACTGATCCAGTTATAGCGCTCAAAGACAAACAGATGCGGGCTTTGTACTTCGATCAGTTCGCGATTGTTGAAGTCGGCAAAGACACTGATTTCAGTGCGCACCGCAATCATCCGTTTAAGGGCAGTGAAGATCCGGTACTCGATGGTGCCGGGCTGGTTGCGGCGGGCGGCCTTTTCCCAGTCGATGGTGGGGCGATGCACCCAGCGGGTGTCCGTTGCTTTGTGAGGATCGCTCAGGTAGGCATCATCGTTGATGGTACCAATTTCATCGCCATAGTACAGCAGGGGAATGCCACCGAAGGACATGATCATGGCATGCAGCAACAAAATAATGTTGACGGCATCATGGCAGGCGTTTTCATCACTGGTTTCCAGGGCATATTCCAGGCCCACCAGAGAAGCAAGAGACCCTGAGATACGGCTGTCGCCGGTCCGATGATTGTGACCGAAGGGCAGACCACGGGCATGAGATCCGGCGTAGCGGCCGGTAAAATAGTCAACCAGATACTGGCGATGATTGGCCGGATCATAACCGGCCAGGTCGATATCATGGTCGTCAAAACCCAGGCCGATATCATCATGACAGCGCACATAGTTCAGCCAGGTGGCGCGCTCGAGTTTGACCGGCAGGCTCTTGATCCCCTGATTGAGGAGCTTGGCATTTTTGGTCGCCACCGCATCCCATAGCAGTGCCATAAAGGTCGCGTTATAGGCGATTTCGCACTCCTTGGCGATGACTGCGTCTTCCCCAAAGTATTTGATGACTTCGACCGGAGCGACAATCGCCTCGGCAATAAACAGGACTCCGGGGGCGGTGACCTGAGCGCAGTCTTTCATCAATTGCAGAATCAGATGCGCTTCACGCTCGTTCTGACAGGTACTGCCGATCTTCTTCCATAAAAAGGCGACGGCATCAAGACGCAGGATGTCGGCCCCCTGATTCGCCCAATACAGAACAATATCGAGCATTTCGATAAAGACCGCCGGGTTGCTGTAATTCAGATCCCACTGATAGTCATTAAAAACCGTCATCACCCAGCGCTGCATGGTCTCGTTCCAGGTGAAATTACCGGGGGAGGTTTCAGGAAAGATCTCAGGCATGCTTTGTTCAAACATGTCGGGAACGTTACGGTTGGGGTAGGTAAAATAAAAATCACGGTAATGGTTTTCACCGGCACGGGCGCGCCGGGCCCATTCATGCTCATCAGAGGTGTGATTCAGCACCACATCAAGGGTCAGCAGAATATCGCGACTACGAGCTTGGCCGGCCAGTTGCTGGAGATCTTCCAGGGTACCGACACGGGGATCAACGGCACGAAAATCACTGACGGCATAGCCGCCATCACTGCGACCTTCCGGACACTTCATGATCGGCATAATATGAATCAGATTGATGCCCAGCTCCTGAAAGTAGGACAGGTTGTCGCAGACCCCCTGCAGGTTGCCCCCGAAGCCTTCGCTGTAGAGGGCCATTCCGACCCACTTCTGATGCAGAAACCAGCTGAAATCGCGTTCCCGCTCGATATCAACAGCGCGCAATGCCGCCGGCCGGCGGATATACTGTCGGGCCATGGTTTCAACCAGGCGCTGAGCCTGATCGGAAAAATCAGGCCGATCACCGTAGAGACGGTAAAAGAGGGAATGAATGGCGTAAAAGTTGGCACCCAGGCGGGTATAGAAGTGGCGCAGATCCTCTTCGCAGATCTCCTCGTTGAGACGATTGAGAATATCATTCAGCAGCGCATGGGAGATCTGTTCATACATGGTTACAGCCTGTCGTCGTCAGTGAGTGGTAGAGGGTTCTGTCGGTGGAGATTGCCCCGCGCATACCAATGATGTCGGCAGCAAGCTGTTGCGCCATGGTAATGTTTTTCTCAATTGGCCGGCCGACCATGAGCCCCTGCAGATAAACAGCGGCAAAAGCATCGCCGGCGCCAACCGTGTCGATATTGCGCTTGATCGGGGGGGCCGGCACCGCGATCAGTTCCCCGGCCCGGGTGCGTACCAGCGCCCCATCGGCACCCCTGGTAACGATCAGTTGTTCGAGCGTGGTTTGCGCCATCAGTTGGGCCATGGCTTGGTCGATGTTCGGGTCATCAAAACCAAGATCAGCCAGTTCATCCGTGTTCATCTTGGCCCAGTGTGCCGGCACCAGGCGATGAAGTACCGTACCTTTATCCCACCAGGGGGATCGCAGGTTAACGTCAACAAACAGCCGGCAACCCTGCCGTGCGGCGAGGGCATCAAACGCCTGTTGCGATTGCTGATGACGCAGGGCCAGGGTGCCGTGATAAAGGATAAAATCATCACCGCCGGCAGGTAACAGATCCGCGCAAATATGATCATAGGCCACGCCTTCGCTGATATGATAGGAGGGCTGGCCTTCTGCAATCTGCACTTCGACCCGGCCGGTCGGATGTTCCCGCTTGTTCTGAACGCCATCTGTGCGCATATTCCAGTTGGTCATGGCGGCCAGAATCTGCCGACCCAGATCATCATCGCCGACGGCCGAAACCAAGCAGGGATCAGTCCCCAGAGCAGCCAGGTGCCAGGCGACGTTAAAGGGGGCCCCGCCGAGAACCTGCTCTCCGGTTGGAAAACAGTCGAATAATACTTCACCGAAAACCATAATCTGTCGATTTTTCATGCCGTCTCTTTCGTTACATAAGATGGCGTCGCCACAACCCACTCACTGCTGTGTTGCTAAAGGATCAAATACGACCTGAAGGCCGGCTGAAAATGGCAGACCCCCTCAAGGATGCCGGCACTGTAATTGCCGTTCATGGCGAGCAGTCCTCCCCCGGCAAGATAAAGAGTCGCGGATTGATTGTTCTGCCGCGCCCAGGTTAACGCCGCCTCCTTGATCGGAATGGCCGCGTTGGCCACCAGGATCGAACGGATATCGCTGTTGATGACCTGCAGATCATTGCCACTGTCACCGGCGAACAGGAGTTCATCGTCAGCGAAGCCCAGCTGTTGCTGCAAAAACCTGATGGCCTGACGTTTATCCGCGCCATCAGGCAGGATATCGAGCAGTCCAACGCCCTTCTGCTCATCAATGCTCCAGATCAGGTTTGCGGCTATCCCTTCCCGCTGCAGTTGCCTGTTGATGTCCCCAATAATCTGCTCAACATCAAGCTGCAGCGGAACGTAAAAGCTGACCTTGAAGGTGTTCTGCTTGGCTTCTTCCTGCAGACAAGGGCCGGATACCCTGTCAACGATAGACCTGATGCGCCGGCTTGTTGTCTTCGGCCAACAGGCGGAAAGATGGTGGCTCCAGGCTTCCAGCTGTTGCCAGTCGCCGGCAACGATGCGGTAAATGGTCGAGCCGACATCGGTCAGGGCGTAATCGGGCTGCGGCAGATCGTAGGTTTTAATTGCATCCACCACCAGCCGGTGATCCCGGCCGGTAACATAAACCAGACTCACACCGGGATGGCGGCACAGTTTGCTGAACAGCTCCCGTGCCCGCCTGTCCTCCAGCGCGGTACCGTTGGGAATCAGGGTGCGATCCAGGTCGGTACACAACAACAGCCGCGGCTTATTCTGTACCATCGACCTGCTCTTTGGGATCGCGACAAGCGCCGAAAAAGTCGTAATAGTCAATCGCCTCAAGTATCCCGGCGGCCAGTGGCTGACGGGCGAAATAGATCCTGTCGGTATCCACCAGACCGGATAGCTCTTCGTGATGGCGGTTGGCCACTACCACCGCCAGGGTATTGCCGGACAGCATGTCCTCATCGGCTCCGGCTCCCCCGGCGGCCAGAACCCTTTCCAGATCAATCCCACGCCGGTCGGCCACATAACGCAAAGCCAGCCCCTTGGAGGCGCGTGCCGGCAGAATATCCAGATACTGGCCGAAGCTCATAATAACATTGACGGCCAGACCCTCCTGGTGGAGCAGGCGCCGGATTTTGTCAACATCGGCAATCGTCGGATCGATGTAATAACTGACCTTGAAGCGGCTCTGTTCAATCTTGGGTTGTCGTTTCAGGCCGGGATAATCGCTCAGGACCTCGCGTACCTTGTGAGGTGACCATTGGAAATCGATATATTTAGCCCAGACCTGATCCCCTTCCAGTTCCGGAGCATAGTAGATTTCGGTGCCACCACTGGTGATCAGGATGTCGGGCTCGGGAATACCATGTTTATTCATCAGCGCCAGGGCCGAATCAAGGCGTCGTCCGGTGGCAATGATAACTGCCGTACTTTTACGCTGACGGCGCCAGCGCGCCATCAGCTCGTTAAGCGCAGGTGCGTCACCGATCAGGTTCTGATCAAGGCCACTGACCAGGGCACGGTCACTGTAAAGGGCTTCTCTGCGGCTCAAGGGTTCACGCTCCAGCGGTTCATAGCGCTTGATCACCGGAATCACCAGGCGCAGATAACGGTCGGCATGAGCCTGCCACGAATAGTGCTCACGAACCCCTTTGAGCCCGTGCTGCGAAAAGGATTGCCAGCGATCGTTGTCCTGAAGTATTTGCAGCAAGCGGTCAGCAATCTCCTGCGGATCGAGGGGGTCAACCAGAAAACCGTTATCACAGTTGCCGATAATATCCCGGGGACCACCATCCCGGGTGGCGACAATCGGCAGGCCGGAAGCCGCTGCCTCAATCAGGGTCAGGCCAAAAGGTTCAGTCAGGGCCGGATTGACAAAAACCCCTCTTAATGCTGCAACAATACGGTAAAAAAACGGCACATCATCTCGCCTGTGCTGCTTCGGAATGGCTACCTTACCATAGAGATCATAGCGATCAACCGTCGCCAGCAATTCGTAGAAAACATCGCGAGCGCCCTCGTCCAGATCGTCAATATCCTCACGATTGCCGGCAATAATCACCAGATTGGCAAGATCCTGCAGCGTTCTGCTCTCACCATAGGCTTCTACCAGCTTGGTGATGTTCTTGCGTTTGTCCGGTCTGGACAGGGCGAAAATAATCGGTTTTTGAGAATCTTTCAAATGCCTGGTCAGCAGGGCAAACTGCGGCAGGTCGAGTTCATTGCCGGTTGGTGCGGTAAAAAGTTCCAGATTGGTCCCTGGTGGCACCACGCGCATCTGCTTGGGCTGATAATAATCATAGAGCCCGTACTGCTCCTCTATTTCCTGCTGGGTACTGGTAATCACCCGTTCCGCTGTTGCCAGGGTCAACTCTTCGGCTTCGATGCGTCTGGCCATATTATAGCGTTCTTCGATGTCTTCCCGACTCAGGCCGGCTGCCAGCAGGCGCCTGCGTTTGACCCGACCAAGGGAGTGGCCGGTATGAATCAGGGGAATTCCGGTCAGTTGCGACAGGCGTGCTCCCACCCAGCCGGCATCGGCGTAGTGGCTGTGGAAGATGTCGGGCCAACGCCCCTGTTCACGAAAGTAATCGTAGAGCTGATCCACAAAGGTGTGCAGATGATCCCACAACTGCTCTTTCGGCAGGTACTCGTCGGGCCCGGCAGTCACCCGGACAATCTGCAACTTGGCGGAAACTTCTTCAAGCGGCTCAGCGTAATCAGCGTCAACAGCCGGATCGACCACCCGGCGGGTGATCAGGTCCACCCGGTCAACATCGTCCCGCTGCGCCAGGGCCTGGGCCAGTTCCAGCACATACAGGGTCTGACCGCCGGTATCGGCGTCACGACCCAGCTCCAGGTTGTGTCCGCGGAGCAAGCCATGGACACTGATCAGTGCCGGATAGAGGGGCTTTTCGGGGTCTGTCATGGTGGTTGCCTTTCAGCCGGGGCGCTACCGAAAAATTCTCCAGGTACAAGGTTGTTGCCCCGCCAGGATCGATAAGCTGTTAGTATAGACTGCCAAACCCGGCCACAGGCGTCAAGTTGCGGGACCATCGCCTGCCAGGTATAAGCCGATTGCCCGGTAACGTGACCGGGAAAGGCTTCGCATGTTGGCAGCCCTTCCTTTATGAGGCCCGTTTATGAACGACACAATCCGTTTCGGTGTTTCTATCGATGCGAACCTGCTCCACCAGTTTGATCAGTTAATTGCCGAGAAGGGGTACCAAAATCGTAGTGAAGCGGTGCGTGACCTGATGCGTGACGCCCTGGTTGAACGGGAATGGTCACAGGAAGACGGGAAGACCGTCGCTACCGTCACCCTGGTCTATGATCACCACACCCGCGACTTATCCGACAAACTCACCGAGCATCAACATAACCACCACCAGGACATCATTTCCGTCCTCCATGTTCACCTTGACGCGCACAATTGCCTGGAAGTCGCCGTGGTTCGTGGCAGCGCCGCGCAAGTCAGAAAACTCGCCGATGAACTGATCGGCACCAAGGGGGTCAAACATGGCAAACTGGTGATGACCACCACCGGCTCCAACCTGACCTGAGAGATTATTCCTCGATTGCTACCCCCGGCCCTGTCTGTTTAGGATCAAACGGCTTGGCGCCCAATTCAACCAGATTCCGCCACAGGGCTGCAGCGACAGGACCGACCGGTTCATCGCGGCGGCGCACGGCGCGCATTTCGATGGCACTCTCACTGGGGTAGCCACTGACCTCAAGAATAGCCAGTTTTCCGGTTGCACGCTCATCGGTCATCAGATAATCCTGCAGCTTGCCCCAGCCCATTCCCGCCAGAATCAGCTCTTTTTTACTGTAGTGATCGTTTACCACCCAGTGGCGGCCGCCGGGCAAGGTTCCCGGCGACCTGACGGTGCCGGTATCGCCACTGTCACGCACGACAATCTGTACCTGCCGTTTCAGCGAGTCCAGATCACTGATCTGGTGATCCCGAATAAAGCGGGGCGTAGCGACCGTCACCAGGGTGGTAAAGGTCAAGGGGATAGACTCAAGCTCCGGGATGTCATCGAGCCAGGGACTGATCGCCAGATCGACCTCGCCTTGTCGTAATTTATCGAGGGCCCCACCGATGTTTTCAATCTGCAGATGGAGTCGGGTTTCCGGGTAGGTCTTTTCGCTTCTGCGTAACACTCCCAGAATCTGGGGCAGTGGATAGCCGGCCTCGATTGCCAGGGAAATTGTCGGCTCGTACCCGGTTGCAAGATATTTAGCGCGGGATCGAAAATGTTCTACCTGCTTGAGAATCTCGCGGGCATGTTGACACAGCTGTTCGCCCTGGGGCGTCAACAGGGCTCTGTAACTGCTGCGATCGAAGAGGGACAGATCCAGTTCATCTTCCAGTTTGCGCATGGCGACGCTGATGGTTGGCTGAGTACGATGTAGCGTCCCGGCCGCGGCAAGGATGCTGCCCTGATCGGCAATAGCGGTCAGAATCCTGAGCTGGTCAAGGGTCATAAAAGTTCCTTCCTTCTGTTATTACGCAAGCACTTTCGCAGTGGCAGGCAACTCACACTATAGATTTTAACTATGAAGTTAATCCATATAAAATATTTTTATTCTATTCTATGCCTGACTATAATTGTAATAAATAAAGGTTCGGCTCAATCACCATCGCTACAAGGAGCTCCACCATGCTTACCATCAGACCTTCATCGGAACGCGGTCATGCCAATCACGGCTGGCTGGACAGCTACCACAGCTTTTCCTTTGCCGACTACCACGACCCCCGGCACATGGGGTTTCGCTGCCTGCGGGTGATCAACGAGGATCGGGTGGCTCCGGGCAGGGGCTTCTCGTCCCACCCCCACCGTGACATGGAGATCATCTCCTATGTTCTTGAAGGGGAGTTGGGACATCAGGACAATATGGGCAACGGCTCGGTCATCCGTCCCGGCGATGTCCAGCTCATGAGCGCCGGTAGCGGGGTTATCCACAGCGAACAGAATCATTCGGAAAAGATGCCGGTTCATTTTCTGCAGATCTGGATTCATCCTGAGCAACAGGGAATAACGCCGGGTTATGAGCAGAAATATTTTCCCGCAGCGGAAAAACGCGGGAGATTGTGCCTGCTTGCCTCGCCCGACGGTCGTGACGGCTCTGTGACCATCCATCAGGATGCCTGTCTGTACGCCACGGTGCTGGATCAGGGACAAGAGGTTGTCCACCGGACGTCACCAGAGCGTTATTTGTGGGTTCAGGTCGTGCGCGGCACTATCAGGGCAAACGGAACCCTCTTACAGCAGGGAGATGGAGCCGCCGTCAGCGCTGAAGTACAACTGACCCTGACCGGACAGCAGTCCGCCGAGGCATTATTGTTTGACCTGGCATGATATCGGCTTTAACTGTAACCGTTCGGCACGGGAGCGGGATTACCACGATTGCGCCGTCCATGGCGACAGACGCCCTCGTTATGGCAGCCCCGCTCCCATGTAACGCGGTTGTTTGAATAATTACCTTTAACTTGATAATGGAAGGAGCGCACCATGGCTAAAATTCTGATTGTTCATTACAGCATGTATGGTCACATTTATAAAATGGCAGAAGCGATAGCAGAAGGCGTAAGTGAGGTTGATGGCTGCGAGGTCGTCATCAAGCGGGTACCGGAAACCCTGCCCCATGAGGTGCTGGAGAAGATGGGCGCGGTTGAAGCGCAGAAGTCGATGGCGCATATCCCGGTGGCGACGGTGGATGATCTGGCGGAAGCTGACGGCATTATTTTCGGTACGCCGACCCGATTCGGCAACATGTGCGGGCAGATGCGCCAGTTCCTCGATGCCACCGGCGCCCTGTGGTTCAACGGTTCGCTGATCGGCAAGGTCGGCAGCGTCTTTGTCAGTTCAGCCACCCAGCACGGCGGCCAGGAGTCGACTATTCTCAACTTCCACACTAACCTGCTGCACCACGGCATGGTCGTGGTGGGACTCCCCTATTCCTTTGCCGGCCAGATGGACAACAGCGAGATTACCGGAGGATCTCCCTACGGGGCGTCAACCATTACCGGTGGCCAGGGAGAACGGATGCCCAGCGACAACGAGCTGGCCGGAGCCCGCTTCCAGGGCGCCCATGTTGCGCGGATTGCCAAAAAGCTCAAGGGTTGAAGGGTCGTTGCTGCCACGACGGCATTAAAACAATAACCACCACACAAGGCTCTACCCCGCCGTTGGGGTGTTTTATTTAGAGATATTTCAACACACCTTGACAGCAAGCCTGCTGTTGATACGATTATTAATCTCCATGATAACGCCCACAACCAAAGGAGAGACGATGGATATTTTTGATTTTGCGATAAAGATGGAAACGGATGCCGAAGCCTATTACCAGAGGTTGGCGGAACAGACTGACATGGAAGGCATCAGAAATATTTTTCTGGATCTGGCTGCTGACGAAAAAAAACACTTTGAGATCTTCAAGTCCATGAAGGAACGTCCTGGTATCGCTGCCATGAGGGATAGCGAGGCGTTAAACAACGCCAAAAACACCTTTGAAAAACTGCTGCAGGAAAAACCTGCGGTAAGCCACCTTCAGGATAATCTCGGCGCCTACCGCCATGCCATGAAAATCGAAGCAGAAGCTGCGCGGGTTTACGAAGAAGCCTTGACCCATGAAACCAACCCCGAGGTGAAGGATCTGCTCCAGCGCGTCATTAAAGAGGAGCAAAAGCATTACAACATCATTGAAAACCTGTATGATTTTGTCAATGCCCCCAACGAGTACCTTGCCTGGGGAGAATTCAGTAATCTTGAGGAATTCCGGAATTTTGGGCGCGATACGGACGCCTGAACGATCCGCGCACAAGGGTGGACGGTCCTTGCCTTTACCCGCGGTAAGTTATCGACGCCGGTTCGCACAAGGAGCGGACCTGTGAAACTAAAACCGTTGTTGCCGGTTTGCCCACGTTTATCCCCGGCTACGACCATGTGTCTGTTCACAATCCACAGTTAAGGAGGCCTACATCATGGGATTCGCACCCTCAGCGATGCAACTAAAGAGCAATGTTTTTGAGAATTGTGGTGACATTCCGAGCAAGTACACGGGCGAAGGGATTGATGTCTCACCACCGTTATCCTGGACTGATGTGCCTGATGGCGCCAAGGGGTACGCGGTCATCTGTCATGATCCCGATGCCCCGCTGGTCTCTCCCAACGGCACCTATGGCTTTGTTCACTGGGTGCTGTATAACATCCCGGCAAACATAAACAGCCTGGAAGAAGGTGTGTCGGCATATACTCAGGGCCAGAACAATTTCGGGAACGCAGGTTATGGCGGGCCCATGCCCCCGGAAGGCCATGGTACCCATCAGTATTATTTCTGGATTCTGGCGCTGGACAAAGCGACAGATTTACCGGAAGGGCTGAATATGTGGCAATTACTGGAAAAACTTGAACCCCATATCATCGGCATGAACCGACTGATCGGAACCTACAAGCGGGCGTAACTGGAAACTCAAGCGACGAGCTGATAAGTTTCTGCTCCGGAAACGGCCCTTTTCCGGGCAGAAACTAGCTGAACTGTCTGACATATTCATACATTACGATGGTGGCAGCGACACTGACATTTAGACAGCGGATCGAGCCGAACTGGCGAATCGCCAGGGGCTCAATACCCGCATAGGAGTCCTGGCCGAAACTGAATCCGAACTCCTCGTGGCCTAAAACAAAGGCGCTTCTGGCAGGCAAGTCTATCGCGTGCAGCGGTGTTTCGGCGTCAGGGCGGAGCTGAAAAAAACGGTACTGCTGTTCGCTGAGCAGCTGGTGGCAGGACCCAAAATCCTCGTGGAAGACCGCCGGCACCTTGCGAAAAGACCCCTTAGCCGGGGCCGGGTCAAAGGGACCGATATTGATCAGGTGAACAGCGGCAGCACCGAAGGCCTCGGCGCTGCGGAAGATTTTCGGCACGTTGAACCCGGCCTTGAGCTGATCGAGAATCAGGACAAATTCATGGGGACCGGGTTGGGCGAGGATATTTTTCTGCCGCTCCTTGCGATAACGTGTCAGCCAGGTTCGATCTCTCTTGGTGCTCATTATACCTGCTGCCCTCTGACAGTCTTCATAACAAAAGCCGTGTCCCATCCTCCAGCAGCTCCAGCTCCAGCTGCTCGGCCCGTTCCAGCAACTGCGGTCCCGGGTGAGTCAACACCAGGCGCCCGGTGGCAAAACGCTCTTTCTCACGCATCAGGGTGACATAGTCCAGGTGACCTGGAGCAGGCTGATCGTAACTGAAACATTCGCAGATAAACAGATCGCTTCCCTGTGCCAGCACCGGCAACTGTTCAGTCCATTCGGTATCGCCGCTGAAACTGATGATGTGCCCGCCGATCTCAATGCGGATTCCCAACGCCTGCGCACCACCACCGTGGGCAACCGGTACGCAACTGATGCGTGCACCCTGAATATTCAGGGCAGCGGCAGGCTCCAGGACCCGGTAGGTGACCGCAAATCCGAGGCCGTCTGTGAGAACCCCCGGATAAAGGGCCTCAAACACCTGCTCAACCCGCTGCTGCAGGCCTTCCGGACCAGCGCAGAGCAGCGGACGGGTACGGCGCTGCAGGTATTTACCGGCCAGCAACAGATAAGGGATGCCGCCGAAGTGATCGCCGTGCAGATGACTGACAATCACGCCATCGAGCTGGTCGCTGTTGATGCCATAGCGCGCGAGACCGGCCGGACTGGATGAGCCGCAGTCGAGAAGCAACCGCGTGTCAGCAGCATCAAGATGGAAACAGCTGTGCAGCCGCCCGCCGGAGTGGAAGGCATCGCCGCTGCCGATGCAGGTAAATGTCAGACTGGAAGTGGTTGTATTCGTCATCAAGGTTGCTACCCCATGCACCTACTGCCCGCGCGCGCTGCGCACCAGGGCAAGAAACTCGACATAGTTATTGACGTTGCCTACTTTTTCGCGGATCTCTGCTACCTTGAAGGTTGCGGCGATATCTGCCAGAATTTCCAGCTGCACGCCGTCATCATCCAGGGGGGCCAGGATGAGAAAAATCACCTTGGCGGGCGCCGCATCCGGTGCATCAAAATCGATTCCGGTACGTGACAGGCCGACCAGTACCAACGGCGCAGTCAGCCCCGGCAGGCGCGCATGGGGCACTGCGACCCCCTGGCCAATACCGGTGGCCATCATTTTTTCCCGGGCATACACCGCGCGGGTGATTTCCTCGGATTTTTTATCGATCAAGGGACCGGCCAGCTTGGCCAGCTCATGGATGGCAGACCAGCGGTCGCTCGAACTGAGTCGCAGGATAAAACCCTGGGGTGGAAAAAAGTTAACAAACCGCCGGGCTTTTTTTAGACGCAACACGCGCTGCATCAGTGGACCACTCAGGAGCGAGGTTACCAGTGCCATCACTACCAGACTGACAAATACTTCCTGGGAAATCAGCTCAAACTGCAGGGCCAGCACCCCAAGAATGATTCCCATGGTACCTTGGGCACTCATACCAAAACTGACGCCCAACGATTCGCGCATGGGCAGCCCGCCCAGACGGGCCCCGAGGGTACTCCCCAGAATCTTGCCGGACATGGCGAGCAGCAGGATCACCAGCGTCAACCACAGGTTAAAGTTATCGACAAAGTTAACCCTTAACCCGATGCTGGCAAAAAACAGCGGGGCAAAAATAAAGGAAACAAACTGTTCGATGGTGGTCCGGGTACGCTCATTCAGATGCTTCGAATCACCCAGAGCGACACCCGCAAGAAAAGACCCGAAAATTGCGTGGATGCCGATCCATTCGGTAAATGCCGCGGCCAGCAAACAGAATGAAAGAGCGAACCCAAGAATTCCACCCGGCCAACTGCTGTGAGCCTGAATCCAGGGGAGAATCTGATTGAGCAGCAACGGCATTACCAGGATCATGACCAGCACAAATATCAGGGTCATGCCGATGGTATAACCCAGAGGCATCATCTGGCCGACGCCAAGCATCCCCAGCACCATGGCAAAAACCAGCCAACCCAGCAGATCATTAAAAACCGCGGCGGCGATAACAATAACACCCAGATCACTACGATAAATGTTGAGATCCATGAGAATCTTGGCAATGATCGGTAGTGCCGAAATAGAGAGGACCGTTGCCATAAACAGAGCGAAGGCGAGAGGATGAGCGCCCGGCTCAAAGCCGAGCAACCCAGGCGTCCACCAGCCCGCCATAAAACCAAAAGCGAACGGAAAGAACATCCCCAGCAGGGCGACATAAAGAGCAACCTTGCCCTGACGCCATACCGTCGACAGGTCAATCTCCATCCCTGCCACCAACAGAAACAAGGTGATCGCCAGGGTGATCAGCCCATCAAAAGCGAGGGCCCCGCCGCCGGAAACGGGAAAAAGAAAAGCGCTCCACTGCGGAAAAAGGGTTCCGAATACCGTTGGCCCCCATAATATCCCGGCGGTTATCTCCCCGAGCACGGCCGGCAAGCCCATGGCCCGCGTCAGTTCTCCCAAGAGGCGGGCCGAAGCCAGGAGCAGCCCCAGGGCGAGAAACAGGGCGGTAATTTCACTGTGGGAAAGTTGCGACATACGGCCAGCTCTTCGTGACGGCAGGGCTTAAAAGGGGCAGCTGAAAGCTGCCCCTTTCTGATAGATCCTTATACTGCTGATCGCTAACAAGATGATCAATTCTGCAGAAAACGCTCGGCGGCCCGGGCCTGGTCACTGGCCGGGTAGCTGTCGATCAGTTTGCGCATGGTTGCCCGGGCATTCTGACCATCCCCAAGGGAATTAAAGGCCAGGGCCTGCTTGTAGAGAGCATCCGGTGCTTTGCTGTGGCGTGGATAGCGGCTGATGACATCCTGAAACTGAAGGATCGACAGCTCAAACTTTTTTTCGCCGTACAGGGCTTCACCGGTCCAGTAGAGAGCGTTGACGTAGAGATCATGATCCGGATAGTTTTGGATAAAGGCTTCCATCTGCTCACGCCCACGCACGAAATCGATACCATCCCGAATCAGCTGCAATGCCTGCTCATACTGCTGTTCCGGAGTCTGCTGAGGTGCTGCCGCAGGTTGCGGCTGTGTCGGTGCGGCGCTTTCACCGCCAGCCGTCATGCCGCCGGCCTCCAGCTCTTCGATACGGCTGGTCAGGGAATCGATCTGCAGGTTCAGATCATCCTGGATCAGCCGCAGTTCATCGCCAAGATCACGCTGCCGGCGCCCGAGGTCGTCGATCAGGCCATTAACTGAATGTGACTCCACCCGCAGGTTGTCGAGACCGGCCTGCATTTCCGCCACCTGACGCTGCAAGCCGGTGCCATCCACCACTTCCGTCTGCGCTGTGTCGGCCCGCTGCACTTCAAGCTGTGCCAGCCGTCGCTTCATCTGCTCGAGATCCATTTCCAGCCGTAACTGAGTCTGGCTGGGGGGGACGCAGCCGCCAATCAACAACATCAGCATTATAACCAGCGCTAAACGCATTTTTTCCTCCTGCTGCAACTAAAAAGGGCCGCACATCATGACAATGGGCGGCCCTGATCCATCATATGGACATATTAACGGGAAATCTTGAATTCAGCCCGGCGGTTCTTGGCCCAGGCGTCCTCATTGCGCTCCAGCGCAACCGGCATTTCCTCGCCATAGGAGATGATGCGCAGACGATCTGCGGCAACCCCAAGGGAAACCAGGAAGTTGCGGGCAGAAATAGCACGACGCTCACCCAGGGCCAGGTTGTATTCATCGGAGCCGCGCTCATCGGTGTGTCCTTCAATCAGCACATTCACCTGGGGAGCGGCACGCAGCAGACCGGCATTGTTGACCAGAATCTGCTTGGCTTCTTCGGTCAGGTCGGATCTGTCGAATTCAAAGTGAATGCGTTGCAGACCGGAAGCGGCGGCGCGACGCGCCTCAGCTGCGGCCTCTTCAGCAGTCATCGCCATACTGGTATCAGTAATGGGAGCTTCCTGCACTACCGAAGGTACCGGCTGTTCAACAACAACCTGGGCCGGCTGGGCTGGAACAGGGGTTTCTTCCATAACCGGCTGCTTGGCGCACCCGACTGCCAACACAGTAAAAGCAAAACCGATAACCAGAAAACGTACAACAGACAAAAATTTCATACCCAACTGCTCCTTTCGCCTACGCGAGAAAATGATTATAACCTAGCATTTAAAATACATCGGTCAATCCGCATTATACAATAACCCGGTAGAAAAACAACAAACATCGCTTAAGCCGTTAAATTACCAGCGCTCTGACCAGGCTGGATGCGATGCCCGGTCTCCGGCAGCAGCAATACGCCTGGCACCACTACCATCGGCGCGCATCATCCACATTGATTTTCCGCGGCCATCATCATAGGAATACACCAGAAAGCGTCCATCAGGGCTCCAGCGCGGGTGCTCCTTGTTGCCGGGGCCAAAGGTGATCTGGCGCTCGTCGCTACCGTCAGGGTTGATCGTGAAGAGATTAAAGATGCTGTCCTCCATGCGTGAAAAGACAATCCGATCGCTCTTCGGGTTCCAGGCGGGAGTGGCATTATAGCGGCCGTCATAGGTCAAGCGCTTGACCTCGCGGTTGTGGATGTCAACGATAAAGATATGGGGGTTGCCGAGGCGATCCGAGACAAAGGCCAGACGATTACCATCCGGGCTCCAGGACGGGTCGACATCTATCGCATAGTGGTTGGTCAGGCGCCGCAACAGGGTCCCGTTGGTACCGATCAGATAGATCTCGGCATTGCCGTCTTTTGACAGGGTCAGGGCAATCTGCCGCCCATCCGGGCTGAAACGACCACTGATATTGAGCCCCTGCTGAAACGACAGGCGTGATTCCTGACCGGTGTAGATCTCCTTGCGGAACAGGTCAGGGTTTTCCTGGCTGTAGGAAGTAAAGATCAGTTCCTTGCTCCTCGGTGAAAAATCAGGATTCAGCACGATGGAGCGATGAGCGGTCAGACGCACCGCACCATGGCCGTCGACATCCATCAGGTAGAGTTCCTTGTTGCCGGTCTGCTCGGAAATATAGGCGATTTTGGTGGCAAAAGGACCGCTGTCGCCGGTCAGTTGCTCCAGCACCTGATCAGCAAAGGTATGGGCGATCTTGCGCACATCGCTGCGCTGGCCGACATAACGTCGGCCGGTCAGCAGACGTTGACTGGTGACATCGTACAACCGCATATCGATGGTCAGTTGATCACCGTTGAGCTGGTAACCCCCCTTGATCAGCAGTTCGGAACCAAGAACCCGCCATTGGGGAAAATTGACATCGCTGCGTTGCAGTCCGAGGTGCCTGGCATCGCTCAAAAAGGAAGCAGGGTCGGTGAAGCGGAAGAGCCCGGAGAACTCCAGGTCATATTCCAGCACCTGATCGAACTCGGCGGCAATCTCCGGATGCGCTGTGGTAATCGGCAGAATCGGATTCAACGCCAGCGGGATGGCCTGTTGTCCCGGTGAACTGATCTCAATACTGCTGGCAACAGCGGGGCTGACAAGAACCGGGGTTAGCAAAGCGACAACCAGCAGGCGCAACAATGACTTCATCAATTAAGCATCTCCTTGAGATTGAAGGTAATGGTAAATTCCATGGTCTGGGGCAACGGTTGGGGCAGTTGCCGGGAAAGGGTCAGGGCGCGCACCAGGGAATCATCGAAGGCGGCATGGCCGGAGCGACTAACCCAGCTGAAACTGGTGCGGGTACCGGCCGCATTATAGGTAACCCGCACCACCGCCTCCGGATTACCGGTCGCCAGAGCGCGGGGAAAGGTCCAGTTCCGGCGGATAAATTCCTGAACATAAGCGCTGGCACTGACACCTTCTTCATTTCCGCGGCCATCGGGCATGCCGACCGGCGCGTTGGCAATGGGAGACGCAGGTGCTTCAGTCTCGGCCCGGGCTGCAGCGCGCAACGCGTCAAGGCGCTCCTGGCGTGCACGTTCGTCCTCTTCACGCTGGCGTTGCGCTGCGAGTTCCGCCAGGCGCTGTTCGCGCGCGCGATCTTCCTGCTGGCGCTGTTGTTCCGCCAGGCGCTGGCGCTCAGCTTCCGCGCGCTTGCGCTGCTCTTCGGCCAGACGTTTCTTCTCAGCCTCGTCGCGCCGACGTTTTTCTTCGGCCAGGCGTTTCTTCTCGGCCTCGTCGCGTTTGCGTTGCTCCTCGGCCAGACGCTCACGCTCAAGTTCTTCCGGCGAAGGCCCGGGGATCAGTTCCGGTTCCGGCGCCGGAACGGGTTCTGGCTCCGGCTCTGGCAGCGGTGCCGGTTCAGGTTCCGGGACAGGATCAGGTTCGCTCACCGGAGCGGGGGGAGCCGGTTGCGGTGCCGGGGGCTGCGGCGCTGCCTCAGGACGCCCGGCCTGTGGGTTGAGCACCGGGGCATTGACCAGATTAACCCGATAGACCGGCGGCGGCGTTACCGGAGCACGCTGAAAAAACGGCGTAAAGTAGAGGCCTACCAACAGCAGATGGAGCAATACCGACACGCCCAGCATTTTGAAAAAGTCGGTCTCCAGGCGCGGCGGACGGCGGTGTTTCTTCTCGGAAGACTGATACGTCATGGGCTGTTCAATCTTCCGGCAGACGGGTGACCATTCCCAGCTTGTCGACTCCAGCCTGCTTGATGGCCGCCATCACCTGCACCACCAGGCCATAGGCAACAGCCTGGTCTGCCTCGAGAAATACCTGCAGATCGGGGCGATTCTGCAGCGCCTGACGAACAACACGCTCAAGAGTACCGATCCCCTCAACCTCAACCCGATCAACCTTGATCTGGCCGTTGCGCTGTAATACCACGACCATCGGTTCGATATCCGCCGGCAGTCCGGGGGTTTGTTGCACCTGGGGTAGATCAATCTCCATTCCCTGGTCGAGCATCGGCGCGGTAACCATGAAAATAATCAGCAGCACCAGCATGACATCGACAAACGGCGTGACATTAATCTGGGCCATGGCACTGCGGCGGGGGCCGCTACGTCTGACATCCATGCTATTTGCCCCGCTCCATCCGTTCGAGAATGTTCAGAAATTCCTGGCTGAAATTATCCATTTCACTGATCAATTCATTGACCTTGTTAAGGAAGTGATTGTAACCGATGACTGCCGGAATTGCCGCCGCCAGGCCAATGGCCGTTGCTACCAGGGCTTCAGAAATACCCGGAGCGACAACCGCCAGAGAGGCGCTACCGGTTTGACCGATGCCGTGAAAGGCATCCATGATCCCCCAGACCGTACCAAAAAGGCCGATAAAGGGGGTGATGGAACCGGTGGTAGCGAGAAAGGTCAGATATTTTTCCAGGCGCTGGGTTTCCTGAGTCGTGGCCCGGCGCAGGGCGCGGGCAACAATGTCGGTATTGGCCATACGACTGGTAAATTCTTCCGTTGCTTCATCACCGACGGGGCGTTTTTTTTGCTGCAGCAGCTCATGATAGCCTTCACGGAACAGGCAGGCGACGGGAGAATGGCTGAATTCCTTGATTCCCTGGCCGATCAGATCGAAGCGTTTCTTGCTCCAGAAAAAATCGAGAAAGCGGTCAGTTTCACCCATCGCCTTGCGGATAACCGCCAGTTTGTAAAAAATGATCGCCCAGGATACCAGGGAAAAATAGACCAGGACCAGCAGGACACTTTTAACTACAGGTCCGGAACTTAATACGAGTTCGAGCAAGGGGGACTCTCCTTTATCCGATTTTTTGTTCGCAAACGATTGTTCCCGCTACAGCGGGCGTTTATTGTGATATTTACGCTGGTTTTTGCCGCTGGATTATCCGGCAGTGGAGCTATTTAAGTCAAGCTGTCGACGACGGTATCGGGACTGTGTTTTAGCACTTTTTTGATATGGATTGCTGTCGGCGAGTGGGGCGTGCGGGTCACCAGGCGCAACAGGGCGGGCAGATCATCAAGATCCTCCCAGGGCTCGAGCAGTACTGAACGCAACTTCAGTTGATTTGCCTTGGCCCGGGTTTGTGCAAGTACCTGACCGGTACTCCAGGGAATTCCCTGGAACAACTGCGCATGATGGGTTGTTTCACCGACCAGATAAAAACCGCCATCGACCGCCGGTCCATGAACCAGGTCGGCACGCGCGAGGGCACTGAAGGCCTGTGAAATTCTTTCCAACGGCAGATCCGGAGCATCACTGCCGATCAGCAGCGCCGCCTCATAACCTGCGGCCAGCCAGTCCGACAGACAGCGCGCCATGCGTTCACCCAGGTCCCTGCCACATTGGGGAACCAGCTTCACGCCGGGAAATGCGGCAGCAAACCAATCCTCGTCACCACTGTAACAGATAACCAGTTCGCACCCGGCGAGTGAGCGCATGCGGGTCACGGTCTCCTGCAGGCAAACCCGGTAGAGGTCGGCAGCCTGTTCAGGTGTCAGGGGAGGGCAGAGGCGGGTTTTCACCCTCCCGGGGAGTGGTTGCTTGGCAAAAATCCCTAAAATCCGGGTTTTTTTTGTGCCTGAAAGATACTTATCCACTTTTTCCACAGACTTATCCACGGTCTAGCGGGCTCCATGTTCCACCATGGCATAGGCCGAATGGTTGTGAATCGACTCAAAATTCTCGCACTGGATACTGAACCAGCGGATCCGCCTTTGCGCTGCGAGCTTTTCGGTCACTGCCCGCACCATATCCTCAACAAACATCGGGTTATCGTAAGCACGTTCGGTCACTGCCTTTTCGTCTTCACGCTTGAGCAGGGCGTAGACCTCGCAGCTGGCACACTCCTCGACCCACGCGATCAGATCTTCAAGCCAGATATGCTCACTGTAGCGCACGCGCACTGTCACCAGGCTGCGCTGGTTGTGGGCGCCCCGCTCGCTGATCTCTTTGGAACAGGGGCACAGGGAGGTCACCGGCACCCGCGCCTCGAGCATGAAATCAAACTGATCTGCCAGAGTACCGACCATTCGGCACTGATATTCGAGCAGGCCGCGCGCGCCTGATACCGGTGCGCGCTTTTCAATAAAATAGGGAAAATCGAGCTCCAGATGAGCACGATCGGCACCCAGGCGGTTTTTCATCTCGGTCAGGATCGTTTCGATATTATCGACACTGATCTCGCCGTGATAGAGATTAAGCACCTCGATAAACCGACTCATATGGGTGCCTTTGAAGTGGGCCGGCAGGTCGACATACATATTGACCCGCGCCACCGTATATTGGCGCTCACGGTGTTTATCCTGTACGACAATCGGATAACGGATGTCCTTGACGCCGACCTTGTCGATAGCGATCCGGCGCTCGTCGGGGCTCTGCTGCAGGTCGGGCATCTGCTGGCGGATGGAAAGCAAGGGGTCAGGGTGCATAGGTCAGTGGATCCTTCTGGTTGATTTCGGCAAAGCCCTTCAAACGTAATCGGCAGGAATCACAATGGCCACAGGACAGTCCCGCCGGGGTCGGATCATAGCAGGAATGGGTCAACCGGTAATCAACACCAAGGTCGAGACCACAGCGAATAATCTCCCCCTTGGTGAGGTCGATCAGCGGAGCCTGAATGTGGTAGCCCTGACCTTCAACCCCCGCTTTGGTCGCCAGATTAGCCAGCTCCTGAAAAGCGCTGATAAACTCGGGCCGGCAGTCGGGATAACCGGAATAGTCCATAGCGTTAACGCCGATAAAGATATCGCCGGCGCCAAGCACCTCGGCCCAACCGAGGGCAAAAGAGAGAAAAATCGTGTTGCGTGCCGGCACGTAGGTAATCGGAATGCCACTATCCTCTGGTGCGTCCTTGGGCACATCGATATCAGCCGTCAGGGCGCTGCCACCGACCAGACGCATGTCGATATCGATCACCAGGTGGTTGGCGGCACCGATCAGCGGCGCATATTCACGGGCCTTTTCCAGCTCCACGGCATGGCGCTGGCCATAGTTGAAACTCAACGCGTAGGGAGTAAATCCCTGCTCTTTGGCAATTGCCATGCAGGTGGTTGAATCGAGACCACCACTGTATAGAACGACGGCTTTTTTCATGATGTCACCCGATAAGGTGCCCCGTGCACCTCATAAAACTTGCCGGTACCGAGACGGTGAATCTTCAGCAGATTGGTGGTCCCCGGCGCCGAGACCGGGCTGCCCATGGTGATCACCACCACATCGCCGGGTTTTAACAGCCCTTTTTCCAACACGACTTTTTCAACCGAAGCGATCTGCGCTTCCGTATCCCCCTGGATGTCGACACGCAGGGAGCTGATCCCGCGATACATGGCGAGATGGCGGCGCACCTGCTGGGTCGGTGTTACCGCGTAAACCGGCAGGGATGGGCGATACTTGGCCACCAGGGTCGCGGTGCTGCCGGTCTGGGTAAAAGCCAGAATAGCTGCCGCGCCAACATGTTCAGCGGCCTGGCAGGCGCCCTGGCCGATCACATCGGGGATATTCTGGTGAACACCTGAGATTTCAACCTTAAAAGAGCGCCGTGGATTCAGGATCTGATCGGCTTCGACATCATGGGCGATGCGAGCCATCACCTCGACCGCAGCCACCGGGAACAGCCCCGCCGCAGTTTCCCCCGACAGCATCACCGCATCGGTACCATCAAGAATCGCGTTGGCAACATCGGATGTCTCCGCACGGGTCGGACGCGGATTACCGATCATGCTTTCGAGCATCTGGGTGGCGGTGATCACCGGCTTGCCGGCTTCGTTGCACTGGCGGATGATTCCTTTCTGGATCAGTGGCACCTGTTCCGACGGAAGCTCAACCCCGAGGTCACCACGCGCCACCATCACTCCGTCGGTAGCGGCGAGAATTTTGCTGAAGTTGGCTACCGCTTCCGGCTTTTCAATTTTGGCAATCACCCGGATCGGGGAATGATGGTCAAAAATAATCTGTTTGAGCTGACAGACCTCTTCCGCCGTGCGAACAAAGGAGAGAGCCACCCAGTCGAGTTCCTGCGCGATAGCAAATTCAAGATCCGCATAGTCCTTGTCGGTCAGCGCCGGGGTCGAAACCTTGACGCCGGGCAGGTTGATCCCTTTGCGGTCCTTGAGCTGTCCCCCCTGTTTGACCACACAATGAACCTCGACACCGTTGCTGCGCACTACTTCGAGTTCCAGTTGTCCGTCATCAAGCAGAATCCGGTCGCCGGCCTCAACGTCACCGGGCAGATCCTGATAATTGGTCGGGATAACACCATCCCCGCCTTCAACGTCAGCGGTGGTGACGATCACTTTCTGGCCGCGAGTCAGCGTCTGTACGCCACCACGCATCATGCCGGTGCGAATTTTCGGCCCCTGGAGATCGCCAAGAATCGATACGGCTTTGCGGTGCAATATCGAGAGTTCACGAATCTGGTCGATCCAGACTTTTTTCTGTTCCAGTTCGCCGTGGGAAAAATTCAACCGGAACACATCAACTCCGGCCTTGAGCAGATTTTCGAGTTGCTCACGCTCGCCACAGGACGGCCCTACCGTGGCAACAATTTTGGTGTGTCGGTACATTCATTTCCTCCAGCGCTATGCGCCATCTACAGGGTCTTATTGAAAAAAACAGACTGGCTGCAACCTTGGGCCTTTAACTAGACGGATGCCAGCCTCACAGATCCGGTTGCTCCCCCTCGGTACCCATGTTATATATCTCCATTGATCTTTCTCGCACTCACATAGATGTGCCGTTTAACAGAAACAATTTTTTGACTACAAGTCTATAAAAATCATATGAAGCGTCTGCTAACATACCTTTTTTTCGCTGTTCTCGCTACTCCCGTGCTGGCTGCTGCGGTGCTGCTTGGTGCCTATTTTTATATTTCCGCAACCCTGCCTCAGGTCGAGTCCCTGGCCGATTACCGGCCGCCGCTGATCACCACCATTTACGCTGACGACGGCACGGTGATTGCCGAGTATTCCCACGAACGGCGTTTTTTGGTGCCCTACGAAAAAATGCCGAAAACCCTGGTCCAGGCATTTGTGGCCTCCGAAGATGCCGGCTTCTTCAAGCACCAGGGCATCGATTTTATCTCTATCATGCGCGCCGCTATCAATAATATTAAAGCTGGGGGCATTTCCCAGGGGGGCAGCACCATTACCCAGCAGGTAGCCAAAACCATGCTGCTGACGCCGGAGCGCACCTTTACCCGTAAATTCAAGGAGGCGATCCTCGCCTGGCGGATGGAGCAGTCCCTGACCAAGGAGGATATCCTCTATATCTATCTGAATCAGATCTACCTCGGCCACCGCTCTTACGGGGTCGAAGCCGCTGCCCGCAGCTATTTCGATAAAACCGTTGAAGAACTGACCCTGGCTGAATCGGCAATCCTTGCCGGACTCCCCCAGGCCCCCAGCCGCTATTCTCCCTATCGTAACTATCAACGGGCTATGGATCGCCAGAAATATGTCCTCGGACGGATGCTGGAAGAAGGCTATATCACCCCGGCCGAGAAGATCGCCGCTGAAGACGAAGAAGTGATCATTACCCCTCGTCTTAACACCCTGCTGGATGTCACCGCCTATTTCAATGAGCAGGTACGCCGCTATCTTGAACAGCGCTTTGGTGAAGATCTGCTTTATACCGGCGGTCTGCAGGTGGAAACCAGCATCAATCTCAAACTGCAGGAGGCGGCCCAGGAGGCGGTCAAACAGAACCTGCGGGCCCATGATAAACGCCGTGGATTCCGTCCGGTTGAGATGATTCTCAATGAAGCAGAACAGATTGAATTTTTGGCCGCCCAAGGTCAGGAATTTGCTGATGGCGCAATAGAAGTTGGTACAGAAACCCAGGCCGTGGTTGTCGGTCGCAGTGATGATCGGATTCTCTGCCGCATCGGTGACCGCAACGCGACGATTTCCATCAGTGCAACCGACTGGGCAGGCACCATTGAAGTGGTTGATGCCGGGACGGAGCCCACCGGCAATGCCGATGATAATGATTCTACCCGTCTGCCTTTAGGCGCTGTCATCGATGTCCGGGTTCTCAATGCAGCCGCTGATCCACTGGAACTGGCACTCGAGCAGGAACCCCTGGCCCAGGCAGCCCTGGCTGCTATCGATCCGCGTACCGGCCAGATTCGCGCCATGGTCGGCGGTTATGATTTTCGCAAGAGCCAGTTCAATCGTGCTATCCAGGCTCAGCGGTTACCGGGCTCGGCATTCAAGCCGATTATTTATGCCGCCGCCCTTGATCGGGGCTACACCCCCGCGAGCATCATTCTTGATACCCCCCTGATCTATGAAAACCAGCTGGTTGAAACCGGTGAAGTGGAAGAGTGGAAGCCCAAAAATTATGAAGAAAAGTTTTACGGTCCGACGCGCTTCCGTGAAGCGCTGACCCATTCACGTAACGTTGTCACCGTCAAGATTCTTGAGGATATCGGGGTCGGTTATGCGGCCAGTTACGCACAGAAACTTGGTATCGAGACGCCGCTCCAGCGCGATTTGTCCATGGCCCTGGGCTCCACCGCCATTACTCCCATGGAAATGCTCACCGCCTATACGGTTTTTGCCAGTGGCGGCATTCTCTCGCCACCTACCTATATTACCCGGATCCGCGACCGTAACGGGCGCATTCTCGAATCGATTGATCCAACCGATTTTGCCACTGGGATGGCCGCCGACCAACGCCTGATCCGTCAAGCCCCACGCCGGGTCATCTCACCGGAAACCGCTTATCTGACCACCAACATTATGGAAAGCGTGGTCCAGCACGGCACCGGGCGTCAGGCACGGGCGCTGAACCGTCCATCGGCGGGAAAAACCGGCACCACTAACGACCTGAAAGATGCCTGGTACGTCGGTTATATCCCGCAGCTGGCGGCGGTTTCCTGGATCGGCTATGATCAGGAACAACCCCTCGGCCGGAGAGAAACCGGTGGCCGTGCAGCTCTGCCGGCCTGGATCGCGTTCATGCAGGAGGCGATCAAACTGTATCCGCCGGAACATTTTCCGGTTCCCGATACCATTGAGTTTTATCCCATCGACCGGCAGAACGGCCTGCTCGTCGCGGAAGACAGCAAGGATGCCTACTATGAAGCCTTTTCTCCAGGCAGTGCGCCAACCCGCATGAGCAGCGAGCCGCAGTTCAAGGCACGTGACTTCTTCCGTCTGGACCTATAACGACCGCTTTTTTGCGACATCACCCTGCCCTTTTTCACCGCTCCTGCGCTATTGCCGGCGAGCGGTTTTGTGCTATAAAGCCACAACGTATCTGTTCTGCACCGGGTCGGGAACCCTATGTCAAGGGACGCTTTTCGTCTTCCATGACCGCTTTTTGTCGCCGTCCATGGCGACAAAAACCCTTGCCACAGGTTCCCCGACCCTGCGCGCAGGACTGCAGCTGAATAATTACGCTACAGCTTGGATAATCATCAACAGATCTTTAGTTCAGGGAGGATAGAAATGCCAAGTTTCGATATTGTCTCCAAGGTTGATCTGCAGGAGGTTGACAATGCAGTCAACCAGGCGATCAAGGAGATCACCCAGCGTTATGACTTCAAAGGAACCGTCAATGAACTGGAGCTGGAAAAGGATTCCCTGAAAATCCTTGCCGCGGACGAATACAAGCTCGAAGCGATCAAGGATATTCTGATCAGCAAACTGGTGCGTCGCGGCTTGTCCCCCAAATGTTTTGACTATGGCAAGGTCGAACCGGCATCAGCCGGAGCCGTGCGGGTGCGGGTCGCCATCATCCAGGGGATCAGCAAGGAAAAAGGCAAGGAAGTTGTCAAGCTGATCAAGGACACCAAGCTCAAAGTTCAGGCCCAGATCATGGAAGATCAGGTTCGTGTTACCGGCAAGAAAATTGATGATCTACAGGAAGTGATGCAGCTCCTCAAGGGCCAGGACTTAGGGATTGAACTGCAGTTTGAGAATATGCGCTCTTGATTTTTTATCTTTCCGGCACACTCTGTCGAATCTGCTGTTAACCTCTGCACGTGGAAATCTGCATGCCCGTGAACATACTCAATGTCAGTCTGGTCAGCCTTGGTTGCCCGAAAAACCTCGTCGATGCCGAGGTCATGCTTGGCCATTTGCCTGACGGTCGCTTTAATATCGTTGTCGAAGAAGAACAGGCCGACATTATCATCGTCAACACCTGTGCCTTTATCAACGATGCCAAAGAGGAATCGGTAGACACCATCCTTGAGGTCGCAGAATACAAGCACAGCGGGCGCTGCCAAATGCTGATTGTCGCCGGCTGTCTGCCGCAGCGATATCAGGAGCAACTGCAGGAGCAGCTGCCTGAGGTCGATCTGTTCATCGGCACGTCGGAAGGGGCACGGATTGTTGAACTGATCGACAAGCAACTGCAGCTGTCGACTCCCCGGCGGGAAATCGGCATTCCCGATTTCCTTTATGACCATACCACCCCCAGGGTCAACTCGTCGCCGGTTTACAGTACCTATGTCAAGATCGCCGAAGGTTGTTCCAACCATTGTTCCTACTGCGTGATTCCGCAGCTGCGCGGTGATTTACGTTCGCGCAGCGTCGACTCGGTGGTCGCCGAAGTGCACTCCCTGGTGGCGAACGGGGTCACCGAAGTGAACCTGATCGCCCAGGACATCACCGCCTTTGGCCATGACCGCAACGATGGCGCCACCCTGCCGGGGCTGCTACGTGAGCTGGTCAAAATCGACGGTCTGGTCTGGTTGCGCCTGCTCTATGCCTATCCGGAAGGGATCAGCGACGAACTGCTGGAGCTGATTGCGAGGGAGGATAAAATCTGTAACTACCTGGATCTGCCCCTCCAGCATATCGATGACAGCATTTTAAGCCGGATGAACCGTCGCCTCGATGAAGCAGGCACGCGGACCCTGCTTAAACGTATGCGTCAGCTGGTTCCCGATTTGACCCTGCGTACCACCTTTATTGTCGGCTTTCCCGGCGAGACCCGCGAACAATTCGACAAACTGCTGCAGTTTGTCGGTGAAGGGCACTTTGAGCGCGTCGGCGTATTCCGCTATTCGCGTGAAGAGGGAACCCCGGCGGCGCAGCTACCTGAACAAGTAGCGGCCGCTACCAAAACCTCACGCTTTAAACGCTTGATGAAGGCTCAGGCGCGGGTATCCTTCCAGAAAAATCGTGCTCTGATCGGTCACATTGAAGATGTGCTGATTGAAGGCTACAGCGATGAAACCGATCTGCTGTTAAAAGGACGCAGCCGCCGCCAGGCTCCGGATATTGATGGCCACTGTCTGATTACTGCCGGTCAGGCAAATATCGGCGACTACGTGAAGCTGTGTATTACCGACTCTTCCGATTACGATCTGATTGGTGAGATCTGTGACAACGCGGGCGCGTCAGACAACGGCTGACGCTACCTGCCGGAACAAACCGTTAGCGGACAATAAGGAGAAAAACCCATGAAAGCTATCCTCCCCGTTGCCGGCAAGGGCACCCGCCTGCGTCCTCATACCCATACCAAGGCCAAATCACTGGTCAAGGTCGCCGGTAAAACCGTTCTCGAACACATCATTGAGCGCCTTAAGACCCTGAATATCGATGAATATATTTTTATCACGGATGAAAATGGCGGTCAGGTAAAAGCTTTTATGGCCGCGCACTTCCCTGACTTGAGCTGCAGCTACCATGTCCAGCAACAGCGGCTCGGGCCGGCTCATGCCGTAGCCCTGGCGGCGCCGTCGATCCGGCCGGGCGATGATCTGCTGGTGGTCTTTAACGACACCATCTTTGTTACCGACCTGACCCGGATCGATCATCTCTGCGCTGATGCCGACGGCCTCATCTATTCCCGCGAAGTTGAAGATTATCAGCGTTTCGGGGTCAACGTCATGGACGGAGACTATATCGTTGACATGGTAGAAAAACCCGACACCCCGGTCTCACGTTTGGCTCAGGTCGGTCTCTATTATCTCAAGGATGGTGCCGGATTTATTGCTGCGATAGAGGCCACCATCGCCGCCGGTGATACGGTCAAGGGGGAATATTATCTGCCCGCTGTTTTCATGCGGATGATGACTGAAGGAAAAAAATTCAAGGCACCGCAGATCGATGCCTGGCTCGACTGCGGCAAACCCGAGACCCTGCTTGAGACCAACCGCTACCTGCTTGAAGGACGTCACCATATTCATGGCGATGTGGAGGATTGCGTGCTGATTGAACCGGTTCATGTTGAACGGGGGGCGCGCATCCGTCATTCAATTATCGGACCCCATGTCTCCGTGGCTGCGGGTAGCGATGTCGACTTCAGCACCATCAGCGATTCGATTATCAATGCCGATTGCAAAGTCAGCCACATGAACCTTCATCTGTCGCTGTTAGGCGACTCAGTCACTCTGATCGGCGTGCCGCGGCGCATGAATATCGGCGACCATTCCCTGATCGTAATGGATCAGTAACCGGCGGTATCATCTGTAACCATGGAATTGACCTCTTATCTACCTTATCTGATACCGCCACTGCTCGGGGCGCTGATCGGTTATGTCACCAACTACATCGCTATCCGTATGCTCTTTCGTCCGTTACGAGCGTGGCGACTGTTCGGGTTGCGGGTTCCCCTGACACCCGGCATTATTCCGGCCAAGCGCGCTGAATTGGCACGCCGCATGGGCGAGATGGTCGGTGATCATCTGTTGACGGCAGACGATGTCGGGCGATCGTTGGGAAAAGAATCGATTCAGCTGGAACTGCGGATGACAGTAACGCAGAAGCTCAGCCTCCTGCTGGATCGTCCCAGCGGCTCCCTGGCAAGTCTGATACCGGAGCATTTTCGCCCACGCTTCGATGAAATTGTCTTGCTGTCCCGGAACAAGTTCGCTGCGTTACTTTTAAAATACTTTGCCAGTGACCAGTTTGCTGAACAGGTGCGCAGTTTTTTGCGCGAGCAGGGGGACCAGTGGCTGGAGCGCGATCTTGCCGGCCTGCTGACGCCGGAGCGCAACCGCGCCTGGCAGACCCATCTCGATAATCGCTATACCCGTCTGTTTCAATCGCCGGCAACCTCAGCCCTGGTCGGTGGTGCCGTTGATCGCAAGGTCAAGCAGTTGCTGTCCAGCAAGCGTCCGCTGCGGGATCATCTGCCGGCGGAACTGGTCGAGGTCCTGCTGACCCAACTGGAAAAAGAGCTGCCACCGCTGATTGAAAAGTTTGGCGAGATGCTCCAGGATCCGGTCTTTCGCGCCCAGTTAGTGAAAAAAGGGAAGAAGGCCATTGACGGTTTTCTTGATTCCCTGGGCGGGCTCGCCGGACTGCTGAGCGGTTTTATCGATCTGAAAAAGCTCTATGCCATGATCCCCGAATTTCTTGATCGTGCCGGTGATGAAATAGCTGTCTGGTTGCACCAGCCACGTACCCGCGAACAGATGGCGACCCTGCTGCGCCAGCGCATTGATCAGCTGCTTGATCGTCCCGTAGCAAGCTTTACCGAAAATCTTTCCCCACAAAAAATAGAGGGAACCCAGGCATTTATCCGTGAACAGGTGGTGAATCGTCTGCAGTCACGTGCCACCATTGATACGGCCCTGGTGTTGACAGAAAGTGCCGTGGATCGCATCAAGCACCGCCCCTTTAACCAACTGCTGACAGCGCTGCTGCCGGATGACGGGATCAGGCGCGGGGTTGACCGGATTGCTGAGAATCTTGTTGAAACCCTGCGCTCAGAGCAGATGCAGCGGGTGGTGAAGGAACTTATCAGTGAACAGACACAGGTATGGATTTATCAGAAACCCCTTGGCGTAATCTCAGAGCGACTGCCCCAGGATCTGCGCCGTGAAATTGACATTTCCGTCTGCCGGCTGGTGGAGGATATGCTGAAACAGGAGGCCCCGCGTCTGGTCGAAACCCTCAATGTCCGGCGCATGGTTGAAGACAAGGTCAATCGCCTTGATCTGCTCCAGGTCGAGGATCTGCTTATGGGAGTGATGAAGGAACAGTTCAAGTACATCAATCTGTTCGGGGCCTTTTTGGGATTCTTGATCGGGTGCATTAATCTACTCGCCCTGTTGACCTTATAGCGGTCCGGGCTCTAGTTCCAGTTGTTTTTGAAAAAGGTGAAATCATGAACAGGGCTACCTTTGCTGCAGGATGTTTTTGGGGCGTAGAAGAAAAGTTACGGGTTCTTGATGGTGTTGTTCATACCGCGGTCGGTTACATGGGGGGTGATGTCGAACATCCCACCTATCAGCAGGTCTGCAGTGGCGAAAGCGGCCACGCCGAGGTGGTGGATCTGAAGTATGATCCGGCCCGCGTGAGCTATCAGCAATTGCTCGAGCGCTTTTTTACCCTTCACAATCCCACCAGCCTCAATCGCCAGGGGTGGGACATCGGCAGCCAGTATCGCTCTGCTGTATTTTATTACAATGAAGAACAACGTCGACTCGCCACGGAACTGGTAGCGGTGATTGACGCCTCCGGGCATTATGATGATCCTGTCGTCACCGCGATTGTCCCGGCGTCGACCTTCTGGCGGGCGGAGGAATATCATCAGCGATATGTTCAAAAACAATCCCAAAGATAAACTGATATGAAAGAGGTTAGCCATCTCTTCTTCATCTTTTAGATTAAATAAAAAGATCGCTGATCTGCTGCAGGTCAGTGCTTTTATGTTGCTGGTTGCGGGGAGCTGTTATCTGCTGCTGAGTGGTGCCGAGGGGCTCGGCTACAACTGGCAATGGCAGCGGGTAACCCGCTACCTGATCGAAACCACCGCCGACGGCTGGCGCTTCGGACTCTTGTTTCAGGGATTGTGGGTCACCCTCGAAATTGTCGTGATCAGTCTCGGATTGTCCCTCGTTATCGGCCTGGTGGTGGCGCTGATGCGCCTGTCCAGCAGCCTGATGGCAACCGGTCTTGCAAAAGTCTATCTGGAACTGATTCGTAACACCCCGCTACTGATCCAGATTTTTGTCATCTATTTTGTTTTTGCACCAATTTTTGACATGGGACGTTTTGCTGCTGCCGTCCTGGCCTTGAGCTTGTTTGAGGGAGCTTATGCGTCGGAAATTATCCGTGCCGGCATCCTTGCTATCCCTTCCGGCCAGTGGGAGGCATCTTCCTCCCTGGGGATGAACAGAGCCCAGTGCTATCGCCACGTTATCCTTCCCCAGGCCCTGCGCCAGATGATTCCACCCCTGACCAGTCAAGGAATCTCCCTGGTTAAAGATTCAGCCCTGGTATCGACCATTGCTATTTATGACCTGACCATGCGCGGCCAGCAGATCATCGCCGAAACCTTTTTAAGCTTTGAAATCTGGTTTGTTGTCGCCGCCATCTATCTTAGCGTTACCCTGATACTGACTCTTCTGGTAAGATATCTGGAAAATAAGTTTTTTCCTTCCCGTTGACCACTCGTTTTCAAGGAGAAAAAAAATGAAAACCCGATTGATCCTGCTGCTATCGCTGGTTCTTTTCTGCGCTGCTCCCTTATCGGCCAACAATTCCCGGCAGCAATTGATTCAAGAGAGCACCCTCGAGCAAGTGATCCAAAACAACCGCCTGCGCGTTGGCTTTTCGACCTTTGTGCCCTGGGCCATGAAGGACAAGACCGGCGGCTTTACCGGTTTCGAAATCGAGGTGGCGAGACAACTTGCGCAGGACATGGAGGTTGAACTGGAGCTGGTGCCAACCCGCTGGTCGGGAATCATTCCAGCCCTTTTGACCGGCAAGTTCGATATCATCATCGGGGGTATGGGGATCACTCCGGCGCGTAATCTCAAGGTCAATTTCAGTGATCCCTACGAATATTCCGGCATGTCGATCCTGGCTAATCGGCGTTTGGCAGGTGAACGCAGCAGCATTGCAGAATTTAATTCACCGGATGTCGAGATCGTCGCCCGCATCGGTACCACCGCCGCCGCTGCCGCCGAGCGCTACCTGCCCCAGGCGCAACTGCGACTGTTCGATGACGAAGGGCAGGCGTTGCAGGAGCTTCTCAACAACCGGGCCGCCGCCATGGTTGCTTCGCAGCCGTTCCCGGAGTTTCAGGCCTTGCGTTACCCGGAACGGCTTTATCTGCCGTTGGCCGGCAAAACCTTTACCCGTGAACCCATCGGTTTTGCGGTTCGCAAAGGAGACCCTGATTTTCTTAACTTTCTCAACAACTGGATTCGCCTGCGCTTTGCCGACGGCTGGCTGGAGGACCGCTATAACTACTGGTTTACTACTGAAGACTGGCGTGATCAGATCGAATAGATTGCAGGTCAATCCGGCTTGAGCATCAAAAGGCCTGTTCATAGGAGGATTTTTTGCGACATTCCCCGCGCTGGGGGTGGCTTGATACCCTGTTGCTCCTGGCACTGCTGACCCTGATTACCTATCTCGGCTACCGGGTCAGTATTGGCCTCGAGTATCGTTGGAACTGGCAGGTCATCCCGCAGTATCTGCTGCGCCGCGATAGCGAAGGCGGGTGGGTACCCAACATGCTCCTGCTCGGTCTGCTGACAACCATCCGTCTGAGTTTCTGGAGCCTGCTGCTGGCGCTGCCCTTCGGGGTTATTGCCGGTCTGTTGCGCATCAGCCCGCACCTGTTTAACCGTTTGCTGGGGGGTACCTATGTCACCCTGCTGCGCAATCTGCCACCACTGGTGCTGATATTTATTTTCTTTTTTTTTATCAGCGACCAGATTCTGCCGCAACTTGAGATCGGTGCACGTTTGTACGCCGCCCCCGACTGGGTGCAGACCCTGGTGCCGGTGCTGGTTGCTCCCATCGACCAGATCGAAACTTTTGTCGCCGCCGCTTTTACCCTGGCCCTGTTCGAGGGTGCTTATGTAGCGGAAATTGTCCGCGCCGGGATTAACAGTATCGAAGAGGGTCAGTGGGAGGCCGCCCGCGCTCTGGGAATGCGTCACTGGCAGATCCTGCGCCGGGTGATTCTGCCCCAGGCACTGCAACGGATGATCCCCCCATTGACCGGGCAGGCGATTTCGACCATCAAGGACTCAGCCATTGTTGCAGTGATTTCGGTTCAGGAACTGACCTTCCAGGGACTGGAACTGATGGCCGCCACTTATTTGACCTTTGAGGTGTGGTTGACCGTAACCGCTCTCTATTTTCTTTTGACCTATAGCTGTTCAACCCTGGCAGGGCGGTTGGAATTGCGCATGCGCCGCGCGTACCAGTATTAGGCAACCGTTTCTGCGGTTTCAACCCAAGGCAAACCGTTCAGCCCGGCGGTTTTTCTGGATTGAGATCGGGGAATTCGCGGGCACACAGGCTGCTGATCTGGCCCAGGTCGGTACACACACTGATCCCCGGCAGGTGCAGCCCGTTACGCAAGGCAAACCCGCCGGCGATGATATTGATATGGTTCGGCAAGTTTTTACGTAACCATGCCAGATCCTGCTTTGCCTGTCGTGGAGTGATCTGAATACTGAATGACAGGGCAACGGCATCCGCAGCAAAAAAATCCACCATAGACGTTACTTCCGCCACCGGCAGCTCCTCCATGACCAGATGGCAGTCGCACCCCTGCTGGTGAAACAAAACCGCAGATAACAGCAGGCCCAGCTTGTGGCGTTCGCCGCTCAACGTCATAAAGACGATCCTCGGACCATTCGCTCGGGGAACCAGCTGTTCCTTCAGGAGGGTTGCCAGGCAATCTGAGAGCAGATGCTCGCGGGCAATACTCAGCTCGCCGGTCAGCCAGCCGCGATCCATCACTTCCAGCAAAGGAACCGCAAACTCCAGGATAAAAGCCTTGGCTCCCCGCTGGTGCAACTGGGTACGCAGTTCCCTTTCAACCTCTGCCGCTGCAACGTTTGTAACCAGATGTTGCAGGTTCTGATGACGTTCGTCAGGCTGTTGCTGTCCTAGTAATGCTTTGCGCTGCGCTGGTGTCAAAGCAAACAGTTGTTTGGGACGATGACCCAGATTCTGGAGCTTTTTGACGATACGCAAATCATCAATCTGTGCCGGCGGATAAAGGCGGTGTCCGCGCGCGTTGCGTTCAGGGGCGGGAAAGCCAAAGCGGCGCTCCCACACCCGCAGGGTGTCTACGCCAATGCCAAGTTCCTGGCTCAGCTGCTGGATGGTGATCATGGTTTTGTCCTAGACAATAGGGTATTTATTGGAATACTATACTAAAAATAAATTTTTGGAAACCCGGTATCAAGTAAAAGGAGTTATTTATGGACAAGAAACTGGAGCAGCTTTTTTATATTGCCTTGGGGGGAGCCCTGTCGGTGAAGGATAAGCTGGAAAATAACAGTGAGGAAGTCAAAAAGTGGCAGAGCGAAGCAGAAGCCAATGCACGGGAATTTCTCGATGAGCTCAGTCAACGGGGAGCGCAGGAAAAAGATCATGTAAAAGATCTTTTGCGCGAGCAGATTACCGAGGTGATCAACGAACTCGGTCTGGCGACCAAGGCGGATCTGGAGGCGCTCAAAAAGGATCTTAAAAGCTAAGTGAACAGCTTCAGACTCATTTTGCATCTTTGCCGACCGGGGCGCAGCTATGCCGTTTTCAGTTTTCTGATGACGGTTTTTCTGCTGTTCCGGCGGCGTTCACGCTGGTGGTGGTGGCGGCCGTTAGCTCCCGATGAACTTGTTGATACTGTCCGCATGCTTGGCGCCAGTTTTGTCAAGCTGGCTCAGGTGCTGGCAACCAGGGCGGATTTTTTTGATGAGGACTATCTCGTCGCATTGCGGCAGTTGCATGACCGTATGCCGGCGATGTCAGCTGCTGACCGTTCGCGGGTCTTCCGGCGCGCTTTTAGTGACCCGGACGTGTTTGCGTATTTTGATCAGCAGCCCCTCGCCAGCGCCTCTATCGGTCAGGTTCATCGTGCCCGTCTGCGTGATGGTGGTCAGGAGGTGGCGGTCAAGCTGTTGCGCTGGAATATCCGCGTCCAGGTACGGGTTGATATTATTCTGCTTAACCTGTTTTTACGCCTGTTTCGTCCATTGTTTAGCGATCAGACCCGGCATTCCATCGAATCAGTGCTGGCGGCGTTTACCAGGGTGATCCGCCAGGAAGTCAGCATGACCCAGGAATTGGCCAATCTTGAGCTCTTCAGCCAGACCTACAGCACTGTCGGGGTGCGTTTTCCAGTTCCGGTTAAAGCCCTGTCCAGCGATGATGCCCTGGTCATGAGTTTTGAAGAGGGTGCGCGCATTGATGATGTTCGTCAGATCGAGGCCTGGGGGGTTGATTTTTCTGCTCTGATGGCAACCCTGGTACTGTTTTATACCGAACAGATGCTGGTCAAGGGGTTTTTCCATGCTGATCCGCACCCCGGCAATCTGCTGGTAACCGAACAAGGGCAGCTCATTCTCCTTGATTTCGGCATGGTCAGCAGAATCCCGCAGGAAATGCGCCAGGCGATGATCTATGCGGTCAAAGCCGCTTACGAGCGTGATTATCCGCTGCTGGTTGGCGCGACGCGGCGCATGGGGATGTTAACCGAAGAGGCTGACGGTAGTGACTTAAGCCGGATTGCCGAAAACCTGTTCGCTATTTTTGACAGCGATCATCTTGACGCAGCGAGTATGCAGGGCCTGGCGTTCGGGGTGCTGGAGTTGTTGCAGGACCAGCCCTTCAAGCTGCCCCAGGATGTCATCTATGTGATGCGGGTCAGCTCCCTGATTGAAGGACTGGGTACCCAATATGTCAACAACTTCAACGGGATCAAGGATATTTTGCCGATCCTTAAAGACAATCTGCCCCGCGCATTAGGCGAGGATCGTGGTGTCGCAGAGCGGCTCAAGCGCGAGCTGGTGCAGTTACCCCTGACGCTTTCCCAGGCACGAACCGTTATCGAACAGGCACAGCAGGGCGACCTGACGGTGCGGATGGCGCGGCCCGACCGGGATTATCTGGTTAAAAAGATGGGCAAACAGTTGCGCCGCCTTGGCCTGATGATTTTTTTTCTGGCGCTGGCATTCTATTTTCAGCAATGGCTGAGCCGACCCGGCACCGTATTGTCGATGATCAGTCTGGCGCTGGCCGCCTGGATGCTGCGTGACAAACAATGACGGAGAGAAAGATAATGAATATGACCTATGTTGATACCCACAAAGAGACCATCCTGGAAAACTTACCCGGTTTTTTTGCCGAGCAACTGATCGAAGCTCCCGAATCATTGCTTGAACAACTGGAGCGCGAGTTGCGCAGTTTATACGTGCGTCAGGGGAACGACTGGACCGGGCGCGGCGAGATTGGTGATGCCCGGCTCGAAGCAACCATTGCCGTACTTGAAGCCGTAAGGGCTGAGTGCCTTCAGCAGATAGAATTCCCCGATATAGACAGGAGTCAAGGATGAGAGCAGCAGTGATCGGCGCCGGGATGGCGGGGGTAACCATTGCCCGGCAGTTACGGGAACAGGGCAAGGCCGTTACCCTCTTCGATAAGAGCAAGGGCACCGGTGGGCGCATGTCGAGTCGCTCCTGGCAGGGCGGCTGGATCGATCATGGCGCTCCCTATTTTGCCGCCCAGTCAAGTGCCTTTGCCGGTTATCTGCAACGTCATCTTGCGCCCGGGGTATGGCAGATTTGGCGGGCACAGGTGAGTGGAGTACCGAAGCAGGACGAATTGCCGGGTTATATTGGAATCCCGCGTAACAGCAGCATCACCCGCTCATTGCTCGGCGAGATCCCCTTCCAGCCCTCTACCCGGATTGCCAGACTGGAACGTGAGGGCAGCAACTGGTTGCTCTATAATGATGGGGAGTCCCTGCTGGGTCACTGGGATCTGGTGGTCATCACCGCACCTGCGCCCCAGACCTATGCGCTGGTGCGCGACATTGCCGGGATGGCTGACGAGGTGAAAAAGGCGCAGATGGAACCTTGCTGGGTTGCGGCCGTGCAGTTGTCTGCACCCTTGAGCGAGCCCGCAGAAGTCATGATTGATCCGGTTCCGGGTTTGCGCCGGATTGTCGCAAACAGCGCCAAGGCCGGGCGCAACAATACAGGTATTTACCTGTTGCAGGCGACTGCCGACTGGTCGCAGGAGCACCTTGAAGATGCACCGGAGACCGTCGGCGCCGAGCTGGGTGCGTTATTGAGCCAGGGTCTTTCTCCAGCAACGCCCCCGCAGTTGTTATTTGCCCACCGTTGGCGCTATGCCTTTACCAAGACTCCTCTGGGAAAAGACTTTTTGTGGAGTCAGGGTTTGCAAATAGGTATATGTGCTGACTGGTGTATCGGCCGCACAGTGGAGGATGCCTGGGCCAGTGCCATGGCTCTGGGCAGACAGATCAGTAAAGATCCGGCGTGACCAGTGGTCTTTTGACGTCCTGACTTAAAAAAATGACAAGAAGACAAACTTTTGTCGGCAATCGGTTGTTCCCTCAACCTGAAGAGGCTTTGACATGCATGAACTTCACCGTGAAATACTCCTTGATGTTCCCTGTGAGACCCTGTGGGATTTCATAGCAACACCTGAAAATCTTAACCAGCTGACCCCGCCCGATCTGGATTTCCGGATTGTCAGTGAATTGCCGGAACGGATGTACAACGGACTGACAATCTTGTACCGGATCCGCATTCCCTGGTTCGGTACCCATCGCTGGTTAACGGAGATCAAACATATACGTGAAGGGATTTCCTTTGTCGATGAACAGCGTCTTGGCCCTTACCGCCTGTGGTATCATTATCACCAGGTTGAAAGCCTGGGTGCCAACAAGACAAAAATGATTGATCATGTGACCTACGCACTTCCCTTTGGGCCGGTGGGTGATATGGTCCACGCGCTGAAGGTAGGGCAGATGCTAAGGGATATTTTTGATTATCGCCGTGGAAGATTACTGGAACTGTTCCCGGCGGCTACGAAAGGACGCTAACTGACTCAGGCGACCACAGGCACTCAGGCCTTTTTGACTGCCTGTGACGGTGTTTAGTGTCGTTGATATTGCGTGTTTCCCTTTGAGTTTTTTTGGGATATGGTGGCACCCTCAACCCGTCAGCAAAATGAGCTTGTTGAGTGCTACGCCTCTTCAGGTACAACCCGAACGGTCCGGATATCTTCATGATACTGCAGGGAACCCTTGTAAATATCAGCGCTATCGTTATCGGCTCCCTGATCGGTCGGTGGGCGGGGCGATATCTATCCGCCAGGATCAGAAACACCCTGATGGCGGGTCTGGGTCTGGCGGTACTGTTAATCGGGCTGCAACTGGCTTTGCAGAGCCAACAGATCATGATTGTCATCGGCAGCCTGATTGCCGGCGGTCTGATTGGCGAACTTCTGGCCATCGAAAAACGCCTGGAATCCTTTGGTCTGCATTTGCAACAGCGCTTTTCCGGGATGGGCAAGGTCGCCGAGGGATTTGTCACTGCCAGTTTGCTTTACTGCGTCGGCGCCATGGCGATCATGGGTGCGTTGCAGGATGGCATGGGGGAGGAACCGACCATCCTCTATGCCAAAGCCTTTCTGGATGGTGTTGCTTCCATCGCCCTGGCATCGACCCTCGGAATCGGTGTCATTTTCTCTATCATTCCTCTGTTCTTTTATCAGGGCGCCATTACCCTCGCAGCGGAGATGAGCCGTGCGCTCCTGACCCCGGCGGTCATTGTCGAAATGAACGCTGTTGGTGGCCTGCTGATCACTGCTATCGCCCTGGATCTGATCGGCTTAAAACGCTTGCCGGTAGGCAATCTCCTGCCGGCGGTCGCGGTTGCGGTCGGCCTGATGTGGCTGTTTCAATTGGCTTGAGTGCTAATCGCCACAGTGTTTAATGCTACAGCTCACTCACGGAAGTTTGTGGGCGGAAACGTCAGGTGATCTGTACCTGAAAAGCGCCAGCCAGGTGCAAGGGCTCAGAAAAAGCGCTGATTCGATGATTTTTAGTGCTTTATCTTTCTCCGGAACCAGCTTGTAACATACTGAAATCAAATAAATGTAACCCGACATCCAGAGGTATTCCGGTCGATGTCCAATGCGTAGAAGATTTTAGTCGGCTATAACTGAAATCATCACGCAGCAAGGTGGGCAAGGTGAAGGCAGCAGTCACCGGGCCAAAGATCACCTTCGCAGCCTTGAGACCAAGGAGGCAAATATGAAAAGGACTCTGGTATTGTTATTGGCAGTAAGTTTGTTCCTGGTAACCCCGGCGCTGGCATCGGCTGCACGAGGTGATGGACATGGTGGCGGTCAGAAGGTTGTGACCAGGGAAAAGGTGGTCATCTACCAAACCAGCCAGCACCGTGACCATCGTTATGAGCGCTCAGACCGGTGGGATGACCGGCAGCCCAGAAACTATCACCGGCCACCCCGTCATGCGCCGGCCTATGGTTACTATAAAAAGTATTATTCACATCGTCACCAGCCGAAAAAAGTAGTAAGGCATCATGCCCAGTATCCTAAAAATTCGGTTATCATCGGAGTGCCCAGTGTGATCATTCGTCTGGGGTTTTAATCGCGGTGTAAGTTGATCAAAGAATCTATATGACGTACAAAAAAGGGTCGCCGGAAGTTTTGGCGACCCTTTTTCGTTGCCGGTTGCACAAAAAAACAATGAATGGCCTGTGAAGCGGTTTATACTGTCCGAGGATACGAGGTATCAAAAATCGGATAGTCAGCTCATCCAACCGGCTCGCGCACGCAGCCCTTGATTTCCTTCTGTATCCTGAGTTCTGCTATGTCCCGTGGGGCGGCTTATCAACAGGGAGGTTAGGCCATGATGCACGATTATGAAAAGCTGGGCTCATTTTACCTGGGTCGGTTGTTTGATGCACAGCAGGGTAAGACCCTTGATGATCTCCTGTTGTACGATGCCAAGGACCTGACTACCCACGCCGTATGCGTCGGCATGACCGGGAGTGGCAAGACCGGCCTCTGTGTCAGCCTGCTGGAAGAAGCGGCCATCGACGGCATCCCAGCCATCGTGATCGACCCGAAAGGGGATATGGGCAATCTTCTGCTCAGTTTTCCTGATCTCGCCGCAGCAGATTTTGCGCCCTGGATTGAACCCCAGGACGCCGCCCGCAAGGGCATGACCATGACCCAACTGTCGGAGCAGACAGCGCAGAACTGGAAAGCCGGTCTGGCCGCCTGGCATCAGCCGGTGGAACGCATCGCCCGGCTCAAATCCGCCGCCGAATTTTGCATCTATACCCCCGGTAGCGAGGGTGGGAAGCCCATAAGCATACTGCGCTCCTTTGCCGCGCCGACTGCCGAAACCGTTGCAGATACCACCCTTTTCCGTGATTACGTGCTGGCGGCCGTCTCCGGATTGCTGGCCCTTGCCGGTATCAACGGTGATCCGATCCGCAGTCGCGAACATATCCTGCTGTCGACCATCCTGGAGCACCACTGGCGTCTCGGCCAGGATCTGGATATTCCCACGTTGATCCATGAGGTTCAAAAACCCCCTTTCAGCAAGGTGGGGGTCTTTGATCTTGACTCCTATTATCCTGCCAGCGAGCGGATGGCGCTGGCGCTGGCATTGAACAATCTGATCGCGTCACCCGGTTTCTCCGTATGGGCGCAAGGAGAACCCCTTGATATTCAGCGTTTGCTTTATACCTCAGAGGGCAAGCCCCGCGTTGCTGTTCTTTCCATCGCCCACCTGGCGGACACTGAGCGTATGTTTTTCGTTACTATCCTGCTCAACGCGGTGTTGGCCTGGATGCGTCAACAGTCGGGTACGTCCAGCTTGCGCGCCATTCTTTACATGGATGAGATCTTCGGATTTTTTCCGCCGACGGCGAATCCCCCCTCAAAGCAACCGATGCTGACTTTGCTTAAGCAGGCACGGGCCTATGGGCTGGGCGTGGTGCTGGCAACCCAGAACCCGGTCGATCTTGATTACAAGGGGCTTGCCAACACCGGCACCTGGTTGATTGGGCGATTGCAAACCGATCGCGATAAAGCCCGCGTGCTGGATGGCCTGGAAAGCGCTACCCAGGGGGCCGGCGCAGGATTCGCGCGCGCCGAAATTGATCAGCTGCTTTCCGGTCTGGGCAAGCGGGTTTTCCTGATGCACAATGTGCATCGGGGTCATCCCCTCTTGTTCCAGTCACGCTGGGCCATGTCTTTTTTGCGCGGTCCCCTGGCCATGAGCCAGATCAAGCTGTTGACCGGATCTGCGACCCCGTCCCCCCTTCCCGCTAGCAAGCCGGCGGTGTTCAGGGATACCGCCAATCGCACGACGACGGACAGCATGAATTCTGCGCCGGCAGAGATGGATACGGCCCTGTCAGCAATGCTCACGTCAGGTACCAGGTTGCCACCCGGGGTGGAAGAAGTTTTCCTGCGCCCGCGTCATCCGGGAGCTTCAACGATCCATTACCGACCGCTTATCTTTGCTGAGGCGCGCCTGCATTTTGTCAATGCCAGATCCGGAATCGATTGCTGGCAGACGCTGCAACTCATGCATCCGACCGTTGAACACAGCGAAGAATTCGCCTGGAACCAGGCTGATCAATCGCTGACCGAACTGGCGGCTTTTGATCGCCAACCCCTCGCCGGGGCAGAGTTTACCGCAGTGCCCGACGCCAGTGTGCGGCCAAACCAGATCAAGATCTGGGGGAAGATGCTGCCGGCGCATATTTACCAGGAAATCACCCTGGAGCTGAAAACCTGCCCCGAAGTCAAACTGTCATCAACGTCGGAGGAGAGCGAAGGTGACTTCAGGGCCCGCATTGCCCTGGTGTTGCGCGAGAAGCGCGATGATCAGATAGAAAAGATGCGCAAAAGGTATTCAAGACGCTTAACCACCCTGCAGGAGCAGGTACGTAAAGCGCAGGTGCGGGTTGACAAGTCGAAGGACCAATACGGCCAGCAGAAGATGACTACCGCGATTTCCTTCGGCGCCACCTTGCTGGGGGCGCTTTTGGGACGTAAAGCCATATCCGCCGGGACCCTGGGCCGGGCAACCACCACCATGCGCGGCGGCGCCCGCACCGCCGCTAAGAAGCGCGACATCGACGATGCCTCTGAGTCCCTGGCCGCTGTGGAAAGTCGCTATCAAGCACTTGAAGCGGAACTGGAAACGGAACTGCAACGCATTCAGGATGAGTTTGATATCGATCAGGTGCAGATTGAGACCACCCACATCCGCCCGCGCAAGACCGACATTTCTGTGACCGTGATGGGTCTGGCATGGATGCCGGAGTGATGGGATATTTGTCGAACATTCGGTGATAAGTGCTCGGCCCGGGTTGAAACAGTGGTTATTTTTACATCTCAGTTGTTCCTGCCCTGGCGGAAAAATTCTAATGTGCCAGCGCCATTAACGAAGTTAAGACTTGTTTTTGGTGTATACTCCAAGTAGGTCAATACCCGGAAGGGAAACAGTTCTAATAAAAGACATGTTCATGAATAAATCCAGGGTCAACACACGAATTAAAAGATTTACCAAAGATATTTTGGTCCATACCCCATTTGTAAAAATGCTCGTTTTAATGGTGGGGTTGTGGCTGTTTTTTTCTGCGCTGATCTATTTTTCTGAACGATCAATTGAAGATGGCGCGATCCATTCTTACGGCAACGCCCTATATTGGGGAGTTGCCGCTTTTTCAACAGCAGGAATCGCCGATGCACCAAAGTCCGGTATGGCTCAATTATTTGGTGGAATTTGGATAGTCGTTGGCTCCATGCTGTTTTTTGGGACCATCGTGGCGACAGTCACAACATATTTTATGCGTCCTTTTCAGCGACCCGGGAAAAAGATAATCGACACAATAGAATATAATTTGGAGCAATTAGACGAATTGGGTGTTGAAGAGTTGGAATTGCTCAAAAAAACGGTCGATATGTTGATCATTCATGTTGAAAAGTTGAAGAAAAAGCAGCAAAAGGACGGGCAAGGTTAGGATAAAAATCGATATTCAGCTAATGCGGATTGTGATGTTCTGTTTCTGCGCCTCAAAACCGGCCGTCATGGCGCGACGTTAGTCGTCGCAGGGAGAACACCCTTGCCCTATCAAGTACTCGCAGACACCGTCCTGATCATCCCTTTTGGCATCGTCAGCTTCGTGGTGCTTGGGCTTCCGGCCATTCTTATCGGCATCGTGCCGGTTGGTGGCGTTTTTTATTGTAGTTGTTTTGCAAGAACAGGGGAGGAGATTAGCGTTTGAAGTTTAGAGCTAAGTTAATTTGTGTGGGTCTAGTCATATTGCTATGTAGCGCATGTGATTTTTCGTTAGAAGATCTGTTTCAAATTAAGGTGAGCCGTGGCCCTTTGACCAATGAAGAAATTCAAACTTTTGCCTCTGAAATGGAGTCATTAGGAGACAAGGTCACAGATTGCCTGGTAAAAGAAGCAATAGTTAATGCCTCAAGGATAGGTGATCCGGAAAAGCTAGACCCTTCCACTGTTGAGCTACTACCAGTAGATCACTGGGATGAGTTAGACAAGTCTGGAAAGCGTCTTATCTTGACGCAAGTAGTTATCAGTCAGGCAATCCCGCTCTGTACACATGGTCTTCCCTAGCGCAGCATTGCAGCTGACAAGCCACTGAATGCGGCGTTATATAAAAACCAAGGAACATACATGAAACAACAGATATTATTTATATTAATTCCTTTCCTCCTGTTAACAGGATGCACGAGCAGCCAGCTGCATCTCAGGCATGACGTCGCATTGTCTTTTGATGCAGAATGGATCGCCTATGATGTGGCCGGCAAAGGAAAGACTGCGCTGATCTTTATTCACGGTTGGAATTGTGATGGGCGTTACTGGCACAAACAGATTCCTGTATTCGCAAAAGAATATCAAGTGATCACCGTTGATTTGGCCGGCCACGGCCATTCTTCATTAGACAGATCCGATTTTACCATGCTGTCATTCGCCAGGGATATGAAAGCCGTTATGGACAGGGAAAATATTGATAGAGCTATTTTAATCGGACATTCAATGGGAGGCGGTGTCATTGCTGAAGCGGCTGGCTTGATGCCAGATAGCGTCGTTGGGATTGTAGGCGTTGATACCCTGCAAAACGTTGCCGAGCTCACTCCTCAAAGGGTCATTGACGAAATGGCAAAACCCTTTGAAGCTGATTTCAAAAGCGCCACGCAGAATTTTGTTGCAACCATGTTCCCTGCAGGAACAGATCAACAATTGATGAATTGGGTAAAAGAAGATATGTCTTCTGCCCCCAAGGACATTGCATTAAGTGCCTTTCGCAACTACCTGGGGCAGTATGTAACCGGAGAGGCCGCTATTGTCTTTAAGGACATCACTATCCCTGTTGTCTCAATAAACGCCAGATTATGGCCGACAGCAGCGGAAGAAAACAGAAAGCATATACAAAACTATCAGCTGTTTTATATTGAAGATACAGGTCACTTTCCCATGCTGGAAAAGCCCGAAGAATTTAATATATTGTTGGAAAAAGCCATTAAATCCATAGAATCAAAAAGTCATATCAACATATAACAACCGCACCACCGGCTGGTCATGCGAAACCTTATGCCAGGGCCTGGTGATCAAGCGACATTCCTGGTTGCTGCATTTTTCTGATGTCTGGCGTGGCTGCACCAGTCTTTCTGCCGCCGTCATGGTAATTGGTGATCAAATAGTTGCCATCAGCATCAACGTCTCCCGGGTTGGGGCCTGACATGCAGGCCAACGCCGTTTATCGTGAGCTGTTCATTGCAGGGAGAAGCACCCTTGCCCTATCAGGCACTCGCAGACACCGTCCTGCTCATCCATTTTGGCATCGTCATCTTCGTGGTGCTGGGTCTTCCGGCCATTCTTATCGGCAACCGGAGCGGCTGGCGCTGGGTCAACAGCCTGTGGTGGCGGCTGGCTCATCTGGTGACGATTGTCATTGTTGTGTTGCAGGCCTGGTTGGGGCGCTACTGCTCCCTGACAAAACTCGAGACCTTCCTGCGGGAGCAGGCGGGCCAAGGCGGCTACGAGCGGAGCTTTATCGAGCACTGGGTCCAGCGCATCCTCTACGTTGATGCGCCGATGTGGGTTTTTGCCGTGGTTTACAGCGGCTTTGCGTTGTTGGTGGGTTGGGCCTGGTGGCGTTTCCCGCCGAGGCGAGGCAAGGGCAAGGACAGGAGTGCCTGATGCTGCGCAGGCGTGTTTTGAAGTGATTTTTGTAGGGGCAACGCATGCGTCGCCCGATTGTTAAAGATCAATATTAAGGTCAAGGTCGCGAGGTCGCGGCCCCGCTCGCCGCCTGACTTTTTGGCAAGCGCTCCAAAAAGTCAGCAAAAAGAGCTTTCCACTGGCGTGGGGCGACTTGTGGTGCGCACAGGGCGGTGCTTTTCTCATCGCTAGCTGATATTGGCAGGTCGCTGCCCCTTCTCACGGAAGGCAACAGGCCCCCCCTCTCGCTTACGCTCGCCAAGGGATTCGGCGCGTACGTTCGGCGGTAAAGGCCCGGATCTGGGGTACCGTGACGGTTACTTTTACACCAGCAAATAAATCATCGCAGCGGCCAACCGTCATAAGCCCCTCAGCGCTTGCGCGCAGGGCGGCCAGGTTGAAAACCTTCATTTGCTGGCCATCACCGTTCCGTAGATTTCAACCAGATCGCAACGCCATAACCGTTTATCTCACGTCGCCCCACGCCAGTGGAGGCGTTTTTGCATCCTTTTGACGCCTATCAAAAGGACGGCGCTCGGCGGTGCGCGAACCGCCGGTCTTAAACTTATTGGGGGAAACTGTCCTGACCAATCCAAATCAGCATCAAGGTCGCGGGATCGCGGCCCCGCCCGCCGCCTGACTTTTTGGCAAGCGCTCCACAAAGTCAGCAAAAAGAGCTTTCCACTGGCGTGGGGCGACTTGTGGTGCGCACAGGGCGGTGCTTTTCTCATCGCTAGCTGATATTGGCAGGTCGCTGCCCCTTCTCACGGAAGGCAACAGGCGCCCCCTCTCGCTTGCGCTCGCCAGGGGATTCCGCGCGTACGTTCGGTGGTAAAGGCCCGGACCGGGGGTATCGTGACGGTTTCTTTTACACCAGCAGATAAATTGTCGCTGCGTCACAATGGGAAAGAGGGTCAACGACGGCAAAAATTGACAACTCCTTGCCAATGAGGTATCTAGACAAAGTTACATTTTCAGGGGGGCTGAGGATGAGGAAAACACCACACTGAATATCAAACGCCACCGCGTCGGCATTATGCCGGTCGGTGGCGTTTTTTTTGGTAGTTATTTTGGGACATAAGGATGTGAGTACGACCATGATTTACACGCATGTTTTCAACAAAAGCGGAAAGGGAGTGAAAAGTCCGATGGATAGTATCTGAACCGGTTTATGCTGATCTGTATATACCGGAAAGTGAAAAGGTCAATGTAATTGTAAAATCTTGAAGTATGGGTGAAATTTTGATTCATCGATAATTCGGTCGAGAATTTTATATAGCTCTGACTTTCTGTGTTTACAGTTTTATAAAGACCGTCTATTTATTGTTGGGCTTCTTAATAGAAAAAAGAAATCAATATGAACGTAAATGAAATCTTGAAAATCTTAAATGGTGATTATATTTCGGCGGCGGGGTCAATTGGATCAATTGCCGGCTTCATATTGTCAATATTTGTATTATTGACTGTTAAGAAAATGAAAAAATTTTACATTTTCACAGCACGTGTACCACAATTAAATGAAAACCTTTCAGATATAGCATCATCTATTTCGGACCATTTGAATGGTTTCGGCGGTTACACTACAAGGACATTTGAAATACTAGCAACTGCTGAAATTGACCTTAAGTCTTTAGCCAAAAAAATAGATGGACCACTAAAAAAACAAGTAAAAACACTAATCAAAGACATTAATCAAGTTAATACAAATCGACATCCTATTATTCAATTAATAATTGATTTTAATCCACTTTCAAACGGAAATTCACGTAAAACAGAAAAAGAAGTGCTGGAAACAATATATGTTTCACTCTATAAAATAACTAAAGAATGCAGCAGCTTATATGAAGACGCTAGATGGGAGATGTAGATAATGGAAGAGAATAAAGATAAAAACATTGAAGCTATTGCAAAGATTATATCTCTAACAAGAGAAAATAAACTAATTTGGCACTCGGTTGATTTTGGTGAAGTCCCAAGGCAAGACAATGAAGAAGTGATAAATTCAGTATTTGTAACTGAATACAAAAACAAAAAACTAAGAATATATCGAAGGAAGTACAAGGGGCCATCTTTGTCTGCCAAGATAAATGTATTTCTAACAAATGCAAAATCTACAGAAACTCGCTGGTATAGCGAGGTAGTTCTTGAACTTGTAAGCGATATTGGCAATTCCTTGTGGACTTTCCCGAGAGAAGAAATATTAAAAGATTTACTGAATGTAATTAAGTTTAAAGTTTCAGGTGCAGACGATTTGATCAATAGTTTATTGAATGAATAAATGCCCAACCAGATAATCAAGCGGACGGAATATGCTGGTGTTGTTCACGAAAAGCAAAATATAAAATTGTGGTAGGTCACGCAAGTTCGCGTCGCCGCCGCTTATCACGACCGTTGGGCCACGTAAAAGAGCAATTGTTCTGATAATTCTAACTCGATTGAGGAGTACCCATGGCTGAAGAAATAAGCTTACCTTCTTCGTCTCGCGGAGAGCTTGAAAAAATTATTAAGGGTTACGGCCATGTGGGGAAAGAGGTCGACCTGGACACACTCTCAAAGCTTACGGCGATCGGGAGAACGACGATCAGTCCCAACAATCCTTTCTTGTCTCAAGTCGGCATTATTGCGGGCGGAAAAAAAAAGCAGATTACAGAATCGGGCAAGAAACTAGCGCGGGCGCTGGATCACAATATTCAAGAACAGATCTCTGCATCTTGGCGAGAGGTTGTTAGAGGTAACGAGTTTCTATCAAACGTCATTTCGACCATTCGAATAAAGGGAGGAATGACGCCCGATGATGTGATGGGACATATACTTTTCGCCTCGGGCGCAAAGAACACCAAAGCGAATAGAACGGGAGCAAAGACTGTGACTGACTTGCTTACCTTGTCGGGATTGGTTGAGGAAAGCAACGGCAAGTTACGCGTCGCAAGCCCTGCGCTTCAAACTACGGCAGCCGAAGACGCTGAACTAGGAGGTGAAAAAGCTGCTGCTGAAGAACGAGCCGCTGAAGCTGCCCCCGAAGGCGCGGGTTCGCCCACGCCGCTAGTACAGCCACCTTCTTCGACACCCGCTTCCCCTACAATAGCAATCAACATACAACTCCAGCTTCCCGAGACGGATAAACCGGAAGTATATGACGAACTCTTCAAGGCTCTGCGGCGCCATTTGTTTCCGGGCTAAGCGACGTGTTTCCAATAGAGGTCTGGCGAAAGCGAGCGGAGGCCGCCGAGAAAGAGGCACACAAGATTCTTGCTGCCTACGAGGCATCGCGGTCGCGTGTCATCCATTTAAACTCTCTCCTTAATCATCTATCGGGCGCCCCGATCGACATTCAGGAATATTTCAAGGAATCCATTAGGTGCCTGGAGACAGGGTGCATCCGTGCTGGAATGGTCATGGCGTGGTGCGGATTCTTTGAGATATTTTCGTTCTCATTGTATTCCAATAAGGAAGCTGAAATGCGAACAAAGAGAACGGCATGGAAGTTCAAGGACTTGGCCGAGCTGAAGGAGAACGTGGCGGAGGCTCAAATTTTAGACGTAGCTAAGGATGTTGCGCATATCGGGAAAGCGCGCCTCAGGGTCCTGCAAGGCCATTTGGCGACTCGAAATCAATGCGCCCATCCAACACTGTATGTGCCGAGCTTGAACACTGGAATCGGATATATCGACGAGCTCATTCGTTTCTCTCGCGAGTATTTATAAATGAGGCCCAACAAGCACTTTGAGTTCGACCGCTTGCCCTTCCGCTGTGCTCCAGGCCAAGCGGCGGCTCAAGTGCGGCGTTCATCCCGACCTGCGGTCGGAATGAACGGGGTGGCCTTTGAGCCGTTCGGCTAGTCCGTCCGCAGGCGGACGAACCAGCCTTTGGAGACCGATGCCCTTCGGGCACGGCTCAAAGGCCAC
>NZ_JBXUCV010000007.1:0-125221 GCF_057178085.1 Pelovirga sp. C15f
GGGATTCGAAGCGCAGCGAGCGCTGACTGAATGTCAGAAAAGCTGCCAGGACGGCCGCGTCAGCGAGCGGAGGGGAGCCGACGCAGGAGCCCGCGTGATGCGGGTGACGTAGTGGGCGAATCCCCCTCACGGACGCCACATTGAAGCGCCTCTGTCGAGTCATCGGAGGAGGCGTTTTCTTTTGGGGTTGATTGGGGGTTGGCTGGATGTTGGTTTCCCGCGAAAGCCTGCCATGATTCTGCTGTGAAATTTGGAGAGAAACATCTCCTATAACTATTCCCTCCAATTTAGTTGTCTTATCGATTTCCAATTTTATTCAATTGTTATAATGAAGGCACAATCTGAATCATATTGTTTTTATCGTGGTTAACTATAACTGAAGGCGTGATCAGAATCTGATTTTTTGTATCGTGAGACACATACCAAACGTCAATTTTATGATAATCCGCATTATCAGGAATAATATTTTCAACGCCAAAGGGATACCCCCATCTATCTAAGACATAATATGGAACTTCCTCACGTTTTAAAGCCAGAGCTATACCAATAGCTTGTGGCCAATCACGACTATCAAAAAGTAAAAAGATAGGTTTTTGAGGCGCTTGACTTAGGAAATAATGAACTTTTTGGGGAATTGACAGGTCGGACTCATTGATAGATTCGGTTGAGGGAGCCTGAACATATACAGCCACAAAAGTGAGCAATAAAAACGAGAAAGCAACACCTATGCGTGGAGCATTTGGAGAAACTTTCTCAGTATATTTTGAAATTATCAAAAAAAACGGAGTGCTTAAGAGGAAAATAAGTCCATAATTAAAGTAAGCATTAAAAGCATATAATTGACCGTCCTGTATCATTCCCCACAATATAGTCAGAAAAAACGACAGAAAAACAAAAAGGGTGAAATTTTTAAAGAAATACCATTGTTCAATCTTCAAGTTCTTCAAAAGATTTTTGTGAAGAATAAAAAGAAATGTCAACAGTGCTGTAGACCAAATTAAGAACAAAAAAATGTTTTCTGAAATAAAATTTAATATATTTAATTTTGATTCAATGAAGGTACCATTTCCAGTACTAAATGAATAAAAAAAGAATGAAAGAAGGTATCCAAGGGACTGGGTAAATGATTTTGATTCCCCAGAATGTGTCTCTATATGTCTAAATATTGAAGATATATTTGATTCAGATCCTTTTAGTAAATCGATCACAAAAGGAATTATGAAAATTAATATTAAAAAAAACGAAAGAAGCAATGGACTTTTTATGGATTTTTTATTTTCTAGTTTTTTTCTCCTAAATATAAATAAAATTATTGAAACTATAAAAATTGGGAAAACAAATAATGGCTGCGCTACATGACTATGTATCAGTAGGCATGAACTTAATGTTACGAGGGGCAATAAAGCAATATTACCGATAGAGAGTGCAGTTGCATATACAACAAGAGCAACTAAAGGCCCTGTTAAAATATTTGGTGGCCATATATCAATAATAGATAAAGATGCGTGATAATAGTGAGCTACAAAAAAAATAAAGAGAAAGCTAATAAACAACCATGATCGACTGAATCTGTGCAAAATCGACAATGCCGATCCTATGAAAAAGCTTTGAACCAACATGTTCATGAAAACATGAGACTGATGTGGTGAATTAAATATTTTTATTGTATCGTGAAAAAGAAACTCTCCCAATGCATAGATATAAAAAAAGGCTGGGCCAGGATGATTAAAATTCCATCGTGAATAATTTCCGTAAATTTCTTCAAAGTTTTTTGCATTAATTATTTTAAGTGAGTTAGCTGCATAATCACCTGTCTCAAATATTGCTGGACCAAAGAAAAAATCCTTATAATAAATAAGAAAAAAAACAGATATTAGCGCTGAGAGCAAAGAACACCTTTTCATATCCATAATTCTACCAATATTTATATTTTTCTAGTTATAGCAGAGGAGAACTCCCAAAGATTGTCATCAGGCCAGTCCAGCATTTCTAAAGATGTACCGTTTTTTTGCAAAGACAACAATCCCCTTGTTTTTGTTTCTACCAATCCAAAGATGGTTGGCAGCCCATTCGGCATAATTGTTGACGGATTGCTATGGATCCTCACATTCCCCAATAACTAGCAAACCAGCACCAAGCCCTTCAAGGGCTTCATACTTTTTCCTAAGTGCGCCGTTGCAGTTCCAAGTGATAATTTTCACTTTTACTCCTGCCCATTAATTCATCGCCCTGTCAGTATCTCGGACACCTACACCTTTGTCAAAATCAAAAGTAGATCATTTTCAGTTTGCCAGCTTTTCACCCCCAGCCCTGATCCCTGTGATCGGGGGCTTTTTATGCCACGAAAGGAGCCCTATATGATCCGCATCAACAACTGGCAAGACCTGTCCTTGATCGAGGACGATCTCGACATCAATCTCGCCATTCTGGAGCCGGATGAGTGGGACTATGCCGAAGCCCTGGGACCACCGGAAGAAACTATCCTGACCCGGATCGAATACAACGGCAATGTCCGTGTTTTCCGCCGTCTGATCTTCCCCACAGAAATTGTCCTCATCGAAGAATCCGCTCAGTAAAATCCCCCGTCAAAACCGTTCCGTAAACCAACCTCGTACCAACCTCACCACGCCATGATTCCGTCCGATTGATTCATATGCCGCAAATCCACAGGTCTGTTCAAGAGATCTCTGAGCAGACGTTCAAGGAGGCCTCCATGAAAAAAATGACCATTCACGTCATCGAGAGCCTTCCCGGACCGCCCGATGATGCCAAAACCTCCGACGCAGGAGGGCACCTGATGTGCCTGTCGAAGTGGGTGAATCCCCCTCACGGACGCCACATTGAAGCGCCTATTTCAAGTCATCGCAGGAGGCATTTTCTTTTGGAGGTTGCTTGGGGGTTGGTTTGACAGCCACATATCCCTGCCCTTGCCCGGCATCCGCAATCACGAAGGCCGCTTCCAGATATCGACATCTTGTCGAAAAAGTTTACACGGTATTGAGCCAACCATATGAAGAACCTCAACAAGCTGAAATTTATATAATATATATAGATGGCCCCTTTTTTGCTTATAAGCACAGAAACAATTTATATACTTTCTCAACTTCGTGTCCTTGGAGAAAAAAATGATTATAAAGAAATCTACTTTAAGTATTCTTTTGGTGTTTGCAGTCGTATTGACAATGGCAAGCACCTCAATGGCTCTTAGCTACACCTATGCTACAGATGTCAGATGGGATGATGGAACGGGCGTGACGTTGAGCAGTACTGTGGGTTCACGATATAATCAGACAAGTTCCCTTGGCAGTCCAGATTCGACTTTTTTAAGCTTGGGCCTTGGTGGTCTTGCAGTTTTCGACTTTGGGGCGGAGTTTGATGCTGCAGCTATTGTTTTTGAAACAACCAACGGCACAAGATCTACCTATCCCGAGTCAGCTAATGTTTATGTAGCCGATTCATCATACGATTTCTCTGGATTGAGCTCTGCAAATGGTGGAGCAACCATCAGTGTTTCAGATTTTAATTTTGTCGCTTTAATTTCAAATGCCACAACTTCGACCACTATTAACTTAACAGGTGGTCCTTTCCGTTATCTGCTCGTACAAGATGCTACCGTCGGCGGACCTAGTACGGATGGATTTGATGTCAACGCAGTTGGTGTCTCCCCTGTTCCCGAGCCCGGCACTCTGCTCCTTCTCGGTAGCGGTCTGACAGGTCTGGCCCTGTATAGACGCAGGATGAATAAAGTGTAAAGCTTTTTCGACACTGTAAAATATTTCGACACATAAAGGCGGAGTCGGCAATGGCTCCGCTTTTTTTGCCCCATCGGGAATTCATCTCGATGGGGTTTTTGTTTCCGCAAAAAAAGAATTCGTAGGCTTCCACGGTAGGTTTGCATGTTAGAAAAACTTTTCTGAGATAATGCTCTCTGTATAAGCAGGGAAGTTTTTATTGTGTCATTGTCGGGATTCGAAGCGTGAGGAAGCTTACTGAATGTCAGAAAAGCGGCAAGGATGTCCGCGCCCGTGAGGAGGGATGCGGCTTTGAATTAAAATATATGTCGGAAAACCTTACACTAATTATGAGCATTATAATTGCGAATCAGTAACTTACCGAACATACTCACATAAAATACGAGGCATAATTTATGCAAAAATCTATCATAACGCCATAAAGTTTTCATCTTATGGAGATCCAGGTGAGTTTCCGGTCCCGCTAAAGACAGTAACATCTGCCAGCTGTTTGAAATGTTGATTGATATGCCATTGAGGGATATTCATTTTTTCTTTGAACTATTGGGGGAGCGATACAGGAGGATAATCATGAAAAAAACTGCCAGATCGCTACTTTGTGCAACAGTTATATTGATTTTTCCATCACTGTTATTCGCAACGTCAACAGCAACCAGTACGGGGAGTCTCAGTGTCGACTGGGGACAACATTCAGGAGCCTTTGATTGGAGCACCAGCATCTATGGAATGAATGGTGCTGATGCAATCTGGGGGACAGAAAAGGCAAGTGACTATGATAGCCCCGGGTGGGTCGAAAACCTGGAGAGTGTTATTGATACGTCGTCAGCGACATTTGAAAATTCTGGCTCTGCTGCTGTCGGCGAAGCGTCAACAACAACCACTAGCGTCTCCTCCTCCGCTCAGGTGACCAACAACGGAACCGGCGTTACGTTAAATGCGTCGGGGACATCCCATTTAGTGCGTAACTTTACGATTACAGCTGCAGGGGATTTTAGTTTTGTTGCGAAATATCAATTCACAGATTCTGGAGTGCATGATGATGCTGATACTGAATGGGTTTACTGGGGGCATCATGTCAACCTTACTCTCAGCTACCATTCTTCAGAAGGGTGGGTAAAACTGGCTGAAGATATTATCGCCTACAATATAAATGATCCCATATCAGCTGAAGGATTGCTCTCAGTCGTTGATGCAACGGGCTGGGACCCACTGCGTAACTATGCTGTTGAACTCCATACATACAATACAGCCTCGGCTTATTCACCTGCCAGAGAACCTGCCGCAGTCCCCGAGCCCGGCACTCTGCTCCTTCTCGGCAGCGGCCTTGCCGGCCTGGCCCTGTACCAACGCAGGACGAATAAAGCGTAGAGTTCTGTCGGCAACCGTAAAAATACCGACACACTACCAGCGTTGTCAGCAATGACTCCGCCGGTAGTGTGTCTCAATGATGTAAGGAAGGGGAACTTCATTACCTGAAGTGCGACCGGGTAACACAAAACTAATTATGAGCCTAATTGGCATTATGTCCCCAGGCCAAGGTTCTTGATCAGCGTCACCACCCAAATGTCCTGATGACCACCTTTTTAACGGATAATTTTCCAGCTTCCATCCGGTTGTCTGCAAGCGGTGCCGTAGGCCTGCTGCTCCTCGCCCCCTATCCATACCGTCTGTTGATACTCACGACAATACATACCGGAACTGGTCTGGTAGGTTTCTAATGGTGTCAACTCACCACGGTGACCACTATCAGGATTACGCCATGGCGTTGATGTTCGGGTCGGGGCATGCTCCAGGGCATACTGGGCATTCTGCTGCATGATCACCTGGTCGGCCCGGTCCAGGGTCCGCCCTATATCCTGACCAATCAGCGCTCCCGCCAGGGTTCCTACCGCCACGGCCAGCAGCCGTCCGCGGCCGCCACCAACCTGGGCGCCAAGCAAGGCGCCGGTTCCTGCCCCGAGCAGGGTCCCGGTCTGCTCACGCGGCCCGGCTGAATAAGGGGCACATCCGCTGACGGCCAGCGCCAACAACAGCATCGACACAGCTAACTTTTTCATAACGGCACCTCCAGAAACTTTCTGCTCCAAACTTTCACAGTTACAAAGATCATAACAGACCCGCACAGAAAAACCACTTCAGCAAAAGACTTCACTTGACGCAGCATGCCAGTCCTGGATTTTCACGGGGCGACCTCTCGGCACCATGATGTCCATGCTTCAGACCGCCCCTAGGTGTTGACCACTTCCATGCGGTTGAGGTATTTGCCGATCAGCGCGGCAACAATAACCAGCAATGAACAGATCAGAATCATAATGATTCCTAGAGCCGAGAGTCGGCCCCACAAACCGTCTTCGGCAAAGCGCAGAATCTGAACAGCCAACACCTCGGTCCCCGGACGCGATAGAACCACCGATAGGGTCAGCTCACGCAGGAACATGGAGGCCATCAGAATCCACCCGGAAACAATGCCGGGAATCAGCAGCGGGATGATGATCTTGCGCAGGGTATAAAAAGGGCTCGCACCACAGACCCGGGAGGATTCTTCCAGATGGTCGTGTATCTGGACGAAAGCACTCGAAATGGGGCGCACCCCGTAGGGAAGATAAGTCGCGATGTAGCCGATTAACAAAGCCGTCAGGGTGCCGTAAAGTGGGGTGCGGACAAAAAACCACATGAAACCGACGCCAATGACGATTCCAGGAAAGGAAAAAGACAAAAAAGTCAGAGAATCGAGGATCCCAGCCGCTGTGGTTCTAACCTTGACGACTACATAAGAAACCAGAATCGACAGCAGGGTACCCAGGGTTGCGCCGACAATGCCGAGGTAAAGGCTGTTTTTCAGGGACAGAAGAGACACCGGATCCTTGAGGACATCAATCCAGTTAGCCCAGGACATCATCGAAAAGGCGCGGGCACTGGGTACCATTGAGTACGGCAGCATCGATGTGTAGAACAGCACCATGACCGGCAGGACGATCAGGACGAAAGAAATAATCCCGACGATAACAAACATCGGATAGCGGGCATTGTTCAGTTTGATCAGGGTTGGCTTGAACCCGCGACTGGTCACGGTAACAAATTTGCTGCTTTCACGGGTTAAATAACGGTACAGATAGATCAGGGTAATGGAGGCAACCAGGGCGCTCATGCCGATCGCCGCAGCCAGACCGAAGTCGGCGGCAAAGCCGCTGGAAATACTGCGATAGATGTGGGTCGAGAAGACATAAATCCGTCCGGGCATGCCGATCACCGACGGCACCGCAAAGGAAGCAAGGCTACGGACAATGACCAGAATCATAGCAGCGAGAATCGCCGGACGCAGAACCGGCAGGGTAATTTTTATCAAGGTCCGCCAGGCCGAAGCACCGCAGACCTTGGACGATTCCTCCAGAGACACATCAAAAGAGCTCATGGCCGGAGCAATGACCAGATAGGCAATAGGCAGATCAAGCAGCCCTTCAACCAGAATCATGCCGGTCAGGCTGTAAATATTAAAAAATGACCGATCAAGGCCGAACAGCTCGTAGAAAAGGGTATTGAGGATGCCATTGTTGGGGTTGAGCAGCAGCACCCAGCTGACAGCAAACAAAATATGCGGAATCATCATCGGAATAATCGAGATGATCCGGAAGATGAATTTAAACGGCAGGTCGGTTCTGGTGTTGACATAGGCCAGAAACAAGGCCAGTGCGGTGGCAAAAACCGCCGATCCCAGGGTGAAAACAAAGGTGTTCCAGAGGATTTCAGCAAAATCCGGATCGGTGTAGGCGGCGACATATTTGCTGGTGGTAAATTCGCCGAAAGAAACGAAATCCCGCGAAAAACTGCCGAGCAGCAGCATAATCACCGGGCACAGGGTGAGAAAGCCGACAACGGCAATCAGGCCGGTAGTCAGGGTCGGTTTTTTATTCATGGAAGCCGTCCAGTTCCTATTGCGCCAGCAGGAAACAGTGATCAGGATCAAAAGCGATACTGATGGTATCCCCTTCGTTGATATCGCGGATCGGATCAATGGTTGTTGTCAACAGCGTCTCGCCAATGCGGATCTCCCCCTCGTAGGCTTCGCCGATGAAGATCAGGGTTTCCATGCGACCACTGAAAACATTTTGTCGATCTGTTTCGTGTTGCGCTGCAAGGTTAATAAACTCAGGCCTGACACACAGGATCGCCTCCGTATCAATGGCAAGGGCATGTGGATTCAGGGCGTAAATCTTGCCGATGGATGAATCGAACAGGGCATGCCCCCCTTCGGTCTGGGCTACCTTGCCGGGGATCAGGTTGGCGCGGCCGATAAAGTCGGCAACAAAGCGATGGTCAGCGTTAAAGTAGATTTTTTTCGGGTCGCCGATTTCGATAATCTTGCCGGCACGCATCACCGCAATCTGATCAGACAGGGCAAGGGCCTCGATGCGATCATGGGTAACATAGATCGCGGTAATTTCCAGTTCGCTGAGAAAAGTACGCAGCTCCTTGCGGGTTTCTTCCCGCAGCTTAGCGTCAAGATTGCTCAGGGGCTCATCGAACAGAATAACTTTCGGTTCCGCCACCAGCGCGCGCGCCAGGGCTACCCGCTGCTGCTGTCCACCGCTGAGCTTGGTCGCCGGTCGCTTTTCGAACCCTTCCAGCTGAACAAACTTAAGAACCCCGGCGACTTTTTCCTGGATCTGGTCGCGAGGCATCCCGGCGGTCTGCAGCGGATAGGCGATATTGTCGAACACGTTCATATGTGGCCAGATGGCATAAGTCTGAAACACCATGCCCAGACGACGCTTTTCCGGCGGGACAAAAATCCCGTCGGCTTGGGAGAAAACCAGGTCGTCGCCAATGAAAATTTTTCCTTCGTCCGGGGTTTCCAGTCCGACAATGCAGCGCAGCAGGGTGGTTTTACCGCAGCCACTCGGCCCGAGCAGGGTAAAAATCCGATTGGCCGGAATCACCAGATCAACCCGGTCCAGGGCTTTGATCTGCTTCCCTTCCGAGTAGTAAAAGCGGCTCAGTTGTTCGATGCGAATTTCCATACGACCTCTTGTTTTACCGGGCCGACACCAACATAATTCGGCATCGGCCCGGGGCTGGAACGACGGTGGGATAAGCTGTGAGCGAGATTATTTGCCGTAAAATATTTTCTGAAACTCACTGCCCCAATGACGGATTTCCGGGTCGGTGAGTTCCCGAATCGGCAACACCCTGACCTCACTGATACCATCTATCGGTGGATAGACCCCGGGGGTCAGCACATATTCACCAACCTTGTCGGCCAGCAGCTGCATCGCATCGCGACTGAGCCAATAATCAACAAAAGCCCGTGCCCCGGCCGGATTGGAAGCGCCGGCAGCAACCGCAATGGCCCTGGGTGAGCCGAGCAGCGTGTCGACCCTGGCCCAGTCAAGGGGCGCCGGCGCTTTGGTCACAATATATTTCGGCATGGAAATGCCGATCAGTTTCTGACCACTCTCAATGGGTGCCGGAGTTGGGCCGAACGACGCGACAAACATTGGCTTATTGGCGGCAACTCCTTTAAGAAAGGCCATCCAGGAATCCTCGTCGGCAAAGATCCCGTTTTCTTTGAGGCCGACCAGCCAGGAGATAGTCGTAGCGTGAGACGCGGGATCGGGCATAACAATCCGATCAAGCCATTTGGGGTCGGCCAGGTCTTCGTAGCGGGTTGGCACATCCTCCGGTTTGACCAGTTCCTTGTTGTAGATCAGCCCGACATATTCAATCCCGAACTGGATAACGCTGTCATCTGCTGTTGCCCAGTCAGGATAGCCTGCGGCGGCAGGTGACCGATAGGGTGCGAGCACCCCTTTTTCCTTGAGCATATTAATGATGGGGAGGGGGCCCTGCAGCACGTCGGCCTGAAGCCTGCCGACGGAAAATTCGGTCAAAACGGTTGCCAGATATTTGCTGGTTGACATCCGGGTGTAGACTGCGGTGCCTTCATGGCCGACATTGTAGGCTTCAATCAAGGGTTCGATCGCTGTCATGTTCGCGTAAAAGTTGATGTTGTCGGTAGCTGCGGCAGCAACACCGCACCACATCAAGGACACCAAACTAAGCACCAGCAGGACTTTTTTCATCATTGACTCCTTTTTCATGTTGGGTAAGGGCAGGTGTTGTGCGCTGGACAATTTTAATATCAATTGGCCAAAGTCAGATTACGGAAAAAACAGGATATCTTTCGGCAACCATGGCAAGTTTACCATAGAAATTCGCAAGCATAAGGGACACTGTTTTTTTATCTTTGGTTTTATTGAATTTTTTTTTATCACAGGTTTTTCCTTCAAGATAGTTCAACTGTTATCCTTTTACAGTACACAGTCGAATGCCGCCGAAAATCCTGTCGAAAAAGTTTACACATCGTGAATCAGTCCAGGAAACAGCCACAGCCTGCTGAAATATAGGGCTTAATTATATGGCCTGTATTTTGCTTGATTCTCAGCCTGATGCTTCACTGGCAATGCGATTTAGTCAGTATCCTCTGGAAATAACACTAAATGACAAACCAGTTACGGCACCAGCACCTGGTAATCTGTCCTTTTCTGCTGTTGGCCTTGCCGATTGACACGCAGAAAGGATGCTTTACCGATGCAGAAAGAAATCACGCGTTAAACATTCCGACACTGTAAAGTATCTCGACATACGATAAGCGAGGAATATGAAAGAACGCCGCGCAACATTTGGTTACGATTGCAAATTGTGTAAAAGGGCATGTCACCTTTGCAACTACACCAGTTATTCGAGCGATCCCGTCGTTTTTAATCTGAACTTCTTCAGCCTGGAATTCCTTTCTTCCAATCGTTTTCAGGCCCAGCCCTTTTCTCATCAAATAAAAGGCTCAATTCCTTATCGTCAAAGGAATTGAGCCTTTTATTTCAATATTCTATTCAATGATTTTTTGCGTTATTGCACCCTAAAAAGGAATTTCATCGTCCGGGTTGAAGGCCGGTTCCTCAAAATCATCCTTGCTGGAGCTGCCGCCTGATGGCTGTTGTCCGCCACGCTGGGAAGAAGTATTGCCCCTGTCCTGCTGACCTCCGTAGCCACCACCCTGGCTGTCATCTTTAGTGCCGAGCATCTGCATCTGATCAACGACAATCTCGGTGATGTAACGTTTGTTGCCGTCACGATCATCATAAGAACGGGTCTGGATTTTCCCCTCAATGTAAACCTGCTTCCCCTTGTGCAGGAACTTGCCACAGATCTCCGCCAACTGCCGCCAGGCAACAATATTGTGCCACTCGGTTTTTTCCTGCCGCTGCCCGTCACGATCCTTGTAACGCTCCGTGGTCGCCAACGAGAAAGTCGCTACCGCCGTACCGGACGGGGTGTAACGCAGCTCCGGGTCTTTACCGAGATTGCCTACTAGAATAACCTTATTAACCGACATGAAAACCTCCTTATGTTCTGCAAATTGCCAAAAGTTGTTGTCACTCGCCTAAAGTTAGTGTCACTGAGCTTAAAACATATTAAATGCGCTGATACATTTTTCTCATCAGCGCTTAAATAGTTGGCAAGTGTCTTCTGATGTTTTTGAGCTGGTCATCGTATATGTTTCGTAAAGAGAATGAAAGTCAAAGTCTCTTCCAATAAAAGATGTGTATGAAGGACTCCTGGTATTTCTAACACGAAATGAGCCTGAACATCACGTGGAAAACTTCCATGAAGAAAGGAGCAAAATCACCATAAATGTCAAGCGCCTACAGAATCATCAGGTTAACAGCATATATCTTGTCTAAGTCGGTCACTTATACCAATTTGAAACTCACCACCGGTTATTGCGTGAAAACCCGCCACCTCGATTGTAGAGTGGCGGACTTTTTGGTTTTGATACCCACAATAAACGAAACGGATTTTCAGCCGATAGCTGTACAATTAATTCTTAGGTGATATATGAATCCAATACACCATAATTCATGAAAATGCACCAGCTCGCATGGGCTAACCAGGTCATTATGTGCTGTAGATGGTGATCAACGAGAAAAACGGGAAGTGTTCCTCATTTTCTCGAGTTTCCCTGTCATGGATTATTCCAAACATTAAGGATTGCTATATTTATGGCCTATGGATTGTGAACAACCCCGCTTTTAACGACCATCCGACAGGAATTGATGCCGATGCCATAAGCTAGATCCGCTGGCCGATCAATGTCCCACAAGGCAAAATCAGCTAGCTTGCCAATCTCCAACGTGCCTATATCGTTAGCAAGGCCTAGAGCACGTGCAGCATTAGAGGTGACTCCCAAAAGGGCCTCCAACGGTGTCAGGCGAAACAAAATACATGAAAAATTCAGAGCGGTAAGAAGCGAAGTCAGTGGCGAGGTTCCGGGATTACAATCGGTAGACACCGCAATAGGGATACCAGCCGATCGTAATGCGTCGACAGGTGGAAGCTTTGTCTCACGTAAAAAATAAAAAGCACCGGGAAGCAACACTGCTACAGTGCCGGCATTAGCCATTGCGTCAATTCCTTCGGGAGAGAGATATTCGAGATGGTCTGCTGACAGCCCCTTGTATCTTGCGACCAACTGCGCACCTCCGCAGTCTGAGAGCTGCTCTGCATGCAGCTTAACCGGCAAACCGGTTTGTTGTGCCGCCTTGAAAACTCGTTCGGTCTGAATAGGAGAAAATCCGATCTTTTCACAATATACATCCACAGCATCCACCAGCCCCTCAGCCGTAAGCACAGGCAGCATATTTTGACAGATATCGTCAATATATGCATCCGGTTGATCGGCGAATTCAGGTGGAAGGGCATGAGCTCCAAGAAAGGTTGTTCGTACCCGGATCGGTAATTCTCGACCGATCCTCCGAGCCACTCGCAGCATATTGGCTTCGCTGTTAATTTCAAGTCCATAGCCGGACTTGATTTCTATGGTTGTGACCCCCTCCGCAAGCAAATTTTTGACTCGTGGCAAGCTGTTGAAAAACAATTCCTCAATCGAAGCAGAGCGAGTTGCCCTAACTGTCGACATAATCCCGCCCCCCCGGCGGGCGATCTCTTCGTAACTCACACCATTCTGCCTAGCTTCAAATTCATCGCTTCGATTGCCGGCATAAACGATATGAGTATGGCAGTCAATGAGGCCAGGCGTTAACCAACAGGAACGACCATCATGTTCAATCGTCGTATTATAGTTTTCAGGCAAGTCTTTACGCCGCCCGAGCCAGGCAATCTTCCCATCGCTAACAGCGATCGCGGCATCATGGATTTCACCGAAATCTTTCGTGTTTGTTAAAGTTGCAAGGTGGACGTTAACCCAAAGTGAATCCCACTTTGTTGGAAAATCAGAATTCATGACCAAATATCCTTACGGTGATTTTGATTAATAGGTGAAACGATTTAAGCGGGTTCGTGCTGCTGATATCATTAGTGTCCGGATTCAATTCGGCGTTATCAGCCAGACGCAATTTTCCTGTGAGTCAGATTCTGTTGATGAGCGTTTCCAACTGGGCAATGTTACTTTATCCGCGCTTTGCAAATTCATCGATGACGTTAAAAATAATATGGGCTGCCAATTTTGATGTTTTGCCGCCGACATCCAATTTCGGTGCGACTTCTGCGATATCAAACCCTGCCACCTTCCTGGTCCGCAGAATATCCCTTATGAGGCGTCTGACATCTTTCGGGTCAATGCCGAATGGCTGGGAAGCACTTACCCCCGGGGCAAAAGCAGAAGAAATAACATCAAAACAAAGGGTCAGATAAATTCGGTCGGATTGGTTGATAAATTTGTTCAGCGCTGAAAGATCCTTTTTTTCCGAAATTTCATCTGCTGTTTGATACTTTATCCCAAGCTCCTCAGCTTTTTTGAAAAGGGCCCTGGTATTGCCGGCTTTTTGAATTCCCAGGCAGAAATATTTGAAATCTTTTTCATTATCTGCAATTTGCGCAAACATCGTCCCAGAAGACATCCCTTCGGCATATGCCCTTATATCAAAATGGGCATCGAAATTGATGATGCCGATCGTGTCATTTTTATAGAAACGCTTTAGTCCGTTGTAATGCCCGAAGGCAACTTCGTGGCCGCCGCCAAGAACAACAGGAAAAGCCCCCGCGGCACAAATTTTCTCTACGCTTGATGCCAGCGAATCTTCAGCTTTTTCCAGGTCCCTGTTTGAACAGACAACATCGCCGGCATCGTAGATATCAACATGATCCCAATGCCAGGGAAGGTTGGCCATGGCCTCGCGAATGGACGCTGGACCTTCTGATGCGCCCTGCTGTCCGTTATTCCTCCGGACTCCCTCATCAGATGCGAATCCCAGCAGACAAAGGCTTCTTTCTGAATGACAGAGAAATTCTTTATTCAGGTTGAGCGGCTGAATGACCTGATGCACCCTGTAGAAGTCAGGGTCAGTCGTATGATCTGTACGTCCGCACCAGCAGCTCATCCGGGGTTCATAATATCCAGTTGTACGCATCGTTCACACTCTGGTCAAAAAAGCAGGTTTGGCAGAAACGTCGCGAATTTCGGGAAAAACCAAAGGACAAGAACACAAAGAATCTGCAGAGCGATAAACGGCAAGACCCCTTTGTATATCTGCCCGGTCGAAATTTCAGGAGGAGCGGCCCCCCTTAGATAAAACAGGGAAAAGCCAAAAGGTGGTGTCAAAAAGGAGCTCATCAGGCCGAAGGCAATGACCACTGACAGCCAGATAGGGTCATGTCCCATCATGATCAGGGGCGGGCAGATAAGCGGGAGCAAAATGACACTGATTTCCACAAAGTCGAGAAAAAACCCTAACACAAAGATAAGGGCCATGCAGAACAGTAATGCACCGGTGGCACCTCCCGGCATGGCTGTTAAGATCTGGACAATTCTCTCTTTACCGCCAAGACCGATGAAGACTAGTGAGAACATGGATGCAGTCAGTATGGTTGCAAAGATCATCGAGGTCACAACCATTGTTGAGGTCAAAACCGGGGTCATTACTTTTTGCTTTATGATGACCATCAGTGACCTGAAGACAGTATAAGCCCCGATCAGTGCGAGAAAGATACAGACGACACCCATCGCAATATCCAACGGTGCGAGGTTAGACCTTTGCAAACGTACCGGATAGAGTCCCGCCAGGATACTCAGAAGAAACAAAGCGCCTATTCCAATAAGTATTACTCTGCCGTTGCCTTTTTGACGTGAACCGGCAATCAGAAGAGCTCCGATCGCCCCTACCGCAGCGGCTTCAGCCGGCGTGGCGATGCCACCTAAGATGGAGCCGAGAACAGCCACAATCAGCATGATCGGCGGTAAAATGGTTTTAAAGATTATCCTTACACTTGGCCGCTCGTCGCCGATTTCAGTCAAGGAAGGTGATTGGTTTGGGAAAAACCAGGCTACAAAAAGTAGATATACGATGTAGATAAACACCAGAACAAAACCAGGAACCATCGCCGCTGCAAACATTTGACCAACAGAGAGGGTTTCAATATTGAACTTTCCCTGGGCATACTGCGCCTGTTGATAAGAGCTTGACATGACATCCGTCAGGATAATCAGCAACGTGGAAGGAGGGATAATCTGACCGAGCGTTCCGGCGGAGCAGACAATGCCACTTGCAAGACAGGGGTTGTATTTATTTCTGAGCATTGTCGGCAGCGCGATCATTCCCATTGCCACAACTGTTGCCCCCACAATGCCTGTAGATGCAGCGAGAAGTGCTCCCACAAAAACAACAGATATACCTAAGCCACCGGGCAACCTGCCAAAAAGTTTGCCCATGGTTTCGAGCAGTTCCTCTGCAATTTGGGTTTTTTCCAGAATGATCCCCATGAGGACAAACAGCGGTATGGCAATCAAAACATCATTGGTCAAAATACCGAAAAACCGCTGTCCGAGTGCCCCTAAAAGCGACATGTCAAAATTACCCGTGAAATAACCGATAACAGCAAAAACGCCTGCAACACCGGTAAGGGTAAAAGACACGGGATATCCCATCAGGATCCCTGTAATGAGAGCTATTACAAGTAATATATCCAAAGGTAATATCATTGACTCACCTTATTTCTATCGAACAAAACAATACAATCTTTGAGAAGATTGGCCACACCCTGAATAATAATAAGTACGCAAAATATTGAAATCAGAGATTTAAGAAGAAATGAAGCGGGAATTCCACCAACTGAAACAGGGCCTTCAAAAATTATCCATGATGTTTTAACTGTGGGCCAGGTATAAATAAACAGGATAACCATAGAGGGAAGAAGGAAGATCAGGTGACCAAAAAGATCAACCATGGCACGCTTTCGGACAGAAAGCTTAGAATAGAAAATGTCCACTCTTACATGTTTGTCAACCATGAGGGTATAGCCGGACCCTAGCATGAAAAGTGTTGCATGGAGATACAAAACCCCCTCATTCAAAAAGATGTAATTCATACCAAACACGTAACGAAGAACAACATTAAAAAACTGGAGCAGTAGCATCATCAGACCAAACCAGCACACTATCCGGCCGATACCGTTGTTGATTGATTCTAGAAAATTAATTATCTTAGTCATTTTCTACCCTTATGATTCTGCTCCAGTTTTATGGTCGTGGTGGTTAGTTTGCTCCACCACGAAGCATTCTCCCAGCTTCTGGTGATTAACGGCAGGGAGTCAAGTGATGCGTAGCCGGCCATATATAGCCGTGTCGCTATTGACTACAACAGCGACACGGCTTGACAGTTCTGTTAATACTTATACTTCAATGCTCGGCCATTCAATTGACCATTTTCAGCATAAACATTGTACTCGGAAACAAGGTTTCTATAGTTTAAATAACTGTCAGTAATTCTACGGACAAGTTCATCTGAATGATTACGAAGGTCTTCAATAACCTGGCCAGCCGCATTACCCATTGCGACAATCACATCATCAGGCAGTTTTTTTACCTGGACACCATGTTCACTAACCATCTGTTTTAGGGCCATGGCGTGTTTGGTCGTGTACTCTGTCCAGACGATGTTGTAAAGACTGTCGCATGCATACCTTACCAGATCTTGGAGGTCTTTCGGGAGCTCGTTATATGCCTTCATATTGACCCCGCATTCTTCCGCAGAAGAAGGTTCACCTATCCCAGGCCAGTAGTAATACTTGGCAATTTGATGAAAGCCAAGAGCCGAATCGGACCAGGGCCCAATGAATTCACCGGCATCAATCGCACCCGACTGTAAAGCTTGAAACATTGCTCCACCTCCCATTGCCTGTACCGCCATACCCATTTTGGAGAGCATCTCAGAAGCAAGCCCTGTCGTACGGAAACGTAAACCTTTAAAATCCTCAGCTGATTTAATTTCTTTGTTGAACCAACCAGCCCACTGAGGGCCTGAGTTGCCGCAGAGAAAAGGCTTGATGCCGAATCTACCGTACATTTCATCATACAACTCCTGGCCGCCACCATACTTCATCCAGCCAACCTGCTCATCTGCACGAAGGCCGAAAGGCTGTGAACCGAAAAGCAGTATCCCTTTGGATTTTGACCCCCAATAGGACGGAACTGCGTGGTACATTTCCGCTGTCCCCTGGGAGACCGCGTCAAAAACACCAGGTCCCGGAACAATTTCTCCAGCTGCATACAATTTAACCTCCAGCCTCCCTCCGGAAAGGTTGGTAATCATATCCGCCAGCATTTGCGCTGCCACGCCAGGGCCGGGTAGATTCTTTGGCCAGGCTGTTACCATTTTCCACTGGTACTTCTTTTCAGCTGCAAGGGCTCGCCCAGGAAATGTGCCAAGACCTGCCGTCGCCGCTGCCGCCAAAGTTACAGTACCTGCTGCCTTCAGAACATCTCTTCTTTTCATAACGCCTCCTTTGAGGTTTTGCTCCATGTTGTAGTTCAACTTAAGAGCGGTTAGCGAGATTTTCACGGAAAGTGTGATTGTCTGCGGTGCTGTTTTTATAATTTGGCATAACCAGCAGTTTATAATGTCGTCAGGTTGCCCTAGAAAGGTCAGGTCTGATTCTCATTACTGACATTTGCCACGATCTAAAACTTTTTTCAGCTTGGCAATAAAAAACTGATTTTCTTGTTGTGTGCCGATAGAGACACGAACCCAATCAGGCATGCTTTTTCCTAAAAACCTGACAATAACTCCCTCTCTGAGTAAATTATCAAATATGTCTTGGCCATTTTTGACATTAATAAGAATAAAGTTGGCCTGTGTTGGAACATAGCGGATTCCCATGCCATCAAGCTGCCGATAGAGGTACTCTTTCCCTTGGCTGTTCCCCCGTATCACCCGTTGCAGATGAGGTATATCCTTCAGGGCCGCCTCGGCAGCAGCTTGAGCAACCATATTGACATTAAACGTCATTCTCACCTTATTCATCATGTCCACAGCCTCTTTGTCTGCTATGAGGTAGCCTACCCTTAAAGCAGCTAGTCCAAAGGCTTTGGAAAATGTTCTCATCACGAATATATTTGGATACGTATCAAGCATTGAGAGTGTATTTGGAAAATCCGGCGCGTCCACATACTCCACATAGGCCTCATCCATAACGATGATGACATCACTCGGGATTTTCTCGATGAAATTATCGAGTGTAACCCGATCAATATATTCTCCAGTGGGGTTATTGGGATTAGCAAGGAAGATAACCCTGGTGTTGTGATCCACTGAAGCTGACAGGGCGTCAAAATCAACCTTGAAGCTTTTCTCCTTTACCGGGACCCATCTAAACTCCACTCCCATCCCTTTAGTAACCAGTTCATAAATCGGAAATGAGGGGAATGGAGATATGACATTTTTACCTTCTGAAACAAAAGTCCTCAATATCAATACGATAAGTTCACTTGAGCCGGCACCGAACAGGAATTTTTCCACTGGCACGTCAAGATAATCAGCCATGACCCGGCGAAGGTAATAGACATCATCCAAGGGATACCTTGAGACCTCGCTCAAGGCGTCGCTAGCGGCCTGAAGTGCTGCTGAAGAGCATCCAAGGGGGTTCTCGTTAGAGGCCAGTTTTATACAGTTTTTAATGCCGAGTTCACGTTCAAGCTCTTTGACCGGCTTGCCCGGCTTGTAGGGCACGATTTCAGCGATATTGGAACCAGCAAGCTTTTCGTAATTTATCATACAGACCCTCTAAGCTTTTTATTCCGGGGTACTGTCCCGGGTCGATGGCGGATCAATGCTGCGAATTAAAACCTATAACTTATAAGCACTAGATCTGTTTTTTAACCAGCGCTGCAACCATCTCATCATCAGCAATATAAGGAAGTGTCACGTGCGAGTTCATCCGCTGGTCAGAGTTATATTCAGCGCAGGCTTCAAGAGCATGATCGTTTCTAGCCCAGGCCCGTCTTGCAACTCCACCCATAACATCCCAGGGAATCGCCATCGAAAGAATGGTGTCGACACGCTCTGAACCATCCAATACCATGCCAAACCCGCCGTTGATGGATTTTCCGATGCCAACCCCGCCACCGTTATGGAGTGCGACAAGACTCATTCCTCTCGCGGCATTGCCGGCATAGATCTGTGTTGCCATATCCGCCATGACGTTGGAGCCGTCTTTGATATTAGCTGTTTCTCTAAAGGGGGAATCCGTTCCACCCGTATCATGATGGTCGCGACCGAGCATAATCGGCCCCACTTCACCATTTCTGACCATTTCATTGAACTTCAATGCGATCGTCATTCTGCCCATGGCATCTTGATACAGTATTCGAGCCTTGGTCCCTACAACGAGTTTGTTTTTCTGGGCATCCCTTATCCAGATGTAGTTGTCTCTATCCTGGAATCTACGATCAGGATCAATACAGGACATGGCCGCTTTGTCAGTCTTCTCCAGGTCGCTGTCTTCTCCGGAAAGGCAAACCCACCGGAAAGGACCGTATCCGTAATCAAACAGCACCGGCCCCATGATGTCTTCCACATATGACGGCCAGACAAAGCCATCCAGATCGTTATTGCCGTTTCGGCAGATTTCTTTTATGCCTGTGTCATAAATAGCCTTCATAAAGCTATTGCCGTAGTCGAAGAAATAAGTGCCGTTTTCAACAAGCGTTTTGATGGCATGATAATGACGCTTGAGGGTCTTATCTATTTCCGCCCTGAACTTTTTTTTATCGTCGCCGAGAATCCGGGTGCGCTCCTCAAATGTCATGCCTGCCGGGCAATACCCACCATCATATACATTGTGACAACTTGTCTGATCTGACAGCATTGGAATATTGATTTTGTTTGCAGCAGCATATTCGAGCAGGTCGACGATATTGCCATGGTAAGCAATTGATAGTGCTTTCTTATGCTTTACGGCATCTGCTGCAATATCGAATGCTTCCTGAATATCGGAAGTAATTTTTGACACCCATCCCTGTGAATGGCGAGTCAGAATCCTGGAGTGATCGACCTCAGCAATAATGCCAACACCCCCGGCAATTTCGATGGCTTTCGGTTGAGCTCCGCTCATTCCACCAAGACCGGAAGTAACAAACAATATCCCTGAAAGGTCACCGTCACTGGCCACTCCAAGCTCTTTTCTGGCAGCATTGAGCAGAGTTGAATATGTTCCGTGAACGATTCCCTGAGGGCCGATATACATCCACCCCCCTGCGGTCATTTGCCCATAGTTTGCAACACCAAGGGCCTCAGCTCTATTCCAGTTTTCAAGATCATCGTACATACCGATCATCAGGCCGTTTGATACCGTAACTCTTGGTGCAAGCTTATGAGATTTGAACAGCCCCAATGGATGCCCTGAAAAAACTGTAAGGGTCTGTTCATCATTCATTTCCTGGAGATACTTTTTGATCAGGTGATATTGCATCCAGTTCTGCATCACCTTCCCTGTTTCTCCATAGGTCACAAGCTCATATGGATAAAGGGCAATGGCGAAACAAAGATTGTTATCGATCATGACCTGCAGGGCCCGACCCTCAATTGTTTTGCCTTCATAATGATCGATACCACCCGGTTTTATATCTCCAGCGGGTCGAAACCGGTATCCGACAATACGTCCAGTTTTCAGTAATTCATCCAGAAACTCAGGGGCCAATTGCTTATGCCACTTTTCCGGAACGTATCTGAGGGCATTTTTTACTGACAGTTCAATTTCGTTCCTGTTCAGAGTCAGCTCTCTTTTGGGAGCTCGCCTTATGCCGTCAACAAACTCCGGATACTCCGGAAGATCTTTGAAAATTTCATCAAGATTAAACCGGCAGGCCTGAGTGATCGTTTCATTCGTAAGCATTTTTATCTCCTAATAAATTCCGTAATCCCTGCTCTGATCATCCGCAAAATCTATGTCATTACTCTGGGCAGTACGAACTGCCATCTCAGCAAGCTGTTTACTTTCAATCAGCTTTCTGGCAACTACCAGATCTTCACCGAAAAGCCTGTCTTCATCAGCATGATCAATGTGCTCCCTGATTAGATCATGGCATGCTTCAAGAACGGGACCCGATTTCAACGGAGCCCTGAAGTCAAATGCCTGAGCAGCACACAACAGCTCGACGGCTAGGATGTTCTCAACATTTCCGATGACACTATTCAGCTTTCTGCCACTGATTGAGCCCATACTGACATGATCTTCCTGCCCAAGAGATGTGGGAATGCTGTCTGCGCTGGCGGGAAAGCACAGGGATTTATTTTCTGACGCCAGTGCGGCAGAAGTATACTGCGGTATCATAAAACCTGAGTTGATTCCGGTGTTTTTCATCAACAGTATGGGAAGGTCATCCCTACCCTCAAGAAGCAGGTAGCTGCGCCTGTCGGAAATATTACCCAATTCGCTCACTGCGACAGTGGCATAGTCCAATGGAATTGCCATCGGCTGACCATGGAAGTTGCCGCCGCTGATGGTGTTATCCGCGCTGAAAATAATGGGATTATCCGTCACGGAATTCAGCTCTATGTCGAGCATTTCTTTTAAATGCAGAAAGGCATTCCGGGAGGCGCCGTGAACTTGAGGTATACATCTGAGGGAGTAGGGATCTTGAACTTTCCCACAAGTTGTATGGGATTTTAGAATCTCGGACCCGCTCAGCAGCGTGCGCAACCTGCTTGCAACATAAACTGTTCCCTTGTAGGGACGGAGCTGGTGAAGTAAAGCGTCAAAGGGCATAACAGAGCCAAGAAGAGCTTCAATGGTCATGGCACCAATGATATCGGCCGTATCAAGACAATTGGCGAAACGTTCTAATCCTACAACAGCATAAGCCGCTATAAACTGCGTTCCATTGATCAGGGCAAGCCCCTCTTTCGATCCAAGCACCAAAGGTGAGAGACCATAAGGACGGAGCGCTTCAGCCGCATCCACCTCTTTTCCATCACAAAAAACTTTACCCAGCCCGATTAAAGGCAGAAAAAGGTGAGCAAGGGGAGCAAGGTCCCCCGATGCCCCAACTGATCCCTGACTGGGAACCACCGGTATAATGTCATGGTCAATATGCCATATGATTCTGTCCAGCGTTTCCTTAGATATCCCAGAGTACCCTTGGGCAAGAGCCTGAACCTTCAGGATCATCATCAGTTTTGCCACTTCTGTTGGTACAGCTGGCCCAACACCTACACTATGGCTTCGCAGAATATTGTATTGCAGTTTTTCGGTAGCGTGTGGAGGAATGATCGTGTTGCACAAACGCCCAAAGCCCGTATTGATTCCATAAACGGTCGTGCCGCTTTCAACGATATCCTGCACCGCTGCGTATGCAGCTGCCACTTTTTCGACGGCTTTTTTACCCAGAACAGCCCGACGCTTTCCCCTTGATATTTCCAGAGCAATGCCGGCGGTTAAATAATCATCCCCAAAACTGAAGGTCTCTGTTTTCATAGGTATCTCCTTTTATTGTTAGCTGTATATACTGATTTTTTTAACATGTCTAGTGTTTTTTCTTAAAACAGTCAAGATAAATCCATGTCTGCTGCGATAAAACCGGCCAGGGAAATCCTACAATCCTGTCGCTTGACAGCGTTTACACCCCAGCGCCATGAGTCACATACGGCCTCCGATCATGCTCAAGCCCCCCTGCACAGTCAACTTTAATATCTTTTATTTCAGATATATAGCGACTACCATAGCACCTCTGGCAGAGCTGTTAAAGGCGTATCTAGGGACTTGATACCTCGTGAATGGGCAAGAATAATCAAGGATGGCTTGCCTACCCAGAGCTACGCAAAACCATCAGCGCTTGCTGTCTTAGTTCGACGGATGACCGCCAGGAGAATTATTTTCAGAAATTTTAGTATATACAGGATTAAGCATTTTCTTGATTTTTAATTTTATATGTATATACTGAAGCAAACCATCAAAATATGAGATCAAACGGACTATCTATGAAAAAAAACGACATTCCATTGTATCAGCAGATCAAAACGCTATTTATCGAAAAGATAACCAGGGGAGAACTGACAAGTGGCATGAAGATTGAGTCAGAAGCTGAACTGGTAGATTTATTGGGGGTCTCGCGCATGACCGTCAACAAAGCCATACGATCACTTACAGATGAAGGCTATCTATTGCGCATACCAGGAAGTGGTACTTTCGTCGCAACAAAAAAACCACAGACTGCACTGCTTGAAATCAAATCAATTGCAGATGAGATCAAAAACAGAGGGGGTATCTATTCGAGCATGATTCACCGGGTCCATGAGGAGAGGGCAAATCCTGCAGTAGCTGCCGAAATGGAATTGCAGCCATATGCCCCTGTTTTTCATACGATTGTAATACACAAAGAAAATAATATTCCCATACAGTTGAGTTACAGGTTTATAAATCCCACAGTCTTTCCTCATTTTTTAGAACAAGACTTCAAACACAAGACAATCAGTGACTACTTATTACAATCAGCCGCGGTTACGGAGATGGAACACACGGTTGAAGCACTGATTCCGGATGCCTGGATTCGTGATCTTTTGGAAATAAATTCTTCTGAGCCATGTCTGGCGCTACAGCGCAAAACGTGGTCGGGAAAGGTGGTCGCGACGTTCAGTACTTTTTATTATCCAGGATCTCGTTACTCGCTTTTTGGAAAATTTTCTGTATCCCCCTCTAAAGTCATGAACATAACCTAGAAACAGGCTGTCGATACCATTTAAGCAATATCAGTTCGGCACATAATTCTGTAAGGGGAAACAGATCCATCGCTTTTTCGGAAGGTCTCATCCCCTTAGCCACCCCTCTATGGTGCCAGTGAAATTGCTCAGCTAACGGCGCTATCGGATAATCCATCTAATTTTTTCAGGAGTATAAAGATGCAGCTCACCCAAGAGCAAAAAGATATGGTTAGTGGAAAACATGGAGCTGGGGTTGCCTTGGCAATGAAAATCCAAGTGGCTATCGGCGAGTCGTTCAATGCTGAAAAAATGGTACCAATTACGCGGGCACATGTAGCTCTGAGTAATCAGGAAGCTGATCTTTGGTTTGCAGAAAAAATGCTGCATGCGGGTGCCAAATGTAGGATAGCACCGACGGTTAATCCCGGATTCTGCCTTTCATTTTTCAAAGGTGCCAACATGGTTTCCTCTGCGGACGCAGACTTAATGCAGCGTACCCATGACGCGTACAAAGGGTTGGGAGCTGTCCTGTCATACAATTGTACTCCCTACCTTGATACAAACGTACCTCAGTACGGTGAAATTACAGCTTTTTCCGAATCAAGTGCCACACCCTACATAAACTCTGTCTGGGGTGCCCGCAGTAACCGGGAAGGTGCCAATAGTGCTCTATGTGCTGCAATTACGGGACTGGTCCCAGAATATGGACTTCTGTTCGATGAAAATAGAAAAGGAAACATCCTTGTCGATGTCCAAGCTGAGATGACGTCTGATTTCGAGTACCAACTCCTTGGATATATGGGGAAAAAAATTGGCAATGGAATTCCGGTTTTTACTGGATTGCCGAAATGCATTACTCCGGAAGCATTGATGAATCTTGGGGCACAGCTTAATACATCTGGCGCCTACGGTATATATCACATTGTTGGTGTGACACCTGAAGCCCCTGATCAGAAAACTGCTTTGGGCGGACGGGAGCCGGAAAGAAAAGTGACCATAACCGATGAAGATCTGGCCCAAATTCTTGAAACCATATCAGAAAAAGGGAATCGCAAAATAGATTTCGCAATGTTTGGTTGCCCCCACTTTACCCTCCGGCAGGTCCAAGAAATTGCCGCCAAGGTTGAAGGAAAGAAACTGAGAGCCGAGATGTGGATTTTGACTTCAAGTCACACTAAGGAAATGTCCAAGCGCATGGGGCTGCTGAAAATTATTGAAAATGCCGGAGGCAACATCGTCGAGGATTCATGCCCGGATCAACCCTGTTGGGGGCATTTGAACGGAAAAGTCGGGGTTACGGAGTCACCAAAATGTGCCTACTACCCTAAGCGTCGGGGTATGAACTTTGTTATTAGAAATTTGAACCAATGTATCGAAGCAGCAATTATTGGAGAGGTATGAGATGAGCGAAAAATCGTTTCCATGCCACAAGATTTCAGAGGGTTACGCTGAAGGCGAGGTTATCGTATCAAGCGATGACATTATGTTCTATCTCATAGAGCCCCAAACCGGGATCGTTATTGAAAAGGGCCATTCTCTTGAAGGCAAGAGTATTGCGGGAAAAATTCTCGTTTTCCCCGGAGGAAAAGGTAGTTCCGTTGTCCAGGCGGATGGCTTGTACCAATTGATAAAACACAACAATGCTCCGAAAGCGATGATTATTCAGAATCCGGAAACAGTCCTTGTAGCGAGTGCGATTATCATGGAAATGCCCATGGTGGATCGACTGCCTTCAGAATTTTATACAGTTCTGAAGGATGGAGATTTCATTTGTGTTAATGCTGACAAAGAAATTGTACATAAATCTTAAACTTCAGGGTTAGGGACGACGGGAAATGAAGCCATTAATATGGATAATTGACGAAGAATGGTTGGAGTATCGGATTGAGGAAAAAATATTCAGGGGAAAATACCCACAAAGTATGATTAGGTATTCTTCCTATGATTATGCCGAAGATCTTGAAGCTTTTGGTCACCATGCAGATGTTATCATTGCACAGGTCTATGCGGATATTCCCGGTGAGGTTCTACGGAAATTAAAAAAATGCAAAGGGATTGCTGTATATGGCGGTGGTTTTGACCGAGTCGACGTTAGAACTGCCCGGGAACTAGGTATCGGTGTCACTAACGTTTCCGACTACTGTAAAGAGGATTTGGCAGAGTATGTAATGGCTTGTATTTTCCACTTCAGGAAAAATATCCTCGGTTACGCAGACGCTTTGGACAAAGGCACTTGGGGTGCTCAGGCTGTGAACAAGATTACACGAAGGATTGCGGGCAGCAAGTTGTTGATTGTCGGGCTGGGAAGAATTGGTAAATGCGTTGCACAAAAAGGTAGAGGGCTCGGCATGCAAATTCTTGCATTTGATCCCTACGTTGATGCCGAACAGATGAATATGTTGGGGGCTGAAAAGGTTTCTTGGACAGAAGGTCTTAAACAGGCTGATTTTATCAGCATTAACGCCATTCTCAATCAGGAAACGGAGCGGCTAATAGGCTATGAAGATTTCAAGCAAATGAAAAAGACTGCCTATTTAATTAATACCGCCCGAGGAAGGATTGTCGTAGAAGCCGATCTGATTAAAGCTGTCGACGAAGGTCTTATCGCCGGGGCAGCTCTGGATGTGATTGAGGTTGAGCCAGCTACGTTCAAAGAGGATATTTTTTCAGCTCAGGGAATTATTGTAACTCCTCATATCTCTTATATTTCTGAAGAATCCTATGCAGAACTGAAAGCAAGAAGCGTGAACAATGCCATAGATCTTTTAGAGGGTAGAGTGCCGGAAGACCTTGTAAATTAATGATACATAATTTGTTTGACAACATAGATAATGACAAGTGGTATCTGACGTTGCCGAAGGTCCCCAGTTAAAGAACGAGGGCAAAAAGGAATACTTTCGTCCCCCCTGGGTCAGCATAGTTGTCGCCTCAAATAAAAACTGAGAGGAGACAATCCATTATGCCAATGAGATATTTCCCAGCCTTCAGGGTCCTGATGATTCAGAAGATGACTGATCCGGATGGGCCGAGTCCAATTTCTTTGGCCGACGAAATAGGCGTTTCACGCAGCTCACGGCAAATCAGCCGCGCTGAAAACGGAATTGAGCGATCTAATCCTGCCGTTCTTGAACAGCGGTAGTACCAGCAGGCTGCTGAGCATCTTGATGATCGTCTGCCCAATCATTGCCGGCCAGATCGGACCGAAAGCGAGCAAAACGAACACCATCGAATCGAGCGGAATAGAAACCAGGTTACTGTACAGAAGCCGTTTCTGGAAACCGCCACTGGTCCTGGTGTAGATAATCCAGTCGCTGAACTCGGCGATGAAGAAGGCACTGACCGAGGCCAGTGCCAGTTGCTGATTAAATGCAAAGGTGATCACCGATGCGACCAACATCCATCCCCAGCAGCCGACCTTGCCATAACGTTCCTGCACAAAGTCACGGGCGGAAAAGGTCAGGCCGATGGCGATCGCTCCAGCCGGAAAGGTCAGGCCGAGGATTGTAAGCAGACCGAAGGAGTGCACTAGAATGTTGGCGAGAACAATCGACCCGAGATAAAAAAACACACTCATATATTTTGTTCCTGCTTTCTGAAAAAAATTACCTCGAGTAGTATTCAACGATCTGTTTTTCATTGGCCGGGCTGTTAATCTCGTCAGCCTGGGGCATGCGGGTCACTTTGACGCTTAACGCTTCGCGGTCAACCGTGAACCACTCCCCACCGGAAAGAGGTGGGTTGTCGGCCAGGTAGCGAGCGGCCAGAGTCCGGCTATTTTCCCGCTCGCGCAAGGAGATAACGTCACTTTCCCTGACCTGGTAGGACGGAATATCCACCCGATGGCCATTGACCTTGAAATGCCCATGGTTGACCATCTGCCGCGCCTGCGAAAGAGAACGGCCGAAGCCGGCACGAAACGCCAGGCTGTCAAGACGAGTCTCTAGCAGCACCAGCATGTTGTCGCCAGCAACCCCCCGCATCCGTTGTGCCTTATGGAACACCTGACGGAACTGTTTTTCCAATAATCCGTAGCTGTGCCGTAGTTTCTGCTTCTCGATCAATTGCAGGGCATAGTCTGAGGATTTTCTAAACCGCTTGGTACCGTGCTGCCCTGGCCCATCCTCACGCCGCTGCAGCAAGCGATCATATTTGTCGTTACCGTAAATATTTACGCCGAAACGGCGTACGATCTTCCCTTTGGGGCCTGTAAATCTGGCCATATCTGCTCGCTCCTTTAGTAATTATTTTGAAAACGGCTTTCATATTTATTATCTCTGACTGAATTTGTCAACTATTTTGCCTGGATTATTTCCGTATGACAGTTTTCTGAAAAATGCTTAAATAATTGACATTTGCCGAACCAGAAAAATCAAAACGGCCCTTGCGCTAAACTGCTAAAATTACAGTAAAGCGAAAAGGCCGCTGGTGGTGCCTCATCATTATGTTTTCTTTTTTCTTCCGTACTAAACGAGATCGAGTCAGCCGCCGCAGGCACAATGGCACTGTGGTTTGTTTCCTTATGGTCTGAGCTGAACGAAGCAGGCGCCATAAGCCCTTGATCGACTATGGGCTGATAAACGCTCAGTTTCATTCAATTGACCAGGTGGCCGGCCCATTCAGGTTGAAGGACAGGCTTCAACCCCCTCCCGTGCGGACATCTTGCCGAAAATATTTTCCCGCAATAAAAACTCCTTATTGGTCTCAGTAAAATGACAATTAAAGCGGATGGTATTGCTGCTGGCCTGGTCAATCTCTTCGGTGAACATACCGATGTGAAAGCCCATTGGCTTCAACCCCTCCAGGAGCCTGTAGACCTGGGCATTGACTTCTTCAGGGGTCAGATGGCGGTTATCGACTGCGGACTTCATATTGCTTGCGTACAATGATGACTCTGAAGGATTAATCGAGAGCAGGGTCAGGTATTTGATGTCCAGATTGTGCAATAGTTCCCGGGTTCCCTCAACGTGCTGTTGTGAAAACTTCAAGCCCCCCACCCCCGGCATCAACATCGCAGACACATCGATGCCCGCTGCGGCCAACTTTTTCGATGCCTTGATCATCTCAGCGCGAGTGCAGTCCTTATGAATATAATTCAGGATCTCATCAGACCCGCTTTCCAGCCCCCAGTAAATCAGGGACAACCCAGCTTGTTTGAGCCGATTAAGTTCGTCAGCACTCTTATCCAGTATCGAAATTGTCCGGCCGTAAAGGGAGATTTTCTCCGGTTTAAAGATCTCCCACGCATAGCCTAGGCATCGCAACAGTAATTCAGTATCCACCCCCAACGAATTGCCGCTGCCGATAAATAATCTCTGGATGCGTAATTTTTCAGATCCGATGGCGCCGCTAACCCGGTCAACATGATCTTTGAATTGGTCAAAGGATTTGGTCACTGCTGCCAGGTCAGAATATTCAGAGCAAAAGGTACAGCGGTTGTAATCACAACCGGTGGTCAACTCCAAACGCAACACGTGGGCTTTGCGCTCGGATGGCGGGCAGGACAAGGTGGGAGAGCTGAACAGGTTCGGATCCTTGTAAGCTCTATCCAGTCCGGGGGCAAGCACAGGGAAAATCCGATCAAGAACGCCAACCAGTTCGTCACCATCAACCTTCAAGAAACCCTTACCAACCAGAAATTGAATCGCCAGGCTTGCGGCAAAAGAATAGATGGAAGGATCAAGACAGGATTTCAGCGACCTTGAAAATGAATCGTTAAAAAAATACTGCGCCACACCATGAAGATCCTGATGTCTGGCAATCAGATCTTCAACGGTCAAGAGTTGAAGCTCCTGATCAGGAATCTCGGTTGAAAAGGTGTCAGTACCATAGGGCCCGGCAGTAAAGTAAAACCGGACCCTGGAGCAACCATCAAGTTTTTCCGTAATAAAACCTTCGCTGCCGGGCCTGATGTAACGACTGTCACTATCCAGTCGCACACTGACCCTCGCCCCTTTTTGTAGAACAGAAGAATCCTCATCCTTGATAGCGTAGACAAGGACCGGCAGCAACTGATGTCGCAAATCAGCAAAGGATATCGTGGTTGCAAAAAGGCCTGAATCAACCGGGAGATTGATTCTGGCCTCTATAGCACGGACCGCATTCTTTACAACTTCTGTTTTATCATCAAGATGGTTGTAGAATGTTTCAATTCCAGCAACATAAGGCAACAAACTGGATATGCTACGATTACTGAATTTACGGATCAGTTCTTCTCGCCTGAATCTCCGGCCGTAAATTTGCCTTAACATCCACAGTAATTCGTCATCACTTACAAACATAGATTCACTGCCTGACAGAATTTCAAGATTTATCCACAGCGATTATTTGATCATAACACTCAAAATCGCCAATTCAAGGCACTGTGAAACACCACGTCAGCGGCGCTACCGACAACAACATCCTCAATGACCGCCAGATCCAGGCTGACTTGCTCGGAAAAATGCAATGAGCCTCCGATACCCAACTGCAATGATAGTGAGTTGATCTGGGTTAAGCTGCTGTTGTCGTAAAAGGAGGTATGACCATCAAGCTGCAGCTTGAAATCGATCCATGTCAACGGCATCCAGCCGACACCGATCGAACCAAAACCGACCCAGCGGCGCTGCTGATCTCTTAGAATGTCCCCCTTGCCCAGCCACAAGACCCCACCACTGGCGAACAGGGTAGTATTCCACTCCCCTAAGCTCTCGGCATCACTGGCGGTCAACCGCAAATGAGCATCCATTGCGCCGCTGCCGCGCAATCGACTACTGTTCCCGGTCGGTAATTTGATGCCGCTGCGCAGTGCGACACTGCGGCGCGCAGCCGGTTCAGCCGCGAGCAACTGGTAGGAAGCAAACAGGGAAAGATCACCAAAACCGCCGTTACTGCCGGAATAATCAAGGGCGGAAGAGGTATTGCGCTGGTAGAAATAGCGCAGTTGCTCGCGGCGGGCACTGTCGCGTCCACCCTGCGGCAGGCCGAACAAGTCATGCCAGCCCTCAATGAAGCTGTCGAGCATACCGCCATCATGGGAGATCATCGGTACATCAGCGCCCACCTCCCACCTCTCGGCCAAGCCATAGCGCATGGAGACAATGGCGCGGCTGGTTTCGCCATCGAACAGAACCGATTCTTCTCCCTTATCTTCTTTCGTATAATGGCTCGCCACTTCGGCAACCACCCGTAATGACAGGTCCCCCGGGGAAGTGAGATCACCGGCTTCAGCCGCCGGCAGGCCGTAGACCTGAACGACCGGGGACAGGCTGGAGGTATACAGAGGTTTTACCTGGATCAGCTCCCGTACTGAAGCCGACACAGTACCTGGCAGTAGCAGGATAAAGATGATCAGAAGTATCCGCATGATATCTCTCTTTAACCGTTGGATGTAGGTTGTGTCTCGGGATCCCTAAAAACAAATACATTGGTCACCACTCTGGCAAGCGCCACCGGTTCCTCATACCAGTGCCGTCATAATCGCCGGCAACTCACGGATATCTGCAATTTTCAGCGTCGCCGCCGAGAGATCGTGGCTGGCAGTGAAATCATTATGTACGACAATACAGTCGACACCCGCCGCCACGGCGGACTTGAGCCCGCGGGCAGAATCCTCGACCACGACAGCCTGATCTGCTGTTACCTGGAACCGGCGCAAAGCACTCAGATAGGGATCTGGGTGGGGTTTGGCGCGGGGGTAATCTTCAACCGTCAGGATAAAATCCATGTAGTCGATCATCCGCCGGTCGCGATGGATCAACTCAAAATCGACCCGTCTGGAGGTGGTGACAATCGCCATGCGACAGACAGAGGAAAGCTCCTTCAGGGTTTCTGTGACACCCCCGATCTCAATATTTTCCGTCATCAGATACTGTTGGTAATAGTTGTCACGTCGGGCACGAGCAGCATCGATCCGCTGATGGTCAACGCCGACCGCCTGGGCCAGTGTCCAGACCTTGGTGCCGTCCGCCATCAACTCCAGATAGACTGACAGGGGCAGTTCAATCCCCAACTCCGCCAGCGCCCTTTGGTTGGCCATATAGTACCAGTGTTCGGTATTGACCAGCACCCCGTCATGATCAAAGAGGATGATTTTTTTCATAGCCGTCACTGTAACATCTCGAGCTATTGGATAAATATTATTTTTACAAGATTACTCGATACTATTCATCACTATCCTTGCCCCGTCGCAAAAATAGTGCTAAATAAGCCGCTTGAATTCCTGGCACCTCTTCAATCTGCAGAGCCCGATGATTCTTAACCAGCACCAGACAACAACAACCCCACAAGCCTGCCCACTGTGCCGATGTACAGGCACCAGCCCCCTGAGCTTTCAGACCCCAAAAAAACGTCGTTACTGGCACTGCCGCTTTTGTGACCTGGTTTTTGTCGATCGGGACGCCTTGCCCACATTAGAGCAGGAGAAAGAGACCTACACATTTCATCAGAACAGTCCTGATCATCCGGGTTATGTGGAATTTTTACAGCGGATCATTCAACCGGCGCGGGCCTATCTGACCCCGACCATGCGCGGCCTTGACTACGGTTGCGGCCCAGGGCCAACCCTGAGTGTCCTGCTGAAACGCGAAGGGATCCCCTGCCATAACTACGATCCCATTTTTTTTTCGGAGGATCCACAAGGGCCGTTTGATTTTATTTTTGCCACCGAGTGCTTCGAGCATTTTCACTGCCCGGCCACCGAACTGTCACGCCTGACGCCGCTGTTGTCCCCACAGGGATACCTTTTTGTCATGACCGAATTGTGGCATCAGCAGATCGATTTTCGTAGCTGGTATTATGCATCCGATCCGACCCACGTCAGTTTTTATCATCTGAATTCTTTCGACTACATCTGCCGGCAGTACGGTTTCAACATTCTTGCCCACTATGACGCGCGGGTCCTGTTACTGCAAAAAAATCAGCAGCAGTAATCATTCTTGCGGTAACGGCTGCAGAGAGGGCTACGACATCAACTTCCGTAAACAGTAACCGGAATAAATGGCTCCCAGGGGATTGTGGGCGAGGACGCGGTCTTTGACCGCAAAGGTGGTGACCGGAGCGTGGGAATAGCGATTGAACAGCATGTCATGACCGACACAGAGGCCGACGATGATATTTACATCGGTATGCTGGTCTTTTAACACAAAGGCCTGCCCCGCAGGATTACAACTGGCTTCATAGCGATCAGGCTTAATATGGGGCATGCCGTAATCATCTTTATCAATGCCGCTGTTTTTACAGCAGACCGTGAACACCTCAAAGTGGCGCGAGAGAATCCGTGCCAGCTGGTCGGTCTCTTTGGCCAGACCGATACAGTTGGCGATGCCGACCCGGCGCCAATCCATCTTGTGAAAAAAACCGACCAGCTCTTCCAGTCGATTCCACTCCATGTAGTGCTCGGCCTCAATTTCGGCGGCAGCCTTGAGGATACTGCAGGATTCAGGGTCAAGGTATGCTTCCTTGCTCTGCTCACCTGTCAGACTGAAGTCGTTACCTTTGACACATTCCCCACCCTGATACACAGTGCAGGCCAGACAGCCGCGACAATCATTCATCTTCATTCCTTTTTTGATCAGAAACCGCTTCGAACGTTGCTTCGAGAACCAGCGCCTGGCCGGCGACAATGGCAGTAATCAGCTTTTGGCGGCCGCTGCTCACCAATCGTTGGACGGTGCCGCGGGAAACACCCATTTTTTCTCCGGCGTCCTCCTGGGTCAGTCCCAGGCCGTCGCACAGGCGTAGAGCTTCGAGTTCATCAGCGGGCAGATATGCTTGTGACAAGTCGGTCATTGGAACACCGGCAGGCTTATAGACTGAGGCAAAAGTCGGTCGATGGGGGCAGGCGCAGTGACGGTGTTTTTTAGGGCGTGGTGACATGTTGATCCTTAAAAAGAGCGGCTATCCACAGAACGGATAGCCGCCAGCGCATTAAAAACGCTCACAATCAGTGGCAACAACTGTGGGAATGATCGTGTCCTTGACCGTGTCCGTGACCCTGGCCCTGGCCCTGGCCCTGGCCCTGGCCATGACCGTGGGTACTGCACACCATGTCGTCACCAATTTCACTTAACTTATTATTTGCCAACAGGTCCAGATTGTCGGCAACCCGGGCAGCTGACGCTTGATAAACCTTCATTCCGGCACGCCGTAAACCCATAAGAGCACCACCACCAATACCGCCGACAACGATAGCATCAACCGACTGACCACCCAGGGCCTTCAACGGACTGCAGGAGCCATGCTGATGATTGAGGTCGCGGTTGATCACCTGCCCGACCTCACGGGATTCACTGTCGACCACGACAAATTGTGGAGCAGAACCGAAATGGCCGAACACTTTGCTGTCAAGACCTTGATCATTTTGTACTGGAAAACAGATTTTCATAGGAACCTCCTTAAGGTTTTGTGTATATGCACAATATAGACCTCTGAGTTTCCTTGTCAATGGGTATTTTATATGCGGATCGGATCACCCCCTTGTTAATCAGGGATCCATTCACAAACCACCCCGGCGTCGCCAGCTCATCAATATTCTCTGACTCCCGCAGTGACAGATGTTCAGTTTCAGGAAGCCAATATATAATGTACTGAACTTTTTGTACAATCCTCATAAAACCCTAACATTACGATAGTAATTATCCAGAAATTAAGAGAAAATGACGCCCTTGGAGGTGCTATGGGGAATGAACATATTCTGGTCATTGAAGATGAGGAAGATATCCTCGCGCTACTGCACTACAATCTGATCAAAGAAGGGTTCAAGGTTACCTGTGCGCAGACCGGCGAAGAAGGCTTGAATGCCGCCCGCGCTGAGAGCCCCGATCTGATCGTCCTTGACCTGATGTTGCCGGGGATTGATGGGCTGGACGTCTGCCGGGCTTTAAAAAATGCCAAAGCAACCGCCGCTATTCCCATCGTTATGCTCACCGCCAAAGGAGAAGAGCACGACATCGTCACCGGACTCGAACTGGGGGCTGACGACTACGTGACCAAGCCCTTCAGTCCACGGGTGCTGTCATCACGCTTAAAGGCGGTGCTGCGTCGCCGCGAGCGCGACAATGTCAGTGCGACTGAGGAGGGGGAATCATTGCACATCGGCCCGATCAGCATCCACCCCGGCCGCAATCAAGTACTGGTCGATGGCCAAGAAGTCGATCTTACCTTTACCGAGTTCCGCGTTCTCTACTTGCTTGCCCGCCGCCCCGGCTGGGTCTTTACCCGTTATCAGATTGTCAATGCGGTCCGTGGGGACGACTATTCGGTCACCGATCGCGCTGTCGATGTCCAGATCGTCGGCCTGCGCAAAAAACTTGGGCCTGCCGGAAAAATCATCGAGACCGTTCGCGGTGTTGGCTACCGTTTTAAGGATCAGTAATGCGCCTGCGTTTTATATGGCAGATCCTGCCGGCATTTTTTTTTCTTATCCTGATCACCCTGCTGCTGCTGACCTGGCTTTTTGCACGCAATTTGAGCAACTTTTACCTCGAAGAAACTGCGGCCGGGCTGGAAGCCCATGCCAAACTCGCGGCTTTCCAGGTTGCCGACTCCTTCGCCCTTGAGCACAGCGACCGCCTCGACGAATTAAGCATCCGTCTCGGTAAAGAGACAAAAACCCGCTTTACTTTCATTCTGCCATCCGGTGCCGTTCTCGCCGACTCACTGGAGACCCCCGAACGCATGGAGAACCACGCCCTGCGGCCGGAAGTCGCCGTTGCCCTGACCGGCACGATCGGGCAAGCCACCCGCTACAGCAATACGATCCATAAAAACATGATGTACGTCGCGATCCCGGTACTTAATCAGGATCAACTGATTGGCGTCGTTCGGGCCGCATTACCGGTCACAACCATTGATCAGACCCTGGGCATTGTTTATCAGCAGATCATCGTCAGTGGCCTGGTTGTTATGCTGATTGCAACCCTGATCGGTATCTATATCAGTCGCCGCATCAGTCGTCCCCTTGAAGAGATGCGCCGGGGCGCGGAACGTTTTGCCCGCGGCGAACTGACCGAACGCCTGCGCGTACGCGGTTCTGAAGAGATTGCTGCCCTGGCGACTGCCATGAACATCACCGCTTACGAACTTGATCAGCGCATGCGCACCGTCGTGCGTCAGCACAACGAGCAGGAAGCTGTCCTCGCCAGCATGGTCGAAGGGGTACTGGCGGTCGACACCAGCGAACGCATCATCCGTATTAACCACGCTGCCGCGGCATTAATCGGGGTCACCCCTGAAGAGGTCAAGGGACGCAGTATCCAGGAGGCGATCCGTAAAGCGGATCTGCAGCGCTTTGTCCGGCGTGCCCTTTCAGCTCGCGATCCGGTCGAAGGTGATATTGTCCTGCATGGCAACGAAGATCTCTATCTCCAGGCCCATGGGTCCCTCTTGCGCGGAGAATCGGGACAGGAGCTTGGCGCCCTGATTGTTCTCAATGATGTCACCCGCTTGCGGCGCCTGGAAAATGTCCGCCGCGACTTTGTTGCCAACGTTTCTCACGAACTGAAAACACCCATCACCGCCATCAAAGGGTTTGTTGAAACCCTGCAGGAAGGTGCCATTGCCGATCCGGCCAGCGCCGAGCAGTTTCTTGAGATTATGATGCGTCAGGCCGACCGCCTCAACGACATCATTGATGATCTGCTGATCCTTGCCCGGATTGAACAGGACAGTGACCAGCAGGAGCTCCCCCTCACCACCATGAACCTCACCACTGTCATCAACGCTGCTGTGCAGGCCTGTGCCAATCTGGCGACTGAGAAACAGGTTAATCTTGAGCATATCTGCCCCCCCGATCTTCGCATCCCGATCAACGCCCCGCTGCTGGAACAGGCGCTGATCAATCTGCTTACCAACGCCATCAAGTACAGTCCGCAGCAAGGCAGAGTGCTGATTGAAGCAAGTCATGGCGAGAATAATACCATCATCAGTGTGCGTGACTGGGGGTGCGGCATCGACAAGGTCCACCTGCCACGCCTGTTTGAACGCTTTTATCGCGCCGACAAAGCACGAAGCCGCAAACTCGGAGGAACCGGGCTAGGTCTTGCTATTGTCAAACACATTGCCCAGGCCCACGGTGGTGAAGTAACGGTCGCCAGCACGCCCGGCGAAGGGAGTACCTTTTCCCTGCAGATTCCAATGAAAACAGAACCAGGCATTAATCTTGTGGCCGGCATCAAAACAGCTCCACAAAACATCTCCGACCAGGAGGATTGACCAACATGCCCCAGTATCTTCAACGGCAGATTGAGGACTTGAAAAAACGCATTCTTACCCTTTCAGCGGTAGTGGAAGAGGGTTTTCATCAGGCGATTCACTCCCTTGAGGAGATGGACACCAGCCTCGCTCAGGCCGTTATTGAACGAGATGTCGAAGTCAACGAGATGGAGGTTGATCTTGAGGAGGAGTGTCTGAAGATCCTGGCGCTGCATCAACCGGTGGCAATTGACCTGCGCTTTATCGTCTCGGTACTGAAGATCAACAACGACCTCGAACGGATCTCCGACCTGTCGGTGAATATTGGCCAGCGCACCCGCGGCCTGGCGGCGTTGAAGCCGGTACCAATACCATTTGCCCTGTTCGCCATGGCGGCTAAAGTCGAAAGTATGTTGAAAAAAAGTCTCGATTCTCTGGTCAATCTGGATATGGGACTGGCCCGGGAAGTCTGCCGGCTCGACGATGAAGTCGACGCTATGCACAAAGACAATTACGGCCTGGTCAAAGATCAGATCCGCCAACACCCTGAGCAGCTCGACGCTCTGATTGAGTATCTTTCCCTGTCCCGCCACCTGGAACGCATTGCCGATTTGACCACCAACATTGCCGAAGACGTGCTTTACATGATTGATGGCGAAATCATTCGCCACACCTACTAACTCTGATGATTGCTGCAGGGCAAAAGAGGGGTAGACTCCCTGTTAAGCTGTCCCGATTATTATTGGTTAAACCAATTGATCTATAGTTAAACCGTTTCTTACTGGCATCCTTCCTTTATTCGACAAGCGACAAAAAAAGAAGTTACCTCTTGAGTTTTCCATAAGTAATCTGGTAGCTTGTGGTCTTACTCTCTGATTTATAACAATATTTGAGAGCACCTCTTACCAAAGACAAGGAGACGAGGATGAAAAGCTGGAAAAAGATACTCATGATGCTGGTGCTGGTTGCAGCTGTTGCCCTTAATGCGCAGGCAGCTGACAAAAAGGTTATGTGGAAGCTGGCGATGACCTGGGGTCAAACTCTGCACCCCTTCACAACTTCCGTTGAAAGCATGGCCCAGATGGTCGAAAAGATGAGCGATGGCAACTTTATCATTCGTATCGATTCGGCCAACCGGCACAAATCTCCTTTTGGTGTCCTCGACATGGTCAAGGCCGGCCAGTACGAAATGGCCCACACCGCCTCCTATTACTGGAAAGGCAAAGACATCAATCTGTTGCCCTTCACCACCATGCCTTTTGGTATGACAGCGCCTGAGCAGTATGCCTGGTTTTATTATGGTGGCGGCATGGAGCTGATGCAGAAAGCCTACGCACCACACAATATGTATTCATTCCCCGGGGGCAATACCGGCAACCAGATGGGTGGCTGGTTTCGCAAGGAGATCAATACCCTGGACGACCTTAAAGGTCTGAAAATGCGCATCCCGGGTTTTGCCGGAGAGGTTCTGGCGGAACTGGGTACCGTGGTCACCAACATCGCACCGGGCGAACTTTATACTGCTCTGGAGCGTGGGACCATTGATGCCCTTGAATGGGTCGGGCCGGGAATGGATATCAAAATGGGCTTCCACAAGGTTGCACCCTATTATTACACCGGGTGGCACGAGCCGGCTACCGAGTTACAGTACCTGGTGAACACGGAAGCCTTTGAAGCATTGCCGGAAAACTACAAGGAGATTTTACGGGTTGCCATGCGCACTGCATCCTACGACATGTACGCCCAGAACTACCATGAAAGCGCTGTTGCCTGGGATGCGATCGCAACAGAATTTCCCCACATCAATGTTAAAACCTTTTCCAAGGATATTATCGATGCAATGAAAGCTGCCAACCAGAAGCTGCTCAAACAGATGTCTGACGAATACCCGCTATTCAAAGAAACGATGGATTCACAAGCGGAATATCAGAGAAAAGCGCGGGTCTGGACCCAGATCTCTGATTTTGACTACCTGAAAGACAACCTGTAATCTGATAAACCAGCACCCCAGGTAACAGTCAATTAACTGTTACCTGGGGTGGGTCTATGTCATCAAGGCTTCGTCAATCAGCACCTGGCTGACAACAAACAAGCGATCCTGCTCAATTATCCGGCACCGCCCTTTCCTTTTGGACTTCTTGACCAGACAATAAAAGGCGGTGTCTTATTATGTCTGACTTATTGCCCGCACCCTAAGGAACGAAAATGCTTTTAAAAGCGGAATACTATTTCGACAAATTTGCCGACTGGATCGGTCACTTTTGTGGAATCCTGATGGTTATCATGATGTTAAATGTTTTCTACAATGTTGTGATGCGCTATTTCTTCCGAAGTGGTTCCATTGGCATGCAAGAGCTCGAGTGGCATTTTTTCTCCCTGATTATTCTGTTCGGCATCTCCTATGCCTTAAAAGAAGATGGCCATGTCAGGGTCGATGTCATCTATGACCGTCTGCAGCCAAAAACCCAGGCACTGATCAACCTGTTTGGTGCCCTGGTGTTTTTGATTCCGATCGCACTTCTGATTGCGACCGGTTCGACAGAATTTGTACTGGAATCATACCGCAGCGGTGAAGGGAGCGGTGATCCCGGCGGCCTGCCTTATCGCTGGCTGATCAAGTCAATGATTCCTCTATCATTTTACCTGCTGTTATTCATCAACCTCGGCTTCATCATCAAGAACATCAACCGCTACCGGGCTCATTCACGCTCATCGATGGAGGCATAACATGGTTGGCATTATCATGTTTTTTGCGGCTCTGGTGATGTTGTTGCTCGGTTTTCCTGTCGCTTTTACCTTCGGTGCGGTCGCGGTCTTTTTTGCGATGATTGGTGGAATAGTCGAGTCACTGCAGTACGGTGGAACTATTCTGCAGGGTTTTACGATCGGCAAGGACATGTTCGGGTTCATGCCCTTTCGCATTTTTTCCATTATGCAGAACACCATCCTGATGGCCGTCCCGCTGTTTATTTTCATGGGGATCGTCCTGCAGAAGACCAAGCTGGCTGAGCGTCTGCTTGAATCGATGGGCTTTCTGTTCGGAGAGGTTCGGGGAGGGCTGGCGATCAGCACCATTCTCGTCGGTACCCTGCTCGCCGCCTCAACCGGGGTTGTCGGTGCCAGCGTTGTCGCTATGGGGGTTATCTCACTGCCGGTCATGCTGAAATACGGCTACAACAAAGAACTGGCGACAGGGACAATCTGCGCAGCAGGCACCCTCGGGCAGATTATCCCACCCTCAATTATTCTGATTATTCTCGGTGATGTTTTTCAGCTGCCGGTCGGTGATCTATTTAAAGCCGCACTGTTTCCAGGCCTGGCCCTGGTTGTCGGCTATATTTTATTCATCCTGATCGCTGCATTTTTCATGAAAGACATTGCCCCCCCGGTTGCGATTCAAAGCAAAGAAAGCAAAACCAAGCAGGTCATTAACGCCCTGCTGGCAGTGGCGCCACCGTTGATTCTCATTATCCTGGTGCTGGGGTCGATTTTCACCGGGATAGCAACCCCGACGGAGTCCTCTGCGGTCGGCTGTATCGGCGCAATTTTACTGGCACTGCTCTATCGCTCCTTTTCCTTTAAAATGCTCCATGAAGCGGCTCTTGGAACCGTCAACGTCACGGCAATGGTCTTCGGGATACTGATTGGGGCGACGGCCTTCTCCATGGTTTTCTCCTATACCGGTGGCGAAGAAATTGTTGAGTCCTTTATGCTCGGCCTGCCGGGAGAGAAGTGGGGCTTTATCATCCTGTCAATGGTTGCCATCCTGGTGCTCGGCTTCTTCATCGATTTTGTCGAAATCTCTTACATTATCGTGCCGATCCTGGTTCCGATAGCCGAAGCCATCGGCATCAATCCGATATGGTTTGCCATTCTGATTGCCATGAATCTGCAAACATCATTTCTTACCCCGCCGTTCGGTTTCAGTCTCTTTTACTTAAAAGGGGTTGCTCCACCGGATGTCAGGACGGTACAGATCTATCGCGGGGTAATCCCCTTTATTCTGATTCAGATCGTTGTCCTGATGATGCTGATGTTTTATCCCGCTTTTTTCGGCATCGATATCATGCACTGAGCCGTCCCTGTTTTCTTCTTAAGACTCTAAAATCAGCAAAGGGCGGTTCCGTTACGCAACGGAACCGCCCTTTGCTGAAAATACAATCCCGCTCATCCAAGGCCAGAGCGCGAAGAGATGAACTCTAGAGGGGAGAATCACTGTGGCGAACGATTTCTCCACGGGCAACATAGATCACCTCTTCGGCCAGATTAGTCGCCAGATCCCCAATCCGCTCCATATTTCTGGAGATAACCAGTTGATGGACCAGCGACTCGGCCCGCTCCGGGCTCTTTTTCAGCGCCTGACGGATAGTATTGGAGTTGGTCTTGTGCAGACGATTGAGACTTTTTTCGAGAATGAACACATCCGCCGTAGCCTCCGCATCAATATCCACCAATGCGGCCATTGCCTGATGCAGCATCTGCCTGGCGATGGCTGCCATTTCGGCAAAATCGTAAACCAGCGAGCTATCACCAAGTTCTTTCATTTTGATCGTGCGCTTGGCAACGTTGCCGGCTAGATCAGCGATACGCTCCAGATCATTGTTGAATTTAAGAACTGCGACAAGAAAGCGCAGGTCTACGGCCACCGGCTGGTGCAGCGCCAACAGCTTGAAACATTCCTCCTGCAGATCAACCTCGCGCTGATCGATGGCATCATCATTAGCAATAATCTCCGCGGCCAGCGTCACATTGACACCCAGCAAAGCCTGCTTTGCCAGTTTGACCTGCTCTTCCACCGCTTGACCCTGCTCGAGGAGCAGGGTTTTCAGGCGTTTGATTTCTCGAAAAAAAATCTGGGTCATAACTCTCTCATTGGCTTATGCAGCCTTATCTATTTAATTCTAATTGGTTGCCAGATAAGCATTAACAATGTCGAATTCAGGCGAGAGGATTGTCACGCCGTTGGGGCCAGCGCCGGGGCGTACCACATGCTTGGCCGGTTTACTCTTGGAAGCAATGTAGTCATTAGCCTCTTTGGTCCCTTCTTTGAACACCCACAGGCGGCCATCATAAACTGCTGTGACAAAGCCCGGCTTTGACATCAGGTAGCCGTCAATAATTTCAAATTCAGGCGAACGAATGGTCATGCGATTCGGCCCGGCGCCGGGACGTACCACATGTTTGGCCGGTTTACTTTTGGAAGCAGTGTAGGCTTGCGCTTCTTTGCTGCCGGCGCTAAAAACCCATAAGCGACCATCTTCAACGGCGGTCACATAGCCGGGACGATCATAGTTTGTGCCATGATGTGCAGCGTCAAGATCCCTGGCGGCACAACCGATCGTGACAGCAGCCACCAGGGCGAGCATCAGCATCGGCACGAAATTTCTTAATCTGATCATTGTTTGTTTCTCCTTTGTTTTTAAGGTATTGGGGTGTCGGAAAAGTCCAACATGGGATAGTTAACTGTTTCCACAACAGTCGACGTCCATCAACCAAAACGCCCGGAAATATAATCTTCGGTTTCTTTAAGCTGGGGCTTTTTAAACAGTGAAGCCGTGGCACCGTACTCCACCAGTTGGCCAAGGTACATAAATGCGGTGTAATCGCTGACCCGGGCGGCTTGCTGCATATTGTGGGTGACAATGAGGATGGTGTATTCGCCGCGTAGTTGATCGATCAGATCCTCAATTTTTCCGGTGGCAATCGGATCAAGGGCCGAGCAGGGTTCATCCATCAACAGCATTTCCGGTTCCGAAGCAATGGCGCGGGCAACGCAGAGGCGCTGCTGCTGACCTCCGGACAGTCCGAGAGCGCTCTGTTGTAAACGATCCTTGGCTTCATCCCAGAGAGCGGCACCGCGCAATGATTTTTCACAAACCTCGTCAAGAATGCGACGATCGCGAATACCGTCAATCCGGAGCGGATAAATAACATTTTCATAGATCGACATGGGAAAGGGGTTCGGCTTCTGTGCCACCATCCCCATGCGCTTACGCAGCTCAATGACATCCACCCCTTTGGCGTAGATAGAATCCTGGTAAAGTTTCATCTCACCACTGATGCGCACCGAATCAACCAGATCATTCAGGCGATTGACGCTGCGCAACAAGGTAGATTTTCCGCATCCTGATGGACCGATCAGGGCAGTCACCTTGGATTTTGGCACCTTCATCGAGACATCAAAAAGCGCCTGAGCTTTGCCGTACCAGAGGCAGAAATCCTCCACGCTCAAAACCGCCTCTTCCCGATCCAGTTTTTTATCGACGACCGGCGGAAACCATTTTCCGGATGCGATCTCCTGCAACCGCCCGCGATTTTTGCGCTCGGCATATGATGGATCAGCGGCGGCGCCGGTGCCGTTATGGGTTATTCCTGTTGTCTGTGTTGTTGCCATCAAACCTGCCTCTTCTATAGATAAGTTAAACCGCGCTGACCACGAACTTGCGCCGCAACCGATTACGCAACCAGATAGCGCCGAGGTTGAGCAAGGTAATGATCAGGATGAGCAGTAAGGTTGTGGTAAACACCATGGGGATTGCTGCTTCACTGTTCTGACTCTGGAACCCCAGATCATAAATATGGAAACCCAGGTGCATGAAACTGCGCTCCAGGTGCACAAAGGGAGCAATACTGTCGATCGGCAGTTCCGGCGCCAATTTGACTGCGCCGACCAGCATCAGCGGTGCAACCTCTCCGGCGCCCCGCGCCATAGCGAGAATCATCCCGGTCATGATCCCCGGCATCGCTCTTGGCAGCACTATGCGCTGGATCGTCTGCCATTTACTCGCGCCGGATGCATAGGAACCCTCACGCATGGAGCCGGGAACTGCAGCCAACGCTTCTTCGGTGGCTACAATCACCACCGGCAGGGTCAACAGGGCCAGGGTCAGACTGGCCCAGAGAATACCGCCGGTACCAAAAGTTGGATTGGGCAGTTTTTCACTGAAGAACAACTGATCGACGGTACCACCGACCAGATAACAGAAGAACCCCAGACCAAACACGCCGTAGACGATACTCGGCACCCCGGCCAGGTTGTTAACAGCGATACGGATAACACTGACCAATGGCCCGGCCTTGGCATATTCGCGCAGATAGAGGGCTGCCAGCACCCCGAATGGCACCACGAACACGACCATGATCAGGGTCATGACAACGGTTCCAAAGATGGCCGGGAAGACCCCACCCTCACTGTTGGCTTCACGCGGATCGTCTAGGAGAAATTCCTGCCAGCGATCCAGATAAACACCGATACGCTCAAACAGGGAAAGTTGATTGGCGGGATAAGCCCGCACCACTTCGGCCAGGCCCATGGTCTTTTCCTGACCATCGACCGTCACCATGTTGATCTGATAACGATCATTCTCACGGTTGAGCTCGGCAATCTGTCTACGAATTTCTGCATACTGCTCTTCGAGTCTGGCGTCTGTTTGCTGATAAAGCTCTTGCTGGCGTTCTAATGCTGTTTGCGCCTGACGAAACTCTTCAGAGCGCACTCCATGATCAATACGCGCCTGTTGCGCAGCCATCTCGAAAGTACGCAAGTCAAGACGAGCACTTTCCTGCTGATGGTTGATGTTGCCGACTTCTTCACTTTCCAGTGACCGGCGCTGTTTCCACCGTTTGCGGATCTCGTCGTGATAGCGTTCATACTCCTGCCAGACCGTGGCCGGGGTACCGGCAATCTGCTCGCCATCAATGTAAAAAGCCGCAGGAATACCGTAAAAGCGTCCCCAGGTCATTCGTTCCATAACCACAAACCATTCCGGTTTTTCGATGCGCTCAATCGTGTAATCACTCACCCAGGTAAAGTGATTGTTGTCGATTTCATAATTTCCAGTACGTACCAGTACGCGTTCAGCAATGCCTTCGTTCTCTGCCAGCATATTTTCGGCCCGTTCACGGTACGCTGCCGGCAATGCCTCGATCAGTGCCGATCGCGGTTGATAAGAACCTGAGCGGGTCACCTCACCGGTAACCACCTGACCGTTAACGGTGTGATAACTGGTCACCGGCCCCGGCCAGAAGGTTGCCATACCACGTACGACCACCAGCAGAATCAACGCGATAATCATGACAACGCACAGCGCCAGCATGCCACCAGCCAGCCAGACCATCGGCTGTCCAAGAGAAGCTACCGACGTGCCATTACTCCCCTGACGGCGCCAAAGCCGTACAGACGGTTCCTGTTGATTATTGTTACTGCCTGTATTTAAGTCTTTTTCCATACTCGTAATGCCGTACCTTCAGCTAAGCAAACTAATTGCTGTATCGCGTTAGAGCTGAAATGCTCTTTTTCTGAAACGTTGCCTGATCACCTCAGCAATCGTATTGATCGTAAAAGTCAGCAGGAACAGGGTCAGAGCAGCGAGGAACAGGATGCGGAAATGGGTGCCGTAGATGACCGCTTCCGGCAACTCAACCGCAATATTGGCCGACAAGGTTCTGAACCCGTTAAAAATATTCATTTCCATCACCGGAGTATTGCCGGTCGCCATCAGCACGATCATGGTTTCACCGACCGCTCGACCAAGCCCCAACATCACCGCCGAAAACAGCCCGCTGGCGGCGGTCGGTATGATAATGCGAATAGCAGTCTGCCAGGGACTGGCCCCAGCCGAAAGAGACCCGGAACGCAAATGTTCAGGAACACTTGAAAGAGCATCTTCGGCAATGGTGTAAACCGCCGGAATTATGGCAAAGCCCATAACAAAACCGACAATCAGGGCATTGCGCTGGACATAGGTTCCCATGATCTGACCAGTAAAGGGAAAGTCGCCACGAACATCAATGCCTGTCAGGGTCAGGCTTGTGGCAACCAACCAGGAGACAGCAACAACAATGACAATACCGAAACCAAATTTGGCGATTTCCGCCATCACTGTAGCAAAACGCGTTAACCCCGCCGTTTTATTGCGCAGCCAGGGATTGACGAACAACCCGTAAATCACGATCAATACAGTGCTGATCAGGGGCAGGAACAGCAAAAACCAGCCACCGGTACCGGTGCCGACCTGGCCATCCAGCCAGGCCTTGATATCACCGGAAAAAAGCGTGTTTTCCAGTACCGGACCCAACATATCGGCCGTCACAATCCCCATGGGGAGCGACAGGAAGACAATGATATAGAAGCGAAAACGCGAGAAACGGACGAATTTATCAATCGGCAGCAACAGAAAAAGATAAGCCGCCAGGGAAAAACACAGAGGAACGGTAATAAAGGCCGCCAATACTCCGGCGGTCTTCCCCTCGACAAAAACGGCAAAGACCAGGGCTGCAAGAAAGCCCAGCACGACTGTGGGCAGACTTTCCATCAACTCCACCAACGGTTTGACCTGGGCTTTGACGCGTTTATCTTCAAGAAATTCGCTGGTGTAAATAGCTGCCAGCAGCGCCAGGGGGACGCCGAACAACATCGAAAAAAAAGTTGCCTTGAGGGTGCCGTAGATCAGGGGCACGAGGCTGTATTTCGGCTCAAAATCATCGGTTCCGCCGGTTGATTGCCAGACGTAGCCGGGCTCATTCATCCCCTCATAATGCACCTTACCAAACAGGGTTTTCCAGGTCGCCGTCGGATGTTTATTGTCCAGGTGCCATCCCATAAGACCGCTCGGCACCAGCGCAGTGAGCAGATTGTCGCGCGGCGCCAGTGACACGGCAGCAACTGCCCCTTGCCCGGACTTTTCTTCAACCAGCAACTGGTCACTGGTAACGTGATAGGTACGTACCGTGCCATCGGCATAACCGGCCGCCAAAAGCCGGCTTCTGGTTGAAGGAGCGAGAGCGACAACGGCACCAGGACCCTGCCCAAGATCATGCACCAGGGTCAACTTGTTACCATCCGAAGTGCCGGTGCCTTCAGGCCTGGTCCGGAACCAGGCACTTAAACGTCCTTGCGAATCCCCGGCCACCAGAGTGGTTCGACCAATCAGAAAGGAAAGTGCCGTCAGGGTTGCATCACCGGCGGGTATCAGACTGAGCTCTTCAGCTACCGCCAGAGCGTTCAGGTTGCGACTGTCGATTCGCGCCAGATGGCCATCGGGCCAGGCGAGAAACGCCGTATCACCGAGACCTGACAGGTCAAGCCACTGGGGCATGCCACGCTGCGTAAAATCAAGCTGTAACGACCCGCCGCTAACCGTGGTTGTCACCTGACCGGTCAGCAGGTTGCGCCGTGACACCATGCGCTGGATGCGCAAAATACCGTCATCGGTCAGGTAGGTCAGCACCGGTCCGCTGTTGGTCATGATCATGGATATCCGGCGGATGTTCTGATAACCGGTTTCAACAATCGATTCGGTGGTTATCTCCAACTTGAGCTGGCGCAATTGACCGACGGGGGTACGTTGTACAATGCCACCCTCCCAGGGGAACACCGAACCTACTTCAAGCTCCTGCAAGTCACCGGGCAAGGTCTGCTCATCCAGTAAAAAACGGGTGTTGAACTCAACTTTTTTCAGCTCAATCCGCCCATCGACAAAAGCACTGATCAGCGTCCTGGAGAGTGAATCGTATGCCCATGTTTGCGGCGTTTCGCCCTCATAAACCGGAATCTGCTGCAGCGTTTCACCATCGTCCAGAGCAAAAACCCGAACATTGCTCCCACCCTGTTCAAGGGTCCAGGCACTTAAAAGAAATTCGTCAATGATCAACAGGGGTGATTTTCTGGTTTCATTGCTGATGGCAGAAACTTTTTGCGCCGGCGTCATCTCGGCTGGAGCAAATAACGGAACAACCACCGACGCCAGGAAGACAAAAACTCCGGCAACGGCAATAATGGTTCCCAGCCCACCCAGCGATATAAAGATTTTCGCAGCCGCATCCATATACTTGATGCTTTTTTTGGTGGCGTAGCGCCGCTGGGTGCCGGTAATTTTTTTCTGTTGGGACATTGATTCAACCACCATCAGTTTGGCAATAAGCGTTGTTTAAGTTATTAAAGGCCTGTTTGAATTGGATCGGGCTGATTACCGCTGCACATTCTGATGAATGTTATTATTGACCATAATGGGCAGTGGAAATCAGCCCGGAAACGGCCCCCAAAGGTCAACCGATTCCGAGCTGGAAACTTATTTAGTCAAATCTTATTTTATCCCGAGTTTCTGCAGTTGCTCCTGAGCAATCACGTTGGATACCGGGAAGTAGCCGTCACGCACCACATCTTCCTGGCCATTGCGGCTGAAGATGTAACGGACGAATTCGCGGCGCAACGGGTCGAGCTCACTGCCTGGTTTGTAGTTGGTGTAGAGGATCAGGAAACGGGACAGGGGATATTCACCGGTATAGGCATTTTCCGCTGCTGCAGCTACACATTTTTCACCGGGGCCGGTGGCCAGGGGTACGGCACGCACGTCAGCGGTCATGTAGCCGATACCTGAGTATCCGATCCCGGCGAGCTCACTGGCGACACCCTGAACTACCGAAGAACTGCCTGGCTGCTCCTTGACTTCATCCTTGTAATCGCCGCCGAACAGGGCATTGTCTTTAAAGAAACCGTAGGTGCCTGAAGCGGAGTTACGCCCATAGAGACTGATCGGCAGGTTGGCAAACTGACCGGTCAGACCAACATCACCCCAGGTGCGGATATTCTCGGCATTACCGCCACGACGGGTCTTGGAGAAAATGGCGTCCACCTGCTGCAGGGTCAGACACTCGATGGGGTTATCCTTGTGGACGTAAACGGCAAGCATATCGATACTGGTGTTCAGTTGAGTTGGTTTGTATCCATAGCGTTTTTCGAAATCGTCGATTTCCTTGGCTTTCATCGGGCGGCTCATGGGGCCAAACTGGGAAGTACCGCTGATAAGAGCAGTCGGGGCTGTTCCGGAACCTTTGCCCTCAATTTCAACCTGAATATTGGGATAAAAATTCAAGATCCCTTCTGCCCAGAGGGTCATCTCATTGTTCATTGAATCAGAACCGATACTTTTGATGGTACCGGATACACCGGATACCGGCGTGTAGGGCTTTAAAGCGGGGTCAAGGGCTAAAGCGGCAAGCGGCAGGCCAAAACACAGCAGGCCGGTTGCAATGAGGCTGACGATACTTTTTTTCATGATGAGATTCTCTCCTTTTTGTGGTTAAAAAATTTTTTGGACACATGAACTCCAGGTGCTTGCTCGCAGTTTCGTTGCTGCACATATCGCACTCTTTTTGTTAGGACAATGTTAGGGTTTGACGATTTTTTGATGAGGTTGGTGCCGTCATTCCACGGCGCGTCAGCAATTCTTATGACCATGGATCGTCTGTATCGACACGCTGCATGAGAAAAGTTTGACGCTGATAGAGATGTGACAGTAGAATGGATTGTTTTGTTTTTACTAAGGAAGGGGTTTCACGCGAGTGTTACGTACACTATTTTTTTATCTGGTTTTCTACCCCTGGACAGTGATTGCCTTGACCGTTGGCGTCGTTCTCTCCCCATTTGGACATAATATTGTCCATCGCTGGGGAATCCTGTGGGGACGCAGCTGTCTGTGGCTGGCGGGGTTAAAACTCAAGGTAACAGGAAGCGAAAACCTGACAGTTGATGGGCCGGCGATTTACGTCAGTAACCACCAGAGTAATTTCGACATCCCGTTGCTCTATGCCGGCCTGCCGATCCAGTTCCGGTGGATGGCTAAACAGGAGCTGTTCAGAATTCCTCTGTTTGGGCTGGCAATGAAAAGTAGTGGTTATATCCCGATTGACCGTTCCAATCGTAAAGAGGCGATGCGCAGTCTGGCGGCCGCAGCAAAACGGATTCGCGACGGCGTATCAGTCATCATCTTTCCGGAAGGAACCCGCAGCCCCGACGGGACCCTGCAACCATTCAAAAAGGGGGCCCTGCTGCTGGCCGCCAAAGCCGGGGTGCCGATTGTACCCATGGCCATTCACGGCAGCCATCAGGTGCAGCCCAAAGGCAGCCTGCACATCAACCCGACCCCGTTGCTGCTGACAATTATGCCCCCGATTGCTACCGATGGATTGAAGATGTCACACATCGATAAACTGACCGATCAGGTCCACGAGCGGATCGCGCGCTGTCTGGAAAAACATGAGCAACCCTGCTGAAAATCCTACTGAAAGCGTCCGTCTGCTACCCTTTGGCGGTTTTGGTGAAATCGGTATGAATCTGCTCGGAATAGAGTCGCAGGGCAAAATTCTGCTCATCGATTGCGGACTGATGTTTCCTGAAGCCTACATGTTCGGCATCGACCTGGTGTTGCCGGACATCAGTGCCCTTGAGGAGCGCAGCGCCGACGTTATTGCCCTGATCCTGACCCATGGCCACGAAGACCACATCGGCGCGCTGCCCTTTTTATGGCAACGCCTTGGCTCCCCGCCTGTTTACGGCACCGGTCTGACCCTGGGGCTGTTACGCCGCAAACTTAAAGAATACGATCTCGACAGTCGGGTTGAGATGATTGAAATCACACCCCGTCGGCAGATTGATCTTCCTCCCTTTGTGGTTGAACCCTATCGGGCCGCCCATTCAATCGTTGATGGCGTCGGACTGGCGATCAGAACTCCGGCGGGGTTGATTGTCCACAGTGGCGACTTCAAGATTGACCCAACCCCGGTCGACGGCAAAAACACCGACCTCGCGCGCCTGGCAGAACTTGGCGAGGAAGGGGTACTGTTACTCCTGGCGGATTCTACCAACGTCGAAAACGAAGGGTACACCCTGTCAGAACGCACCGTCGGCAAGGTACTGGAGGAAATCATCCCCCGCTGCCCGCAACGCGTGATCCTCTCCACCTTTTCCTCCAATATCCATCGCCTCCAGCAGGTTGCCGACGCCGCCAGGCTGGCCGGGCGCAAACTGCTGATTAACGGCCGCAGCATGGTTGGTAACATCGCCGTTGCCCGCCAACTCGGTTATCTCACTATCCCGTCTGAGCAGTTTATCGAGCTGCGCGAACTGCCCCACGTGCCGCCTGAAGAGGTGCTGATTATCACCACCGGCAGCCAGGGGGAACCCTTAAGCGCGTTGATGCGGATGGCCCTTGGGGATCACAAACAAATCACCATCGAACCAGGCGATACAGTCATCCTCTCCTCCAAGTTTATTCCCGGCAACGAAAAAGCCATCAGTGACCTGATCAATCATCTCTACCGTCGCGGGGCTGAAGTCATTTACGAAAAAACCAGTGAAATCCATGTTTCGGGCCACGCCAGTCGCGAAGAGTTGAAACTCTTGCAGAGTCTGGTCAAACCGCGCTACTTTGTTCCGTTACATGGCGAATACCGTCATCTGGTCAAACACCGCCAACTGGCCATAGAGATGGGAGTAGCCCCGGAAAACACCCTGGTCCTTGAGAATGGTCAGGAACTTATCATTGGCACAGAGGGCATGCGTTTTGGTGAACGTTTTGATAGCGGTCGGGTTTTTGTCGACGGCAAGGGGGTTGGCGACGTCGGGGTCATGGAGCTGCGCGACCGCCGCCATCTGGCCAACCATGGCCTGGTGATTCTGATGCTGGCGATCAACCAGTCAACCGGAAAAATTATCCAGGGCCCGGACATTTTTTCCAAAGGCTTTATCCCCGAAGATTCTGACGATGGTGAAGCATTACTGGCCGAAGCCCGGCAACGCGTCTGCGAACTGCTTGATGAACACAGCCTGGCCATGGTCGGAGACTGGGAGGAACTCCGAGTCGAAGTCCGCAAGGTGCTGCGCCGTTTTTTCAACCGCGCCATCGCCCGGCGCCCATTGATCCTGCCGGTTATTCTGGAACTCTGATATGAACGATAAAGAAACAACAGCCTTGGCTGAGAACCGGATGCGTAAGGAAATCCTCGGTCTGGTATGGCTGGCCCTGGGAATTTTTCTGTTAATCTGCCTGCTCAGTTACAGCAATGACGATCCTTCTTTCAATAACAACCTGCATCCTGAGCAGGTACAGAATCTGATCGGCGTCTTTGGTTCCCATCTGGCCGACCTGATGTACCAGACCTTCGGCCTGACCGCCCTGCTGTGGCCGCTGGGCTGTCTGCACCTGGCATGGCGCTGGCTCAAATTCAATGATGTTCATTTTCGTATCACCCGTCTGATCGCTTTTCTGCTGATGCAGATTACCTTAGGAGCCCTGCTCGCACTGCGTTTTAACAGTATCCCTCTATTCGGTCAGCAAATCGATGAAGCCGGCGGTACCCTGGGGCGCATTCTGGTACAAATATTAACCCACTACCTCAATGTCGGTGGCGCGGCGATTGTACTGATTGTCTTTTTCCTGGTAGCACTGATCCTCTCTACACGTTTTTCATTCGTTCTGTTTATCGACGGCTTTCTCGATCGCCTGGGACGCCGACTGGAGATGCGCCGGGAAGCCCGACGCGCACGCAGGGAGCTCAAGAAAAAAACCCGTCAGCAGCGTGATGAGAAAGGGCCGGCCATCATCACCAGCGAGCCGAAAAACCTCACAGCACCGGCGCCGGGCAAAAAATCCAAAAAAAGAGCAAACGACAAGGAAGACCCCCAGGTCGCGTTTTCTTTTCTCGAAGCCAGTGGCGACTACCACCTGCCACCGGCCTCCCTTCTTGAACACGATGGTGCCCCGGCCAAACCGGTTGATCGTAACAGTCTGACCATGGCCGCGCGCATGCTCGAAAAAAAGCTTCTCGATTTCGGGGTTGAAGGAGATGTGGTTGAGGTCAAACCGGGACCGGTGGTCACCATGTACGAATTCTCCCCGGCACCCGGCGTCAAGGTCAACAAAATCTCCAACCTCCAAGACGACCTGGCCATGGCCCTGCAGGCGGTATCGATCCGTATTGTCGCCCCGATTCCCGGCCGGGGTGTAGTCGGTATCGAGATCCCCAACAAGGATCGCGAAACTGTTTATCTCAAGGAGATCATCGATTCCGAGGCCTTTAACAAACATGGTGGCAAACTGCCCATGGCCCTGGGCAAGGACATCTTCGGTCAGGTGGTAGTTTCCGATCTGTCACGCATGCCCCACCTTCTGGTTGCCGGTTCCACCGGTAGTGGCAAGTCGGTTTCCATCAATACCATGATCCTGTCCCTGCTCTACCGTGCCGCACCTGAGGATGTGCGACTGATCATGATCGACCCCAAAATGCTGGAGTTGTCGATCTATGAAGGCATCCCCCATCTACTTCTGCCGGTGGTGACCAACCCGAAAAAAGCCGCTCTGGCCCTGAACTGGGCGGTACGCGAGATGGAACGTCGCTACCAGCTGATGGCGGCCAAAGGGGTTCGCAACATCGATGGCTACAACCGCAAACTCGTTAAGGAAGCCAAGGAAGCACAAAGTCGTGTGCCTGATCCGGAACCTCAGTTGGATCCAAACGATCTGCTCGACGAACTGCCCCCCATCACCGCAGAAATCCCCCCGGAGGAACTGGAACACGGCCACCTCCCCTATATTGTCGTTATTGTTGACGAACTTGCCGACCTGATGATGGTTGCCGGGCGCGACATCGAAGAATCTATCGCCCGTCTGGCGCAGATGGCCCGGGCTGCAGGCATCCACCTGATTCTTGCCACCCAGCGCCCCAGCGTGGATGTTATTACCGGGTTGATCAAGGCCAACTTTCCAACCCGGATTTCCTTCAAGGTGTTTTCGCGCATCGACTCACGCACCATCCTCGACTCCATGGGAGCCGAAGCCCTCCTCGGCATGGGCGACATGCTTTTCCTCCCACCCGGAGTCGGTTACCTGCAGCGGGTTCATGGCGCCTTTGTCTCCGAACTGGAGGTGCAGCGCGTGGTAGAATTTCTTGCGCGCCAGGGCAAGCCCGAATATGACAAGTCGATCCTTACCACCCCACCGGCGGTTACCGATCAGGCCGGTGAAGAAGACTATGACGAACTCTGGGATGATGCTCTCAAAATCGTCAGCGACACGCGCCAGGCGTCCATCTCCATGATCCAGCGACGCTTGCGTGTTGGCTACAACCGTGCCGCCCGCATGATTGAAAAAATGGAACAGGAAGGGATCGTCGGCCCCTCCGACGGCAGCGGCAAACCCCGCGAGGTCCTGATCAGCAAGATCGAGTAGACTTCATACGGATGGACCTATGAAGGCTACTCGGCGGCTTGACACCAGCAACACTCTGTAACCCTGAACAGATCACAGTCTGCCGGTTTCGTACGATTGACCCACCTAAGACCAAAAAATCGACCTTTCTGCCAGTTAAAACCAATCCCACGCAACGAGCGAGCATTCAATCGTTACTTTTGTAGATATTTATGTATGGATTCTTCGATATTTCATGTTGATATGAATTTTTTATTGCGCTAGTCTTGCCGCACTTTTAAATCGTGCCTGTTGTCGCCAATACCCTGTGCAAAAAAAGGAGCCATACCATGTCCGCCTTCGGCAAAAAAACCCTCTTCACCATCCTGCTTTTCTGGGCAGGAACAGCGACAGCGACCGACCATTCCATGTTTATTACGGATCCCTTCAATAGTGGTCCGGAAGTGACGGAAACCTGCCTTTCGTGTCACGACGATGCGGCCCGGCAAGTCATGGCAACCAGCCACTGGACCTGGTCGCTGGAACAGAACGTCGACGGCAAAAAGATCAATCGCGGAAAAATCAACGCCATCAATAATTTCTGCGTGGCCGTTGGTTCCAATGAGCCGCGCTGCACCAGTTGCCATGTAGGATACGGCTGGGAGGATCAGAACTTCGATTTCACTGATCAGACCAAAGTGGACTGTCTGGTCTGTCATGATGGCACCGGCACTTATAAAAAATCCCCGGCCGGCGCCGGCAACCCTGCTGCAGACGTGGACCTGCTTCAGGTTGCCCAGAGTGTCGGCAAGAGCTCGCGGCAAGCCTGCGGTGCCTGCCATTTCTTCGGCGGTGGTGGTGATGCCGTCAAGCATGGCGACCTCGATTCCAGCATCACCAATCCCAGCCGCGACATTGATGTTCACATGGCCACTGATGGTTTGAACTTCAGCTGCAGCGACTGTCATTCTACTGAAAACCACAACATTCGCGGCCACGCTATGGTGGTCTCTCCGAGCGGTGAAAATCATATTGGTTGTGTCGGTTGTCACGGCGAAGAGGTTCACGAGAGTAAAATCCTCAATAACCACTATGCTTCTGTGGCTTGCCAGACCTGTCACATTCCGGCTTTTGCGAAAGAAGTTGCTACCAAAACCTCATGGGACTGGTCGACAGCCGGACAGGATCTCGATGTCCCTGATGATGAACATGGGCGCAAAGCATATGACAAGCGCAAAGGACACTTTACCTGGGGGAAAAACATACAACCAACCTATGCCTGGTACAATGGTGAGGCCGGTGCCTATCAGCTGGGTGAAAAAATCGATCCTGACAAGGTGACAACACTGAACTACCCCATCGGTGCGCGCACCGATCCAGAATCAAAGATTTATCCTTTTAAAGTTCACACCGCAAAACAGATCTACGACACCAACAACATGTACCTGATCACCCCGAAAGTCTGGGGGCCAAAAGGTGATCCGGATGCCTACTGGGTGAATTTCGACTGGAATAAAGCAGCGGCAGCCGGAATGCAGGTAAGTGGCCTTGAGTTCAGCGGTGAATACGGCTTTGCCCCCACCACCATGTACTGGCGCATCAATCACATGGTCGCTCCCAAAGAACAGGCTCTGCGCTGCACCGACTGCCATGGTAAAAAGAGTGATTTTGCCTGGAGCGAATTAGGCTACAGCGCTGATCCGATGCTTGATCGTAAACAAAGAAGACTTAAATAATTCAAACTGTTCAGCATTTAGACTTAAAAGCTCTCCGTATGTACATAACGGAGAGCTTTTTTGTGTTTCTCCCTTGACTGTTATTCTTGAATCTGCAACAAATATTGAACATCAAGGTTCGATGAACGCCCGTCCCTGCGATAGAAGTGGATGAATGATTTTTTTTGTACCACCCGTTTCAGAATAAGGGTGGCACAAAAGGATCGTATGCAGCCATCACAAATTGTGACGCAAATAAATTTCCAACGTCAGTTGAGGTGACCTATGCCGCGAAAACCCCGGCTGGAAGACGATCAGATCATCTACAACAGCATGCGGGCCATCCGGAGCATTCCACAGGCAAAAATTGAATTCATGATGCAGAAAATTGGTGGACCCTTTGCCGGCGCGTTCCGTCTGTCCGGTCCATGGGGTGAGCGCTACTACTACATCAAGGTGGTACCACGCTTAACCGCCGACATCGCCGACCTGGTCATCCATCAGCTCAAAACCTCGCCGGCACCACAAAATGCCGCACCCCTGCTGGTCAGCAATTATATTTCCGCCACCATGGCGCAAAAGTTGCGCAAGAGCAAAATCGAACACGCCGATTGTGCCGGCAACGTCTATCTTGACCAGATGCCATTATACATAGATATCAGTGGCCGCAAACAGGCACCAAAGCCCCCGACAGCAGACCGCCTGTTCCGCGCCAGTGGTCTTAAGCTGATTTACCTGCTGTTGCGCAACCGCAAAGCAGTCAACGCCACCTACCGCGCCCTGGCCGATGATGCCGGTATCGCCCTGGGGGCCATCGGCAGTCTGTTTGGCGAACTGGAAAAACGTGGCAACTTGACCCGGGACGAACAGGGAAAACGACAACTAACAGCGGTCGAAGAGTTGCTGCAACGCTGGCAGCTGGGATATGTGGAAACCCTGCGCCCACGCCTTTTCCTGCAACGCTGCCGGCTTTCTGTCGGTGACACGCCGGTCGGTCTGGCACAACGGCTGAAACAGCTGAATGTCAGTTCGCAGATATTCATTGGTGGTGAGTTAGGGGCCAGCCTGATGACACGCGGCTTCCAACCGCAATCGGCAGTGCTCTACCTGGAGCCGGAACAACAGCTTAAGACCATGCTGCAACTGCATCTGACCGCCGATCCCGACGGCGAGGTAACCCTGCTGCAGACCTTCGGGCGTCAGTGCCGGTGGACCGGATTGCAACCGGAGGGACTGACCCTGGCCGACCCCTTGTTGACCTTTGCCGAACTTAATGATTGTAGCGATGAACAACTGGCAGTCCGTCTTTATCAGCAGTACCTGATACCGCGCTTTAACGATAACAAATGACGGACAGCCTAGCTGTGCCCCCCACCGAGCAGCCGGCCGCGCACCTGCTCGCTGTTGATGCCGGCCTGCACACCGGGCTGGCACTATACCGTCACGACAGCCGGCTGCTGTGGTATCGCTCCCACCATCTGGCCGATCAGCAGAAACTGAAACGCCTGATTGCCACATTATTGCGCAGCACACCCCAGCCAACCCATATTTATCTGGAAGGCGGTGGTCCTCTGGCCGAGCTGTGGCAACGTGAAGCCCTCAAACTGGAGCGCGATTTTATCCAATTGGATGCCGGACAATGGCGCAAACGACTCTTTTATGACCGTCAGCATCCGAGCGGACGCGTTGCCAAGCAACAGGCGCTGAAGATGGCTGTCGAGGTGGTTGATCACTTGAGCCACAAAAAACCGACGGGACTGCGCCATGATACCGCTGAGGCCATTCTGATCGGACTCTATGGATTATTGGATCTGGGCTGGATCGCACACTGGCCCCCGAAAAAGGAGCAGCATTGATGGCACACTATGATTTTATTGTTATTGGTGGTGGCATTATCGGCCTGGCCACCGCGCGTCAGCTGCAGCAGGATCATCCCGCCAGCAAGATTGCCGTCCTCGAAAAAGAATCACGTCTGGCCCTGCACCAGACCGGACGCAACAGCGGGGTTATCCATGCCGGTGTTTACTATAAACCGGGAAGCCTCAAGGCACGTTTTTGCCGGGAAGGGAATCAAGCCACCAAAGCCTTTTGTAAAAAACACAACATTCCTTTTCGTGAAACCGGTAAGTTACTGGTGGCAACCAATCATGCTGAACTTGGACGTATGCAGGATTTGCTTGAACGCTGTCGACAGAACGATATCCCTACCGAGACACTCGACCAGCAGCAACTGCAGGAGAAGGAGCCCAACGTTGTCGGCCTGGGGGCAACCTGGGTGCCGTCAACCGGGATCGTCGACTACGCCCGGATAACCCATAAGCTGGCAGCGCTTTTTACTGCAGCTGGCGGGGAGATCCACACCAACTGCAGGGTAACCGGGATCAAGGAAAATCACGGGGCAGAAGTCACTTCCAGTATCGGTCGTTTTTCCGCTCAATGTGTCGTCGGTTGCGCCGGTCTGCATTCCGACCGTCTGATTCGCATGCTGGGCCAGGAACCGGATTTCCGGATTTTGCCGTTTCGTGGCGAATACTTCCAGTTACCGGTCGATAAACGCCGGATCGTCAGTCATCCAATCTACCCGATCCCCAATCCGGAGCTGCCATTCTTAGGCATTCACCTGACCCCCATGAGCGATGGCTCCCTCACCGTTGGCCCCAACGCCACCCTGGCGTTGGCCCGCGAAGGCTACAGCCGCTGGAGTATGAACCTGCGCGATTTGATTGAGATGTTCAGCTACGCCGGGCTCTACCGCTTGATTGGAAAATACCCGGGACCAACCCTGACCGAGCTGAAAAACTCCCTCTATCGCCCCGGCTACCTCAAACTTGCCCAGCGCTACTGCCCGCAGATTGAGCTCAAAGATCTCTGCCCCTACCCATCGGGAGTTCGTGCCCAGGCGGTACGCGCCGACGGCAAAACCCTCGATGATTTTCTCTTTGTCAAAGGGCAACACAGTCTGATTGTCGGCAATGCCCCGTCACCCGCAGCGACATCAGCCCTGCCGATCGCCCGCCACATCTGCGAGCAGGTCAAAGAGCTTCTTGGATAACAATTCAGCGGCATCCTTGCACCGGGTCGGGGGCCCGGTGCTGGACAAATGCCCGGTTACACCGAGCTACAAATTGGATTGGTTGTCGTCACCGAGGGGAATAATCTGGTCGGTAATCTCAGTAAAAGCGACATCGTGGCTGATCAGAAATAACTGATCGTACCAATGTTCAGTGACCTCTTCCTTGCCGACATCAATAGCCCTGAAGGCGTGGGCCAGGTTTTCCCGGCGGGTCACATCGAGGTTGGAGGTTGGTTCGTCAAAAAAGGCAATACGGGCGCCGATCGTTTGCAACATCGCCAGGCGCAGGGCCACCACGGCGCTCATGGTCTGACCACCTGAGAGCTGATCATCGACTCGTTCACGCAGCTCGCCAGCGACCATATCGCGCAGTACAATCTGGTAGTTGTCACCCCAGGCCAGTTCCTCATCGACTTCCGCGATAATTCGATAGATGCGATTGGCGCGGTGGCTGATTTCCTCCCGGAAGCGTTCAGAGAGATACCCCGAAACATTCCGGAACACCCGGTTACGAAGGAATTTGACCAGTTCATCCTTCTCCTTATAGGTTTTGATCAGCCCCTGTTTGGCGTCGATTTCCTCTTCAATGTTCTTGAGCTTGTCGACGTCAACGGCAAGACGGTCGACATCAACAACCAACCCTTTTATCATCTGGCCGAGGGCACTGACACCCCCCCAGAGTGCGTCCTTCTGCTGACGCAGCTTTTCATGTCCGGCGGCGTCATACTCCTTTTCGGCCTTGCTGTAGGCAGCTGCCTTTGCTGCCAGATCATGCTGCAACTGTTTCAGGTGCTGGTTGAATTTTTCCAGATCCACCCGGCGCTGGCTCACTTCTTGCGCCTGTTGCTGATTGGCCAGATAACGGTCACGAGCTTCCTGGTGGCCCATCTTCTCCTTCTCAGTGGCTTCGATATCGGTTTGCAACCGACGGTAGGTATCCAACACCTTTTGTTTTTCATCAAGTTGCTGCTGCGCTGCTGATTGTTCCTTATGCAGCCCTTCCAGCCCTTCAGCCTTGAGCTCGTTGGTTGTGCGACGCTCCACCAGCTTTGCCAACTGAGAATCCAGCCCTTCGAGTTTGACCGCAACCGCCTTGAGCTGATCGCTGGCCACACTCGCCGCCTGCTCTTCCAGTTCGTGCCTGTGAACTTTCTCCTGAAGGCGCCGCCGGCCCTGATCCAGTTCAGAGAGTTTGGAAGAGAACAGGTCGCCCGGTGGACTTTCGGCGATATTGAGGCACGGCTCCTGGAAAAACGGGCATATCCCCTCAGAAAGTTTCTTGCTCCCCTCTTCCAGCCCCGCCCGGCGGCCCTCTAGTAACCCAAGCTGCTGGCGCGCGCCTTCAAGATTCGCACGGATTTGCGGCAATCGCTCAGACAGGGTCTGTTGCTCGTCATCAAGGGACAAAGCCTTCCGGCTAGCGACCAGCGTCTTTTCTTCGGCAGCGAGTTCTTCTCGAGTGCGTTGGATCGATTGGGTCTCAATCTTTAACCGCTCGGTCAGCTTGCCAACCTGGTTTTTCAGATCAGCGACTTCGTGTTCTTGTTGCCGCTGAACCTTGACCTTCTCCCGCAGCTCGACCAGCTGCCTCTCGGCCTGCTCGTAGGCTTTTTTGCCGGACGTGGTCGCTGCGATGATCTGGTGAGCTTTTTCGGCCTCGTCAACCAGGAGCTTCTGCTTGCCGATCATCTCGCTACCGTTACTGATCCGTTCCTTGAGGGTTTCGACCCCTATTTCAAGCGCCTTGAGATCCTTTTCACGGTTATCAACAGCGAGGAGAGTCCCTTCAATGTCCTTGAGCTGCCGCTGTTGCAAAGCCTCATCCTTCTGCGCCTGCGCCAGATTCTTCGTCGCCGCTTTATGCTCATCCCTTTTCGCCGGCAGTTCAGCCACCTGGTTCTTAAGCGGGCTGATTGCGCTTTCCAGGGCATCCACCTTGGACTTGATGGCACTGCTCAACACCTTGGTCTCATTGAACGTCTTACGCCAGGTGTCGATACCAAGAATCTCGTCAAACTTGTCACGCCTTTTAGTTGCCTGCCTGATGACAAAGGGGCCAAGGAATTCGTTCTGGAACGGGCCGATCACCAGTTCAAACTGCTCAGCCAGTGAACGTGCCGACCTCAGCCCGAGCAACTCCTTGATGCGCCCTTCCGTTTCTTTACTGTCCTTGTGCTCCTCCACTTCGAAAACGCCTCCGACCTCTTTGGCCAGAAGCCACCTGGACGGCGTACCAACGGTACGACTGACGCGATAGCGTTCGTTATCCGCGAGTCGAAACACAACGACAATCTCTCCTCGCCTGGCCCCGATGGTCACGAAGCGCTCAACATTGCCGACAAAGCTTTGCGCCTCGACACCGAACAGGGCATATCCGATGGCTTCAAAGATGGTGCTTTTGCCGACCCCATTGGGACCGGAGAGGACATTGATGCCGGGGGAGAAGTCCAGTTCAGTGTCGCGGTGCGACTTGATGTTCTTGAGATGGATGGAGAGAATCTGCATCAATTCCTCTCCGTGTCCAGAAGGGCCAGCAATTCATCACCATCGACATCACCTCTTTGCACAGCATTCTTCAAGGCAATGGAGAGCCGGGTCAGTTCTTCCTCACGACCCTGGTATTCGCTGCCGGACGTGATCAAATCATGCAGAACCTCCTGCTCGATCTCCTCCAGGCTTTTATTAACACCATTGACCTCTTCGGAGCTGCTGACGAGGGAAAGGTGATTCTTGATCTCAACATGCAATGGGTCGACCAATTCTTCCAGCACCGCTTTCAGCCGATCACGCCCCAACTCGAAGGGATGAAACCCGACGCGACCAACCAGCTTTAACTCCAGCAGAAGCTGACGTTCATCGCCGCAGCCCTCGACCCTGGTGACAACCTGTTCGCTGAGCAGTGCGAGTGCCTGTTCAGCATTTTCCGCACCACTTAAATCAATCGTTTCAACAAACATCGGACGCGGCAACGTATTCCTGAATTCCGGTGTAAACTCGCCATCCTTGAAAGTGACCTCGTAGTAACCCTTGTCATACTTCTCCTCACCGAAATTGACCCGCTCCGGCGAGCCGGGATTATAGGCATAGGCTTTGCCCTCAGATGTTTTTATCACGTAAGGTTTATGACCATGACCGAGAGCAACGTAACCGAATTTCTCCGCCAGCGGATGGGCCTGTTCCAGCGCCATATTACCAATTTCAACCGGGCTGAACTTCCAGATGCCGACGTGAAACAGCAGCAGATTGTTGCTGGTGTTGACCGCTGCACAGATGCGTTCCACATGATAACCGGCCTGGGCACCGATATAGCCAAGACCATAGATATTGACCCCGCTGATTTGGATATGCCCGCCCATGCCGGTCTTTTCATCAAAGGGATCGAAGCGGTAACCACCATCATCAGTACGTACCGGCCGCAACAGCTTGATATAGCCCATCTGTGACAGAGCTTCCATCCACGAGATGTTATCACGACGGTGGATCCAGTCGTGGTTGCCTTCAATGGCGACACAGGGAATTCCGGCATCCTTCAGGGGTTGCAGGGCCTCAATAGTGCGCGCGAAGGTTTTCGGCACAATCTGGCCGACGTGGAACAGATCGCCACCAATCAGCAGCGCATCGACCTGCTCCTTGATGGCGTCGTCACAAATACCTGACAAACAGGCAAAAAAATCGTCGTAGCGTTCGCTCTCTCCGGGAGAGTTACGGTAACTTTTCCCCAGGTGAATATCGGATGTGTGAATGAATTTCATGATAACGATTGCGTCTCATCCCGCAGGCGCTTGAAAATTTCGCGATAGGCACGTTTGTCACCATGCTGATGAACCGAGCGGGCAAGGCGACTGATGGTTTTTATATCAAGATGCGCGGCCTGATCCTGAAGCTCTGCACAAGCCTGATCAAACTGCTGTGGATCACAAAGACGATCCCGCAGCTGTTCCAAAGAATGAAATTGTTTTTTGTCGCTGCGATCAACCTGATCCATCCCCTCCAGTTGTAACCTCAGAGCGTCAACGGCATCGGGGTCCTCCCGCAAGAGCCCTGCCAGGTATTTCAATTGCCGTTTGTGCGATCCACGCCCACTTGTCTGGCGCACAGTCTGCGCCTCGGCAACAATCTCGGCCGGCAGCTCCATCCGCCCAAAGCGATTATCCGACAGCTCACAAAGCTGTCCGGCAAGTTCGGTGATCTGCTGTGCCTGCTGTTTCTTTTTGGTTCTGCTCAAGGGCCGATCATCATGTGTTTCTGCGGTCATTTAGCTTCTCCCAACCGGAGCACCTATGCCTGGTCTCTGATCTGTGTGGATTCGTGGTTCATCTGCAAGCTACTGCGCGGCATCCACTTAAGTCAACGCCTGGTGACAACACGATAGTAGTTTTGGCAACAATACCCGGTTTTTGCTATGATGAGCCAAGTGACTTTTTTAAAGGAGTTTAAACACTGATGGATTACGGCATCACCCGCGAACGCGCCCTTGAGCTGCTCCGGCAACATCTGACACAAACCAACCTGATCAACCACAGCCTGGCCTCTGAAGCGGTGCTGGGCAGGTTGGCTCGACATCTGGGGGCCGATGAAACCCTGTGGCGTCTGACTGGTCTGCTGCACGATCTGGACGTGGAACTGACCAAAGAGGACATGCGGCGTCATACCCATGATACTGCCCGGATCCTGCGTGAGGAAGGTGTTGTCGAGGATATCATCGAAGCCATCTGTCTGCACAATGAGCAAGCTCATGAGCGCCGTCGTAATCAGCCACTGCACCACGCCCTTGCCGCCGGGGAGACCATCACCGGACTGATCACCGCTACCGCCCTGGTGTATCCCGATAAAAAACTGGCCAGCGTCAAACCCAAGTCGGTTCGCAAACGCTACAAGGAAAAACTGTTCGCTGCCGGCGCCAGCCGTGAGATAATCAGTGAGTGTGAAAGTATCGGCATCAGCGTTCCGGATTTTTGTGATCTCTGTCTTGAGGCCATGCAGGAAATAGCCCCTGAGCTGGGACTGTAACCCCCCCAGCAGAAAACTACCTCTCTATGAACCAGAAGCAATTGACCACCCTGCTGGAACAACTCGTTTGTGGCAATCTCAGTGTCACCGACGCTGTCAACAAGCTCAAACATCTGCCCTACGAAGATCTGGGCGTCGCCCGTATTGATCATCATCGGGAATTGCGTCAGGGGGTTGCCGAAATCGTCCTCGGCCAGAGCAAAACCCTTGACCAACTGACAACCATTGTTGCAGCCCTTGAGCGCAGAGATCGCAACATTCTGGTTACCCGCCTTGATCAGACCAAGGGTGAAGCCCTGGCACAGGAGTTTCCTGCCGGAGAGTACGATGAGCTGGCACGCACCTTCTGTCTCATCCATCAGCCCGCCGCCGTGCTCGGGCGCGGCAAAATCCTGGTCATCTGCGCCGGCACCTCCGACCTGCCGGTAGCCCGTGAAGCCGCAATAACCGCGCGCATGCTCGGCAATGATGTCGAAGAACTGGTTGATGTCGGGGTTGCCGGCATCCACCGACTGCTGAGCTGTCAGGAGCAACTTCACCAGGCCGCGGTCGTCATTGTCGTTGCCGGGATGGAGGGCGCCCTGCCTTCGGTCGTCGGCGGCCTGGTGGCGGCACCGGTGATTGCGGTGCCGACATCGGTTGGTTACGGCGCCGCCTTTGGCGGCGTCGCCGCCCTGCTCGGCATGCTCAACTCCTGTGCCTCCGGAGTGACCGTCGTCAACATCGACAACGGCTTTGGCGCTGCCTTCGCCGCGAACCGCATCAACCGCCAGGGGAACTGACCAGCATGAAAAGCCTTTACCTCGACACCTTCTCCGGGATTTCCGGTGACATGTTTTTGGGCCTGCTCTGCGATCTGGGCCTTGATATCGAGCGCCTCAAAGCCGAACTGGCCAAGCTGCCGATCCGCGCTTATCAGCTGAACATCCACCGTGAGCGCCGACATGGGATTGAAGGGTGTCGCTTGATCGTTGACCACAAAGAAGACCACCATCATCGCAGCTGGAGTCACATTGACCAGATGCTGGCTGACAGCTCGCTCAGCGAGTACAGCAAGGAGCTATCGCGCCGCTTTTTCCGCCGCCTCGGTGAAGCGGAGGCCAAGGTTCATGGCATCGACATTGATGAGGTCCACTTTCATGAAGTCGGTGCCGTCGACGCCATCGTTGATCTCACGGGGGCAGCCATCGGCGTCGATCTGCTTGGCATCAACAAAATCTTCTGCTCGCCGTTACCCCTGTCACGCGGCATCAGCCACTGTGCCCACGGCGCCCTCCCCTTGCCGGCACCGGCAACCCTCGAAATTCTGCAGGGGCGGCCGGTCTATGACAGTGGCTGTGATAAGGAACTGGTCACCCCCACCGGTGCCACCATCGTCAGGGAACTGGCTGAATTCCGCGATATTCCCACCCTGCCGCTGGGCCGGTGCGGCTACGGCGTCGGTGGGTGGGAACTGGCCGATCGTCCCAACCTGCTGCGCGGTATCCTCTATGAGCAGGAGCAGGAGCAACCGTCAGCCGCAACCGACGAGGTCGAGCTGCTCGAATCTCATATCGACGACAGCACCCCGGAACAACTCGGCGACCTGCTGGAACGGCTCTTCGAAGCCGGCGCCCTGGATGCAGCCTACGCCCCGTTGCAGATGAAAAAAAACCGCCCGGGACAGCTCCTCAAGGTGGTCTGTCAACTCGCACACAGTCCGGTACTGGCGACCCTGATCATGCACCACAGCAGCGCCATTGGTGTACGCTGTCAACCGTGCCGCCGCTATTTTCTGCAACGCCGCGAGGTCACCATCGCAACCACGCTGGGACCAGCACAGATCAAGCTGTTGTTTGACAACGACCAGTTTATTCGCCTCAGTGCCGAATATGAAGACTGCCGACGCCTAGCCCGGCAGCACAATCTTCCCTTGCAACAGGTCTATCGCCTGGTTGAAAATAGCGCCTACGACCAGCTGCCACTGCTTTTCAAGGAGAAGATCCATGACTGAATCAACACCCCAACAGAGTAAAAACTGCGCTACGATCTTTTTTGCGACTAATGGTGGACTGGGCTACGCCCCGATGGCCCCCGGCACCTTTGGCACCCTGGCAGGAATCCCGGCCTTTTATTACTTGTCATCATTACCCGGGTTGTTTCAATTTATTGTTCTGGTCGTGGTGACCGCTTTGAGCGTTTTTATCTGTCAGCGCGCCGGCAGCTATTTCGGTGAAGCCGATGACGGTCGCATTGTTATTGACGAACTCGCCGGCTATCTGGTGACCGTCGCTTTTCTCCCTTTCAGCTGGGGAACCGCGCTACTGGCCTTTTTCTGGTTTCGCCTGTTTGACATTTTAAAGCCGCCCCCGATCGGCCACATTGATCAAAATTTTAAAAACGGTTTTGGTGTCACCTTTGATGATATCCTGGCTGGTGTCTACGCCGCCGTTGCGGTGCGCCTGTGTCTCGCCCTGTTCAGCTGACTTTTGCTTTACTGGAAATGAACATCTATGCCCAGTTTTGATATTGCTATCCTGACCACCGCAGAAGATCTGCTCAGTGGCGACTCAACCGATTCAATAAGTTCCGTCGTCGTTGACATACTCACCCGGCATGGCTACCGCCCGCGTTGCTCCCTGGCTGTCTCCGACAATGAAAAGGAGATCTTTGCGGCGCTCAACTATCTTTCCCGACAGGCCCGTTTTGTCATTGTCAGTGGTGGCCTGGGAACCGGCAGCAACGCCCTGACCGCCCGCGCAGCAGCCCGCGCCCTCGGCTTGCCTCTGGTTATTCATGAAGAAGCTCTGGACATGGTGCGCGACTGGTGTCAGAGCCACCACCAGTCGCTGAACCCTGCCAACGAACGTGTGGCGCTGTTACCCCAAACCGCGCAGCTGCTGGTCAATTCACAAGGCATGACGCCGGGCTTTAAGCTTAACCATAACCAGTGTCGAATGTTTTTCCTGCCCGCTGTAGAGGCCGAACTGCGTACCATGCTGGAAACATCAGTGCTGCCCCAACTCAAGCAGGACTACCCGGAGGAGCAACGCCTGCATCGCCGTACCCTGAAACTGTTCGGCCTGACCGACATTCGTATTCGTACAATGATCCCCAACGCACGCCTGCCGGAAGGGGTCAGCATCAACTACAGCCACGATTTCCCGCTGGTGCTGGTGAATCTGAAGGCCCGTGGAGAGGAGGCCGATGAACGCCTCGATCAGGCCGAAGCACTGCTCCTGCAGGTTCTTGGTGACCATCTGATGGCGCGCGACGGTCAGACTGCCGAAGGCAACGTCGGGCAACTGTTGACCCAGGCCGGCCTGACCCTGTCCCTGGCGGAATCCTGCACCGGCGGCCTCCTCAGCTGCATGCTGACCCGCCACCCCGGCGCCTCAGCGTTTCTCAATCGTGCCGGTGTCACCTACGCCGATGCTGCCAAACAGCACTGGCTGAAGGTACCGCAGGCAATCCTGCTCCAGCACGGCGCCGTCAGTGAACCCTGTGCCCGGGCCATGGCCAGCGGTCTGCGTCACGAGAGCGGCACTGATCTGGCCCTGGCAATTACCGGCATTGCCGGCCCGGATGGCGGCACGCCGGACAAACCAGTGGGCACGGTCTACCTCGCCCTGGCCAGTGACGCCGGGGTTCACGCTCAACGTTATCTATTTGGTGGTGATCGAGCCCGGGTTCAGCGCATGAGTGCTTTTATGGCGCTGGAATGGCTTCGGCGCTTCGCCTTGCAACCTATAGCTGATTAAGCTCTCGACAGCGGCAGGCCAATCGTTTTACTCTGGCCCGGCAGAGTTCAGAATATAGAATTAAGTAGTTGGAAAAGAATTGTCATTTCAGGATTTTTTATTCTGTATTCTTTATTCTGTCTCCTGGATTTTTAGCAACGAACGCAGCAAACTGCGAGGATGAGGTCTTGCTTGCGATTAAAAAATCACCTCCGCTGCCAAAACGACTTATTATGTCACACGGAGAGGGGAAGATTGGCAACACACCAGTCTTGATAACTGACATTAACGATTTTTTTGCATTCAAGGAGTACTTACATGTCCGATCAAAACCGTAACCGCGCCCTCGAACTGGCCATGGGGCAGATTGAAAAACAATTCGGCAAAGGCAGCATCATGCGCCTTGGCTCGGATTACCAGATGCCCGCCATCGCGACCATTCCCACCGGTTCCTTAAGTCTCGATCTGGCCCTCGGCGTTGGCGGTATTCCCAAGGGTCGCATTATTGAAATTTTCGGCCCCGAATCCTCGGGCAAAACCACCCTGGCCCTGCATATTCTTGCTGAAGTCCAGAAACAGGGCGGGGTGGCAGCTTTTGTCGACGCCGAACATGCCCTTGATATCCAGTACGCCCAGAACCTTGGGGTCAAAGCCGACGATCTGCTGGTCAGCCAGCCGGACACCGGTGAACAGGCGCTGGAAATCACCGAAATGCTGGTACGCAGCGGGGCTATCGACCTGCTCGTTGTCGATTCCGTTGCCGCACTGACCCCGCGCGCCGAAATTGAAGGGGAAATGGGGGATTCCCACATGGGTCTGCAGGCCCGCCTCATGTCCCAGGCCCTGCGCAAACTAACCGGGATTGTCAGCAAGTCCAACTGCAGCATTATCTTTATCAACCAGATCCGGATGAAGATTGGTGTCATGTTCGGTAACCCGGAAACCACCACCGGTGGTAACGCCCTGAAATTTTATTCCTCGATACGTCTCGACATCCGTCGCATCGCCGCGCTGAAACAGGGGCAAGATGTCATCGGCGGAAGAACCAGGGTCAAGGTGGTCAAGAACAAGGTGGCGCCGCCGTTCAAACAGGCTGAATTTGACATCATGTATGGTCTCGGCATCTCGCGCGAGGGGGATATCCTTGATCTGGGGGTCGATAACGATATTGTCGAAAAAAGCGGTTCCTGGTTTTCCTACAAAGGGGAACGGGTAGGTCAGGGGCGTGAAAACGCCAAACAATACCTGCAGGAACATCCTGAAATGACCAACGAAATTGAAGCGACCCTGCGCGAACTTTACGGTGTTGGCGGGGCCAAGCTGAAAAGTTCCGCTGACGACGAATAATTCCAATTGAAAAGTGAGGTCATACGATGGAACTGAATCAGATTCTCGGCCTGGCGTTAAAATCCAATACCTCGGATATCCACCTCAAAGCCGGACTCCCCCCCGTATTCAGGGTCGATGGCAGCCTGCGCCCTCTGCCCAAAGCGCCGCGTCTGACCGCTGATGATCTGCGCATGATGTGCGAAGGGATCATGAACGAAAAACAACGGGTGCGCTTTGAGGAAAACAACGAAGTTGACCTGGCTTACGGTGTCCCCGGCCTCGGACGCTTTCGCGTCAATGTCTTTATGCAGCGCAATTCCGTCTCAGCGGTTTTTCGCGCGATCCCTTACAAAGTGGCCACCCTCGATGAGCTGTTGATGCCCAAGGTGCTGAAAAAAATTGCCGAGGAGCAGCGCGGACTGGTGCTGGTAACTGGTGCGACCGGTTCAGGAAAATCGACAACCCTGGCGGCGCTGATCGACCACATCAACAGCAACCGCACCGCCCACGTTGTGACCGTTGAAGATCCGATCGAATACCTCCATCGCGATCGCAAGTGTATTATCAACCAACGAGAAGTCGGCTTCGATACCACCGGCTTTGCCCCGGCGTTGAAAAGTGCCCTGCGCCAGGATCCTGATGTTATTCTGGTTGGCGAGATGCGCGACCTGGAGACCGCCGAAACTGCCCTGGCTGCCGCCGAAACCGGCCACCTGGTGCTCTCGACCCTGCACACTATCGATGCCACCGAGACCATTGCCCGGATCATCTCCATGTTCCCCCCGCACCAGCAGCGCCATGTCCGTATTCAACTTTCTAATGTCTTGCGAGCAGTCGTTTCCCAGCGTCTGATTCCACGTACTGAAGGAAAAGGGCGGGTTGCCGCGGTCGAAGTCATGCTCACCACCGCGCGCGTTCGCGAGTTGATCGATGACCGGGAAAAAACTGCCTTGCTTAAGGACACCATTGCTCAAGGATATACCACGTACGGTATGCAAACCTTTGACCAGGCGCTGATGGACCTGGTCAAACGCAATATTATCACTTACGAAGAGGCCCTGCGCCAAAGCTCCAATCCCGACGACTTCAAACTCAAATTCTCCGGCATCGACTCCACATCCGATTCTTCCTGGAGTGATTTCGAGCGCGGCAAAGAGCAGGAGGACAGCACGGCCGCCGCTGAAGCTGCGGAAAACGAGAAGAATGACGATTCCCCCTTCCAGCGTTTCTGATGCTTTCAGCGTCGCGTTGCGTCTGCTCGGTCGCTGTGATCGCAGCGAAGCGCAACTGCGCGACAAGCTGAAGCAGCGCGGGTTTTCCGACCGCACCATCGCCACAACCATCGAGCGTTGCTATGATTACCGCTACCTCGATGACCATCGTTATGCACTGGGGCGGGCACGTGCTCTCATGCGTAACGGCAAAGGGGTGGGTAGACGGATTCTCGTCGATCTGCGCCAGCGCGGAATTGCGGATGATCTGGCACAGGCCGCGCTGGATGAAGTCAGCAGTGAGTTCAACCTGAAGGATCTTTTTATGCAGGAACTTGCTCGCCGCTTTCCCGACGTCTGTTATGCTTCTGCTACAGCCAACGAACGAAGGCGACTGATCAGTTATTTTCAGCGCCGCGGCTTTCCCCTCGGCGATATTTTCACCTGGCTGCAACAAACATCCGGTTCTGATCGATAAACTCTTTTCAAATCCAACCGCTTCCGTTAGAATTTTGTGTCCAGCACAATCGGCCGCCGGATACCCGGTGATTTATCTGTCGCCATGGCAATACCTGGGACCCCGGCAGTCACGGCCTGGTTGCAGTTACAATTCAAGAATAACGACGACATCCTGATTGAAAGGTTGACCCATCATGCTCACCGGAAACGCCATCCGCGCCAGATTTCTTAAGTTTTTTTCCGATCGCGACCACACTATCGTGGCGTCATCATCGCTGGTTCCCCACAATGATCCGACCCTGCTGTTCACCAATGCCGGCATGAACCAGTTCAAAGACTGCTTTTTGGGCGACGAGAAACGCGCCTATGTGCGTGCAACTTCTTCACAGAAATGTGTGCGCGCCGGCGGTAAACACAACGATCTGGAAAATGTCGGTCGTACCGCACGGCATCACACCTTTTTTGAAATGCTGGGTAATTTTTCCTTCGGCGATTATTTTAAAAAAGAAGCGATCGCTTACGCCTGGGACTTTCTCACCAGGGATATGGGACTCGACAAGGATCGTCTCTATGTCTCGGTCTACACCGATGACGATGAAGCCGCCGACATCTGGCATCACCAGGAAAAAGTACCGCGCGAGCGCATTTTCCGTTTTGAGGAAGACAACTTCTGGGCGATGGGGGATACCGGCCCCTGCGGACCCTGCTCCGAAATCTTCTATGACAACGGCCCCGAGGTTGGCTGCGACAGCCCTGATTGCACCATCGGCTGTGACTGTGACCGCTATATGGAAATCTGGAACAACGTCTTCATGCAGTTTGATCGCAAGCCGGACGGCACCCTGGTACCACTACCGAAACCGGCCGTCGATACCGGCATGGGTCTGGAGCGGATTACCACTGTCATGCAAGGCGTTCAGTCCAACTATGATACCGATCTGTTGCGCAATATTATCGCTTTTATCGAACAGCTGTGCGGCAAAAGCTATGGTGATGACAACGAGAATGATGTTTCCATGCGCGTCATTGCCGATCACAGTCGCGCCGCCGCCTACCTGATTGCCGATGGCGTCCTCCCTTCCAATGAAGGGCGCGGCTATGTGCTGCGGCGGATCATGCGCCGCGCTATGCGCCACGCCAAAATGCTCGGCCTTGATGATCCGGTACTGCACAAAACCGCTGTTTTTGTTCTCGATTCAATGGCCGAAGCCTACCCCGAAGAAGCGGCACGCAAAGACTTTGTCGCCCGCGTTGTCCTCAACGAAGAGGAGCGCTTCATTCAGACCCTGGGCAACGGCCTGCGAATGCTGCAGGAGGAGGTTGCGCGCCTGGCAGGCACTCCCGCCAAGGTAATTCCCGGCGAAACGGTTTTCAAACTGTACGACACCTACGGTTTCCCCGTTGACTTGACCGCCGACATCGTCGAAAAAGACGGTTACAGCATTGACGAGGCCGGCTTTGAAGCATGCATGGAGGAGCAGCGCAACAAGGCCCGCGAGCACTGGAAGGGTTCAGGCGAAGAAGCCGTTGCAGCCATCTATAAACGCCTGGCAGACCAGGGGGTAAGAACCACCTTCAGCGGCTACCTGAAACTCGAAGACCAGAGCGAGATTCAGGCTCTGATTCGTGCCGGTGAACCGGTCACTGAGGCGAAAAATGGCGACATCGTCGAGGTGATCACCGCAACCACCCCCTGCTATGGAGAATCGGGCGGCCAGACGGGAGATACCGGCGAAATCATCGCAAAGAACGCTCAACTGCGCATCCTCGACACCAAAAAGCCCCTTGATCACCTGCATGTCCACCTCTGCGAAGTGGTCACTGGCTCCGTTCAGACCGGCAACCAGGTAACCTTAAGGGTTGAGGGCGAACGGCGTCAGCGCACGGTAATCAACCACACCGCGACCCACCTGCTTCAGGCAGCCCTGCAACGCATCCTTGGTGATCATGTCAAGCAGGCCGGCTCACTGGTAACACCAGAGCGCCTGCGTTTCGATTTTACTCACTTTTCCCCGGTTACCACAGCCGAATTGCTGCAGATCGAGGAAGAGGTCAACCGTCAGATCCGAACCAACGCGGCGGTACAGAGTCGTGAAATGGCGGCTGAAGCCGCTCAGGCGTCAGGCGCTACCGCGCTGTTCGGCGAAAAATACGGCGACGTGGTGCGGGTGATCAGTGTCGGTGATTACAGCATGGAACTCTGTGGCGGCACCCATGCCAAGGCCGCCGGCGATATTGGCCTGTTCCGCATTTTAAGTGAAACCGGCATCGCCGCCGGGGTGCGCCGGATTGAAGCGGTAACCGGCGAAGCAGCACTGGCATTAAGCCAACAGCAGCAACAGACCCTGCAGCGCCTGGCCGATCTGGTCAAGAGTGACCCGCAGAAACTCGAGCAACGGGTTCAGAAAATCCTTGAGCAACAAAAACATCTAGAGCGTGAGCTTGAACAGATTCAGGCCAAAATCAATGTCCAGCGCAGCGGTGAGTTGATCGATCAGGTTCAGCAGGTTGGCAATATTTCCCTGCTTGCGGTCAAGGTTGCCGGAGTAGACGGCAAGAGCCTGCGTGAATTTTCCGATTCCCTGCGCGACAAACTCGGCTCCGGAGTACTGGTATTGGCCACCGAAGCTGACGGCAAGGCGGCCCTGCTGGTGGCCGTTACCAAAGACCTGACCGCCCAGGTGAAGGCCGGTGATTTGATCAAACCCCTGGCGGCGATTGTCGGTGGGCGCGGCGGCGGACGCCCCGAGTTGGCCCAGGCCGGCGGTCCTCTGACGGAAAAACTGGATGAACTGATTGCAGCGGCACCAGAACAACTGAAATCACTACTGGAAAAAGCCTGATATGCCTGCCAATGGCAACGGCCATTCGCCCAGAAAACTGCTGATCGTTGATGACGAACCCCTGATCCGCGATCTCTGCGCCAGCGTCTTTGATGACTACAAAGTGCTGCAGGCGGAAGACGGTTTCGATGCGCTGAAGTTTCTCAATCACGAAGATGTCGATATCGTGCTGACCGATGTTAATATGCCCAACATTGACGGTCTGGAGTTTCTGCGTATTATCCGCCGTGAACAGCCCGACCTTCCCGTCATCCTGATGACCGGCTATTCCGACAAGGAACTGATTCTCAGCGCTCTTAAGGCCGGAGCAGATGATTTTATCACCAAACCGATCAGCGTCCTGCAATTAAGCACGACCGTGGAAAAAGCTCTCGAACGTCACGCCCTGCGCGGTGAACTTGCCGATCTGCGCCATATTGCGCGTTTGAAAAACGAATTTTTAGGATTAATCTCCCACAAACTTAAAACTCCCACCGCCGCCATCTCCCTGTTTATCCAGAATCTTGCCGAAGGGGTGGAAGGTCCGACAGACGAAAACTTTCTTCAGGTTCTGACGATGGTCCAGGCGGAAACCACCTATCTGGAAAAACTGATCCAGGATCTGCTCTATTTCAGTGAGGCCACCCTGCAGGAAGATGAGATGACCCTGGAACTGACCGATCTCGGACAAGTCGGCAGGCAGGTCATCGAAGAACTGCAGCCCACAGCCCAGGGCAAAGCCCAACAGATAAACACCAGGATCCCGGCCCCCATGTCGGATTGCTTGTTACTGTTGCATCCGCAAAAAATTCATTTTAGCGTCCGTGCCCTGCTCGACAACGCGATTAAATTCACGCCGCGCCAAGGAATTATTGAAGTGCGTTGCGACCAGCAGGAGGGTCGGGCCAGGCTTACTATCAAGGACAACGGGATTGGCATTCCTGAACCTGAACTATCTAAAATCTTCAATAAATTCTATCAGTTTGATCCGCATAGCACAGGCCAGGTGCGGGGCTTCGGTTTAGGACTGTATTATGCCCGTAACTTTATTCGCGCCATGGGCGGGCAATTGCAAATCGACAGTCGGCCCGGCGTCGGCACATCGGCAACCATTGAGTTCCCGCTGCCGGAAAAATAACCGGAAAAACTATTCGGACCGTGCTGCTTCGACGCTAAAAATCTTTTTTAACTACCCAGCCAAAACCCCCTTTAAATCCTTGTGGATAGGCGACATTGCCCTTTCTAACTGAGCCATAAATGTGTTATGGTGTATCTTTTTGTTTGTCACTGCAATAACTTCTATCCGGTTGACATTTAGACCCATTTTTTGATGGAGCAATACATGTTTAAAGGCACAACCATCTGTTCCGTACGCCACCATCATCAGGTCGCTCTGGGGGGCGACGGGCAGGTCAGCCTCGGCAATACCGTGATGAAACATGGCGCCCGTAAAATCAGACGGCTTTATGAAGACAAGGTCCTGGCAGGTTTTGCCGGCAGCACCGCCGACGCCTTTACCCTGTTTGAAAAATTCGAGGCCAAGCTCCAGGAATTTCGCGGCAACCTGCCCCGGGCTGCTGTCGCGCTGGCGAAAGACTGGCGCACCGACCGTGTTCTGCGACGCCTGGAAGCCTTGCTGATTGTCGCCGACAAGGATGTCACCCTGATTATCTCCGGCGCCGGAGATGTCATCGAACCTGATGACGGAGTGGCTGCCATTGGTTCTGGCGGGAGCTTTGCCCTCGCCGCAGCGCGCGGGATGGTCGCCCATTCTACTCTTGATGCCGCTAAAATCACCGAAGAAGCGCTCAAAATTGCCGCTGATATCTGTATCTACACCAACGACCGGATTGCTATCGAGGTACTTTCTTGAACAACTTTACCCCCCGCGAAATTGTTTCTGAACTGGATCGCTACATCATCGGCCAGAAAGATGCCAAGCGCGCCGTCGCTGTAGCCCTGCGCAACCGCTGGCGGCGTCAGCAGGTGCCTGCCGAACTGCGTGATGAGATCGCCCCGAAAAACATCATTATGATCGGTCCGACCGGCGTCGGCAAAACTGAAATCGCCAGACGCCTGGCCAAACTCGCCCAGGCTCCGTTCATCAAGGTGGAAGCCAGCAAATTTACCGAGGTCGGTTATGTCGGCCGTGATGTCGAGAGTATGGTGCGTGACCTGCTCGAATTGGCCATCACCATGGTCAAGGAAGAAGAAACAGCAAAAATGCAGATCAAGGCCGAGGCCAATGCCGAAGAGCGGCTGCTGGATCTGCTGTTGCCGGGAGAAGCTGACCGTTCTCCTGACAAGGAAGAACAGCGGCAGGGTACCCGTGACCGTCTGCGCAAACTGCTGCGCTTAGGGGAACTGGATGAGCGCTTTGTCGAACTGGATGTCGAAGTCAGCAACATGCCGTCCATGGGGATTTTCACCCCCCAGGGGAACGAAGAGCTGGGACTTAACATCAAGGAGATGTTCGGCAACATCTTCCCCAAAAGTGCCAAACGCAAACGCGTCAAGGTCAGCGAAGCACGCGACATTCTGACTGCCAGCGAAGCGGAAAAACTTGTCGACATGGAAAACGTTACGACTCTGGCTAAGGAGCGGGCTGAGCAGAGCGGGATTATCTTTATCGACGAAATCGACAAGATTGCCAGCCGCGAAGGAGTCCATGGGCCGGAGGTTTCGCGCGAGGGGGTCCAGCGTGACATTCTGCCGATTGTCGAGGGCAGCACGGTCAACACCAAACACGGTGCCATCAAAACCGACCACATTCTGTTTATTGCTGCCGGCGCCTTCCACATGGCAAAACCCTCGGATCTGATTCCCGAACTCCAGGGACGTTTCCCGATCCGGGTCGAACTCGACAGTCTCGGCGAAGATGACTTTTACCGGATTTTGACCGAACCGAAAAATGCCCTGATCCGCCAGTACCGTGAGCTGATGAAAACCGAATCCATCGACTTGCAGTTTGACGAGGAGTCCATTCGTGAAATGGCCAAGATTGCCAAACTGGTCAATGAACACACAGAAAACATCGGCGCCCGGCGGCTTCACACGATTATGGAAAAACTGCTGGAAGACCTCTCCTTCAACGCACCGGAGCGTTCCGGCGACAAGGTGATGATCGGCGCCGAGCAGGTTCGGGATCGTCTGGCAAAAATCAGCCAGGATGAAGATTTGTCACGTTACATCTTGTAAAGGAAGACATTGATGCAAGAGCTGATAGCTAAAGCCAACGTTCTGATGGAGGCCCTGCCGTGGATCCGACGTTTTTATGGTACCTCCATTGTCATCAAATACGGTGGTCATGCCATGGTTGATGAGCGCCTTAGAGAAGAGTTTGCCCGCGATATTATCCTGATGAAATATATTGGTCTCAATCCCGTGGTTATCCACGGCGGAGGCCCGCAGATCGGCAAGGTCCTGGAAGCGATGAATATCCAGAGCCGTTTTGTCCAGGGGATGCGCGTCACCGACAGCGCCACCATGGATGTGGTGGAAATGGTGCTCGGCGGCAAGGTCAACAAAGAGATTGTCTCCAATATCAACCGTCACGGCGGCAAGGCCGTCGGCATTACCGGCAAGGATGGTGGCCTGATCCGCGCCCGCAAACTGGAAATGACCGCTATCAATCCCGACTCCCTGACCCCGGAAATTATCGATATCGGCATGGTTGGTGAAGTTGAACAGGTCAATCCGGCGATTATCGAAGCCCTTGAACATAACAACTTCATTCCGGTTATCGCCCCGATTGGCGGTGGACTTGAAGGCGAAACCTATAACATCAACGCTGACCTGGTGGCAGGCAAGATCGCCGGCGCCTTAAAAGCTGAAAAACTGATTCTGCTCACCGATGTTGAAGGGGTTAAGGACAAGAATGGACGCCTCATTTCTACCATCGACATCCAGCGGGTTCCCGACCTGATCAACAACGGAACCATTTCCGGCGGCATGATCCCCAAGGTCAACTGCTGCGTCGAAGCTATCGAAGCAGGGGTCGGCAAAACCCATATTATCGATGGTCGCATGGAGCATGCCTGTCTGCTGGAAATCTTCACCGACAAGGGAATCGGCACCGCTGTGGCGAGGTACAAATAATGACTTCAACCCAACAATGGATTGACCAGGGACTGACCACTGTTGCCGGCACTTACGGGCGTTACCCGCTGGTGGCAGTGCGGGGCGAAGGCTGCCGCCTGTTCGACAATGACGGCAGGCAGTACCTCGACTTTCTCGCCGGGGTTGCCGTCAATAACCTCGGCCATTGTCATCCGGCAGTGGTGGCCGCCATTCGCGAACAGGCCGGCATTCTGATCCACTGTTCCAATTTTTATCATATCCCGACCCAGATCGAACTATCGCGCCTGCTGTGTGAAAATTCCTTCGGCAACCGCGTCTTTTTCTGTAATTCCGGCGCTGAAGCCAACGAAGCGGCACTTAAGCTGGCACGTAAATGGAGCGGTGACAAGTTTGGTTCCCGGCGCCACGAAATTATCTCTGCCACCGCCTCTTTCCATGGCCGCACCCTGGCAACCGTCAGCGCTACCGGCCAGGAAAAAATCCAGGCCGGCTTTGCCCCGTTGCTCCCCGGCTTCAAACACGTTGCTTTTGGTGATATTGAGGCCCTGCGCCAGGCCGTCGGACCCAACACCTGCGCGGTCATGCTTGAGCCGATCCAGGGCGAAGGGGGCATTCGCATACCATCTCCCGGCTACCTCAAAGCAGTTCGCGAACTCTGTAACGAGCGTCAACTGTTGTTGATCCTCGACGAAATCCAGACCGGTCTGGGACGTACCGGCACCCTGTTTGCCTATCAACAGGAAGGAATCGAGCCGGATGTGATGACTCTGGCCAAGGCACTCGGCGGCGGTGTTCCGATTGGTGCCATGATTGCCCGCGACCCCTATAGCAACGTCCTCAGCTCCGGCACCCACGGTTCAACTTTCGGTGGCAATCCCCTGGCAACTGCGGCTGCTATCGCCGCCTTTAATGAACTGAACAATCCGGAATTGCTGCAACACTGTCGCGAGACCGGTACCTTTTTCATTGCGCAACTTGAACAACTTAAACAACGCCACGCGCTTATCCGGGGCGTTCGCGGTCGCGGGCTGATGATCGGGGTCGAGCTGGGTTGCGAAGGGGCTCCGATTGTCAACAAAGCGCTCGAACATGGCCTGTTGATTAACTGTACCGCCGGCAACGTGTTACGTTTTGTCCCACCGCTGATTGTCAGCCATGCCGAGATCAACCAACTGATCGACATCCTTGATGCTATTTTCAGAGAACATGATGCAGGAGCAACAACAGCATGAAAAAAGATTTTCTCTCCCTTTCCGACTGGTCATTAGATGATCTTGAGGCCATATTTGCCCTGACCCGTGATCTCAAAGCCAAACAGCAACAATGCATCCCTCATCGCCTGCTGGAGGGGAAAACCCTGGCAATGATCTTCGAAAAGAGTTCCACCCGTACCCGGGTCTCTTTCGAAGTCGGCATGTTTCAACTGGGCGGTCATGCCCTGTTTCTTCATTCCGGCAACACCCAGATGGGGCGCGGCGAACCAATCCGCGACAGCGCCAAGGTAATGGCGCGTTACTGCGACGGCGTCATGATCCGTACTTTTTCCCATTCCATCGTTGAAGAGTTTGCTGCCCATAGCAGCGTCCCGGTCATTAATGGCCTGACCGACCTGAACCATCCCTGTCAGTTGATGGCCGACCTCTTTACCGTCAGCGAACACCGCGCCGATTACCGTGAGCTGGTATATTGCTGGATCGGCGATGGCAACAACATGGCCAACAGCTGGATCAATGCCGCTTCGGTGTTCGGGTTCGAACTGCGCATTGCCACCCCGCAAGGCTACGAACCGGATCCTGACGTTGTTGACCAGGCACGCCGGGCCGGGGCCAGGCTGATCCTGACCAACGATCCCCGTGAAGCGTCAGCCGGTGCCGACATTCTCAACACCGATGTCTGGGCAAGTATGGGACAGGAGGAGGAACAACAGATCCGCGCCAAAGCGTTTGCCGGTTTTCAGATCAACAGCGAGTTGCTCAGCACGGCAAACAAAGATGCTCTGGTGATGCATTGCCTGCCCGCCCACCGCGATGAAGAAATCACCAACGAGGTGATGGAAGGGGCGCAATCGATCATCTTTGACGAAGCGGAAAATCGTCTCCACGTACAGAAGGCCATCATGGCCACCTTGATGGCGGATTAAGATCATGAAACTAACCTGTCCTCACTGTGAATACAGCCGCATCATTGATCCCCAACAGATTCCAGCCGGAACGACTCGGGTGAAATGCCCCTTGTGTACCAAAGCGTTTGATCTGCCGCAGCAACAGGACCAGCAGGAGGAAAATGCAACCGTTGGCGACAATGAGCCGGCCCAACCCGCCGATCAACCGCAAGCGCCGCAGCAACAAGTCCCGGATCCCTCGCCGGTCGTACCACGGCAGCCCGAGGAAGAGGCAACGCGCTCGCAAACCAGCGCCCCACCGCGGCCACCCATGCCCGGTGTATACCATAATCCAATGGATGCGGTGCCCAAGGCAACCTTCTGGATGCGCGCCGTTGCCACCCTGGTTGATGCTGCCATTGTGTTCGGCCTGCAGATGATCCTTGGCGGGCTGCTGGCCCTGGCCGGAACCGTGACCGTCGTCGGCAGCGATGGTGGTGCCGGCGAAACCGCCTTTATCGTCCATTTCTTCAGTTACCTGATCAGCTTCACCTATTACATCTTTTTCACCGGCTACTGCGGACAGACTCCCGGCAAGATGGTCCTGCGCATCAAGGTTGTTCGTCAGGACGGCTCCCCGATCAGCTATGGTCGAGCGGCTTTTCGTGAGGTACCGGCGAAGTTTCTTTCCGGAATTATATTCGGCATCGGATACCTGATGGTGATTTTTGACGACCAGAAACGTGCCCTGCATGATCGCTTGTCAGATACCTACGTCATCAAACTCTGAGGTATTTTGTAACTACATCAAACTATAGAGGTGGAACTTTCCACCCTTTTTCACGCACAGGAGTATCTACAATGAGCAAAAAAGGACAGGTTAAAAAAGCGGTTCTGGCTTATTCAGGAGGACTTGACACCTCGATTATTCTCAAGTGGCTGGTAGAGGAATACGGCTGTGAAGTCGTTGCCTATTGCGCCGATCTCGGCCAGGGAGAAGAGCTTGATCATGTCCCTGACAAGGCTAAAAAAACCGGCGCTTCTTCCTGCCATATAGTTGATTTAAAAGAGGAATTCGCTCGCGACTTTGTTTTTCCCATGTTCCGTGCCAACGCCATCTACGAGGGGCGTTACTTCCTCGGCACATCCATTGCCCGCCCGCTGATTTCCAAGGCACAGATGGAGATCGCCGCTAAGGAAGGAGCCGACGCCGTTTCCCACGGCGCCACCGGCAAGGGCAACGACCAGGTACGTTTTGAAATTGCCTATTATCACTTTGATCCGGCAATCAAGGTCATCGCCCCCTGGCGCGAATGGGACATGAAGAGCCGATCCGCCCTGGAAGAATACGCCAAAAAACACGGCATCCCGGTTCCGACCAGCAAAAAGTTTCCCTGGAGTTCCGACCGCAACCTGCTCCACATCTCTTTCGAAGGGGATGTCCTCGAGAACCCCTGGGCCGAAGCACCGGAAGAGATGTATGTGCTTACCGTACGTCCGGAAGATGCACCGAATCAGCCTGAATTTGTCGAAATTGAATTTGAAAAAGGCGATGCCGTCGCCGTCAACGGTGAGCGCCTGTCGCCGGCCAGGCTGATGGCCAAACTCAATGAGCTCGGAGGCAAACATGGCATCGGCCGGGTCGACCTGATGGAAAACCGCTATGTCGGCATGAAAAGCCGGGGCGTCTATGAAACCCCCGGCGGCACCATCCTCGAAGAAGCCCACCGGGCAGTGGAATCGATCACCATGGACCGTGAGGTCATGCACCTGCGCGACTCCCTGGTACCGCGTTACGCCGCAATGATCTATAACGGCTACTGGTTCGCGCCCGAGCGACTGGCCCTGCAGGCTCTGATCGACAACACCCAGCAGACCGTCAACGGCAAGGCGCGGATCAAACTCTACAAAGGACACTGCCGCGTCGTCGGCCGCGACTCAGCCACTGACAGCCTGTTCAACGTCGACTTCGCCACCTTTGAGGCCGACGAGGTCTATAATCAGGCTGACGCCGAAGGCTTCATCAAACTGAATGCTTTGCGCCTGCGGATTGCCGCCATTCAGCGGGCCGCGAAGAAATAACAAAAGCGTGAAACCACAGAAACACTGAGACACAGAGAAGGTCAAAGGCAAAACTATTTCTGTGGCGATTAAACATTAAAACGTAGGGGCGGGGTTTCCCCGCCCTGGGCGCGGCAACCGCGCCCCTACCATGCCCCTGTGGTTAAAAATCAATTTCCGGAGCAACAATGAGCAGCAAACTATGGGGTGGTCGTTTCACCCAGGCAACCGACAAATTCGTTGAAGAATTCACCGCGTCTATCGACTTCGATCAGCGTCTTTACCGCTACGATATCCAGGGCTCAAAAGCCCATGCCGAGATGCTCGGGCGGCAGGAAATTATTGCTGTCGACGAAGCGCAGCAGATCATCGCCGGGCTTGACGCGATCCTTGCAGACATCGAAGCCGGCAAGATCGAATTCTCCGTTGCCCTAGAAGACATTCACATGAACATTGAAGCACGACTGATTGAGCGCATCGGCGCCGTCGGCGGCAAATTGCATACCGGCCGTAGCCGCAACGATCAGGTCGCGGTCGATATCCGCCTTTACCTGCGTGATGAAATCGATATGATCCTGGGCTATCTGGGCAAACTCGAGCAGTCGCTGATCCGCCAGGCTCAGAACCATCTGGATGTCATCATGCCCGGGTACACCCATCTGCAGACCGCCCAGCCTGTGCTCTACAGCCATCACATGCTCGCCTATCGCGAGATGATCGCGCGTGACATCAGTCGCCTGCGGGATCTGCGCAAGCGGTTTAATGTTCTGCCCCTGGGAGCCGGTGCGCTGGCCGGCACCACTTTCCCCATCGACCGCGATTGGGTCGCGCAGCAGCTTGGTTTTGACGGCGTAACACGCAACAGCCTTGACAGCGTCTCTGATCGTGACTTTGCCATTGAGTTCTGCGCCTTTGCCGGGATTCTGATGATGCACCTGTCGCGTCTGTCGGAAGAACTGATCCTCTGGTCGAGCGCCGATTTCAACTTTATTGAACTTTCTGATGCCTTTTGTACCGGCAGCTCGATCATGCCACAAAAGAAAAATCCGGATGTACCGGAACTGGTGAGAGGCAAAACAGGGCGGGTCTACGGCAACCTGATCGCCCTTTTGACCCTGATGAAATCGCTGCCGCTGGCCTATAACAAGGACATGCAGGAAGACAAGGAACCCCTGTTTGACACCATCGACACGGTCAAGGGAAGTCTGAAAGTTTTTGCCGACATGATTGCTGAAATGCACGTCAAAGCTGACAACATGCGTATTGCTGCGGCGCGTGGGTTTTCTACTGCAACCGATGTTGCTGACTACTGTGTCCGCAAAGGGATGCCCTTCCGTCAGGCCCACGAGGTGGTCGGCAAGACGGTGCGCTATTGTGTTGAGACCGGCAAGGATATCCCCGAACTAACTCTGGAGGAATTTCGCAGTTTCTCAGAGCTGTTCGACCAGGACATTTATGATTCCGTCACCCTCGAAGCTTCGGTCAACGCCCGCAAGGCCACCGGCGGCACGGCCCGCTCAGCGGTTGAGCGAGAGCTGTCACGGCTGAACAGCAAGGCAGTCTGATGCGTATCAAACTCATCCTGTTCCTGATCATCACGGCTCTGCTGCTGTCAGCCTGTGGTAAAAAAGGACCGGTTCGCCCGCTCACCAAAGCAGCGGCTGAGCAGCCTGCCGCACCCCCTGAGGAGGACTCAGGCGAGCAGGAGAAACAATCTAACTGATTGTTTTATATGTTTTTTGATCGGGTTGTGTGCGCCGTTGCCCTTTACTTTGCCAGGGCAGTATGTTAGCACTATCGGCCTGTCCTTTTCTTTTTATTGGAGGAGAATATGTTTCACGGATCCATGACCGCCATCATCACCCCCTTCGATGAACAGGGGAGAGTTGATGAGGAAAGCTATCGCCGACTGATCGAATTCCAGATCGAAAATGGTACCGATGTGATCGTCCCCTGCGGTACGACCGGGGAGTCGGCAACCCTCAATTATCATGAACACAACCGGGTGATCGACATCTGCATTGAGCAGGTCAACAAACGTGTCCCGGTCATTGCCGGAACCGGCTCCAACTCCACTGCCGAAGCCATTGAGATCTCCCGCCATGCCAAAGCGGCCGGTGCTGACGGCTTGCTGCTGGTGTCACCCTACTACAACCGACCGTCGCAGGAAGGGATCTATCAGCATTACAAAGCCCTTGCCGAGAATGTCGCCTTGCCGCAAATACTCTATAATGTGCCCGGGCGTACCGGCAGCAATATAACCGCCGCAACCACCATTCGTCTGGCCGCATTTGAGCAGATTGTCGCCATCAAAGAAGCCTCCGGTGATATCACCCAGGCCAGCGAGATTATCGCCAGAGCCGGTGACAAGATCGATGTGTTGTCAGGAGATGACTTTCTCGCCCTGCCGCTGATGGCCTGCGGCGCCAAAGGAGTGATTTCCGTCTCTGCCAACATTATCCCCAGGCAGGTCAAACAGATGGTCGTGGCAGCGCAGGAAAACCGCTGGGACGAAGCCAGAAAACTGCATCTGCAGTTGCTCGATGTCCATCAGGCCATGTTCATTGAAGCCAACCCGGTGCCGGTTAAAACCGCCGCCTCTCTGATGGGAAAATGTCGTCTGGATGTCCGTCTGCCTCTGGTCAGCTTGCAGCCGGAAAACCTGGCAAAACTCACTCAAGTTTTAAACAAGCATCAGCTCATTTGAACCGTTTAGAGACACAAGGACCATCATGATGAATGTTGCCATTATTGGCGCCGCCGGGCGCATGGGTGCCCGCCTGATTCACGCGGTGTGTGAAACAAAAGGTCTGATTCTGTCCGCTGCGGTGGAACGGGATGGCCATCCGCAACTGGGGATGGATGCTGGACTGATTGCCGGCGCCGGTCAACTTGGCGTTCCTTTAACCAGCAACCTTGATGCCGCGGTAGCCGCGACTGATGTCCTCATCGACTTTACCTTCCCGGAAGTGACCCTGAACAATCTGGCGGTCTGCGCCCGTCACGGCAAGATGCTGGTCAGTGGCTCTACCGGCTTTACCCCCGAGCAGAAACAGCAGGTCGAGGAATTTGCCAGATTAATTCCCGTGGTGCTTGCGCCCAACATGAGTGTCGGCGTCAACGCCTGCTTCAAGCTGCTCAAAGAAGCGGCCAGGATTCTTGGTGATGATTTCGACGTTGAAGTCGTCGAACTGCACCACAACAAGAAAAAAGACTCCCCTTCCGGTACGGCGGTACGCATGGGCGAAGTAGTGGCACAGACCCTCGGGCGCGACTACAGCCAGGTTGCCAACTACCACCGTGAAGGGATGTGTGGTGAGCGCACCCACGCTGAAATCGGTATGCAGACTATACGTGGCGGTGATATCGTCGGTGAACACACGGTCTATTTTATCGGCATGGGAGAGCGCATTGAGATAAGCCACCGCGCCATGAGCCGCGACATGTTCGCCCGCGGCGCAAGCCGCGCTTGTGTCTGGTTACAGAGCCAACCGCCGGGGCTGTATGATATGCAGGATGTGCTGGGGCTGAGCTGACACGCCCTGAAAATTGTTTTTTGATCCACGGACCACACGGAAAAATCATCTCTCACAGAGACACAGAGGTACAAAGGGGGCAGTTTTAGGGGTTAAAACCAAAAACAAGCAGAATGTAGAATGTTGAATTTAGAAGACAGAATTCCTCCGGTTTTTACCTTCTGAATTCTAACTCCTGAATTCTGTATTCTGTTTTTACGGTTTTGTCCGTATTTTTCCATGTTTTTCCGTGGACCACAGTTTTTTAGGTTCATTTGAATTCATGCAAAGGAGATTTATACAAAAATGGCACGTATCAACAATCATTACCTGAAACTGAAAGCCGGCTACCTGTTCCCCGAAATCGGTCGCCGCGTCAATGAATTCACCAAAGCCAACCCGCAAGCCAGGGTTATTCGCCTGGGCATCGGTGATGTCACCCGCCCCCTTGCGCCGGCGGTTATTAAAGCCTTTCATCAGGCCATTGATGATCTTGGCACGACAGAAAATTTCGCCGGTTACGGCCCTGAGCAAGGCTATGAATGGCTGTCACAGGTGATTATCGACAAAAGCTACAGACCACTGGGCGTCGAACTTAAAACCGATGAAATCTTCATTTCTGACGGTTCGAAATGCGACTGTGCCAATATCCTCGACATCTTTGCCCTGGACAATGTCGTTGCCATCGGTGATCCGGTCTATCCAGTTTATAACGACACCAACGTCATGGTGGGACGCACCGGTGAAGCCGATGACAAAGGTTACTATAAAGGGATCGTCTACATGCCCTTTACCGCGGACAATAACTTTATCCCAGATCTGCCCGGGGAAAAAGTCGATATTATCTACCTGTGTTACCCCAACAACCCGACCGGGACCGTGGCCGGCAAAGAGGAATTGAAAAAATGGGTCGATTACGCCCGTGCCAATGATGCCATTATCTTCTTTGATGCCGCCTACGAAGCCTTTATCACCACCCCCGGCATACCTCACTCCATCTATGAGATTGAAGGGGCCAAAGAGTGCGCCATTGAATTCCGCTCCTTCTCCAAAACTGCCGGTTTTACCGGGGTGCGTTGCGGCCTGGTAGTAGTGCCGGAGAAGTTAACCGGAACCACCGCGAATGGTGAAAAATACAGCCTCAACAAACTCTGGAAGCGACGCGTTACAACCAAGTTCAACGGCGCCTCCTATCCGGTTCAACGCGCTGCGGCGGCTGTGTATTCACAAGAGGGCTGGCAGCAGACCCGCGAAATTATCGATTACTACATGGAAAATGCCCGCATCATTCGTGAAGGACTGCAGGCGGCCGGCATTGAATGTCACGGTGGCGTCGATGCTCCCTATATCTGGCTGAAAACCCCTGAAGGGATGACCAGTTGGGACTTTTTTGATAAACTTTTGAACGAATGTCACGTCGTCGGCACCCCGGGCAGTGGTTTTGGTCCCAGTGGTGAAGGCTATTTCCGCCTTTCTGCTTTTGGTGAGCGCAGCAATGTAGAAACCGCCGTACAACGGATTCGTAATACCTGGGGCCAGTGATCAGCCCCCTGACAACTAGCTAAGGAGATTTTGTTATGCATGAGAAAAGCATCGTTTTACTGAACCAGGCCGTGGCCGAAGAAATCACCGCGCTGCACCAGTATATGTATTTTCACTTTCACTGCGACGATCAGGGTTATGACCTGCTTGCCGGTCTGTTTAAAAAAATTGCCATTGAGGAGATGATGCATGTTGAAGATCTGGCTGAACGCATCCTCTTTTTGGGTGGAGACGTCGAAATGAAGGCATCTCAGGATGTGAAAAAGATCACTAAAGTTGAGGAAATGCTGCAACTGGCCAAGGCCATGGAAGAGCAGAGTGCCCTCGACTACAACCGCTGGGCCAACGAATGCGGCAGCCACGCCGATTCGGTATCAAAAAGATTGTTTGAGCAGTTGGTGGTCGATGAAGAGCGCCATTTCGACAACTACGATGATGAGATCGAAAACCTCAACCGCTTTGGCAAGGAATACCTGGCATTACAATCAATCGAGCGCAGTAAAGCCCGCGGCAGCGCAGGTGGTGCCGCATAATAACCGTTACTGCAAAGTAGCCTGTGCGCTCAGGGCACCCAGTTGCCGGGTGCCCTGAGTGTGTTTCAGATCTCGATTTTCACACTTCAGGTCCCAGCCCTCATGTTAAATACACACCCTGACAGCGTGACGACACCTTCCTGGAAGTCCAGCGAGAAATAACCACTGTGTCGTTGCGACATCTTGATTTTATTAAACAACCACACTTCCGGTTTCCTGCAAAAAATCAGCATCATGGTCAAACGAATCTTATCCCGGCAATGCTTTTCTGCTATTTATAAGGCTAGTTTCTGATTTTCCCCTTTAACCAATAGCTAATGGTGTTCCAATGAACAAAGAAGAATTTACTGATGAGCTGGATATCCGCCAGATGACCATCGACGATATGGCAGCCGTTTTCCATCTTGGGGAACTGCTGTTTACCTCGGACTTTTCACCCAGCATGTACCGCACCTGGGATGAGTACGAAATCACCACCCTGTTCAACTCCGACAGTGAACTCTGCCTGGTTGCCGAATTGGCTAATGAAATAGTCGGTTTTGCCCTGGGAACGACTGTTGAAAAACAGCATTCGTCATGGAAATATGGCTACCTGGTCTGGATCGGCGTTCGTCCGGGCCTGCAAAAGGGAGGGACCGGTCAAAAACTGTTCGATGAACTTAAGGTGCGCATGAAGGAACAGGGTGTGCGCATGATTATCATTGATACCGATGCCGACAACGAAGCCGGTATTCGCTTTTTTGAAAAACTTGGCTTCGGTCATATTCAGAAACATGTCTATATGACCCTGAACCTGTCCCGTTCGCGCAAAAAAAAGAGAAGGAAGGAAAGCCAATGACAACGCGTCTTGAACGGGTCTGGCATCAGATTGATCCTGCCCGTCTGAAAAAAAACCTCATCGATATGATCGATATTTATTCCCCCTCCGGCAAAGAGGAAGACATTCAGCTGTTTCTTGAGGAGCAGTTGCGCGCCACCGGGACAAGCGTGCGGCGTCAGTTTGTCGATGAAGATGAGCGCTTCAACCTGATCGCCACCATGGGTAGTGACACCCCCGACCTCTATCTGGTCGGCCATGTTGATACGGTTCCGGCCTGGGATATCGATGACTATGCGGCGGTAGAAGAGTGGGGCGTCATTCGTGGCCTTGGCAGCGCTGACATGAAAGGTGGCTGTGCCGCCATGGTTGAAGCCTGGATCGCCCTGGCCACCCTGCCGGAGGCACAGCGCCCGTCTCTCGGGCTGTTGCTGGTGGTCGGTGAAGAGGAGAATGGTGACGGCAGTGCCCGTTTTCTCGAGGAGCAATGTCCGCGTTCGGTGATTATCGGTGAACCAACCGCACTGCTCCCCGCTTTTGACCATTACGGCTATATGGAGGTTACCCTGATCACCCAGGGGCGGCGCATTCACTCCTCCCTGCCGGAGCTGGGACACAACGCCATCGAATCGATGCTGCGGGTTCTGCTGCAGATCGAAAGATCAACAGCGTTTCGTCAGCAGGCGACCAAACTGGTTTACTCCATCCGCGAAATGAGCTCGTCGCGGGCGGGATTTGTCGTGCCTGACCGCTGTGAAGCAATGATCGACCTGCACCTGTCGCCCGATTTAAGCCCGGTGACGGTGCGCACGATCATTGAAAAAACCCTGGAACAGGCACGCGGCGCAATCAAGGGGCTGGATCTTGAGGCGGTTTTTGACTTTGAAGCCAGCGGCTATCAGCTTGCCCCGGAGGACAACACCATCAGCATCCTTGAAGAGGTTTATCCGCGCCTCAACCTGCCACTAAATCTGGTGCCCTTTCGTTCTCACTCCGACGGCAACCTGTTTTATCGAGCCGGCAGTAAACCGCTGATCCTCGGACCCGGCTCCCTCGAAACCGCCCACACCGCCGATGAACAGACCAGCTTTGCCGAGGTTGAAGATGCCGCGCGTATCTATGTAGCCCTGGCACTGGGGCAAACTTGAGGTCGCGTTATTACATCACTGGTAGAAAATCAGCCCTGTTGACCTCATCGACCTGTTCGTTGAGGGTCCAGAAGTCGTAGAGATAGCCGAGGAGAAACAGGCCTCCGGTAAAAAACCAGATCAGCCCGGTGATCCACTTGCCAAGATAAAATCGGTGCACACCGAAAATGCCGAGAAAGGTCATGAGAATCCAGGTGACGTTATAGTCCTTGATGCCGTGGTTGTAGCGCATATCTGCGGAGCGATCCATCCCGGGAATCAGAAACAGGTCGACAATCCAGCCGATAAACAGCAGGCCCAGGGTGAAGAAATAGATGGTTCCGCTGATCGAACGACCGTAATAAAAGCGGTGCGACCCCATGAATCCAAAAATCCACAGGACATAACCGATCAGCAGTGAGTGGGTTTTTTCACCGTACATAAAGTCTCCTATTTTTTCTTGCTCACCCGAAAGCCCGACCTCTCCAGCGCTGCGGCCAGATTCGTCGCTCCCGCCGGGGCGGAAGCCCGCTGCTTGTTCTGCGCTGTCCGGCGCCCGGCATCCTTGTTCGGGTCCATAGTGCCGGGCTTCTCCGCGCTACCCTCGCCACTGCGCATCGTCAGTGAAATGCGCTTGCGCTGAAGATCGACCGCCAGTACCCGTACCTGCACCGGCTGGCCAACCTTGACCACGTCAGCCGGGTTTTTTATAAAGCGATCGGCAAGCTGGCTGACATGAACCAGCCCGTCCTGATGGACACCGATATCGACAAAAGCGCCGAAGGCAGCAACATTGGTAACAATGCCGTTAAGGACCATCCCCTCTTTGAGGTCATCCATGCCGGTGACATCTTCACGGAAACCGCTGGCAACGAAGGAGTTACGCGGATCACGCCCGGGCTTTTTCAGCTCGGCGACAATATCGCGCAGGGTCGGCAGTCCAACATCATCATGAACATAGGCTTTCAGATCAATCTGATCGAGCAGATCCGGGCGGCTGATCAGGGTCGGAACATCAATCCCGGCGTCCCTGGCGATGGTCGCCACTAACTGGTAGCGTTCGGGGTGAACCGCGGTGTTGTCCAGAGGTTCGCTGCCCTGACGAATCCGCAGGAAACCGGCGGCCTGCTCAAAACCCTTCTGACCAAAGCGCGGCACCTTTAGCAACTGCTTGCGGGCAGAGAAGGCCCCATGTTCATCACGATAGCGGACAATCCCCTTGGCCAGATTTTCTCCAATTCCGGAAACAAACCCCAGCAGCGCCCAGCTGGCGGTATTGAGGTCAACACCGACATAGTTGACACAGGACTCCACCACCTGATCGAGGGACTTTTTTAACGCGGTCTGGCTGACATCGTGCTGGTACTGGCCGACACCAATGCTTTTTGGATCGACCTTGACCAGTTCGGCCAATGGATCCTGCAGGCGCCGGGCGATAGAAATCGCACCACGCACGGTCAGATCAAGATCTGGAAACTCCTCTCGGGCAATATCAGAAGCCGAGTAAACGCTGGCACCGGCTTCACTGATCATGACCACCGGCAGCTTTTTACCAGCCTCCTTCAGAGCGGATCGGACAAATTGCTCCATTTCACGCCCGGCCGTACCGTTACCAATCGCTACCATCTCGATGCGGTACTTATCTATCAGCTGTAACAGATCCTTCCCGGCGCTGCCTGCCCGACCACCACCGGTATGAGGATAAATGGTGGCATGATCGAGAAAGCGTCCGGTTTCATCGACCGCCGCTAATTTGGAACCGGTACGTAAACCAGGATCTACCCCGAGCACTCGGCTGCTTCCGGCCGGAGCAGCAAGCAGGAGATTGCGCAGGTTCTCGGCAAAGACCCGGATCGCGTCATCATCTGCGTGCTGTTTGGCGAGCAGCCGTAACTCAACTTCGATAGAGGGGGCAATAAGTCGCGCATAGGCATCGCCAATCACCGCAACCAGCCACTCGCGGCAGGAAGAATCCCTGGGTACAAGCAATTGTGCGAGGCGGCCAAGAATCTCTTCCTCAGGGGCCTCGATCTGCAAGCGTAGAAATTCTTCCTTTTCGCCCCGGCGCATGGCCAGCATGCGATGGGACGGGATCTGCTTTAACGGCTCGCTGAAATCGTAGTACATTTCATATTTACTCAGCGCTCCTTCCTTGCCCCGGACCGGCTGGGAACGAAATATCCCCTGCTCCCACGTCAACTCCCGGACCAGCGCTCTGGCCGCGGCGGTGTCGGCAAACTGCTCGGCAATAATATAGCCGGCACCCTGCAAGGCCGCTGAGACATCATTAACCCCCTTCTCGACATTGACAAAAGATTGCGCCAGCTGCTGCAGATCGACGACAGCACCTTTAGCGGCAAGAAGCTGTTGCGCCAGAGGTTCGAGCCCCTGCTCCCTGGCGACGGTCGCCTTGGTGCGGCGCTTCGGCTTGTAGGGCAGATAGAGGTCTTCCAGCTCGGTCTTCTGGCGGCAGGCCAGGATTCGGGCTTGCAGCTCCGGCGTGAGATTGCCCTGTTCATCAATGGTTTTCAGAATCGTCCGGCGCCGCTCGTTTAGTTCCTTGTGGTAAGCCAGCCGCTCTTCAATCAGGCGAATCTGAACTTCGTCGAGCTCACCGGTAGCCTCCTTACGGTAACGGGCAATAAAGGGAACCGTGGCCCCCTCTTCCAGCAAGGAGACAGTCTGTCTGAGAGATCCCGGAGCTAAACCGGTATCCTCGCGCAACAGAGCAATCATATCCACAGGTGGTAATTGAGTCATGGGTGTCCTGTAAAAAAGGAGATGCAGGGGTGATCGATCAGGTAGAGCGGGGTATTTGTACGGAGAAAATCATTATCCGGCCATACCAACAAGGTACCGGAGCCAATAAAGCCCCCGGAAGCGTTCAGATCATTAATCTAGTCGCCGGTACGGGGAAAAAACCAGTTTGTCGTAGCGAGCCCCTCATCATCAATGAGCGTAATCTTATAACCAAATGTATAGGCGACAGCACGATCAACCAGGGGCAGGGTGACCGTAAAGGGAACCCGATCTTCAGAGCTTAAGCCTTTAAAATGAGTCGCCTTGCGATAATCGACAACCAGATTGTCTGCATCCAGCAGGAACAATGTCAATTCGACATTAGCAACCCGGGTATACATCATCTGCGAATGTAATGAAAAAGACAGCCATCCGGTCATCTGGTATTGCTCTTCCACGCGCACCAGGCGACTATCAACCGTCACATATAATTCTTCCCAGTGTTGCCGGGCCTCAAGGGTCGGGATGATTTCTGTAACTGCATCCTCATCAGCAAGCGCACCCAGATAGTGCCCGGTGGTTGGCTGGCAACCGCCTAAGAACAGGAAAAAAAGGATAAACGTACTCAATTTCAGGGCGCGTAGATAGCTCATAACCAGTCCTTTCCAGCAGATTTCCCGAATAAACTGCCACTTATCCTGAGAATGATTCTAGCGCTGGCAGGATTTCCTGGCAAGAGGGTCAGCGTGCTAACGCCTGAGACTGAAAATTAAAATGGAGCAGGGCATACGTACCGTCACGTTCAACCAGGCTCAGGGTGATTTCCGCCGGTCCTGAGCTGTATTCTGCCGCCACCTGATAGCTTACGACGTCGCGTTCAACAGCACCGGTGGTCATGGCCTTGCTGGTGGATTTGAAACGGGGGCGAGCCATGCTCTGCAGTTCACCGATGCGGGTGAGATAATTCATCATCGTAGCCAGATCATCGTCACTGACCCGCCTCAAGGCTTCCTCATCAAGCAATGCCTTGGTGGCATCAACGTCCCAGCGACTTAATTGCGGAACAGCCTGTTCTATATAAGGAACCACCGTCGGATCAAAACGAGTCGATTGGATATGACCATAACCGAAGTAGATGCTGACTGCGGTTAAAATGATAAACAACACATAAACAATAAATTTTTTCACGACTGATTCCCTTGAATAATCGTTGCCGGACGAGTCAAAGTAACCGATATTCAGTAGTTAAAACAAGAAAATATCTCAGCATTAACCTGTTACCTTAGCTGCTGGCGATGCCTGACCAACAGGTCATTCACGTTCAGCACTGCTGGTTATTAGCGGTGGCATCCTCGGTCTGATGGTGACCATGGGGATCGGACGCTTCACCTGCAGGTCGATTCTGCGGCAGCAGATTTGATACTTTCCCCCTCACCCTGACCTTACCCCCCTCAGGTCTAAAGTTCTTCTACTGGCGCACCAGGCGGATCTGCTCAACTTTTTCCTCAAAATTTGACCGCAAAGGATTGATATCGAGTCCGCCGCGACGCGTATAACGGGCATAGACGGTTAGCTTTTCCGGTTGGCAGTAGTGCATCAGGTCGACAAAAATCCGCTCGACGCACTGTTCATGAAATTCATTGTGCCGGCGAAATGAGATCAAATAACGCAGTAGCGCCTCACGATCAATTTTGCCACCCTGATAGCGGATCAGGACGCTGCCCCAGTCAGGCTGACTGGTTACCAGACAGTTACTTTTCAACAGGTGGCTGTGCAACTGCTCCTCAACCGGGCGCTTCGTATTCGCCGCACCGCATAGCACCTGTGGGTTAAGCTGGTAGTCAACAACCTCAATATCGAGGTCATCGATACAATCTCCCGGCAACATCCCCACCCGCAAACGAGAAGAATCTTCCACACCCCACAATTCGACCTTCACCTCGCCGCCGCTGACGCGGCAGAGGTCTTCGCGCATCTGCCGGGCTGCTGCAGCCAGATCGACATAGCAGGTTTGGTTGAAGGAATTGAGGTAAAGCTTGAGGGACTTGGATTCAATCAGAAAAGGCGAACTACAGGGAAAACAGAACTCCCCCACCGCCACCACCGGCTTGCCTTTAGGGTTCAGCCAGGACAATTCATAGGCGGTCCACAGATCACATCCACTAAATGGCAACTCTTTACCCAGGCCGATCTCATCACGTTTGACCTGGCGCGGAAAGGGGCAGAGCAGTGCCGGATCATAGCTGTCCTGATAGCAGGTTGGTTTGCCCAGGGGCAAATGCTGTTCAAAATCTGACATTTTTAATTCCAAATTCTCGTCACCAAGAAATTCGATTTCCACGAACACCGCAGAAATGCTATGATTACAGGCTGACATCCAAACAGAAGGTTCTGTTGGAGAATAGTTTTATTTCTTTTACCCGTCAACATGGAGAAACATTATGAAAGTCGGATTGGTCGGTTGGCGTGGCATGGTCGGTTCCGTTCTGATGCAACGGATGCTCGAAGAAAACGACCTTGCCGGAGTTGAAGCGGTTTTCTTTTCAACCTCGCAGGCCGGAGAGAAAGCACCCCAGTTTGGACAATTAGGCAACAGCACCCTGGAGAGTGCTTCTGACCTTGATAAGCTGGCCCAGCAGGATGTCATCATTACCTGCCAGGGTGGTGATTACACTAAAGCAATTCATCCGCAGCTGCGAGCCGCAGGATGGAAAGGTTATTGGATTGATGCGGCATCCTCCTTACGCATGGAAGATAACGCCGTCATCATCCTTGACCCTATCAACCGCAAGGTGATCGACGAAGCCCTGGCAAACGGCTGCAAGGATTTTATCGGTGGCAACTGTACCGTCAGCCTGATGCTGATGGCCATCGGCGGACTGTTCAACGCCGGTCTGGTTGAATGGGTCAGCTCCATGACCTATCAGGCCGCATCAGGAGCTGGTGCTCCCAACATGCGTGAGCTGCTGCTGCAGATGGGCAACCTTCACCACTCGGTAGCCGAGCAACTGCAGAACCCCGGCTCTGCCATTCTGGAAATTGACAACAAGGTTACCTCTGCGCTGCGCAGTAACACCATGCCGACAGCCGAATTCGGGTTCCCACTGGCCGGCAACCTGCTCCCCTGGATTGACCGTGAAGTGGAGGACGGCCAGAGCCGCGAAGAGTGGAAGGGCATTGCCGAAACCAACAAGATTCTCGGCAACATCAAGCCCATTCCGGTTGACGGTATCTGCGTCCGCGTTGGGGCCATGCGTTGCCACAGTCAGGCACTGACTATCAAACTTACCAGGGATGTTCCCATCAGTGAGATTGAGCAGCTTATTGCCCAGAGCAATGAATGGGCCAAGGTGGTCCCGAACACCAAGGCGGATTCTCTTGCCCAGCTGACTCCGGCGGCGGTCTCCGGCACCCTGGGGGTTCCGGTCGGGCGCCTGCGTAAGATGAAGATGGGTCCGCACTACCTGTCGGCCTTTACCTGCGGCGATCAGCTCCTGTGGGGCGCTGCGGAACCGCTGCGGCGGATGCTGAGAATCCTCGCTGAGCGTTGAAAAACAATCGCCCCGAGTTGCCGGAAAATGACTCGGGGCGATTAAACTTATCCTGATGAATTGTCGATAAATCAGCAACTAAAGGAGCATCAATGTTCAAAGATCTCATTAAGTTGCTGGCGCTACTGGTTCTCCTAGCAGTGATCATTGCCGGTATCTACCTTGCCGGCCAGTCAGTTGACAACACCACCAAGTACCGCCATCCCATCACTCAGCCGGGCGCCCGCTGGTAGTACCTGCAAAAATCAGCTAGCCTCAAGGCCTACCGCGATTGCCGCCATAGCACGTTCAACAATCAGAATATGGGTCGCTTTTTCATCTGCAAGCTCAAACAGGTCGGCACAATCAACCGGCGCACCAAACCGCACCACTGCCCGCTGTCCCCAGCCGCTAACCCGCCAACGATTTAAGCCTAGCAGAGAAACCGGGATGACTACCGGCCGATGTTCATAAATTAACTTTCCGACGCCGCGATTGCCGACCCCGAGCTGGCCATCCTTGTGCCTGGTTCCTTCGGGAAACAGCATGACGGCATCATCTTTCAACAAGCGACCCAACTCCTTGCCGGCACGCAGATCACGTCCACGCTTAACCGGGAAGGCTCCCCACGAACGAAAAACGGCCGCCAGCAGGCGGTTACGAAAAAGCTCTTCTTTGGCAGGCGCCCAAACCATCTTCCACGGACGCTGTTTCAGAATCGCCGCCGGTAGCAGGACGGTATCAAAAGCCGAGATATGGTTAGCAACAAACAGCACCCCTCCGTGCTCCGGAACCTGATCCCCACCGACAATCTGAAAGCGATTAATCACCGTTGCATAAAAAGCGATTACTGCTCCACTGATACCGACCCAGAATCGCTGAAAAATAGATGTTTTCACGGCCCGACGACTCCTCTTTCACACCATAGAATGACAAACAGTGCATTATGACGCGTTTTCACTTATCTGTCATGTGATTTCTTTAACCTGGCAAACGATCCAGAATATCTGTTATCATGCGCAGGTATGTCTTTACTCTCCCTTCCGCCGATACTCTAACGACGAGGTGCTCATGTCCGCACTAACCAGTTTACCCGCCTGGAAGTCCCTGCATCAGCATTTTGAAGCCATGGAAAACATCCATTTAGAGGCCCTGTTTGCAGATGATCCTGATCGTTGTCGGCGTTTTTCTTTTCACCTGGGTGGCACCCTGTTCGACTTTTCCAAGCACCGTATTACTAACAGAACCCTTGAATTGCTTCTTGATCTTGCCCAACAGTGTCACCTGAAAGATAAAATTCAGGGGATGTTCCGCGGTGATATCATCAATACTACTGAAAATCGCGCCGTGCTCCATACCGCCCTGCGCAATCGAAGTAACCACCCGGTAATCGTCGATGGCAAGGATGTCATGCCGGAGATCAATAAGGTGCTTTCCCAGATGCGCGCCTTCAGTGACCAGGTGCGTGGTGGTCAGTGGCGTGGTGCCACCGGCAAACCGATCTGCGATATTGTCAATATCGGCATTGGTGGCTCCGACCTCGGCCCTTTGATGGTGACCGAAGCACTGAAGCCTTATCGCCATGAGCGTCTCAAGGTCCATTTTGTTTCCAATGTCGACGCTACCCACCTGTGCGAAACCTTACGCGAGCTGAATCCTGAAACAACCCTGTTTCTTATTGCGTCTAAAACCTTTACGACCCAGGAAACCATGACCAATGCCCATTCGGCCCGCCGCTGGCTGGTCGAGAAACTTGGCGATGAAAGTGCCGTCGCCAGACATTTTGTCGCCATCTCGACCAATCGCGACAAGGTGTCTGAGTTCGGCATTGACCCTGCCAATATGTTTGTTTTCTGGGATTGGGTCGGTGGGCGCTATTCCCTCTGGTCAGCCATTGGCCTGCCTATCGCTTTATCTATCGGCATGAATAATTTTGTTGAGTTGCTCGCAGGCGCGCATCTGGCAGATGAGCACTTCAGCACCCGGCCCCTTGAAACAAATATTCCGGTGTTGATGGGGCTGATCGGCATCTGGTACAACAATTTTTTTGCTGCCGACTCCCTGGCGGTCCTCCCCTATGACCAATCTCTTCATCGTTTTACGGCCTACCTGCAGCAAGCTGATATGGAAAGCAACGGGAAATCCGTCACCTTAAGCGGTGAATCCGTCGATTATTCCACCGGGCCGATTATCTGGGGTGAGCCTGGAACCAACGGTCAGCATGCTTTCTATCAACTGATCCACCAGGGTACAAAACTGGTTCCCAGCGATTTTATTGCTGCGATTAAAAGCCATAACCCCCTGGGCGACCATCAGCAAATTTTGTTATCCAACTTTATTGCTCAACCTGAAGCTCTGATGCGCGGCAAAACGCACAATCAAGCCTTGCTGGAACTTGAAGCTGAGGGGCGCAGCGATGAGGAAATCAAGCGGCTCCTTCCCCACAAGGTGTTCCTCGGCAACCGTCCCAGCACAGCCATTCTGATGGATCAACTGACGCCCCGGACCCTGGGCAGCCTGATTGCGATTTACGAACATAAAATATTTACCCAAGGTGCAATCTGGAATCTTAATCCTTTTGATCAATGGGGGGTTGAACTGGGCAAACAACTGGCTAAATCGATATTACATGATTTAACTACAGCAGAACCGGCAACCAGTCATGACAGCTCAACAAATGCGTTAATCAACGCATGCAAAGCTTTAAAAAACTAGGCTTTCTGTTCAAATTAATTGTTTTTTCGATAAGAACAAATACCGAGATTAGTGAAAATTATTTTTTCTGCGGCGCGCACCTTGTTTTTTAAGCCGTTTGGTTGCACCGCCTTTTTTCTTCCGTCCTTCATCCCTGCTACTGCCCCGGGTCACCAAAGTGCTGAAATCAATACGCCGCCGAGCCGTATCGACCCGTTCCAATTTGACTTCCAGGGACATACCGACGCGAAACTGTTGACGGCTGCGCTCACCAGTCAATGCCATGGTCGTCGGATCATAATGGTAGAAGTCGTCGGTCAGGGTCCGTACATGCACCAGCCCTTCAATGAGGTTATCATCCAGCTCAACAAAAAATCCGAATTCCGTTACTGAAGAAACGACCCCGGTAAAGACTTCGCCCACCCGGTCTTCCATCAACTGGCAGCGACGCAAGTCCCCCAGATCACGTTCAGCCTCCATCGCCCTGCGTTCCCGGGTAGAACATTCATCCCCGAGACTTTCGAGCAACGCGATCCCCGGCGCACTGCTCTTGGCTGCACCCGCCAAGGCCTGCTTGAGAACCCGATGCACCAGCAGATCCGGGTAACGCCTGATGGGCGAAGTGAAGTGACAGTATTCTTCTGCCGCAAGGCCGAAATGTCCCTCGTTGTGGGGGGTATAAACCGCCTGCTGCAGGCTGCGCAACAACTGTTCGCTGATCAGTCGACCTTCCGGCTGATCAGCGACCTCGGTAAGCAATTGCTGCAATGACTGATGAAGATTCTTGCCCAGCACCAGGCCATGGCCACAGCTGGCGGCGATCTGCTGTAACTCTTCCAGTTTGGCTTCGTCCGGTACGCCATGAACGCGATAGAGAAATGGCCACTGGTTCGCTCCGAGATAATGAGCGACGGCTTCGTTAGCAGCCAGCATGAGCTCCTCGATCAGATGGTGGGCAATGTTTCGCTCGACCTTGACCAGTTCCAGCGGACGACCATCGTCATCAACCCGAATCTCCACTTCGGGCAGATCCAGATTCAAACTGCCGCGCCGAAAACGCGTCCGGGTCAGAATCTTTGCCAGTCCCGCCATCTGTTGTAATGATTTCTGAATAGTGACCGGCATCGTCTCGCAGTCCCCGTCTTCAAGACAGGCAGCAACCTGGGTATAGGTCAAGCGGGCGTGACTGTTCATCACCGCCGGGTAAAATGTTGACGCCAGGTTTTTACCCGCGGGACTGATCACCAGCTCGGCGGTCATAACCAGGCGATCGACCCCCGGATGGAGGGAACAGATGCCATTGCTTAAGACCTCCGGCAACATCGGCACAACAAAACCGGGAAAGTAAACGCTGGTCCCACGTTCACGAGCATCCACATCGATAGCTCCCGTGACCGGCACATAATGGGCGACATCGGCGATACAGACCCACAGGCGATAGCTGCCATCAGCCTGTTTCTCCGCGCATACCGCGTCATCAAAATCACGCGCCGTCTCGCCATCGATGGTCACCAGGGGTAACTGGCGCAGATCGCTGCGCCCAACCAGATCTTCGACCTCGACCTGACCAGGCACCTCGGCTACAGTAGCAAGGGTTTCAGCTGAAAAAACGTCCGGTATTTTTTTGCTGCGCAAGACCCTGATCACATCGGTATGGGGATCACCCGACCGCCCCAGGCACCCAACGATTTTTCCCCGCGCTGCGAGTCCCTGCTCGGCATACTGTTCAATCAGCACCTCAACCAGATCACCATCCCGGCATTTCTCTATCTGGTCAACCTGCACTGCCGGTCCGGCATGGTGATCTTGGGGTAGAACCAGGCCACCCCGATGGCTGAGCCGCAGCACCCCCACAACATGGGACCGGGCCCGCTCAAGGATCGCGCTGATGATCCCAAACGGTCTGCGATCATGGGAAGATCGCCGCACCTCAACCTGTACCCGATCACCATCCAGTGCTGAGCCCACATGCTGGGCCGGGATAAAGATATCCTCTCGACCGTCAACTTGAACGAAACCGTATTCCCGTTCGGTACGCTTGAAAATCCCCTCAACAGCCGACCTGTCCGGGTTCAAACGGTAAACACCGCGACGCTGTTCAAGCCTGCCGGTTGCCGCCATCTGATCAAGGACCCGGGTTAGCTCTTTGCGCTGGGCGCCGCGTAAATCCAGATGTTCCGCCAGCGTACGACGGTCAAGTTTTTTGCCCTCGGCCAGCAGGGCAAGAATACGCTCAGTAAGATCTTTCAAATGGGTACTCCTTATTTTGCCCCGGTGAAAATATCGGAATTCTGCGCTGGTGCAGGGGACGGCGTTTCCGCTACCGGAACAGGACACCCCGTCCCTACTGACGATTCCAGAAAAAAAATCTGGATCCTGCAACTGCGTACAGGATCACACAAGCGCAAGTTAACAGAACTGAGCCCTGCTGTCATTCTGTGCAAAACAAAACGCAGTCGCAGAAGCCATTTCCCGTATAACACGAAGAACTTTATGTGTTCCCTGTCTTGTTTAACGGTTGTTTACCGTATTATTCAGTGATATTCTGAATCGCGCGGTATTAAGTGATTGACATTTTAAATATTACCCCTTATGTTCTGTTTCAGAGCTTTTAGGAATTAATCCTAGAAAGGAGTCAACTATGAGTGAGGCCCAGGGAGCCGGATGTACCCGGCCAGCCGCAGGTGGCGCCGTTCCTGCTGAAACAGCTGTCAGTAACGAACCCGTGGCACCGCAAACTGCCAAAAAGGAGCAAAAAATGATTCATGTGGGTGAAAAGGCGCCGGATTTTGTTGCACCGGCCTACCATCAGGGAAAATTTGTTGATCAGATAAAGCTTTCAGACTATGCCGGGAAGTGGGTATTGCTGTGTTTCTACCCTGGTGATTTCACTTTTGTCTGAGCGACCGAGATCTCGGCAGTTGCCGGGAAATACGCAGAATTTCAAAAACTCGGGGCAGAGATCCTCTCTGTCAGCATTGACAGTATGTTTACCCACAAAATCTGGTGCGATCAGGAATTAGGCAAAATGGTTGAAGGGAGCGTTCCCTTCCCCATGCTCTCTGATGCTGGTGGCGATATCGGCAAACTCTATGGTGTGTACAACGAAAACGCCAAGGTCGAAAATCGTGGACGCTTCATCATTGACCCGGATGGCATCATCCAGGGATACGAAGTGCTGACCCCACCGGTTGGCCGCAACGTTAACGAAACCCTGCGCCAGCTGCAGGCCTTCCAACACGTCCGCAAGACCGGCGGTGCCGAGGCCACCCCTTCCGGCTGGCGGCCCGGCAAACCCACCCTCAAACCTGGGATTGATCTGGTCGGCAACGTCTGGAAAGAGTGGAAAATCAGCATGGCTGACGATTAATCAGCCCGCTGCTATTATCCTTTGACACACCTGCAGCCCTGCCTTACTTTAAAAGGCGGGGCTGCTTTATTTTATCCGGAGACCTGATGCTCACCTTATTGGCGTTGGCAATTCTTATCTTTCATCTGCTGATCGCCCGTGAACTTGTGTTCGCAGCCCGTCATCTAATCCATCTGGATCAGGTCAGCTCCACGGTGCCGCAGCCGCTCCCCTCCCTGTCGATCATCGTTGCCGCCCGCAATGAAGAAAAATTTATGGAAGCGGCGTTGTCGTCCCTGCTCCAGATTGAGTACCCTGAGCTGGAAGTGATTGTCATCAATGACCGCTCTACTGATGGCACTGGCGACATCCTTGCCCGACTGGCGGCAAACCATGCCCGACTCAAAGGACTGACCATTGATCTGTTACCCTCAGGCTGGCTCGGGAAAAACCATGCTCTCTGGCAGGGCAGCCGGATTGCCACAGGAGAACTGCTGCTTTTTACCGATGCTGACATCGTTATGGCACCGCAGACCCTCCAAAAAGCTGTCAGCCTGATGCAACAACAAAGGATTGATCATCTTGCCGTCAGTCCTGATCTGAAAATGCCCGGAATGCTGCTCAGCCTGATGGCTTCCTGCTTTGGTTTCTTTTATGGTCTTTATACCCGTCCCTGGCGGGTGGCTGATCCCCGTAACCGACATCACGTCGGCGTTGGCGCCTTTAACCTTGTACGTGCTGCGGTTTATCACCAGGTCGATGGGCATCGTCGCATCCGCTTACGCCCGGATGATGATCTGAAACTTGGTAAAATCATCAAAAATGATGGTTTTCGCCAGCAATTTGCCTCTGGTCGTAACCTGATTGAAGTACAGTGGTACAGCAGCGTCAAAGAGATGATCGTTGGTCTGGAGAAAAATCTCTTTGCCGGCAACGATTACCGGATTACCACCACCCTTGGTGGCCTGGTGGCAGCGTTGAGCTTGTTCGTTTACCCTTATATGGCCCTGGTACTAACCAACGGCATGGCCCGGCTGGTGCCCCTGGCGAGTGTGAGGATACTCAGTCTGCTATTATTGGTCAGTGCCCAGCGTTTCAATACCACCTATTGGCAACTGGTCGGATTCCCGGTTGCGGTCATTCTGCTGTGTGCGATCTCGCTGCGGACAATGGTGCTCAATCTGTTACAGGGCGGAATTTATTGGCGCGGGACATTTTATCCGCTGGCAGCATTGCGCAACAATCGCGTCTGACTGGAATCACGTCTATGACCGGGGTACTCCTGCTGATAATCGTCGCTTTTTTCACCTCGACCTTGACGGCGGTGGTCGGTCTCGGTGGCGGCCTGTTACTGCTGGCGGTGATGGCAATGATTCTCCCCCCCATCGCGGTGATACCGGTTCATGGCGTGGTCCAACTTTGCAGCAACCTGACCCGCGCCTGGTTCGGTCGCAGTGAGCTGGTCTTCAGCTTGCTCATCCCCTTTGTTTGTGGCGTGGTGCTTGGTGGTATCTGCGGACTGCCGGTGTTGCAATCTTTTCCGGCGACGGCTCTTCCCCTCCCTCTGGGGTTATTTATCCTGTTACTGACCTGGCTACCTCAAGGACCGGTACAGCTTAAACTGCCGGGTAAATTTTTTACCCTGGGGTTGGTCAACGGATTCATCACTCTGTTTGTCGGCGCTACCGGGCCCCTGAATATGCCGGTTTTACTACGACACGGACTCACCGGTAACCAGGCCGTAGCTACCATGGCTGCGCTGATGACAACAGTCCATCTGGTCAAAATCGCCATCTTTGGACTGATCGGTTTTGCCTTCGCAAGCTATCTCCCCCTGATTGCCGGTATGGTGCTATCGGTTACCGCCGGCTCCTGGTTCGGTACCCGAATACGCCACCGCACCCGCGAAGATTTGCTGCGCTGGACGATTAAATTGTTGCTGACGATCCTCGCAATCAGGATGATCTGGATAGCGCTGGGAACAGGCGATTTTTGAACGAATAGTCCTTTGAGGCGTTAATGCGGTTTTCGGGTCCGGCCACTCCAGCCTTGATTCATTTCAGCAACAGGCGCAACGGACGATCTCCACCAATCTCTACCTTGCCACTCAGATACACCAGTCCCGGCACCAGCAAGCCCCAGATAACAGCCAGCACCGCTATCGACCATGGCAATGACACACCGAACTCAGCGGCCCCGAGGCGCCCTCCGGCAATATAGGCAGCTGGACCAGCCATAGCACCCAGCAGCGCTGCAAGCCACAGGCGATTTTTTAACCAGCCCAGGCTGTGATTAAACACGGTGGCCAGGCCCATCCAGATACATGCCAACCACAAAGGGATTGGAAAGTGATCTTCGGCAAAGATAAAAAACCCGGACAAGCGCAGGGCACCATCAACCAGAATACCGATGAGCAGCACCAGAAGGACCAGAATAATATCGGTTTTCGGTATCGGAGTGAGAGAAAAGTGTAAAATGATCAGCACCATCGCCAACCATACCAGCGAATTTCCGCCCATCACCGCAACGAACCAGATCAGCTGGTAAATGGCAATGTTCAGCAGCGGATTCATGATCTGGAGAGAGGCTTAAGATGGGCTGGGCGGGTTGCGGTCAATTGCACAACACTGATGCTCCTTTCGCGAAATCCACCCTCACAATAACAGAAATAATACTTCCATAGGCGCTTGAAGCGTTCATCATACCCCTTATGTTCAATTTTCTTATAATTTGCTGTAAATCGATCAAACCAATCTTTTAAGGTTCTGGCATAGTCCAGACCGAAATCCTCGATACCACGCACAACCATGTCGGTTTTTTCGCTCACCAGCTTCAACAAATGCTGATTGGAGAGCAGACAGCCGCCGGGGAAAACATGCTCCTGAATAAAATCGACACCGGTCAGATAACGCTGATAGAGCTGATCCTGGATGGTGATTGCCTGCAGCAGCATCACCCCGTCTGGCGTTAACAGACGTGCGCATTGCTCAAAAAAATGCGGCAGGTAGCGGTGCCCGACAGCTTCAATCATCTCGATACTGACCAGCTTGTCGTACGTACCTTCCAGATCGCGGTAGTCTTTTTTCAACAAGGTGATCCGATTCTCCAGGCCGGCAGCAGCAATTCTGCGGGCGGCCTCTGCGTGCTGGGCATCGGAAATTGTGGTGGTGGTGACATGACAACCGTAATGGGTTGCAGCATGGATGGCAAAACCTCCCCAGCCACTTCCGATTTCAATCACCCGATCTTCAGGACGCAGATCAAGGCGTCGGCAGATGTGGTCAAGTTTGTAAACCGCGGCTTCATCGAGACTGCTCTCGGCGGTGGGATAGATTGCCGCAGAGTACATCATGGTCGGATCGAGAAAGCTCTCGTACATACTGTTACCAAGGTCATAATGGGCGAGAATATTCTTTTTGGAGCCGGAACGATTGTTGCTCCGCAGCAGATGTTTCACCCGTTGCCAGGGGCGGGTCAACCAGGCCCAGCGCTCTTCCAACCGTTCGAGGAGCTTGCTGTTGCGGGCGACAATACGCACCAGGGTCGTCAAACAATCTGCGTCCCAGTCACCGTCAACATAGGCCTCCCCGGCACCAATCGACCCACCGAATACTACTTTGGGATAAAAGGCCGGATTATTGACGCGAATCTGTGCATGGAAATCTGTTTCCTGGCCAAAGATGATCTGCTGATCCCCTTCGATCAGGGTAATCTGGCCATACTGTAGATGCTGCAACAGACGCTGCAGTAATGAGCGTGACCATGCCTGGACCTTGGTGGCGGTACTGTTCCGGCCAACCACAAAGCGAGAATTAAGGGTAGATGAGATCATGGCAACTCCTTTTTATACGGAACGTAAGGAACTTTTTTCAGATACAATCTGAGCGCCTGCCAGTAGATCCCCGCCAGGGTCGACAGGGTCATTGCGGGCTTGCGGAGCAACTGTTGGCGCACCGACGACAGGGTCAGGGGCTCGCGCTTCAGGTTGATCAGCGCCCGGAACAGATGGCCGCGCTCATCATCAACATCGATAACAATCCGTACCTGCTCCAGCGGTGGTTCAATCTGCCAGCGGTAATGTTGATTGATCGGATTGAAGGGAGACACATGAAACTGTTTGGGGTTGTCGCGTTGACTCTGTCCCGACTCCAGCAGATGGGCGTAATGATGACGCTGATTCCACGGGGTATTGGAGACTTCAGCAAGCATGTGGGTACAATTACCCTCGCGATCATAGCCGAAGTAAAAATTCACCGGGCTGAAATACAATCCCAAGGTGCGCAGATTGAGCAGAGCGCAGACGGTTCCATCAACCGGCATACCGGTCAATTCCAGCAGTCTGCGTTTAACCGACAGATGCAACGGCTCGTTCGCCGGCCCCAGATAATCAGAACGTAAAAAACGGCTTAAGGCAAAGCGTTTTACCGAAAACCAGCGTCCCAGGTCAGGCAGATCATCGACCTCTTCGAGGTCGAGAAACCACATGAAAAACGGGTAGGAAAAATTGTGATGGCGAGGGATAAAGCGCTGATGCGCTACCTTCCCGAGATATAGAGCCGAGGTCATGGTGACACCCCCAGGGCAGCACAGACACGCACAGCGCTCTGGACGCCGTCTTCATGGAAACCGTTATGCCACCAGGCTCCGCAATAGTGAATGCGATCGGTTCCTGAAATCCTCGACCACTGCTGTTGCGCACTGATCGCCTCCAGATCAAAGATCGGGTGGTCGTACTGGTAACGACCGATGACTGCCGCCGCTGGAATTTCTTCATTCAGGGTCACCAGGTAGTCATGTTGTTTATCAAGACACTGGAGCCGGTTCATGTAATAGGTCACGGTTGAACGTCCCTGCCCCGGCTGGCGCAAATGGTAATTCCAGCTTGCCCGGGCACGCGGTTTTTGTGGTAACCAGCGCTGGTCGGTGTGCAGAATCACATCATTGGTGGTAAAACGAAAGGCGCCGAGGATCCGGTGCTCATCCGCTGTCGCTTCAGTGAGCATCCGTAGCGCCTGATCCCCATGACAGGCGAGCACAACCTCATCGTAGTCATTGTCGTGATCTGCGGTTACCACCCTCACCCTATCAGCCTGCCGTATGATCGATTCAACCCTGGTGCCCAGATGGATCCTCTCTTTAAAGGGTGCGCTCAAGGGTTCAATGTAACGGCTCGAGCCCCCCTTGATGCTGTACCACTGGGGGCGGTCAACCAGATTAAGCAGTCCGTGGTTTTCAAAAAAACGCACAAAAAACACCAGGGGGAATTTCCGTGTCTGCTCCAGATCCGCTGACCAGATCGCCGAGATCATCGGCAACAGGTAATTATCGATAAACAGGGCACCGTAACTCTGATGATCGAGAAAGGTCCCCAGGGTTGTACCTGCCGGCGATTCAATGGCGGCCTTGCGAACCTGGCGATTAAAACGCACAATATCCGCCAGCATACGCCAGAAACCGACATTCACCAGGTTGCTCCGCTGAGCAAACAAACTGCTGAGATTGTTGCCGTTATACTCCAGACCGAGGGCCGGGTTGGTGACCGAAAAACTCATCTCGGTGGGCTGGTAGTCAACCCCCAGTTCGTTGATCAAACGGATGAAACCCGGGTAGGTACGATCATTAAAAACAATAAAACCGGTATCGATGGCACTTTGTTCCCCCTGCCATTCAACCTCGACTGTGTGGGTATGCCCACCGAGACGATTATCCGCTTCAAACAGGGACACCTGGTACTTGCGACTTAAATAATAGGCCGCGGTTAGTCCGGCGATTCCGGAACCGACGACAGCGATACGTTTCATGATTTGATCATCTTTCGAGCAAGAAACAGCCACACCGAGCGCGGCAACAGAGATAGCAGCTTCATCGTACCGGTAAACCTTTTAGGAAAATGAATCTCCTTTTTACCGCTAGCGATTCCCTTGCGGATGGCGCGACTGGCCTGCTCGACTGTGACCAGACAGGGCATGGGAAAGTCGTTACGATCGGTCAGGGGAGTTTTGACAAAACCAGGGGCGACATGACTGACGAAAATCCCTTCTGCGGCCAGACCGATGCGCAGAGTATCGAGCATATAAGCCACCGCCGCCTTGGACGCGCCGTAAGCTTCAGCGCGCGGCAGGGGCAGAAAGGCGGCGGAGGAACCGATTCCGACCAGATGGGGATTCCTGCCTTTACGCAGCGCCGGTAATACCCCTTCGATAGAGTTTGCCAGCGATTCCACATTGGCGCGCATCACTCGCGCCACCAGGGCACTATCAAAAACGGGGAGATCGATATATTCGCAGTTGCCGGCTGATAGAATCGCCAGATCAAGATTGTCGAGCCCGGCAAACCAGGACAAAGTCGCTTCGCGGTTCTCCAGATCAACCTGACCGGTATGAATCCCTTGTTTTTCCAGCTCGGACAGTGCCGTGGCCGAACGGCCCACAGCCCAGACCTCATGGCCCGCAGCCTGGTAATCCAGGGCCAGTTGCCTGCCGATACCCGAGGTTGCTCCGGTAATCAGAATGTTCATGCTGCAAACCTCCTTTTAACCGCCCGCACCAGGGGACCCAGCAAGGGCAGCTGCTCGTAGAGCAATATGCCCAGATCAAAATAGTCGCGGTGCTCATCAACGAGGCCATTTTCAGTAAAATGCAGGCAGCTGATACCCGGCACTTGTATCTCACTGCCGCGGTTCAATCGTGGGTGCCGCAAACGCATAACCCACTGCACAAACACCTGATCATTGCTGATCCTTGGCGAGGAAAAATCGAAAGTAATCTGCTCGACATTGGCGTACAGCTCAGCAAAATACTCACGCAGAGCCGACAGACCATTGAGGCTGTGGGCCGGATCACTGAAACGGACATCATCACTGTAGATTTCACCGAGCAGCTCCAGGTTATTGCGGTTCAGTCGCTGGTAAGTATTAAAAAAAGTTTCCAGTGCCGGTTCCAAGGTCATTATTATTCTCCCTCTGCAGCCAGAGAAGTCAGCAATCGCCTGCGCAAACCAACATCCAGAGGCTGCTCCGCGTCCAGCCAGATACCGGCATAAAGAATAGCAAACTCCGGGGATAAAACACTGACGAGGATCTCATTATTGAGAATCAGCTGGGTCAACTGACTGGCAGCATCATAGCAGAGCCGATAACGATCCCCTTTTGTTACATCGCGATAAGCCTGATGGAGCTGGTCAATCTGCGGCCGATAGCTTGCAAGCTCGCCTTGCGAATATTGCCGCGACAGGATTTCTTCAGCGGCGGTGATAAAATTCTCAGCGGTCAGGTCAACACTGTAAGTCAGTCGCAGACAAAAAGAACGCTGGGCGCGCAACACATCCGTCAGCCCGGCATCCGCCGGGGCCAGCAGCTCAGCGTCGTAAACCCGGATAAAACCCATGTAGCGGACATTGCCTTCGCCCCGAACTATCAGTCCGTCCGCAGGATCAGCAAGAACATCCGCTGCCGGCACCAGCAGTAATAGCAACACCAGCAGCAAGTTTTTATCAAAGATCGGCAGCATTTTCAGTCCCTTGGGGGTCAACAGATTGAAAAGCAATCGTCACCTGTGCCAGTTCAAATCCAAACTTGGACATGGTAGCGCGGTTCAGCAGCACCCCGTCGGGCTGCAAAAACATCCAGTCATCAAAACGCACCTTCCAGGTTGAACCGCGCGCCTCAAGATTCAGCACATAATTCCAGTTGAGGGCATTGCCATAAACTGCGCCCTCGGCGGCACCGACAACGTCCGCTGCCCGGCCACGAAAATCGTTGGGACCGGTCCTCTCGATGGTCCAGATTCGCTCACTGTGCTCGCCATCACTCCAGACAAACTGCTCATCCAGCACCAGCTCGCCGGCAGCGTTAAGATAGCCGTTGATATCAACAACAAACTGACGCAGCAGCTCCCCCTTGCGATCCTGGACTATGCCCCAGCCACGGGTCTCACCGATAAAGTAGTCAAACAGGTCGAATTCCGGTTGTTGCCCGGCATAACGTTTGACATCAACCGCTGAGCAACCGGCAGCCAGGAGCCACAACGCCAGTACGACGCTAATAAATGCGAACCATCTCTTCTTCATCGACCACTTCCCCTTGTTCGTTGACAGCAAACCAACACCAGACATGGCCCGTTAAAAAACTCAAAAGTGGCCATGATCCGGCTTCCAACCTGAACAACTTGATAACTTAACTGGTAATATATATTGAAGATATTTTTTTGTCTAGGACAAATTTTTATATAGTTGATTATTATTGTTTTTATTGTATAATTTGAAAAATTTTTCCGGTAAAAAATTACAATTGAGATCATTGCAGCGTTCATCTCAAGGGGTAATCTGGACTGAAATAGTAGAACTATGATTCAATAAAGCCTATTAAGGTAATTTGCTCAGCCACTGCCGGGGAACCTTCAACGGACTCAGGCAAGCCAACAGGTGACGCCATGATGTACGACAATGACGCCTCACGCAGATACCGAAAGGAAGCAGAAGCTAAAGTCAGAGAAGTCATGCAGCGCACTGTTGCGACTGATCAGGAACACACTGAACACGAACTGCGCATCTACCAGGTCGAGCTCGAAATGCAGAACCTGGAGTTACGTGAAATCCAGCAACGTTTGCAACAATCCCTTGACCACATCAGTTGCCTGTACCACCAATCACCCGTAGGTTTTGTTACCATCGACAACAAAGGGCGTGTTCTGGATTTGAACGAATCCTTTGCAACCATGCTGGGAATTCCGGCACAGGATGCCCAGCGGCGCTTTCTGGCGGAGTTCTGTACCAATGATAGTGCCGGCATTCTGCGCCAACGCCTCCCGGCCCTGTTTAATAAACCTGAAAACAAGATCGTGAACCTTTCCCTGAAACAGGCTGCCGGCTCAACCCTGGAGGTTGAACTGCAGGCACGCAAGCTGCCGAACACTGAACACCTGGCCTGCACAATGCTCGATCGTACCCAGCGGAAAAAAGCCGAAGATGCCCTCCTTGAAAAAACGGCAGAACTGGAAAAAGCCAACGTCGCCCTTGAACAAATGGCAACGGTTTTTATTCACGCCCGAGAAGGGGTTGTGATTACTGATCCTCAAGGGACAATCCTGGATGTTAATCAGGCTTTCTGCCGCATCACAGGGTACGAGCGCGAGGAAGTTATCGGCCAGAATACTCGCCTGCTGAAATCTGGAGAGCACGGTCCCGAGTTTTACGCCCTCATGTGGCGCTCACTCATTGAGAAAGGATACTGGAGCGGTGAAATATTAAACCGCAAGAAAAACGGCCACATTGTCCCTGTGGTTCTGACTCTCAGCAATGTACATGACGGTGGCGGCAAGACCCGCCATTATGTAGCTCTGCACACCGATATCAGTGCCCTTAAAGAACACCAGAAACAACTGGAGATGTTGGCGCACTACGATCCCCTGACCGGGCTCCCTAATCGCAAACTCTTTGACGACCGCCTCCAGCAGGCGATTGCTCACTGTAAACGCCACGGTCAGTATCTGGCTGTTGTCTACGTTGATCTTGACGGATTTAAATCCATCAACGACAACTTTGGTCACGCTGCCGGAGATCATCTGCTCAAGACCATTGCCGCAACGATGAAAAAGTCCCTGCGCGCCAGCGATACCATCGCCCGCTTTGGTGGCGACGAGTTCGTTGTCATTCTCGATGATCTGGACGATACCCACTCCAGCACCCCTTATATCAAGCGCCTGCTCGCCGCCGCCGCCCAGCCGGTTGACTTTCAAGGACAAACCCTCCAGGTATCAAGCAGTATTGGTGTTGCTTTTTTTTCCAGCTCAGACACCCTGGCTGCGGATCAATTGCTGCGCCGGGCCGACCAATCCATGTATCGCGCCAAACTATCCGGGAAGAACTGCTGGCATCTCTATGATGCCGGGCTGGATCGGGCACTGAGTGATCATCACGAATACCTGGCTGAAATCGACCAGGGTCTTAAGAACCTGGAGTTTGTGCTTTACTATCAACCGAAAGTCAATATGCGCACCGGCGACGTGGTTGGAGTGGAAGCCCTGATTCGCTGGCAACACCCACAACGAGGGTTGCTGTTGCCTTCGCTCTTTCTGTCATCGATTGAACATGAACCCCTGGGAGTCACCCTGGGGGAGTGGGTCATCGATACGGCACTGCGCCAGATAGCAATCTGGAACCAGCAGGGACACCCCTTACCTGTCAGTGTTAATATTACTTCCTATCATTTCCAGCAGCCGGATTTTATCACCAGGCTCAAAAAGCTCCTGAACGCCCATCCTGAGGTTGCACCCGGCAGTTTGAGCTTGGAAATCCTGGAAACCGCCGAACTGTCAAACATGGCTGAAGTTGCCGACACCATCAACAGCTGCGGCAGGATGGGCATTGATGTCGCTTTGGATGATTTTGGGACCGGCTATTCCTCTCTCACCTATCTGCGCTGCCTGCCGGCACAGACCTTAAAAATTGATCAAAGCTTCATTCATGACATGGCCGACAATCCCGAAGATCAGGCGCTATTACAGGGAATTATTGCTCTGGCTGCAGCCTTTCGGCGTAACGTTATTGCCGAAGGGGTTGAAACCGCAGTACAGGGCAATATGCTGCTTGATCTGGTCTGTGACCTGGCCCAGGGGACAGCAATTGCCGCACCCATGCCCGCTAAAGACATCCCTGTCTGGCTGGCAAACTGGCAACCGCTGAGCAGCTGGTACCAGCGCCCGCCATCCGCCGACAGCAGCAATCACTGAATTTCAACTGCCACGGACCTTACGACCCGCGAGAACCTGCTGGTGGAACAAACGAAATACCAGCTGGCCGGAAAAATGACTGGCTCAAAAACTCGCCTTCGACTAGAATTAAAAATTCTTTTTAAAGGCCTGTTATCTGGGATGACTGGTCGGGTCAGCAATGTGGCCGCCCTAGAGGGAAGCAACCATGTCCAAAAAACAATCGGAAACAACGAATGAACCTCTTTACATTGTCGGTCTGGGGGCTTCAGCCGGCGGACTGGAAGCGATTGAGGCAGTGGTTCGCAATCTTCCTGCTGATACCGGCATGGGCTTTGTTATCGTTCAGCATCTGTCTCCCGACTACAAAAGCCTGATGGTAGAAATCCTGTCAAAAAAAACCGTCATGCCCGTCCATCAGGCCGAGGACGGCATGACCGTTCAGCCCAATGCCATCTATCTGATCCCGCCCAAGATGGATATGAAAATCTATCAGGGCAAATTAACCCTGATGGAAAAAGATCCGGCCCAGCGCGGCATGAACTACCCCATCGACCTCTTTTTAAAGGCCCTGGCACAGGATCAGGGGCGCAAGGCGATTGGTGTTATTCTCTCCGGCACCGGCAGTGACGGCACCCGCGGCTTGCGCGCCATCAAGGAGGTCGCCGGACTGACCATTGTCCAGGATCCCGAAACCGCCGGCTTTGACGGCATGCCGCGCAGCGCCATCTCCGCCCGCCTGCAGGACTTCACCCTGCCCCCCGAGCAGATTCCGGCGCAACTGGTAAGCTACGCCAACCATCCGATTAAAACCACCACCCTGGAGCAGAACCCCCTGTTGCATAACGAGGATGCCTTAAGCCGGCTTTTTCAAATGCTGCGTGAACGCCAGGGGGTTGATTTCAGCCTCTACAAACCCTCAACAGTTGTCCGCCGGATCGAACGCCGGATTACCATCAACCACATTGACAGCATTGAGGATTATCTGCGTTATTGTCAGCGCTACCCGTCTGAAATTGAGCAGCTGTTTAAAGAAATGCTGATCGGTGTTACCAGCTTTATGAGGGATCCGGAAGCCTATCAGCTGTTGCGCGAGGGATATCTCCCTGACCTGTTGCAACGCCACGAAGAACAGGAAGTGCGCATCTGGACCGCCGGCTGTTCCACCGGCGAAGAGGCCTACAGTCTGGCGATTATAGTCAATGAGATCCTCCTGCAGCTTCAGATCGACAAAGAGATCAAGATCTTCGCTACCGATCTCGACCGGGACGCCATCCAGATTGCCAGCATCGGTCTCTACCCCGAGGCAGTAATTAACGATCTGCCGCGTGATCTGCTGGAAAAGTATTTTGTCATGACCGACAAGGGCTATCAGGTCATCCGCCCGCTGCGTGAACAGATCGTTTTTGCCCAGCACAACCTGCTCAAGGATCCACCTTTTACCAAGATTGACCTGGTCAGCTGCCGCAATCTGCTCATCTATTTTCAGCAAAGCAGTCAGCTGAAAGTTCTTGACCTCTTCAATTTTTCCCTGGTGCCGCAGGGACTGCTGTTTCTCGGCAGCAGCGAAACCGTCGGGGATGCCGACACCTTTTTCGAAACCCTTGATAAAAAATGGAAAATTCTGCGTTCACGGGGCTTAAAACGTCTGCCGGATCATCACCACCGCCACGCGGAACTTTTTGATCTGAATCGGCGCATGAGTGTACAGGGATTCAAGCCGGGCATGGGCGGGGGCATGCGTGATTACCTTTATGATCGCCTTCTGGAACGCTTCCTCAATGTCATCGCCGAGCACTACATCCCCTTTGCCATGCTGGTCAACAGTACCAACGATCTGCTCCATGTTATTGGTGATTCGCAGCGCTTTCTGCGCATTCCATCCGGCAAGATACAGGCTGACATCAGCCGCCTGTTGATCCGGGAGCTCTCCATCCCGGTTACCACCGGCATTCAGAAGGTGTTGCGCGAAAAAAAGGAACTCAACTACAGCAATATCCGCCTGGATGATGGCAGTGCCCCGATCCGTGTAAAGATCTGCCCGGTCGCCAGCAAAGCCGGCATGGAATCACTGGTCGCCGTATTCATCGAGGACGATATCAGCCATCATGGCGGCACTGAGCGCAACGACTACAATGTCGGCACAGCAACAGCAGAGCGAATTATCGATCTCGAGCATGAGCTGCAATTTTCCAAGGAGAGCCTGCAGGCCACGGTCGAAGAACTCGAAACCTCCAATGAGGAGTTGCAGGCCACCAACGAAGAATTGCTGTCGAGCAATGAGGAGTTACAAAGCACCAACGAGGAATTGCAGTCGGTCAACGAAGAACTCTATACCGTCAACGCCGAATATCAGAGTAAAATAACGGAACTAACCGAGGCCAACAACGATCTGGACAATCTCATCAGCATCATCAAAATGCCGACCATCTATCTCGATGAAAATCTCGAAGTGCGGCGCATCACCCCCGAAGCCTCCCAGATTTTCCGCATTATCGAGCAGGACATTGGGCGCCCGCTGATTGATATTACGCACAACCTTGTCGACGTGGATCTGGAAGTACTGATCAGCTCCTGTCGGGCGCCGGAGAAAGAATGCGCTCACCGCGTCCACGATAAGAACGGCAAGGAATATCTGCTACGCGTCATCCCCTACAAAATTGCTTCCAATGCCTACGCCGGTATTGTACTGACTTTTTTTGATCTGAGCCTGCTTGCACAAAGCAGCCAACCGCGCAAGGACTGAAGTCATGCCGGACTCAGTGGACCCTGTTTGTAATTGCGTCTGAAGGCCGAAAAATGCCTGCACCAGCTCGCCGACAACAACCGAAAGCTACCCTTTATGACGCCAATTTTTGAATGGGATCAACTACTTGATACCGGCCTTGAAGAAACGGATCAGCAACACCAGCACCTGTTGAATCTGATCAACTCTTTTGGCGACTCCCTTGCCAATAACCGGATCAATGAAACTGATGTCAGCAACCTCTATGACGAACTGGTCGATTACACTCGTTATCACTTTGAAGAGGAAGAGCGACTGATGATCCAGTCCCATATCGACCCCCGACACTTTGAAGAACACACCCGGATGCATCAAAGTTTTATCGCCGAGGTCGGACGTCTTTACCAGGACTACCAGAGCAGTCAGCATCAGATCGGCAGTGGTCTGTTCGATTTTCTCCTTAACTGGGTGGCTTATCACATTATGGGCACCGACATGGCGATGGCCAGACAAATTCAGGCAATCGGTACCGGCACAGGTCCGCAAACAGCATACGCGCAAGAAGGGCGTCACAGCGACAGAAGAACCGCGCTTTTATTACGTTCGCTGAAAAACCTGTTTGAACAGGTCTCCAGGCGCAACAGACAACTCACCGAGGTGAACCGTTCCCTCGAAGAAAAAGTCAGAAAACGCACCTGCGAACTCGAGACCATCAACACCCATCTGGCAAGACTGGCTTCCACTGATCCCCTGACCGGTCTGGTCAACCGGCGTCGGGCCATGGAAATACTGCATTTACTATGGCAGGAAGCCGAAACAATGGATCAATCATTGGCCTGCATGATGATTGATGCCGACAGCTTCAAGCAGATCAATGATCATTACGGCCATGATGCCGGCGACGATGTGTTGCGCGCGTTGGCGCGCGAACTGACCGAGGCCGTACGCACCGACGACAGTGTCTGCCGTCTCGGCGGGGATGAATTCATGCTGATCTGCCCGGCAACCGACGTTGCCGGGGCACTGTATCTGGCAGAAATGCTGCACAAACACATTGCCGGCCTGCAGATTCCCGCCGGGGAGGGCTTCTGGCAAGGCAGTGTCAGTATCGGTGTGGCGGTCAGGCAGCTCGAAATGAAGAGCATTGATGCGTTGATCAAAGCCGCCGACCGTAGTCTTTATGCCGCCAAAGAGGCCGGTAGAAATTGTGTCAGAATGATAAGCTGAGCAGATTTCTCTTCAGGCAGAGCAAACTGGACCCACATGATGAACCAACCCGATCGACACCCTGTTACGAATCTCACTCCATACCATTCATCCCTGCGGATTGCACTGATCTATTTATGCTTCTCGGTTGTCTGGATCTACTTTGGCGACCGTCTGCTCCTTACGTTCTTGGCGGATCCCGATGCACTGACCAGATTTCAGACCTACAAGGGGCTGCTGTTTGTCTGCGGTAGCGTGGTATTGATCTTTTTTCTGGTCAAAAATGCTCTGAGCCATGCGGCGCGACTTCAGCAGATCGTGCGTGACCAGGAGGAGGGATTCCGGCTGCTGATCGAAAACCAGAACGATCTGATTGTCAAGATTGACCCCCAGGGTCATTTACAGTTTGTGAGCCCTAGCTACTGCACCATATCGGGAAACTCCGAAAAAGAGTTGCTGGGCCGCAGTTTTATCCCCCCGGTTCAAGATCAGAACCATGTCACTACAGCTGAAGCAATAGAGTCGTTACGAAGATCCCGCGGCACAACCTATTTCGAGCAGAGGGTTTTAACCGTCGATGGCTGGCGCTGGTTCGGTTGGTCGGGCCGCGCAATCACCTCTGAAAGCGATGGATTAATCGCCATTATCTTTGTAGGTCGTGATATTTCCGACATCAGGAAAACCCTTGCAGCGCTGCATGCAAGCGAAAAGAAGTTTCGCAATCTCTTTGAGATGTCAATCGATGCCATCTTCATCGTTGACAAATCAACCGGTCGGTACCTGGATGCCAATCTTGCGGCTTCCCGGCTTACCGGATATAGCATCTCACGGTTGAAAGAAATGACGACCAGGGAACTTACGCCCACCAAGGCAAGTAACCGGCTGAAGCAGCTTGATAATTTCCAGGACAGTATGGATCTGGGACTGGTCACCTATCAGCGTTCTGATGGAGACGTCCGGGTTGCTCAGCTTCATACCATTCCCGTTGATGAGTCGAGGGTTTTTGGCATTGCCCATGACATTACCGCCCTGAAACAAGCCGAGTTGTCACTAAAGTTAAAAAGCCAGGAGATGGAGAGCTTTGTGTACATGGTTTCCCACGACCTTAAAAGCCCGCTGGTAACCATAAAAGCCTTTCTGAAGATGCTGGAACAGGATATCAAGGATGATAACCAGGCGATGGTAACGCAGGACCTGGAATTCATCAGCGGTGCGACCGAAAAGGTTGAAACCTTACTGGAGGCCTTGCTGCAACTTTCCCGCATCGGCAGGGTCGACTCTCAAGTGCAGTCCCTCCGGGTAAAAAAGCTGATTGCCGATTGCCTGACAGCGCTTGCCGGTCCCCTGCAACAACGACAGGTTGTAACTGCGGTTGCCGAGGTACCTCATGAACTGAGCGGTGATCCGCTGCACTTCGGACAGATCTGGCAGAATCTTATTGAAAATGCTATCAAGTACATGGGCGACCAGCCCCGGCCAGAAGTTTCCGTCGGCGTCGAGTACCAGCAAGACGAAACGATCTTTTTTGTTTGCGACAATGGCATGGGGATCGCCCCTGAGCATCATCAGCATATTTTCACTATCTTTACCCAGCTCAACCGCGCCAGCGATGGAACCGGTCTGGGACTTTCTCTGGTTAAGAAAATTGTCGAGCTGTATGGTGGGCGTATCTGGCTGGAGTCCCAGGGGGTCGGGCACGGCAGCTGCTTTAAATTCACCCTGCCGACAGCCCTGATCAGCCATGCCCCCATGGCCAAGGGCACCAAGGACCAGCCGGCGAGCAACGGGGCGACTCGGTCTGAATAAACAGGTACTCATTGCAATCTCTAGTGACAGGAAATTTTGATGACACAACCGGTTGACATATCACGTCAACATCGGCTGATGGCCGGTCGGATGACCCTGATCTATTTGCTGTTCTCGCTGTTCTGGATCTATGTCGGTGACCACTTGCTGCTCTTTGTCATCGATACTCCTGCCCAGCTGACAGACTGGCAGACGATCAAGGGAGTACTTTTTGTGTTATTCAGCGCAGTGTTGATCTATGTGCTGATCTACCGGTCACTACAATCATTGCGCCGGGAACAGATCCAGGCGCAGCGACTCGCTGACATGACCAGGCACTCTCCTGCCGTCAGCATCTGCTGGAGCAATGCGACCGGCTGGCCGGTTAGCTTCATCAGCGACAATATCGCCCAATGGGGGTACAACGCTGAGGAGTTTCGCTGCGGTGAACTCACCTATGAAGAGCTGATCCACCCTGACGACCTACCCCGTATTGAAGCAGAAGTTGGCCGGTATTTTGCTCATGGACCCGACAGCTATCAGCAACAATACCGCTTTCGTCATGGGGATGGGCACTGGATCTGGCTGGAAGATCGTACCTGGCTGGCGCGTGACAAACAAGGGCAGGTAACTGATATATATGGCGTCCTGATCGATATAACTGAAGAAAAACAGCTGCTGGAACAATTGCGTATTGGTGAAGCCAACTATCGCATGCTGTTTGATGCCAACCCCCACCCCATGTGGGTATATGATCTCGACACCCTGTCCTTTCTGACGGTCAATGACGCCGCCATCACCCATTACGGCTACAGTCGCGCAGAGTTTCTCGCCATGACCATTCGCGACATCCGCCCGCCGGAAGATATCAGCAGGCTAAGGGACAATATCGCCACAGTCACCGATGGCCTCGATCAAGCCGGTACCTGGCAGCACATTACCAAAGACGGCAGATTGTTGTCGGTGGAGATCACTTCCCACACCCTGACTTTTGAAGGGCGCAAAGCGGAGGTGGTACTGGCCCATGATGTCAGCGATCACTTAAAGGCAAAAAAAGCCCTGCTGGATCGCAATACCGAACTTGAACGCTACCACGCCCTCTCCATCGGACGGGAAGAACAGATGATCGCGTTGAAGCGCCAGATCAACGCACTTTCCCGGATGCTGGGCAAAACTCCACCCTTTGACCTGTCATTTGCTGAAGCAGATGGAGAAAAACCGTCATCGTGAAAACGCCACCGTCTTTGACATCCCTGAACGCTTTTCTGATTCGCCGCATCCTGTTGTGCCTGATTCCCCTGGTTCTTCTTTCTTCGTGGCTGGCTTTCGACAGCGTTCGCTCATTGCAGAGGCAACAGCTCCGAGAGATGGAACATCTGGCAAAAAATCTGATTACCGATGTAGATCAATTCCTTAATGCCCGCATTAATGCCCTGCAGATGCTGGCAGAGTCGCGATTGGTGGACGATCCAGCCCTGTGGCCGCTGCTTCACCATCAGGCCCAGGGGTTTTTCAAGGGGTTTGGCAACCATATCATCCTGCTCGAAACCGGAGATTCTGTCAGCGTTCGCCTCCATTCCCGACTTCCCTTCGATAGCACGATGCCGCACCCGCCGGAACATGCTGCAGCAACAGCCATGACGGCAGCTTCAAGTGGTCGTCCGGTTATCAGTGATATCTTTGTCGGGGTCTTGACCGAAGAACCAATGGTCATTATAGCCGCGCCGGCAGTGCGTGACGGCCAAACCCCTTTTGTGTTTGTCGCCCCCATCGCCACCCGGCACTTTCATGACTATCTGAAGGGATTTTCATTGCCGGATGGCTGGACCATCCATCTCCACGACAGCAACTACGAATCAATCGCCTGCAACACCGAACAAACCTGGAGCATGGACTCTGCTGCACCGCGAATAGAACAATTTCAGGTTGCCTCAGAACTATCAGGCTGGTCGGTTTTTTTAAGAATTTCAGCCCCGGCCTGGAAATCACCTCTGGTATCGACGGCCATTCCACTGATTGCCGGCATCCTTTTGACCACCATTGTCGGTCTGCTCATCGGCAGATACACCAGCCGCCGATTGCAGCGGGACGTCAATTCCGTCATCCAGCCTGATATCCCTGCGCAGGACATCACCATGGACGAATTTTTAACTGCCCGCAGCATGCTCGACACCATCCGTGAGCAGATGCGCTCAAACGAGGAAAAGTTTCGCCAGTTGTTCGACCAAAACCCTGTCGCCCTGGCCTTAACCGACGACTCCGGTAACATTCTGGCGCACAACTCACAGTATCTGAAACTGTTCGGCTACTCCCTTTCAGACGTGCCGACAATCAGTGACTGGTGGCCACGAGCCTATCCCGATCCTGTTTATCGGCAGCAGGTGATGGAGCGTTGGGCTCACACCCTCACACAAACCGACAACGCAGACAGACATATCGAGGTCGGCGAATTTTGCATCCATTCCCAAGATGGAACAGAACATCTTGTGTTCATTTCGGTGATTCAGATCGATCAGGGACGGCTGGCCTGTTTTATCGATGTGACTGAGCAACGACAGCTGGAGAACAAAATCCGGGAACAACAAAAAGCCGAACTGATTCGCCTCAAAAAAACCCAGCTCGCCCTACTCAATCAGATGCAGGACGCCAACCTGGCGCAACTTCAAGCAGAAAGATCTCTGCGCGAGGTGGAACAACGCAATGCAGCGTTGGAGCAGTTCCGTTACACCATCTCCCACGACCTGCGCACCCCCCTGGTCACCATCGAAACCTTTCTCGGCTTTCTCGAACAGGATCTCGCCGGTGCCGACCAACACCTGGTTGCCAACGACATGGAACATATCCGTACCGCAACCCGGCGGATGAATATATTATTAAACGACCTCGGCAAACTGCTGCTTCCGGAAAACCACGAGCCCGTTACCGTCCTCGATTTCAACTGTCTGGCCGAAGAACTTGGTCGTTTGGCCGCCGGCCCGCTTAAGATCCATGGCACCGAATTTGTCATTATTCCCTGTCGACTGTCTCTTTACGCCAGCCATAGCCATCTGATACAGATCTGGCAGAACCTGATTGAAAACGCGATCAAATACATGGGAGAACAGACACAACCCGTCATCGAGGTCGGCGTTGAAGAAGCTGAACAGTCGCCGGTCTTTTATGTGAGCGACAACGGCATAGGTATTGCCAAACAAGACCAGAGCAAGATATTCGGCCTTTTTGACCAGCTCGACATCAGCAGCCCCGGCAGCGGCCTCGGACTGGCTCTGGTCAAACGTATCGTCGAAATGTACGGTGGACAGATTTGGGTCGAATCGGAAGGAAAAGGACGAGGAAGCTGCTTCAAATTCACCCTGCCGAATGCGCTTGTAACTGACATATCAGAAAGCTTAATAACATGACCACTATCAACCTCCTCATTGTTGAAGACGAAGCCGCACATGTCGGGATCATTCAACGCTCTTTAGACCAGGCTCAAGAGCGGTTCACGGTGAGGGTGGTGGCCGATCTGCTGTCATGCAGGGAGGAAATCACCAGGGTTCCACCCGATGTTCTGTTGCTGGACCTGAATCTGCCGGACGGCAATGCTTTAGAGTTACTAAAGGAACTCGGAACCGAAACGCCTTACCCGATCCTGGTCATAACTGCAGGCGGTAGCGAAGCACTGGCGGTTGAAGCCCTCAAATCCGGGGCCCTTGACTATGTCGTCAAGTCCTCCGAGGCCTTTGTCAATATTCGCTGGACTGTCCTTCGCGCCCTGCGGGAATGGCATGTTCGTGCAGAACGTCGGGAAGCAGTAGAGGCCCTGCGTGCCAGCGAAGAAAAGTACCGCCAGCTGTTTGAAGAGTTTAACGGTCTGATTGATGCCGTACCCGACTGCTTCATGCTGCTTGCTGCCGACCTGTCAATCATCTGGGCCAATCAGGCCACCATCACACTGTTCGACCAACCGCTTGAAGCGCTGGTCGGAAAATCCTGCCACCTTCTCTGGTACCATCAGGATGACCCCTGTGATCTCTGTGCTGCACAACAAGCGATCCAATCGGGCAAACCAGCCCTCAGCATTATCACCCTGCCCGATGGCCGCACCTTCGAAACCCGTGCGATTCCACTTTGTGATCCAACCGATACTGTCACCCGGGTGATCATTATGAAACGCGACATCACTGAACAGAAGCGCCTGCAGGACGAAGCAGCGCGCACCTCACGTCTGGCGGTGTTGGGGGAACTCTCTGCCGGGGTCGCTCACGAAATCAATAATCCCAATGCGCTGATTCGTTATAACAGCGACATGCTGGGTGGTTTTTTGAGTGATCTTTTACCCTATCTGCAGAAATCGCTGCCGAGTGATTCCAATTGTACATTTGGTGGGCTCAGCGGTGCTGATCTGGTCGAGGAAATGCCGCGGATGGTCGGCTCCATACAGGACTCAGCCCGGCGCATCAAACAGATTGTTGATGATCTGCGCGACTTTACCCGCCAGGATCTGCTCAATCAAGAGACATTCGTCGACATTAATCAAGTTGCCACAAATTGTGTCCGCCTGGTCAACAATACGATGATAGGTGTCACGGACCACTTTGATGTCAATCTGGGCAAGGATCTGCCACCGTTTAGAGGTATTCAGGGGCGCATCGAACAGGTAGTGATTAATCTGCTCATCAATGCCTGCCAGGCCCTCACCAGCCGTTCCCAGCAAATAACCCTGACAACCAGCTGCTCAGAACAACGCGACAAACTCTTTGTGATTGTCCGCGACGAAGGCAAAGGAATCCCCGCCGATATCCTTGAACACATTGTTGAACCTTTTGTCACCACCAAAAGGCAGGAAGGGGGCACCGGTCTGGGCCTGTCCGTATCGATCCGCGTCGTCAGGGAGCATCACGGTAATCTCGATTTTGCCTCTGCTCCCGGCCAGGGGACAACAGTCACCCTGATGCTGCCGGCCGCGCAGGAGGATTCATCCCATGACACACAATGAGCTGTACCCCGAACTGCCGATCCTGATGGTTGATGATGAACCGGCGTGGCTGCACAGCATGTCCCTCTCCCTCAAGGTATCGGCACGCATTAACCATGTCATCCGGTGTAGTGACAGTCGCGAAGCGATTGGATTGCTGCAGCAACACATCTGCAGTCTGGCACTGATCGATCTCAACATGCCCTACATCAATGGTGAAAACCTGCTGGCACAGATCAAGGAAAATACTCCTGATCTTCCGGTTATCATCATCAGCGGCATGAATCAGATAGAAACAGCGATCCGCTGCGTTAAGGCTGGTGCTGAAGATTTCTACATCAAAACCGACGAACGCGAACGCGTGGTATCCGGCATAATGCGCACCCTGAAGCAGATCGAACTGCGCCGCCAGAACCGTGAACTCTCTGAACGACTGTTGCGCCAGGAAGAAACCGAGCATCCGGCCTTTACTCCTTTTAGCACCTGCAGCAGCAGAATGCGTGGCATTTTTTCCTACTTGCGCGCTATCGCCCGCGGCCAGGAACCGGTTCTGATCACCGGCGAAAGTGGTACCGGCAAAGAACTGATCGCCCGCGCCCTCCACCAGCTGCGCTGCCCGGACAAACCCTGGATCGCCGTTAACGTCGCCGGACTCGATGACATGGTCTTCAGCGATACCCTCTTCGGTCATGCCAGGGGGGCCTTTACCGGCGCGGATCAACCCCGCAAGGGAATGATTGAGGAAGCTGCCGGCGGAGTGCTCTTTCTTGATGAAATCGGTGATCTGGGACCGTCATCCCAGATCAAACTGCTGCGTTTACTGCAGGAAGGTGAATATTATCCCCTCGGCAGTGATCGCCCGCAGCAAGTACGAACGCGTTTTCTGTTTGCTACCAACCACAACCTTAAAGACAAAGTCGCACAGGGTACCTTCCGCAAAGATCTCTACTATCGACTCTGCGCCCACCTGATCGACATCCCGCCACTACGTGAGCGCAAGGAAGACCTGCCACTACTGATTAATTCACTGCTTGTCGAGGCTGCCAGGAGTTTTGGCTGCGATAAACCGCTGGTACCACCCGAGTTGATCAACCTGCTCTCCAGCTACAGTTTTCCCGGCAATATTCGCGAACTCAGGGCGATGATCTATGATGCCATCAGTCTCCATGAGGGGCCCTTTCTCTCCCTGACCCAGTTCAGAAAAACCCTTACCGGCTCTCTCAATGAACATGCCCGGGAAGACGGCTACAATGCTTACGAACACACTCCGGAGAATATCACCATCGCCTTCGGTAGCCAGTTACCAACCATCAAACAGGTCAATCAGGCCCTGATCGATGAAGCTTTGCGCCGTGCTGACGGAAATCAGTCCAGCGCTGCCCGTATGCTCGGTATCAGTCCTCAGGCATTGAGCAAACGTCTCAAACAGCGACCCAGCAATTGAAACGGTTATTTCCCCATCAGGCGTCGTCCCAAAGAATATCCCGATAACCGGCAGTAGAACTAACAGCTCTCACTGCGCATTACTTCCCTCCCCCAGCATCAACCAATGTTGATGCTTCAATATAAGTTGATTTAAATTAAATACCATTTAATATCAGCAAGATAGATCCACTCTTGTGAGTTTCTTTCAACTAAGGTTGAAAATTCCATCACCGCCCCATCGACATAAACCCGCGAACAATGGTGGATTAGTTATTTTAAATTAACTGGCACAAACCTTGCTCTATTGTGAAACATCAAATAACAGAACAGGGCGACGATGAAAAAAACCATCCTCATTTATGAACCAGATTGTGAACAGGTACCCCACCTGGTTTTCCTTCTTCATCTGGCAGGCATCTGCGGCACCCATGCACGGACGGTCGAAGAGGCGATGAACTGGCTGGCAGCACACCGGCTGCAGGTCATCACCTTCGATCTATTGCTGATCTGTTCCTTCTGCCGGACTGAGCCGGAACACCAGCTGCTGAGGGATCTGCCGGGACTGGCCCTGCCGGTCGTTTTTCTGCAGCGGGACAACAGGCCGTCGGCACACCTGCCCGCTCACACTGGCATCATCTGTCACCCCGACGATCTTCTCGACCGTCTTAGAGATTGTTTGACAGCAACCACCTGTTTACCCAAGGAGAGAGCATTATGACCGCCACACAAGAGATAAACCGTGACCTGTCTTCGATGGATGAAGACTCCATGGAAGGGATGTACCTAACCTTCGATCTGGCCAGTGAAGGCTATGGCATTGAAATCCGCCACGTGATCGAGATTATCGGGATTCAGCCGATCACTGCGGTACCCGATCTGCCCGATCATGTCATCGGGGTACTGAACCTGCGTGGCAAGGTGATTCCCATCATCGACGTGCGCCGCCGTTTCGGCCTGGCCCACCGCGATCATGATGAGCGTACCTGTATCGTCGTGGTCAACGTCAACGATAATTCCGTCGGTCTGGTGGTCGACAAGGTCAGCGAAGTCATCACCATCCCCGCCACCGAGATCGAGCCACCCCCCGCCACCGGTCGCAATCGCAAACACTATATCGCCG
>NZ_JBXUCV010000008.1:0-87875 GCF_057178085.1 Pelovirga sp. C15f
GGATCACCCAGATTGACCAGGTCACCCAGCAGAATACCGCCAGTGCTGAAGAGAGTGCCGCCGCCTCCGAAGAGCTTTCCGGCCAGGCCGCCCAGATGCGCGAGATGCTGATGCGCTTTACCCTTAAAGGTGGCAGCAGCGCTCACTCCAACGTACGAGCTATACCGCAGAAGACAACGGCAGCGAAAAACAGCGGCTGGGGCGAGTCACCGGCACAACCACAGAAGAAGATTGCTGCCAAACAACCTATTGCGCTGGATGACGATGAGTTTGGTAAATACTAGTTTTCTGTAGTATCAATAGACACCTTTTCCCCGGGATCTGGACGAACCTGTTCAGATCCCGGCGTCATCGATAGGCAATAACTTATGGGTTGGCCTGGGTTGCTCTGGCGTCCATAGCGACTGCATCAAATCTCATCGAGTAAACTGCTGAATAATATGGAAGAACCATCGGGTTAGCATCTGAAGATAAAGGAGAGGGAATGAGTTTCGAGTTGACTCTGTCAACGGCACGTAACCAGTCAAGCGAGGAATGATGAACCAGCGTAAAACTCGTATCCTGATCGTTGAAGACGAACAATCCCATGCTGATGTGATCAAACGCCATCTGCTGGCTCACAGCGAGTTGGTGAAAGTCTCCATTGCCATCAACTTGCAGCAATGTGCTAAGGAAGTTGAAGCTAACTGCCCAGATCTTCTTCTGCTTGATCTGAATCTGCCTGACGGCAGCGCAATTGATTTCCTCAATAAAAAGCTGGACCAGCGCTCCTACCCGGTTCTGATCATGACCGCGCAAGGCACTGAAGAATTAGCTGTCGCGGCCCTGAAGGCCGGGGCTCTTGACTATATCGTCAAAAGTCCAGAATCTTTTGCCACGATTGCCCGCGTCGTCGAACGCTCCTTGCGTGAGTGGCGAATCAAGCAGGAACACCATAATGCGTTAGTCGCCTTGCAGGAGAGTGAGCTGCGTTTTCGTACCCTGTTGGAGGATGTCAGCTCCGTTGCAGTACAGGGATATCGCGCCGATGGTACGGTATTTTATTGGAATAAGGCATCGGAAGAACTTTACGGCTATTCCAAAGCTGAAGCCCTGGGAAAGAATCTGATTGATCTGATTATCCCGTCTGAAATGACGGATGAGGTACGGCATGCTTTTAAGAGCATGAACATCTCTGCTGACGTACATCCTTCGGGCGAACTGACATTGCTGCACAAAAATGGTGCGCTGGTAGAAGTTTTTGCCAGCCACAGCCTGGTTCTTAGAAATGGCAATGCCCCCGAGCTCTACTCTTTTGATATCGATATCAGTGCTCACAAGCAGATGAAAAACCAGATTCTGGAACAAAAGGCGATGCTGGAAGCGTTACTGCAACATACCGGGATGCCTTTGTTTGTCCTCGATCTTGACCATACGGTCATCGCCTGGAATGTGGCTTGTGAAGAACTGACCGGCATCAAAGGCGCTGATGTCATTGGCACCAGAGATCATTGGAAAGCTTTTTATTGCCATGAACGCCCTTGTCTGGCCGATGCCGTCCTTGACCACTTCGATAAGAACACCATGTCTTCGTTGTATTCTTCTTATACGGAATCTGATTTTGCAGATGGTGGCCTGCAGGCAGAACGCTGGCTAACCGGGGCAAACAATACTCAACGTTATGTCATTTTCAACGCAACCCCGGTTTACAATGAGACCGGTCAGATGATCGCCGTGATTGAAACCCTACAAGACATTACTGAACGCAAACAGGCAGAAGAAGTTCAGCAACAGGCGCACACACGTTTGACTACAGTCATCAACAGTCTGGATGCCGCCGTTTATATTTCTGATATGGAAACGTACGAGATTCTGTTTATCAACGAGCACACCCGCAAAATATTTGGTGATATTGTCGGTAAAAGCTGCTGGTCTTCTTTGCAGAACGGCCTTGATGGTCCCTGTTCATTCTGTACCAATGACAAATTGATTGATGCTCAGGGGCAGCCAACCGGGACCCTTGTCTGGGAGTTCCATAACACTCTCAACAGATGTTGGTATGAATGCCGGGACACCGCAATCCCCTGGGTCGATGGCCGGTTGGTGCGGATGGAGATTGCTACGGATATCAGCAAACGTAAAGAGAACGAACTGCTTCTGCGCAAACTCAGCCAGGCAGTAGAGCAGAGTCCAGCCGCCGTGGTCATTACCGACCTTAACGCTGCGATAGAATACGTCAATCCAAAATTTACTCAAATTACCGGGTACAGCGTTGCTGAACTGATGGGCAAAAATCCGCGGATACTCCAATCAGGACAAATGGATAAAAACGTTTTCCGTCAGCTTTGGAACCACCTGCGGGCTGGTGAAGAGTGGCAGGGGGAGGTGCTGAACAAGCACAAAGATGGGCATCTGTTCTGGGAACGTGCTCAGATTTCACCCTTGCGAGATGATCAGGGACGGATCACTCACTACATTGGAGTCAAAGAAGATATCACCGTTCAAAAACGCTATGAGAGTCAACTTCAATACCAGGCCAATCATGATGCGCTGACGGGTCTAGCCAATCGGGTCTTGCTGATGGATCGGCTTGACCAGGCAATCCGTTACGCCCAGCGGTCCCAGCGCGTTGTGGCGGTGGCCTTGCTAGATCTTGATCGCTTCAAGATGATCAATGATACCCTTGGACATGCCACAGGCGACGCAGTGTTGTGTCAGATTGCCTACCGGCTTGAAAGCGCTGTACGTGAAACCGACACGGTGGCTCGCTTTGGCGGTGATGAATTCATGGTATTACTGACGGAGGTCGCTGTTGCCCAGGATCTGAATCGGGTGATGCAGAAAATATTGGCGATCTTCACGGAACCTTACCAGGTAGAGCAGCGCCAGCTGATGTTGTCCGCTAGTATCGGGATCAGTTCTTGTCCACAGAATGGTCATGATCCCGAGACCTTGATCCGTTACGCTGATATCGCCATGTACAAGTCGAAAAAATCCGGCAGTGCCTTTTCGTTTTACAACGACGAGATGGCCTCCTTTGGTGTTGAAACGCTGGATCTGGAGCATGATCTCCATGGTGCCCTGCAGCGTCAGGAGTTTTGCCTGCATTACCAGCCCAAGGTCGACCTAAAAACCGGTGATATCAGCGGTTGTGAAGCGCTGTTGCGCTGGCAGCATCCGCAGTTGGGAATGGTTTCCCCGGGGCAGTTTATCCCCTTGGCTGAAGAGACCGGACTGATTGTCCCCATCGGCACCTGGGTGCTGGAAGAGGCCTGTCGTCAGAACCTTGTTTGGCAAGCGGCCGGATTGCCACCGATCCAGATTGCTGTCAATCTGTCGGCCCGCCAGTTCCGCCAGGAAGATCTGGCGGCCACCGTCAATGCCATTCTGTGCGAATCAGGACTCGCCCCAGGCTTGCTTGAACTGGAACTGACGGAGAGCATGATCATGGATGATCAGCAAGGAGCCCAAACAGCTTTGGTTGCGCTGAAAAATCTGGGTGTCTCGTTGAGCCTGGATGATTTTGGGACCGGCTATTCGAGCCTGAACTATTTAAGCCGCTTTCCGGTCGATCACCTGAAAATCGATCAGAGCTTTATTCGCGATATCGGCACATCAGATGCTCGCACCGCTGTTGTCTCCAGCATTATTGATATTGCTCACAACCTGCAGCTCACAGCCATCGCGGAAGGAGTCGAAACGACAGAGCAATTGGCGTTTCTGATCGCCAACGATTGCGATGCCATGCAGGGGTATCTATTCAGCAAACCGCTGCCGGCAGATGAATTTGCCCAGCTGTTACAGCAGGGCACCTGTTTACATGACATGGTGCCTGGAGTGTCCGCAGAAAAATAATCCACTTGTTAAAAAAAATGATGATTGAAGGCCCTCAGTCAGAAATTTTTAGGATGTCGTCTGGTAAGATAGTCAAGAATACAACCACAAAGAGCAAACCCCGAGCAATCCGGGGAAGCAAAGCCACGGATCCCCCAGGGACAGCGGGTTGCCGTAGATCCATTCGCGTACAGGTTTTCAATCGACTGTCGACGGGTCTTCGTCAAGCAAATGACAAGGTGACATATTGCCTTACTGTCCCCCGGGGGGATGGTTGTTAAAATGAGCGACGCGGCGGCTTGAAGTCTGTCCTGGCAGGTTTATTCTTGCCCGTCCCACACAGAAGGTAATCATGGAACCTTACTCTTTTCCAGCACATCTCTCTTTCTCCAGCGATCTCTTCTCTAATAGGTTCCGACACCAAAACTTTGTCGCTCTTTTTGGTGACAAATTACAGGAATGGAACACTTTTGCTCTTCATGCTCAAATTGGTGTGAGGGCTTCATGAAGAAACTATTGATAAGACATGCTCTTACCGCAGTGCTTCTGGTGGCGTTGTTGCCGACAGCTCTGTGGGGCAAAGACATCCCTACTATTCGTGTCGCCGCTTTCAACTATTATCCCGCCATCTTCCTCGACACCGATAATCAGGCTCGGGGATTTTATGTCGATATGCTGGACGAGATTGCCTCACGGGAGCAGCTTCGGTTCGAGTATGTGTTCGGCTCATGGAGCGAGGGCTTGGAGCGGTTGCGAACTGGTGATGTCGAGCTGGTTACCAGTGCCGCCTATACCGAAGAGCGCGCCACATACATGGATTTCGGCCAGCAAGTTCTGCTCACCGTCTGGGGGGAACTCTATATCCCTCAGGATGTGTCAACTGTGCCGATCACAGACTTTAAAGATCAACCGATTGCGGTCATGCTGGGGGATCATAATGCCCGCTCTTTCAAGGAGCATCTGGCCAAGTTCGGCATCAGCAGTCAATTTATTGAGTATGCTGATTTTGACGAGGTATTCGCTGCGGTCAAAGATAAACAGGTCAGCGGCGGGGTCGTCAACTCAGTGTTCGGTGATGCTGCTGCGAAACGATATGAGGTGCACTCCAGTGGTATCGCCTTTAATCCCTTCAATATCTACTTTGCTGCCGCCAAGGGAGAGAATGCCGAGCTGCTGAGGTTGCTGGACGATTATCTTTTGGACTGGCGCAAGGACAACGCTTCAGTTTATTACCAGGCCCGCCTGAAATGGGGTGCCGGGCAGGAACCTGAAGAAGTCATTCCTGCCTGGGTAGTCAAGCTGGCGGTCGTGGCAGCGCTGATGTTTCTCGGCGGACTGGTGTTTATTGTGCTCCTCCGCCATCGGGTAAATAAGGCAACCCATGAAGTACAAGAGAGCAACAACATGATTTGCCTGTTGCTCGACTCCACTGCTGAAGGGATTTACGGCCTCGATACTCAGGGTATCTGTACCTTCTGCAATGCTGCCTGCGTTCAGATCCTGGGCTATGACAATGCAGACCAGCTCATCGGTCGTAACATGCACGACCTGATTCACCATTCCCATGTTGACGGAACGATGATACCTGCCGAAGAATGTGATCTGTTAAAAGGCATGAATCGGAAGGTTCATTGTGACAGTGAAATGTTCTGGCGGGCCGATGGCAGCAGTTTCCCTGTCGAGTACTGGTCATATCCGATCCGACAGGATGATAAAGTTATCGGTCTGGTGGTCTCCTTTGTAGATATCACCGAACGCAAGCGGGCCGAAAAAAACTTGTGGGAGAGCGAAGAACGATTCAGAAAGATGTTCCGTAACCATAGCGCCGTAATGCTGTTGATAAAACCAGAAACCGGCGAAATTTTCGATGCAAATCAGGTTGCGGAAAAATTCTATAGGTATTCGCGAGAAGAGTTGCTACGCCTAAATATCAGCCAGATCAATATTCTCTCACCTGATGTTGTAGCTGCGGAAAGGCAGGCCGCTATTGAAGAAAACCGAAATTATTTCATCTTTCCACACCAACTTGCTGATGGTGAAATTAGAACTGTCGAAGTACATTCGAGCCCAATATCGGTGAACAGTACAACTTTACTTTTCTCTATTGTGCATGACATCACCGAGCGCAAGCGCATTGAGCAGGATCTCATTGAACAGAAAAATGCCTATCAAAGTATTCTGTTTGCTTCACATGATGGATTTTTAGCCATCGACACACAGGGACACATATTGGATACCAATCCAGCTTACCTGGCTTTATCCGGTTACGATCGGGATGAGTTGTTGAGCCTGCATATTTCCGATCTTGATGCCAACGAAAATGCTGAAGATGTCGCACGACACATTAACAAGGTAATGGCACAGGGGAGCGATTTATTTGAAAGCGCGCATCAACGTAAAGACGGTTCGGCCTGGTCCACAGAAGTTAGTACGACCTACAGTCCTTTGAATGAGGGTCGTTTTTTCACGTTTCTTCGCGACATCACTGAACGCAAGCAGGCTCAATGGACGCTGGAGCGGAAAAACCATGAACTGGAGCAATTTATCTACAACGTTTCTCACGATTTTAAAAGTCCCCTGATTACCGTCAGAACCTATACAGGCATGTTGCGGCAGGACCTTCTTGGTACTGACCATCAACAGATCACCGAAGACATCAACTATATCGACAAAGCCTCGGATAAAATGCAGCAACTTCTCGATGCCTTGCTGCAATACTCACGCATTGGCAGGATCGATGCCCCGGCACAAACCCAGACCGCCCAAAAGCTCGTGAATGACAGTTTAGACACATTGGCAGGTATTTTACAGGAACATCAAGTCGAGGTATCAACCAGAGAATTGACCCAGCAGTTACATGGAAATCTCATGCATTTCGGGCAGATCTGGCAGAATTTGATCGAAAATGCTGTCAAATATAGGGGCGAACAAGCTCAGCTTCACATCAAGGTCGGAGCAACTCAAGAAGGGCAAGATGTCGTTTTTTATGTCCGGGACAACGGAAGGGGGATTGCGCCAGAGCATAACGAACGGATTTTCAATCTTTTCTCCCAACTCAACGCGGGCAGCGAAGGCAGCGGTCTGGGACTGGCCCTGGTAAAAAAAATTGTGTCCATCTACCAAGGCCGCATCTGGGTAGAATCGGCTGGAGAGGGTACAGGCAGTTGTTTTTATTTCACCCTGCCGGGAGCGGTGAATCGACATGAGGTGATCAAGTGACACAACATCACCATGGAACAACATCTACTCCGGAGCCCACCAACGACAACAAAGCAACATCACCCCTCTACTTTGTTGTTGCTGCCCTGCTCTGGACCCTGACTATCGCTGCCTTGGGTTACTGGCATTATGATCGGGTTGCCGCTGGTTTTCAGGCCACGGCGCTCACCGCGGCGCGAGAAAGTATCGAAAAAGACAAAATCTACCGGCTATGGGCTTCAGAGCAGGGCGGTGTCTATGTCCCGGTAACGCCTCAGACACCTCCTAATCCGTATCTTGCCCATATCCCCGATCGCGATATTGCAACGCCGACAGGAAAACCACTGACCCTGGTGAACCCGGCCTACATGACCCGTCAGGTTCATGAGTTGGCCAGCGAACGTTTCGGCACCCGTGGCAAGATTACCAGCCTTAATCCCTTACGACCGGAAAACCGACCGGATGCCTGGGAAACACTGGCGCTGCAAGAATTTAGTGCTGGAGTCAAAGAATATTCCAGCCTGGAACAGCTGGAGGGTGAAACATTTTTACGCGTCATGTCACCTTTCTATGCTGAAGTCCCCTGTCTACGCTGTCATGCCTCTCAGGGCTATCAGGTGGGTGATCTGGTCGGTGGTATCGCCGTCGCCCTTCCCTGGGAACCCTATAGGCAGGCCCATCAACAAGCCTGGGTCGGCTATGGCTTTGGCTATGGCGGCGTCTGGATCTTGGGACTGATTCTGCTCGAAGGACATCGCCGGCGTTTGCGCCTGTACCTTGAACAACACCGGCAAAGTGAGCAGTGTCAACGCGAATTGCTGGAGCGTCTGCAGAAACTGGCAGCCCATTTGCCGGGTATAATCTATCAGTTTCAACTGAACCCGGATGGCACATCCCGACTACCTTATGTCAGTGACGCCTTGCCTGCCATTTATGGCGTCCATCCCGAAGATGTCAAAGCCGATGCTGCGGCAATTTTTGCAGCCGTCCATCCGCAGGATCACGCTGAGTTTATCACATCGATCCAGCAGTCAGCCGACACTCTGGATGTCTGGAAAAATCAACACCGGGTGCTGCATCCATCAGGAAACGTCATCTGGGTAGAGGGGCACTCATCCCCGGAACGACTACCTGACGGCAGCACCATGTGGCATGGTTTTGCCCAGGACATCAGTATCCGCAAACAAGCGCAAGATCTCTTGGAGCAACAGAAAACCCAGTTAGAGCAACGCAACAGAGCCCTGAGGCAGTTCAACTATGCCGTTTCTCATGAGCTGAAGACACCCCTGGTCAGCATCGAATCCTCTTTGGGACTGATTCAGAGTTCCTTGCCGCAAACTACGGATCCCGAGCTAACCCGAGTGTTCGGTTATGCCCGTACTGCCACCCGGCAGATGAATAATCTGCTCGAAAGTCTGCTACTGATGTTCCGTATTGATTCAACAAATCGTGGCACAGAGGCAACGGCATTGCGCGGACTAGTAGAGGATGCCATCGACCAACTGACCAGGCAAAGCAAGCTAGAGGGGATCAAGGTGACCATTGCCGAAGAGGGACCAGATTTATGCGGCGACCGGGACACGCTGGTACAGATCTGGCTGCACCTGATCGGCAACGCCGCCAAATACATGGGAGACCAGAAAGACCCGGCAATAGAGATCGGGACTGAGAAAATCGATCAGGGAATTCAATTTTTCGTTCGCGACAATGGGATAGGCATTGAGAAGGCGTATCAGGGTAAAATATTCGGTTTGTTCGATCGGCTTGACAAAAGCACCGAAGGCACGGGCTTGGGACTGACCCTGGTAAAACGGATTGTTGAGTATTATGGCGGCACCATCCGGGTTGAATCGGCTGGAGAGGGTCAGGGAAGCTGCTTCTACTTTACCCTGCCGGATGTTCTTGTCCTTAAGGACACGACAATATGACAAACGAAAAAACCAGGGTCATCTTGCATGCAGAAGACGAGCCTGCTCATGCGGCTATTGTTCGGATAGCACTTCAGCGCCACGTTGATGATGTGCACCTCCAACAGGTCGAGGATGGCAGGGCAGCCCTGGACTATCTCTATCGTCGCGGACCTTACGAAGACCCATCCGTATTTCCCAGACCAAACCTGATTCTCCTGGATTTGCGTATGCCTCATGTCAGTGGGCTTGAAGTTCTCGCCATGATCAAGAAGGACCCGGAGCTTCAAACGATCCCCGTGGTGGTACTGACAACCTCCGATATCGAAGAGGACCGCTTAGAAGCACGCGCCTGCGGTGTTGATGGATATGTGACCAAGCCGGTGGATTTTGACAAGTTTGTTTCTATGATCGATAAATTGTGTGTCACTTGGCTTTAGTATTCAGCTGACACTTACTGAGTGAACCGTTGCCTAACGACGCAGGTAATTATGTCTGTCTCGTAAATCACCATATACCCGACATTTATAACCCCAGCCTGATTTCAGTAGGTTGGACTTTCTCGATATTTGTTTTACCATCGAGTCCTATATCACCTATGACTTATCATACATAAACCAGATGGCCTTTGGGGATGACAATGGTAGGTGGGGGAGAGGCTTGAAGGAACAGATGGATGTAGCGGCAGTGCTGTGGTTTTAACGCTCAAAACTGAGCGGTTCTGGCAAATAAAGAGGGGGAGCAAGAGTGGCAAAATTTTCTTTGGCAAAGGTCAAACAGGCTCAATTTTTTATATTATTTTTCTCAAATAGTGCGTTGGCATGTTTTTTTATTTTATAAGTCACTGGAAATACATTGTCACAGTGACGAATCTGAGGCAAAGGTCATTTTGACCCTGACCGTTACCCTCGGCAAATCAGTGATTTTCCCGAGGGTAACGGTCATTTCGTCACAACGACTGTCACAGAATCGTCACAAGAACGTCACAGACACAAAAAAAGGGTCAGCGAAATCCGCTAACCCATTGATATTATTGGCGCGCCCGAGAGGATTCGAACCTCTGTGCCTCCGGAGGGAATCAGCCTAACACAACATGCTAATCAAAAAAATGCTTAAATAATGTGTGTTTATACGTTTTATAAAATATATATTTTTATTTTTATGTAATATAGATTCATTTTAAATAAGACTATATATTTAAAATACTTTACATTGAAATGATATTAACCTAAGATTTATCCATGCTCAGAAGCCTTGCTTGGACAGAAGAATATATCAAAAACATCTCCCTCCCCCCGGCAGATCTGCTACCAGAAAAGGGGCCAAATTATCTTTGCGTTCTCTCACAAGTAGGCAAAGAAGAGCTCCACAACCTCACACCCGAAAGCGCGCAGATAATTGCTCGGCTGCACCCCATCATCGTCTGGTCAGAGAAGAAACATTGCATTTGCGGCCGCCGAACGTTCCATATAATAGCGAACCGCATCCCAGATAATGAAACAGTCCCTATTGGCATTCTGCCCAAGAATACAAACAAGGAAGAATTAAAGCAGCTTATCTATGCAGATGTCTTTTTAGGGATGCTTGCTTTTGCAGTTAAAGACCCGGCGTCCAGCCTTTTTCAGTACAGTCGACTAACCACCAAGAAAATAAGAAAAAACCTTTCTCCCGCACTGGCAGGCTCTGTCGATACTTGCTCCAAATTTTTAGGAGCCACTCCACCCACCCTTTACAAAAAAACAACATGACACCTCTCCGCACATCAACGAACGAAATAAGAATATATTTCAAAAAATTCGCGAGAGAATACTGCAGAGTTGCAGATAAAGATGTTGAAGAGATTTTTGACATGATCATGGCACCGCCTGATTTGCAAAGGCTCTTTCTCGTATTGAAAAATGTCCCATCTATCTTTCCCCTAGCTAAAAGAGTTTTCGAGGAAGCAGACGGTCCACAGATCATTTCGCCCAAACTGGAATCAGCCATTGCCACTACAAATAAATTGCTTGAGCAGTATGACCGGTTCAAAAACAATCTAATCTTGGACTCCCTCATTCCAATTGAGGGAGAGGAGATCGAAAAGCAACTCTACTCTAAGCTGGAGAGCCATCCCCTTTATTGCTGCCTTGCTATCTCACCACCTGACACATACGACCACGACCAAATCCAAAAACAGGACACCTTCCTAGCCCAGATATTTGTGGCCACGCATAAACTGCCTGACGACTTCAGAGACAACATAACCAGACTAAAAAACAACTTCCTTGCAGTAAGAACCCTCTGTAAGGCATCACACACAAAGCTCATCTCATTACTTCCTAATGTCGCGACATCCCCCCAAGTCTATTTTGAAACTCTTCAACTATACGACGATCACAAATTACTGAGCGAGACAGGAAGAATACTTAAGCTCTCCCTTCGTCTATCAAAGGGTACACCACAAAAAGCAAAACCATTGAAACCCAAATTACCCCTAAACGAGGGAGACACTGAGCTCAGTCTTTCCAGAGTGTGGACCGGAGACAGCAAGATCAGTTCCCCCCTTCTAACCCCTGAAGAGGAAGAGAACTACATCACCCATGGAGGATCAGAAAAAGAGCTTACGAGCGGGTGGGACCAAATTCCTGTCCCATGTCCCGACAACAGACGCTATTCTCACATCACGAGAAGAGACCTGGCAATTCAGGCAAGACATCGCAGCAACCATCTCGCTCACTCCAATCAACTCAGCCCAATTTCCTGGGATGAACTGAATCAATTTGACATCAGTATCTTGATAAAACTTATCTGTGGAGATGAAAAAACAGAAATCCCGGCGGTACATAAAATCGTGCTTGGAGCCATGTTTTTGGCGGGCATATCCGTAGAAAGAGCCGCACGCCTCTACGTCTTGCAAAAAGAGGCGCTAGCCCACAACTCCCCTGAAGGGATTTACTGGCCAAGCGACCAAACACCTTTCATCAGGCTAAGGTCGCCCGGCCCAAACCTTAGCCCAAAAAGCCGCCTCATAACTTCCAAACTGGCGCACAAAGTGATCTACTTCAGCCACATCCCGCTAACTCATATTTTTTGCTATGCTGTAGAGAATAGTATCTCCGAACTGCTTAATTCAAAAATCCCACTCACACTCATTGAACCCTCTCAAGTTGAGCAAACCGTTACTGAACTCAAAAAAATCTTCAGCAACTTAAATTCTCAATACGGCTCTAGGCTCAGCCTCTCAAGAATTCAAAGCTATTTCGTTAATGCTCTTTCCAGGGAACCCCAGGAGGACATTCCTTCCTCTATGCTTTTTTTCGGGCAGCCACCAGAACGATTTATTGCCCGCATGCATTACACCTGCGCGCCACTCCAACGAATGGAGCGCAGCTATCGCAATCTTATTGTCTTAACATTTAGTGAAGTTTTGCGAACAGCAACCTTTCGAAATCCAGACCCGGTGAATCCTGATGCCAGACTTGGCACCCCATACTGCCCTAAAACGGATGCTGTGCAAAATCTTATCAAAAGTCTGCGCACCGCTCTGAAACAAGCCAGACCTCAAGGCATTAGGACATTCAAAAAGGTTAAGAATTTTCATAACCACTACGCAATTTACACATCATGCCTAATTGCCTTCTCGACGAGCTTTCGAGCCATCCATGATCCATCTTTTGACGAAGATGAAATTGATTTCAAGAGCGGCTTAGGAATTATCAGTGACAAAGACGACAAAACCCACTACCACTCACGCATGGTTACTATTCCTACTGTCTGCCAAAAACAAATCAGCAATTACAGGAAACACTTGAACTACCTCTACGATTTTTTTTCGGAAGAAAGTCCTGCAATCTTCAACCTGTTCAAAAACTACTGCTCGCCAGGATCCCCCTTAAACCTGTTCTACCTTACGAATGATGATGAAAAAATTGTCTTACTAAAACCGGCAATCCTAAGTCCCTACTTAGCAGGTATTCATAAATACGATCTTCCGGTAAATGCAAATCGACACTATATAAAAAATGAATTACAGGATCGCGGGTGCTCTCCAGAACTTTACGAGGCCCAACTCGGTCATTGGGAAACAGGGCAAGAACCATGGAATCGATTTTCCAACCTTGACCCAATCGTCTTTTCCGAGCAAATGCAGAGCCACTTGGACGCTATTCTCGAGCGAGATGGTTGGCTACCCATAGAAGGGCTATTGCCATGATAGAACCTGCATACATTTGGGTAGCAGCAGCAAGCAACAAACACTCTCCCTCTGAAGACATATTTAATTCAACCGAAAAAATTGCCCTTAACTTTCTTAAAGAGCATTTTCCAGATCTCTATACAGGGGCCAAAGGGAGCAGCTATTACACCAACGACATACTGGCTTTGTCACAACACCTCAGCACCAAGTTAAAATCAAAACAAAAAGCTGAGTGTTTTAATTTTCTGGCACGCGGTTTTGAGGCAGGAAACAGAGAACTTCTCTGGGATGTTCCACTTGCCCCTGTCTACATCACCGTCAAACATGAAAAGACCTACTCAACACGTAATAAATTTATCCACCTACAAAATGCTAAGGCAATAGTCAACGCCATCTCGGAAGACATCAAAGCTGGCTTACCAAAAAACAAGGATGAACGGTTTGGCCAGATCCTGGTCACTGCGATCATGTTCGGAGGGCTTATTAACAGAAAATGGATTCAGCCGTTCTGGAGCAGTTTATTAAATTGCGACTACTACCAAGCGAACAACATCTTTTGGATAGAAATGAGTCTTTCCCATGACACAGAAAACCAGAAAAACAACGTGCTCCATCATCGACTAGTCCCTGACCCCTTGACTCGCCTATTGATTTATCGGCTACCTCAATCCCTTCAAGATATCGCCCTAAAGAAAAACCAAACGGCCTGGACTTGTGCAGCAACCTATTTTCAACGACTTGATCTGTCCCGTAGATTTCGGCCACCGTCTCTAAACAACCTGCTAGACATTGCTCTGGCTCGCTACATTACACTAATGCCCCACGATATCGTCGGGTTCGCCTGCGGGGATCTCCCTGCGACATCGCTCCCGCTGGAAAGCTGGTTGCGCTGCCTGACAGGCAAAGCGATACCTGTTGAAAAACCAATCATGACCGATGAAGAGCAAAAACCTATCAGTGTGCGGAGAATTTACAATAACGAAAAATGCAAGACGGCCATACAGCTGGAGCTCATGGCAGAGCTCCTTAAAGATCTTCGCAAACCAAAAAAAGGAAAAATTTCAAAACGCAAGGGCTCATCAATTTTAAGCACTTTCCGACAAAAGTATGGGCACGAACTAAGCCCAACCTTCCAGCTGCTGATTTTCTGGGCCGAACGATTTCTTGAGAAAAGAATAACGCAAGTTGAAAGGCGCAATATCAACGCCATAAAAGTTTCGAGCATTCACCGTTATTTAACCGGCATTGGGGCGGACCTCCTTGCTGCCGCCAAAAATCAAAACCCGATCATGATCGACCCCGGTGATTTAGAACTAATCTACGAAGAAACTGCCCAGCGCAAGCCATCAGAAGTCTTGAAAATTAGGCAGTTTCATAGCTTTCTGACCGGTTACTACAGCCTTCCACCACTGGAATGGTCTGAGATGCTTAACACTGGTAGCGGTGCGATAACATGTGTCAGTTCGAACCTCATAGATGAACAAATTTACACGATGCTTTTAGAGTCGCATGGATGGGAAAAAACACATGGGAGGTGGGAAAAACTGCGCATCATAGCAATCATTCTGATGTTCAGATGCGGACTAAGACCCTCTGAGATAAGGGGAATCCGCCTCATGGACATCCAAGGTGTCACATCATACGAAATACTTATTCGCAACACCGCTCTTAGCGACACTAAATCAAAAAAAGGAGTTCGCAGGATTCCGATCTCCGGCCTATTGACCGAAGAAGAACTAACCTATTTATTAGCCTTTGCAAAAGAACGTAAAACAGAGGATCAACTCTTTGGCGATGGTCTATTTTTAGCTCATCCATCCCAAAAAAAAGGCTTGTTGCCAGAGGACAAACTCTACAACCCCGTCAGAAAAGCGTTAAAGAAAATCACCTTTGATGAAACGATAGTTCTTTACCATCTCAGACATTCCTTCCTGAGCTGGTTAAGCCTTCAGGCCCAAGCGCTAGATAAACCATATTTTTGGCCAGTGATCGAAACCCTCGCTAGCCCATGCGTAAAGATTGGTCCCCTGCTAGATAAAATCAGGAAAAATGAGAAATGGAACAGAAAAAACAATTTCATTTTTTCCGCTCTCATGGGTCATGCATCACCACATACATCAAGTCAACACTATAACCACTTCCTCGACCTTACTCTCGGGCTTCACCTACAAAAGAACCAAAACTGTATAGATATGAACCACCAATCACTTGTTAATCTGACCGGGAGTGACAGGTCGACAGCCTTTAAATATCTTGACAAAGGCAACCTCCACCCACTTCAGGTGGCCTTAAAAGCAATTGAGGGGAGATTTTCTAAGCAACTAAGACACCCGTTAGAAAAAGACTCAAAGCAAACTAAAGCCCTAGAATACAAAGTCGAAGAGAACTCACTCCCCCCCTGGGATGAGGCCATCTTTTTGGTACTGAAATATAATTCTGATCGCTCACCCATAGCTCAAAAAGATCTTGAAATGGCAGCTCATGTCTATGAGAAGACAAGAGACTTCGATGGTCGGAAAATAAAAACTGCCAAAAATGGAGTCAATCAAGCAATTAAGAATTTCAATACAAGGTGGGGCGGCATAACATTTGGAAATTATGTTGAAGCTCAAAAATTCATAAAGTTTATAGAGAATTGCAAGATTTCCAAGGAGAACTTGCTAATAGTTCACCATCCACAATACGGACAAAATAAAAAGCAGAGCTGCCTTGAAATGCAAAAGTGGTCAAAGTCGTTAAAAGTAAATATAAAGAATTTTCTATCTGGTGAATTTTCAGACGACCAAGTACTAAAGCTAAAAGGACAAATAACGCTCAAGGTTTTAAACGTTTCCGTAAAGCCAAAAAATAAAAGGGGCCAGAAAATGAGCCGGGGTTTCCAGATTGTAATCAAAGCATTGAATGATTTATGGAGTTGAACTAATTAATACATAAGGATTGATTGCAGTAAAAATATTGCATTTATTATTTTTTTGATTTTACTTAAATTTATATTACTATTCAAAATAACAACATATCTAAAAGTATACTTTTTCTACAATAAGGGTTTTCCCTGCATTATAGTTTTCCTCAACCATTTCCAGATCAACTTTAAAGGCTGTATTTTTTGAAATTTTTATTTCATCATTTTCATATTTTTTCATAAATTCCTCATCAATGATTTTTGCATTATAATTAGTACCCATAAAGTAGACTGTAATCATAGTCCTTAGATTTCTTGCATTCATTCTTCCCAACAATATACGTCCATCAACTTTATTATCAGGGTGGTTGGATGGCGGGCAAAGAACATCCGGATCTATCTTATTGACTGAGTCAAATTTGAACTCATTATTTTCGTTTATATAAATGAGAGGATATTTTTCTTTAATTATAAATTTCCTTGCGGTAATCTTTTTCAAAAAAAGTGCAAGTTTCCTTTCATCTATAACTCTTAATATTTGAATAAAATCACTTTGCTTAGAATGATTAAATTCAATAAGATTTTCAGAAAGCGAACTAATCAAATTCGAGAAGCACTTCATTTCACCATTGATGAAATTAAATATAAGCATTCTTCCGCATAAAATATAGTTTTTAGTACTGCAACTTATTTCTTCGTCAATGCTTTCTTCAAATAAAAATTTACTTTTAATAAACAGAGGAAGAGAAATTTCTTTTTTTGGAAAATTTTTGTTACTTATCTTATCTGTTGCTAAACTAATCAAATATTCATCGACACTTTCAACAGTACTAGATAATAAATCTAAACTTTTTAAAATCTCACTAACCGATAGTCCGCTCAACCCAGAAAGAGTTGCATTCCAATTAACAAAGCTCTCGTTCATATTGCCTCCTGGATGCCTATTGAAATGCCTGGCTAAGGCGGATATAATTGTGTATAGCAGAATCTCAAATACACGTCAATACACAAAAAAATACAGCTGAGGTGATATGACAGAAAATCTTAAAATTCTAGGAAAAATCATTAAAGACTCACGAGAGGGAGCCAATATGAGCCAGCAAGACCTGGCTCATGTCATGGGGATCAAGGCTAAACATTTAAGTCAAATTGAAAATGGCCGAGCTAAGCCCTCAGAATCTCTTATTAGGTTCTTCAGCATGATTTTCGGGCACAACCCTGAAGAATTGGTAAAGATACTGCTGGAAAAGCCAACAAAGAAATTCGACTACCAGAAGGCTTATAAAATTACAGGTTCATTGATTGCAGGCTTAGGACTCGCTGGGCCGGCATTTCCCGTAGTCACTACTGCCGCGCTAGCCGGAGTTGCTACTGCGACCGTTGTATTGAGGATGCGCGAAGCCCTGGGGGCTCGGTCAGATAAGGAGTTGGGTGAAAAATATTTAGGCGTAAACTCAAATACAATTTCCAATTGGAAATCGAGAAACCATATCCCACGTAAATACTTAGAAGAAGTGGCAGAAAGAACGGGAAAATCAATCGAATGGTTTTACGATTCCCACTCTAATTTCAATTTCGACATTTCAGCAGAATTGATTAAATCTTTTGAACAAAAGCTTGAGTTTGCTAATGTAAAACCTTCGCTCGAAGCCAAAGCCAAAACCATTAGCTTTTTATTAAAATCGTCATTCGCCCGGGGAAAACTTGATCTAAAAGAGATTGATCAAGCTATAGAATTACTAGCCTGCGCCTAGCAGTCTGTCGGACTTTTCGTCCAGAAAATGTTAAACTCGCCGGATCTTAAAACTCCCCGCGAAGGTGAAGCTTCCATGAGTGATAAGTTTCGTCAAGTCGACCGGGAAACCCTTTTTCTGCTGCCGCCGTCCATGGACGATTGGCTGCCAGATGGGCATCTGGCCCGCCTTGTTGTCGAAATCGTCAGTCAACTTGATCTGAAAACAATCAAGGCAGTTTGCAGAGGATGTGACTTCAAAAACTTCATCCTGAGATGTTGCTGGCACTTCTTTTTTACGGCTATTCAACCGGTGTTTTCTCCAGCCGCAAAATGGAGCAAGCTACTTATGACTCGGTGGCCTTTCGCTACATCGCTGCCAACGACCATCCTGATCACGATACCATCGCCACCTTCCGTAAGCGCTTTCTCCCGCTCTTAGGTCCGCTGTTCGTACACATTCTACTGATTGCCCAACAGATGGGCTGTTTAAAACTCGGCAAGGTTAGCCTTGATGGCACCAAGATCAAAGCCAATGCCTCCAAGCATCGTGCTTTGAGCTGGAAATATGCCAATCAGCTTGAAACCCAAGATAGAGTCACTTTGTCCACTACTCATGGGATTTTTCCTTAGACTGAGTCTTTTTTGGCGCCCGTTTTCTGTAGGGCAGAGCCTCATCCTGGAGTCGCCGTCCTACCACATCTTCCTTGGCAATCAAGCCCAGATCATCCACCATCCCAAGAACGCGCAGCACCTGTACATAAATTCCCATGGCTACAGACGGACAACCTTTCTCTACTTTGTAAAGGGTGGGACGTGAGATGTCCGCCCGGGCACAGACCGTCTCCATTGAGAAACGGCGGCGCAGGCGCGCATCTTTGAGACGTTGTCCTAATGCTTCAAGTTCTTTTGCCGAAGAAGGATACAGTGTCACGCTTTTTTTGTTCATAGTGATAATTATTATTTACATATAGAGCTATAATGTCAATTTAAATTAACCCTAAGGTTGATCTCCAGCAATGTTGTGTTCGCCGCAGAAGGCGTGGTAAGAAAAACTTGTACACAGTCTCCGTTGATAACCATGTGTGTTGATGTTGATGGAATCCGCTAAGTCAATGGGGTTGCGTTTGTTTGTCGTGTTTGCCCAAATAAATGTCAAGTTGCAGGGAATTTGTTTTTGACCTGAAGATACCCTGAAAAGAAAAGTATAAATACGTTGCTGGGCGGATGAAGAAATAATGTTGTTAACTGGCTGATGTAGTCTTGCTTTGGTTGCTTCCTGGTTCGCTCCCAAAGTAAGTAATCGTCTGTTTGGCGGCGACCATGGCCGTCATGGAGGAGAGTCGATGCAAGAGGACAACTCGGAGATTGTCGATGAAAACAATTGGACTCATCGGAGGGATGAGTTGGGAGTCTACCCAGCTGTATTACCGGCTGATCAACCACATGGTAAGGGACGAACTGGGCGGGTTGCATTCAGCCAGGCTTGTCCTCTACAGCGTTGACTTTGCCGAAATTGAAGCTCTGCAGCATCAGGGAAATTGGAAGGCAACGGCAATGATCCTGGCCTCAGCAGGCCGTGCGCTTGAATCGGCAGGGGCAGACTTTCTCGTTCTCTGCACGAACACAATGCACAAAGTTGCCCCTCAGATTGAGCAGGCCGTCAATATTCCCCTCCTTCATATTGGCGATGCGACGGCCAGCGTGCTTAAAAAAGATGGAATAACCTGTGTCGGACTGCTGGGAACCAGATTTACCATGGAGGAGGCATTTTACTGCGACCGTCTCAGGGAACATGGCCTCCAGATTATTGTGCCTGATGCTCACCAACGAGCTGGTATTCATGCTGTGATTTATAACGAATTGTGCCGGGGTGAAATCAAACCTGAATCAAAAGCCTTCTATCTGGGGGTGGTCACATCATTAGCAACACGCGGCGCTCAAGGTGTTATCCTGGGGTGCACCGAGATTGGCTTATTGATTCAGGGCTCGGATACAGAAGTCCAGCTTTATGACACGACAGAAATCCATGCGCAGCAGGCGGTCCAGTTGGCGCTAGGGAGGAGTTAACCATGCTTAAAGAACAACTTGAAAAGCTTAAAGAGACTGCGGCCCAAAAAATCTCACCTGAAAATATGAAAAAAATGCTCCATTCCCGTGTGGCAGTGGAGAACTCCGGTATTCTTGCCAGGGCCATTCGACCGGGAGAAAAGATGCCCGATTTTTCACTAGAGGATGCCCAGGGAAGATCTGTTTTACTCAAGGAGTTGCGGGCACGAGGACCCGTGCTGATCACTCTGTATCGGGGAGTTTGGTGACCTTACTGCAATGCGGAGCTGGAAGCTCTGCAGCAGACATTGCCACAGGTAGAAGAGACCGGTGCAACCCTGGTGGCCATCTCCCCCATGCTGCCCAAATATGCCGGTCCCCTGGTCAGCAAGTTGGGGCTGACCTATCCGCTGCTGAGTGATCCTGGTGGCTCCTATCTGGACCAATTACGGGTGATGTTCGATCTGCCCGAAGATCTCATAGAGATCTATCGTGGCTTCGGCATCGATCTGGAGCGCTTCAATGGGGATAACCGCTGGCGATTGCCTCTGGTTGGCAGGATTGTGGTCGATACGGATGGAGTTATCCAGAATGCTGACTTTTTTGCCGATCACACCGAACGCGTTGAGCCGGAGATGTCGGTTGCACAGTTACGAAAACTCTAGCCTTCAGACTTGGTTCTCCTGTGTTCTGTTTATGGCTTAAGCGGCTACCCTAGGTGTTTTTTACGTGGATCTTCTCTACAATGGAAGCATATTTGCTAACACCATCGGGAGCATGATCATGACCAATGCATCATTGTTCTGGCGTTGTCTCTTAACAATTCTGGCTCTGGTTTGCTTGCTGGGCTGGACGACGCCACTGAGCGCAGATGCAACGGAAGAAGCGCTCTGGACTGCGCTCGGTACGGGTGAGGCCGTGGCGCTGATCCGCCATGCTCTGGCTCCCGGTACGGGCGACCCGGCCGGCTTCAAGCTGGATGATTGCGCGACCCAGCGAAATCTGTCGGAAGAGGGGAGGCGTCAGGCGCGTCAGATCGGCAATACGTTCCGCGAGAACGGCATAACCAGCGCGCACGTATGGTCAAGTCGTTGGTGCCGCAGCCTGGAAACGGCACGGTTACTGGAACTGGGATCGGTGGAACCCTTACCGTCCCTGGATTCTTTTTTTAACCAGCCTGGTCGTGGTCCTGCACAGACCGCCACGCTGCGAGAGTTTCTCAGCCGTCCATATCAAGGGCCACCGCGCGTGCTGGTCACCCATCAGGTCAATATCACCGGCTTGACGGGTGTCGTGCCCCGCTCTGGCGAAATCGTCGTAGTTCAACCGACATCAGAGGGTGCCATACGGGTTATGGGGCGTTTGGTACCAGGCAGCTAGCAAATGCAATACATAGGATCGGAGGCGGTGTGAAGTCTTCCGGTGGGACGGTTATATTGATTGTCGTGGCCCTGGCACTGATTGTTGCCATGGCAATAACATTGTGGCTGGGCGGTTCCCGCAGTCGCCACGGTTATGGTGTCCTGCCGCCGAAGGGAATTCACTGGTTGGGTCAGGGCATGTGTCTGTGCCGGGATAAAATAAAAAGTCCCCCTGTTTTTCCTGCTCATGGGGCAGGGGCAGATGCCCCTGGCTGATGCGGTGGGCATTGACGATAATCTTTGAAGCGGCGGCCTGGCTGCAGATCTCGGTCAGACTTACGGTCGAGATGACGTCTGAGGTGATCATGTCTCCGAGCATCATGCCCGGACCCACTGAGATGGTAAGTGTTAAGAGGTTTACCTAAGGTGTTCATCTTCAGAACATGTACCATTTCGAGAGGCTCTCTGTTTTTTTATACATAGTCACACCGCAATCAATTTTCAGCAGGCGATCACCATTCCATCTAACAGCTAAAATCGCCCTTTGACAACAGCATCTTGTCTGGTTATACTCGCCTTATAGTTAAGGCGAGTATAACCAGAGGATGTTGAGATGCCAAGAATCCCGCTAGAAACACAAACTTTATATGCAGAACTGCTGGAGCAACTGGCGATTCTTGAGGCCCAGAGGTCTATTGGAAGCCTTACGGGAGGATTTACCCTTAAGAAGATCAAAGGGGAGAGCTACGTGTACTTTCAATACTTCTCGCCTGGTGGAAGTCGGCAGCAAAAGTATGTCGGAAAACTTACGCCAGTCTTGCAGTCAATAATTGGCCAGCACCAGCAGGAAAAGGAACTTTATCAAGCAGACCTGCAAAGTATCCATCGACTCAGCGCTCAAGTCAGTGTCGGCGGTGCCATTACAATTCCCCATGCCCCGTTCAGAGTCCTTCAGTCTTTGGCAGACTCTGGGGTGTTTAGAATGGGAGGCGTCCTTGTCGGAACTCATGCTTTTGCAACGATTGGCAATATGTTGGGTTACCGGTGGGAGAGTGCGGGCATGATGACCCACGATATTGATATCAGCATTGATCGCAATCTGTCAGTTGCTATCCCATCCCTTCCGAACACAGACATCCCTGAAACGCTGGAGCAACTTAAAATGGGCTTTTTCCCGGTCCCGGAACTTAACCCCAAAAATCCGTCGACCTCGTACAAGGTTCGTAATAGCCCACTGCGCCTTGACCTGTTGACACCATCTAGCGGCAGGGGTGAGGACTATAAGTCGGTTCCGATCAAGCAACTGCAGGCTGCGGCTCAAGCTCTTCACTATCTCGACTACCTCATTGAAGGCTCGATGCAAGCGGTAGCTCTGTCGCGGAAAGCTGGCTCTCTTGTTAACGTGCCGGACCCAGCAAGGTTTGCCCTCCACAAATTAATTATCTCCCAAGAAAGGCCGGCGATAGAGCACGCTAAGAGAAACAAGGACTATCGACAAGCATCTTTACTGATAGACCTCTTGATTGAGGAACGCCCCAACGACCTTCAATCTGCCTGGTCAGCACTAAAAAAGCATGGAGAATCCTGGACGAGAAAGGCTTTGAAGGGCTATCAGGCTGCGTTGCGCAACTCACCCTTTGCCCCGGCATTGAGTCTGGAGGATTTTCTTCAGAGTGTTGACGCTTGACATCTTTCATGTCCTGAAGAGCCGGGGGTTTGTCGCGATTCTTGGTGCTCACTGAGTTTGAGTGGAGAAGCTAGGCTCAGACGGCACTGTTTTTACCGCTCAAGGCGCGACGACGATGATGGTTCACACCTTTTGTTGATAACCGGACGATTCTCTGTTGACAGTCAAGGCTAAGCTGGCACCGCAGCACCGGTTTGTCCTTGTTGCCATTATTTTGATCAGCAAGATGCCATCTGGGTAGCCATGGGGCTTCATGCTCGAAGGATCACTCTGCTGGTTGATTCAACATCTGTTGCAGACCGGTCAGTCTGCGGGTCACATTGCGGTTCCTGATGGCCATGCCCAACGCTTTTTTCTGTCCAATCATCACCACCAGTTGTTTTCCCCGGGTCACGCCGGTATAGACCAGATTGCGCTGCAGCAGGGTGTAGTGCTGCATGGCTAAAGGAATGACCACGGCCGGATATTCCGAGCCCTGACTTTTGTGGATCGAGGTGGCATAGGCCAGGGCCACTTCATCAAGCTCTCCAAACTCATAGGGAATCAGCCGCCCGTCATAATCGACCGTTAGTTCTCCCTCCTCCATATCGATTGCGATGATGGTACCGATATCGCCGTTAAACACCTCCTTGTCGTAGTTATTGACCATCTGGATGATCTTGTCGTTTGGTGAGAAGGTGGTGCCGAAACGGGTGACCTTGGGTTCGGAGGCGCCATTGAGTTGTTGTTGTAAGTCCAGGTTCAGCGACCGGGCACCGAGACCGCCACGGTTCATCGGGGTCAGTACCTGGATGTCCCTCACCGGGTTTAGGCCAAAACGTTTGGGAATCCGCTGCGTCACAGTGCGCAGCAAAATCGCGTGAATTTCTTCCGGTGTCTCTGCCGGGATAAAATAGAAGTCTCCCGGTTTGTCCTGCTCATGGGGCAGGGGCATCTGTCCCTGGTTGATACGGTGGGCGTTGACAATAATCTTTGACGCGGCGGCCTGGCGGAAGATCTCCGTCAAACGGACGGTTGGGATGACTTGCGAGGCGATCATGTCTTCGAGAATCATGCCGGGCCCCACGGAAGGGAGTTGATCCACATCACCCACCATGATCAGGGCCGCCGTTTCTGGAATCGCCGCCAACAAGCGATTCATCAGCACCACATCCACCATGGAGGATTCATCCAGGATCACCAGTCGGGTTTCCAGCGGATTATCCCGTCCCCGTTTAAAACCAAAAATGCTGGGATCAAACTCCAGGGTCCGGTGGATGGTTTTGGCTTCCAGGCCGGTTGATTCCGTCAGGCGTTTGGCCGCCCGTCCGGTGGGGGCACAGAGGGTGGTGGGAATGCGCTTGGCCTTAAGGATTTTGAGAATACTGTTGACCAGGGTGGTCTTGCCGACCCCGGGACCACCGGTGATGATGGTGACCTTGCTGGATAACGCCAGACAAATCGCTTCCTGTTGTGATGTCGACAGGGTAAGACCGGTTTGTTCCTGCACCCAGGGCAGGGCCTTAGCCGTGTCGATCTGTCCCCAAGGCGGTTTGCCCTGCAGCAAACGGTGCAGATGCTCCGCCACCCCGGATTCGGCTCGGTACAGGGGGGTCAGATAGAGACAGTCAACCGCGTTGATCTGGCGGGCGATCAGTTGCTCTTCCGCTACTTCAAGGGCGACAGCTTCCTCGATCACCGTAATCGGAATCTCCAGTAAGGCAGCGGCATCAGCGATCAGTTTCTCCCGGGCACAGGCGCAGTGACCGTCACCGGAGAGTTCCTGCAACACATGCCGCACCCCGGCCTGGGCGCGGATCAGGGAGTCAGGAGGAATACCAAGTTTCTGGGCCAGGATATCAGCGGTCTTGAAACCGATGCCGTGGATATCCAGGGCCAGCCGGTAGGGGTTTTCCGTGACCTTGGCGATGGCCTCTTCTTTGTAGGTTTTGAAGATACGCACGGCGCGTGCGGTACCTAGCCCATGGGACTGCAAAAACACCATGATCTCGCGGATGACCTTCTGGTCGGCCCAGGCCCCGCTGATCCGCTCCATCCGTTTTTTGCCGATACCAGGCAGTTGCAGCAAGTAGTCTGGTGTCTCTTCTATCACGGTAAAGACCTCTTCACCGTAAGCCTCTACCAGCGCCCCGGCAAAGTGGGGTCCGATGCCTTTGACCATCCCCGATCCCAGATATTTCTGAATCCCTTCCAGGGTGGTGGGAGGCACGATCTGCAACTGTTTGGTTTTGAACTGCAACCCATGGGTGCGGTCGTTGTGCCAGACCCCGGTGCACTCAACATATTCCCCGGCGCTGACAGACGCTGCCGAGCCAACCACCGTGACCAGATCGCGCTGACCACGGACCTTGACCTGGAGAACACAAAACCCCGACTCCTGCGCATGGAAGGTTACCCGTTCAATGGACCCGGCCAGACGCTCCAGGGGATTGTCGGGATGGTGCGCCATCAGCTCAGCGGTTCCAGACAGTCGGGGCTGTCATGACGCGGGTTGTTGATCAGAGTGGAGATCGGGATCAACTGAAGGAGGTCGGAGGGGAAAGGGGCGTAAAGTGCTTCAAGCTGTTTTGCCTCGGTAATCTGCCGATCCAGCCAATGGTCGTACTCAGACGCAGACAGAATCACCGGCATCCGGTCGTGAATCTTCGCGACCAGTGTGTTGGCCGAGGTGGTCAGGATGCTACAACTGTCGATTGTCCCTTCCGGTCCCTTCCAGGTGTCCCAGATCCCGGCGAAGGCGAGGGGTGCGGCATCTTTTCGATGAATGTACCAAGGCTGTTTGCTGCCGTTTTCTTGCGACCACTCAATAAAGCCTGAGGCGGGAATCAAACAGCGGCGATAGCGAATGGGGTTACGGAAAGACGGCTTTTCATGGGCAGTCTCACTGCGCGCGTTAATCATTTTGTTGCCGATGGCAGGGTCTTTAGCCCAGTGGGGGATCAGCCCCCAGCGCAGCATTCCAGCGTAGCGGGACCCACCACCATTCTGACGAATCACCAGCACATTTTGGGTCGGAGCAATGTTGTAGCGCGAAGCGATTGAAGGAACATCCTCGACGCCAAAGCTCTGCTGGATTTGGTCCGTGGTTGTGGTGAGTACGAAGCGTCCGCACATGGTTAGGCGCCTTATTTTGTGAAAAAGGGAGCTACCCGCCTTTACCGGGGGACCCTTAACAATTGACAGTTCCGGAAATAATTGAAAGCCTCCCATCTGTGAACCGCTCAAGGTTCTCAGAAAAAGAGGCTTCCGTTGGTCAACATACAAAGTTTATGTTATTCGCCTTGGGGCTGCAAGTACCATCTCGTCTGGATACAGAAGTGTCGTTGAAAGATGCTTTATGGTCGAATTCGCCAACACGGTAGAACGCAGAAATCTGTCACAGTTTCAACGTCTCCAGAAAGGATTTGCACGTGCTCTTGCATCACTGCTGTAAGAACAATCAGTTTTTCTCTACTTCTGCCTCCTGTAAAAAAACATTAACATATAGCGTATAAACATATACAAACATATGTATTTGCAAATTCTTTGCTTTCACCGATACTTGATCGGCAGGCAGTAAGCCTTTGTTAGGTCTCGGAATATTGAAAGGAAGCTGGTGTAATGCGCTTCAAGGCACGATATCTCATTGTTTTTATAAGTGTCTTAGCCTTTTTTGTCTTCCAGATATTTGATCTCCAGCAGTATTTTTCACTAGAATCTCTAAAAGCACAACACTCCAATCTTCTCGACCTTCACCACAGATATCCAATTCTGACCCTGGCCATCTTCTTTTTGCTCATGATGTTACTGACCGCTTTGTCGATCCCGGGACTGTCAGTGGTTATCCTTGCAGGAGGTGCGGTATTCAGTTTTCCCCTGACCCTTCTAGTAGTCTCCTTTGCCGATGTCATTGGGTCCATCTTTGCGTTCCTCGGGTCACGTTATTTCTTTGGCTTCCATCTCCAGAAAAAATACTCCAATAAATTAGATATATTAAATCAGGGGATCACGCGAGATGGGGCTTACTATCTTTTGTCTCTGCGACTGATACCGATAGTTCCCTGCTTTATGATCAACCTGATGTTTGGCCTCACACACATCCGCATCAGAACCTTTTATTGGACAACTCAAGTCGGCAAGCTACCCCATAATGCAATCTATGCCAACGCGGGTACCCAACTTGGACAAACAGATTCACTTATTGGAATCCTGTCTCCAGAACTATTGATCTCTTTCGTTCTGATTGGTTTATTTCCTTTACTTGCTAAAAGATGGTTGGCTCAGACACCAGAACCAAAAGTCTATACAAAATAATGGAGGGTTTCTTGAAATTTTTTTGAGCCGAAGCTGTGATTACTTAACCCGTCTTGTTTTTTGACAATTCTATGGTTGATATCCGGAATGTCAGAATGTACGCCTGGAATCACGTTCGTTACCGTTGCTTCGTATATCCTGCATACAGATCCAATTGCTATCGATTTCAACCACGGTTCCTCCTCTTCTCTCCACAATTGTCTGATTAACAATAATGACGTTCCCCCGGTTGAGTAGACACCGGGCTAAGCTACAAGTTTGAAATAGGTCGCCTCAAAATCGGCCGGGCTTTTATAATCCAAAGTCGAGTGAAGACGACGGCGGTTATAGAATCGTTCGATGTATTCAAAGATACTTTGTCGAGCATGGAAGCGGGTCGGATATTTCTGATGAAATACCAGCTCCTGCTTCAAACTACCAAAGAAACTTTCAACAGGGGCGTTGTCCCAACAATCGCCCTTGCGGCTCATGCTACAGAGCATGCCATGCTTGGCCAACAGATTCTGAAAGTCGCTGCTGGCATATTGTGAGCCGCGGTCAGAATGAAAGATGACTCCTGATGGTGGTCTGCGCCTTTGCACTGCCATCATCAGGGCATTCATAACCAATTGCCGGGTCATTCGTTTATCCATGGCCCAGCCAACAACCGACCTGGAAAAAAGGTCGAGGATCACGGCCAGATAGAGCCAGCCTTCAGTGGTCCAGATGTACGTAGTCGATCGTTCTTAACTTTTAAGTAATTGATTTTGCTTATATAAATGTTTAATCTATAGTATAGTGTTTTGCAAGAAAAGGAACTTCTCACCCTCATTTTCTGGCAAAACGATGCGACCTAAAAAACCGAAAACACAACCTCAGGACCAACTGTTTCAGATCAGGGTGAACCTTGTTTGCGACCCGACCAACCCCTTGGTCAAACTGGCCGACCGAATCGACTGGGATGATCTGGATGAACAATTTGCTCCGCTGTACGCTGAAGACGGTCGTCCGGCAAATGCTACACGGATGATGATCGGTCTTACTCTGCTACAGAGCCTCTACGCTTTAAGCGAAGATGAGGTTGTTGGCCGCTGGTCAGAAAATCCGTACTGGCAGTATCTGTGCGGCGAAACCTTTTTTCAGCATCAGCCTCCCATTGCCCGCAGTGGTTTGAGTAAATGGCGTGCACGGATCAAAAGCAAAGGGATGGAAGCTCTGTTACAGCAAACCCTCGCTGTCGGTCTTGTCACCGGGGCCGTGAAAGACACCAGCCTCAAACGAGTTAGTGTCGATACCACCGTACAACCCAAAGCAGTAGCTCATCCAACCGATGCCAAACTGCTCAACCGTAGTCGGGAGCGCCTGGTCCGGTTGGCGAAAAAAGAAGGAATTGACCTGCGCCAGAGTTATCAGCGCAAAGGCCCCCAGGCCGTTCTGAAAGCCGGTCGCTATGCCCACGCCCGCCAGATGAGACGCTTGGGCAAAGAAGTCAAACGCTTGCGGACTTACCTTGGTCGAACTGTCCGCGATATTCAACGCAAAGCTGAGGGTTTATCGATACCCCTCAAAACAGAACTCGAATTGGCAAACCGTCTTCTAGCGCAGCAACGGCATGACAAAAACAAGCTCTACAGCCTGCATGAGCCCCATGTGGCCTGTATCAGCAAAGGCAAGGCCCACAAGAAGTACGAGTTCGGCAACAAGGTCAGCTTCTGCGTCACCAACAAAGAAGGGTTTATCATCGGCGCCCAGGGGCTCGAAGGCAACCCCTACGATGGTCACACCCTTAAAGGAACGCTTGACCAGGTCACAGAATTAGCCGGCACGCGGCCGGATCGCTGCTACGTTGATCGCGGTTACCGTGGCCATGGCGTGACGGATACACAGGTTTTTCTCTCCGGTCAGCGGCGCAACATGACACCAACGATCAAAAAGGAACTGAAGCGTCGCAGTGCCATAGAAGCCGTCATCGGCCACCAGAAAACAGAAGGTCAACTGGGCTGGAACCGATTACGCGGCATCCTTGGCGATAAAATCAACGCCCTGATGGCCGCAATCGGTTACAACCTCAGGCTGATCTTGAGAGCCTTGAGCTTTCTACTTCAAATTTTAAAAGAGCTGGTAGCCACAATATCCGTCAGGTTGGATCAGCAAACAAAAAACGCTATTACTTCAGCCTGAGATTCGGGCTTTGGAGCTATCGACTACGTAATGTCGCCTGCATAAACCTGATTAGGTGCTTCCGGGGAGAAGTTCCGATTTAGTAGGTTCGGGGCGACCGGCAAATTATGCTTCGAGTTAGTGGTCGCCTTGAAACGCCGCTTTGTTTTCGCTTTCAGGCCATCTTCTCGCATCAGGCGGGCAATGCGATTTTCACTGCAGGTTTCTCCCTGCTTTTTGAGCGCCTGATAAACACAGGGGCTACCGTAAGACTCCCCGCTGTTGCGATGGACGGTGCGGATCTTCTTGCGCAGCGTGTTGTTTGACTGCTTCTGCTTGGATTCGGGGCTCTTTCGCCAAGCATAGTAGCCGCTGCGTGAGACCGACAGCACCTCGCACATGACCGAGATGGGAAATTCCGTTTGGAGTTGCTGCATGAAACGGAAAATCACTTCGGGTCGTTGGAGAAGATGGCCATCGCTTTTTTTAAAATGTCGCGCTCCATTTTAAGGCGCTGAACTTCGCGCCTGAGCCGACTCAGTTCTTCAGCCTCAGAGGCTTGCTTCCCTTTGCCGGGAAAAGCCTCTTCGGGATTTTCACTGTACAGGTGAATCCACTTATAAAGTGTGTTGGGGTGGATCTCCAGATCTTTGGCCACCTCCGACACGGAATGATCGCTGCCGGTTACCAAACGAACCGTCTCGATCTTGAACTCACGGGAATAACGTTTTCTCTTCGAAACCATGCCAGTCCTCCTTGTGCTGTTGTAGCAGCTTTTCGGACTGTCCACAATTTCGGGGGAAGGTCATAATAAAATAATTATTACACACTTCTTTAACAGCCAAATTATTGATTATCAACGTCGGTTCTGTTGAGTTCCGACCTCCTGATCATGAACCTGGTGCGACGTTTGTACGGCCGACATTCCTGGCACCATCTTTCATGATCTGACACATGTTATTACCAATCAGACAAGCGAAAGGACATCATCATGTTTCGTAACATTCACCGATCCGTAAAAGCCTCTTTGAGTGTCGTACTTATTGTTGCTATGATTTCTGGATGTGGCAACAGCTCATCTTCAAATGACGACACCGGCCTTCCTCTGCCGAAAAACGTTTTTCTGATGGTCTCCGACGGTACCTCATTCGGAGCCTGGGATGCCACCGCGTTGTTTCAGTATGGCTCAGCTACGGGAGCTGACTATTTCGACGCTGAATTCAGTAAGTATCTGATGACGACCTACCCCCTCAATACCTCGTCCGTACCCACCGGCGGTCTGACGGAGGAGGTCAGTTACGACCCGGATCAGGCATGGGGACTCGCCTCCTACAACGCTGCCGACAGTTACATTCACCAGAATTACACCGATTCCGCCGCTGCCGGGACCGCATTGAGTACCGGCCGAAAAACCTACAACAATGCCATGAACTGGAGTAACGATCCGGCAACAACGGGCTCTGAACTGGTGCCGACCATCGCCGAACTGGCAAAAGAAAACGGCAAAGTCGTCGGGACGATTTCCTACGTTCAGTGGTCCCATGCAACTCCGGCAGCACTGAGCAATGCCCACAATATCAGCAGAAACAACTATGCCGAAATCGCCAATATGATACTCGACGGTGACGTTGTCGATGTCATCATGGGTGCCGGCCATCCCCGATGGGACAATAATGATACCCAACTTTACGCCGCTTATGACGACCCTGCCATCGATGACGCCAGAGCTCACTACGTCGGTGGTCGCAACACCTGGATTCAACTCAAAGAGGGAACTCATGCCGGCAATCTTGCGCTTGTTGAAACCAATAACGATTTCGCTGCTCTCGCCCAGGGCGATTTGAGCGTGCTCAACGGTCGCAATCGGGTCGTCGGCATTACCCAGGCAGGATCAACCCTGCAGTAAAGCTGATCCGGCTATGCCGTAACAGATACCCCCTACAGCGATCCCTACAATACCAATGTACCCAGCCTTTAAACCATGACTAATGCGGCATTGAGTGTATTGAGCCAACTTGACCAGGGGGAAGGAATGTTCCTGCATATCGAAGGGGGGGCAGTCGACTGGGCCGCTCACGGCAATCAGACTTCACGCATCATTGAAGAACAGGCCGATTTCAATCTGGCGGTCGCTGCAGTAACTGACTGGATCGAGGTAAACGGCGGATGGGAGGAGAACCTACTGATCATCCTGACCGACCACGGCAACTCAATGCCCATGGGGACAGCGTCTGATACGGTTCCTCATGCACGTATTTCCTTCAATGACATTTTCGAAGGACAGTACACGACGGAAAACCAGCAGGGAGTTCGTTGGTGGAGTGGCACCCATACCAATGAATTGGTACCGCTGTTCGCCAGGGGAATCGGGGTTGACTATTTTGCTGACCTGGTCGATGGTACGGAAAGCAATTTCTGTGTTTACTATGCCGATTGGTGTGATACCGGTTACGATGGGCGCTACGTTGATAACACCGATGTTTATTCGGTAATGGAAAGAGCGGTTGGCGGGGCACAATAAAAACTCTCCCTTCTGCAAGGATATTTCGGATGCGGGCGGTTTAGCAGAATACCGCCCGCATGTTTAGTCTTCCAATAATATAGAACTCATATAGATCTGGTTTGGTGGTCAATTCAACACCCAACCATAGCAAAGTGATACGGAGCAACGTCATCAGCGTTACACCGTGATCAAGCTTTAACCACAAGGTTTTCACGGCTTGACGCTGTACCGTTTCTGGTTTTTGTACTGCGTTGGGAGGTCCCTGATTAGTTTACGTCAGGCCGGCTGCATATTTCGGATCGGGTCAGAAAACGCATTCCTTCCGACCCTTCCAGAGAAAACATGCCACCACGGCCAGGGATAGCATCAATGACAAGTTGGGTATGCTTCCAGGTTTCATATTGATCGCCACCGATATAAAAAGGGCAGCCACCAATTTCACCGAGAAGGATATCATTTTCTCCCAGTAACAACTCGCCTTCCTGATAACACATGGGAGCGCTGCCTTCGCAGCATCCGCCGGACTGGTGGAACATCAGCATTCCGTACTTTGCTTTTAACCTTTCAATCAGTTTGAGGGCGGCGGGAGTTGCCAGAACTTTTTTCTCTTCCGTATTTTTCTCCATTTTCTAAGACCCTGTTCACGGGATGAGGGCTCGCAGTTGCGAGCCCTCATCTGGCCAATCAGAAGAAACCGAGGGCTTTTGGTGAATAGCTCACCAACAGGTTTTTGGTATGCTGGTAATGGTCAAGCATCATGCGATGGGTTTCGCGGCCTATCCCAGATTGCTTGTAGCCTCCGAAAGCGGCATGGGCTGGATAGAGGTGATAACAGTTGGTCCAAATCCGGCCAGCCATGATGTTACGACCCATACGATATGCAGTGTTCATATCGCGCGACCAGACTCCCGCCCCCAGTCCGTAGAGTGTATCATTCGCAATTTCAAGAGCCTCGGCCTCATCCTTAAAGGTTGTTACAGATAGAACCGGGCCAAAAATTTCTTCCTGGAAGATGCGCATCCTGTTGTTGCCACGAAAAACTGTCGGGTTGATATAGTACCCGTCTTTGAGATCTCCTTCAAAATGAGTGCGTTTGCCGCCGATCAGCAACTCAGCACCCTCTTTTCCAGCCAGATCGATATATGAGAGGATTTTTTCCAGTTGTTCCGAAGAAGCCTGGGAGCCGATCATAGTGTCGGTATCAAGAGGGTGCCCCTGGGTGATGGCAGCAACTCGGGCAATAGCTTTTTCAATGAATTCATCGTAGATCGATTCCTGGATCAAAGCGCGTGATGGACAAGTGCAGACCTCACCTTGGTTGAGGGCGAACATGGCAAAACCTTCGAGGGCTTTGTCATAAAAATCATCATTGTCAGCGCAGACATCAGCAAAGAAAATGTTCGGGGATTTTCCACCCAGTTCCAGGGTGACCGGGATCAAGTTTTGTGAAGCATACTGCATAATCAGTCTTCCGGTCGTGGTTTCACCGGTAAAGGCAATCTTGTCGATGCGTTTGCTGGTTGCCAGGGGTTTGCCGGCTTCGAGGCCGAATCCGTTGACGACATTGAGGACACCTGGCGGCAGGACATCTGCGATCAGATCCATCAATACCATGATGGAGGCTGGAGTTTGCTCGGCCGGCTTGAGGACGATGCAGTTGCCCGCTGCGAGGGCCGGAGCGATCTTCCAGGCTGCCATCAGGACAGGGAAATTCCAGGGAATGATCTGACCGACAACACCAAGCGGTTCATGAAAATGATAGGCAACAGTGGTTTCATCCAACTCCCCCAGGCTGCCTTCCTGAGCGCGAATGCAACTGGCGAAATAACGGAAATGATCAACAGCCAGAGGCATGTCCGCCGCCAGGGTCTCTCGAACGGGTTTTCCATTGTCCCAGGTTTCAGCGACGGCCAGGGCTTCCAGATTGGCCTCCATGATATCGGCAATCTTATTCAACAGTGCGGCGCGTTCAGCAACCGTTGTTTTACCCCAGGCTGTTCTGGCGGCATGGGCGGCGTCCAGTGCCAAATCGATATCCGCCGCTTTGGAACGGGCGATTTCACAAAAAGGCAGTCCAGTGACCGGTGAAATATTCTGGAAATAGTCACCATCAACTGGTGCGGTCCATTTTCCGTTGATAAAATTGTCGTAACGCTGACGAAACTCAACCTTGCAACCTGCCTGTCCTGGTGCTGTGTACAGCATGTTTTCCTCCCTTGTCTTGTTAGGTTGTGGACACTTCAAAAAAGAGACGTTAATGCTTCAGACAGCAGGGATCGTGCCATTATCTATAACAACGTTTTACTTATTGTCACTTGATAAGAAGAGTCCTTGTGTTGACGCGGTTTTGTGGACAGATAAAACATATACATGTCTATTTTCCGTCCCCCAAATAATTTCAATAAGCTTCATACTCATTGATATCAAAGAAAAAAAATCTAAACTGTTTCATCATGGGACATTTGTGTAGAGCGATATGGTTTAAATTGAAACAGTTTCTTTAAAAAATCTGGTGGCCAGTGGCCAGCTCAAAAAAGTGCTTGAGGATTTCTTGCTGCACGGGTAGTCTGTCAAAATATAACAATATTTGAAGGCTGATTGGTTGTTATGGAACTAATAGCTGAAAATGAAATGGTTCAGCAGGCTCGCAGGTGTTTTTTTGACGGGGTGCCTGCGCCGACCGGTCTTGTTTCAGATACAATTCTCAATTCATGGAAACGATCCCGTGCTCACGGTATTGCAGTTGAGCAGGATCCTGCTGATGTGCCGGTTTTGTCTGCAGTGACGCTGAATGAAGTTCAGCAGGCCGGAAGCACTCTGACGGCAATTGCCGGTCAGGTCATGGATCATCTGTACAGTCAGATTCGTCAAACCTCAAGCATGATCTTGCTGACGAATGCCACTGGCACCATTCTGCATTCCCTTGGCGATAATGATTTTGTCGACAAGGCCCGCCGGGTTTCACTACAACCAGGAGGGATCTGGTCTGAGGAGGTACGTGGGACAAATGCCATCGGTACCTGTCTGATTGAACAGTCCCCGGTGGTTGTCCACCGTGAAGAGCATTTTGCTGTCAGCAACCATTTTCTGACCTGTTCGGCAACCCCCATCTTTGATCCTTTCGGTCATATTCTGGGAGTTCTTGATGTTTCCGGCGACGGCGCAGCGTATCAACAGCACACAATGGCGTTGGTACGTATTTCCGCCCAGCAGATCGAGAACACGATGTTTTCTCTGGATTTTGACGACAGTCTGACCATCCACTTTCATTCCCACCCACACTTTATCGGGACTTTTTATGAAGGAATTATCGTTTTTAACGTTACTGGAGAGCTAGTGGCGGCAAACCGCAGCGCTTTGCTACAACTTGATCTCGATCGCTACCGCATCCAGGGATCCGTATTCGAGCAATTCTTCGATTGTCCCTTTGACCGTCTGCCAGGGTGCAGCAACAAGCCGATTCAGCCAGTTTTTGAACTGTTCGGGCCGGAAGGTCGCCGTTTTTATGCCCGCATTCGACAGCGTACCCGCCATTCTAAGCAGGTTAATACTGTTATGAGTGGCCTCTGTGCCGAGATCGATGCGGATCGTGTAAGTAAGAACAACTGTCAAAAACTAGAACGTCTTTCGTTAGGTGATACACGGATGACAAAAGCCATTCGTCAATCAGCTAAAGCTTTGAGCCATGATATTCCAATACTGATTGAGGGAGAATCCGGTACCGGTAAAGAACTTTTGGCTCGGGCTCTGCACGATTGTAGTCCGCGCGCCAAAGGCCCCTTTGTCGCTCTCAACTGCGCAGCGATTCCCTCCGGACTGATAGAGTCTGAGTTGTTCGGCTATCGTGATGGTGCATTTACCGGGGCTAGCCGGAAAGGGTACGTGGGAAAAATCCGTCAAGCCGATGGAGGTATTCTGTTTCTTGATGAAATTGGTGATATGCCTCTTGAACTACAGGCCATGCTGCTACGCGTGTTACAGGAGCGCAAGGTTTCCCCATTGGGGGGAGATGGTGAGCGGGCGGTCGATATCGGTCTGATATGCGCCACTAATCGGAACATCAGTGAGGATGTCAAATCGGGGCGTTTCCGCGAAGATCTTTACTATCGCCTCAACGGCTTAAGAGTGCGTCTTCCACCCTTGCGACAACGCAGCGATCGTCTGTTGCTGGCTGAACAACTGCTGAATGAATTGCAGCCGCAGGATCGACAACTGCAGCTAAGCCAATCTGTTATCGATCTTTTTGATAGACATCCCTGGCCCGGTAATATCCGCCAAATGTACGGTCTGTTGCGGACCGCATGCGCGCTATTGGATACGCATGAGACTCTGCTGGGTATTGAGCATTTGTCGGAAGACTTCCTGGAACAGATTGATTCTTTGTCTCTCGATGATTTCAGTGATGTTGAACCTTCAGCATCAGGTTCTCCCGTTGACATCTTTGCCGATCTTGAAGAATTGCAACAGCAGGCCATTCAAGATGCTATCAAACTATGTAAAGGAAACTTTTCTGCCGCTGCCCGGCGTCTAGGGATCAGCCGTTCGACCCTTTACCGCAAGCTGAAGGGATGAGCATACAAATTTGTTTGTTGATATAAAGATGTGTCAGTCGAACTGATAGATTTCTTTTCCCGGCTTTTTCTTTTCATCAGGGATTTTCTGCGACAGCAGACAACCAGGTACAGACTGGCCGGCAAGAAAAAATGAACGAATAATCTTAAGAAAAAAGCAGGGACCGTTATGCACCCACCAGGGTAACAGGATCGCGCCGGCTCCAGAAAAGCAGGCTGGAGTCTTTCTGTCACGAATGCTGGCTGGCAGGCCAGTAGTCTATTAAGCTCACATTCAACTACATGGAATCCTGCGGAGTAGGCGCCACATCGGTGTTGACAACAACTCCCCCAGTCATTCTGCTTTGATTGAGGGCTACGCCGGCAATAGTGAACATGTCTTCCAGCGACTGATTGTCAACCACTTCGGAAAAGTACCCGATACCAATATTCACATTGAGAACCGAGTAAACACTTTTGCTAGGGTAGGGAATAGTCAGCCCTTTGATGCTTTTTAAGAAGCTATCCGTTGTTCTGGTGATGGAACTGAGCGTGGTTTGTTGTGACAGAATGACATAAAGACCGTTTTCATAGCTCACTAATGATTTTATAGAGTTATCCAGAGATCGCAAAAGTGAGTCGCTGATAATTTTGTTTGTTTGCTGGATTGTCTTATTATTGAATAAAGATGATATTTTTTCAAAATTATTAATTTCTATCAACGTTATTGACAAAGGAGACAGGCTGCTGATCTTCAGGCTGGGGTGAAGGTTGTTGTCCCGCCTTTGAGAGGAACTCTTTTCACCTGTGTTTTTTCCGATCGTCTGTTTTTTGGGTTGGTCCAGTAATGAAATGACATCTTTAAGAGCTGACCCTTCAAGGATAGAATCGTTTTCTCCCTTTTGAATATTGTCAATCAGGTTATTAAAAGTACTTGAATGCCTGTTTGTTTCCGTCATTATGTTAAGCATGATCACTCCCTTGTCTTTGACCGATTTCCTTGATCAGCCTCCACCTATTTAACAGCAAAAACCAATCCAATCTTTTATAAAATGGCACTATATTTTTCTGTTACGCTGCTAACTATTTGAAATAAGACGAGATTATTTCAATCAGACAGGGATGGTGCCGATCTCCATTTGAAGTTTAATTCGATGTAAGTGATCGATGCTGTTTCATTGTGCAAGAGTGGTTGGGTCCCGGACTTTTATTTTGATTCCCTTGAGTGTTTTGTTTTTTTGTGTCATGACAATTTATTATTAACTTCAGGGACTTAACTAGTTTGGGCAGGATGGAATGCTTTATGCTTGAAGTTGCTTTGCTTCGCTGTAACAGGAGCTTTGTTCGGAAATTGCGATACCGAAGGGACAGCAATCAGTGGATAAATCATTGATGCAGATTTCTGCCGACCGATCATGGCCGGAACCGTCTAACCAGACAGATGGTTTCATCACAGACTGCGTGATTGATGGTTATTGTGAACATCAGGACTATATTGATGTAGACATTGTGACCAGTGAAAATAACATGCCCTCTTGCGTGGCTATCGCTTCTTCCGGCCGAGGGAAAAGTGTGTATTGTGTTTTTCAACCAGGGATAGTCAGCGGCACGATTGTTGACTTGTATGTTTAGAAATCAATTTGCTTGTTGATCACGATGAAGAACAACTGACAGAACTTGTATCGCTATAACACTAATTCCTCTGTCGCTACACTTTCATAATGAAGGTCGGCCAGCCATCATTATGATAGCAACGCGCACTAGCTTGACACACCTTTCCATACAAAAGCCCGAATATAACTCATTTATTAAATAAACACTATTGGCACGTTTTTAGCTGTGAAAAAAGCCAGAGGTTGTTTAGCGCAGCTTTGAATCTTATTCGCTGGCAAGGCAGCCAAATATTCACCTTCAATTTGATGCAGTCTCCATTCCAAATCACTGGACGGTCACAATGCTGTTTTGCGAATGAGCATCCTTGAGGAGCGTTGGCACTGCCACACAGGTTGTCATTCTGTTCAGTCACTTAGCCGAGAGGGCCATATGCCATTTTCATTGATGATCGTTGACGATGATCCGAGCCTGATTTCTTCAGTAAAGAGATTATTTCATAAGGACGGTATAGAAATTCATGCGGCCAAAGATGGGCAGCAGGCATTAAGTGCTCTGGAAAAGTTCAGAATCGACACTGCCGTTGTCGATTTGAAAATGCCTGGTATGAGCGGCATGGATGTTCTCAGGGAAATAAGGCAGCGTTCAACGATGACCAGGGTTCTCATGCTCACCGGACATGGGGGAGTATCGGATGCGGTCGAAGCGATGCAGATCGGTGCCTATGATTTTTTGCAGAAACCATTTTGTCCTGAGGGCTTACGTGAAAAAATATTTGCCCAGATTGAAGTCTGGAAAGCTCAGTGCCAACAGGAGCAAAGGTTTGAAAAGATAAAGAAAACCTTTTCCTTTGTTGATCTTATTGGCGAAAGCCCTGCCATGATTGAATTGAAGGAGCTGGTTGTCAGGGTGGGTGCGTCTGATGTTTCGGTGGTGATTGAAGGAGAGAGTGGAACAGGAAAAGAGCTGGTTGCCCAGGCTCTGCACGTCCACAGTAACCGTAAATCCAGGGAAATGGTGGCTGTTGATTGTGCGTCGATGGGCGAAACACTCATGCAAAGCGAGCTGTTCGGGCATACAAAAGGAGCTTTTACCGGGGCATTGTCTGAAAACCGGGGGTTATTGCGCAGTGCTGATAAAAGTTCCTTGTTTCTGGACGAAATTGGTGAAATGGATCTCTCGTTGCAAGCCCGGTTACTACGTTGTCTTCAGGAAAAATCTGTACGTCCGGTCGGTAGTAACCGAACGTACGACATTGATATTCGCGTTATTTCTGCAACGAACAGAAACCTTATTGAAGCTGTTGCAAACAATCAGTTCCGTGAAGATCTTTACTATCGGCTCAATACTGTACTTATCCAGTTACCCCCACTGCGCGAACGGCAAGATGATATTCCCCTTCTGATAGACTATTTCACGAAGAAATACAGCAGGAAAATCGATCTGAAAAAGCGTATATCCAAAGAAGCCTTGCACTGTTTATGTCACTACCACTGGCCCGGCAACGTCCGTGAACTTGCCAACGTCATTGCCCGGGCCCTGGTCATAAGTTCCGGAGACGAGATTACCCCGGCCATGCTACCGAATGAAATATATCGGGCTGCTGATCCGCTACAAGATAAAGTTGTTCAAACCAACGGTGACCGGCTCGACGACTACGAAAAGGCAGCAATTATCAATGCGCTGAAAAAATCCAATCAGGTCAAATTTCATGCAGCAAAACTCCTGGAGATCGGTGAAGCCACCTTGTACCGCAAACTTCGCAAGCACGGTTTGTTCTAGCCGATAACAGGTTTTTGTAGAGGTCCAAAGAAATATCATGAAACAAAAAATACTTGTTCTTGTTTCGGTTTTTATATTGCTGGTTCTTATCTGGTCCCTGCTGGGGGTCAACTATAGGCTCCATTTATCCCTGCATCAGCAGTTTTTTGATCGTGTCCAGATGCAGGTTGATGAGCGAGGATTCGGAATTCAGTTTTATTTCGAAGAGCTCAATCGTGGGTTGCATCAGATCGCGATTGACACTGAAATCGTCGATTATCTCCAACAATACAATACAACTGCGACCTCCGGTGGCATCAGCAGTAGCGGGATCACGGTTAATCTCCTCCCTGAAAAAGTTGCTCCCCCGCTAAGTTGGACTCTCAAGGCGTCATCTCATCCGGACTATCGTGCCTTGTCATTGCTTTCATCAAAAGGTGACCTTCTGGCGGGAGATGCGCTGTCCACCATCCAGGTAGGCCGGGTTCTTGAGTTCTCCTCTTCTGATATGGATTCGATGATTTTTGATAACGATGTGTTGATCGTCAGGGTACTTTTTGCGGATGAGTTGCTCGGATATCTTGTCGCTACGGTTTCATACGATCAGCTATATCACTATCATACTGGTGTAGTGATGGATGGTTGTCTGATCTTCAATGGAGATCGTCTGGTCTTTCCTCTGGCTGACACTGTTTCTTCATCCAGCGGGTCATTGAGCCTGTTTCGTGAGTCCACCCGAAACAAACGCTTGCGCTTAGAGGGTGATGATCGTATCAGCCGGCTTGTGAGCCATATCGGTGACTATCGAAGTCCTGCGATATTTTATGCTGATATAAAAAACACGCCCCTGACCCTGGCTCACATTGAAGACATGGCTGAGCATTTTAATAACCACAAACCGGCCCTCATGCTGACTGTTTTGCTTGTTGCTTCGGTGTCCATTGTGTTTTTTGCGTTACAGATGGTGCGCAGCAACACCCGTAATAGTGTGATGAGAGAGGTATTGGATCAGCAAATCAACGAACAGAAAAAACTTGATTCGGCATTGGCCCAGCGCGATTTCGTGATCAGGGAAACCGAGATAGGCACATGGTCCTGGGATGTGACCACGGGAAAGATCGAAGTCAATGAAATATGGTCAAAGATGCTGGGTTACAGTTTGTCCGAGATCGATAACCAGCTCTCCTTCTGGCAAGAACGTCTTCATCCCGACGATCAGGAACGGGTCCTGGCAGCAATAAATGATGTACTTGAAGGACGCACGGACCACTATCGTACCGAGCACCGTGTCAGACACCGAGACGGCAGCTGGTTGTGGATTCGGGATGTCGGATCAGTTTACCAGTACAATCGCCAGGGAGAGCCGCTGGTCATTAAGGGAATTCACATCAATATCAACGAAATTCGCATCCTGTGTTACGAACTTGATAAAAGCCGAAATGAACTGCTCCAAATTGTCGATCGGTTTCTTGACAGCATGATTGTAGTTGACTCTCAACTAAAGATTAGCAGAGTCAATGAAGCGACAGCATCGCTGCTCGAATTCTCAGCTGCTGATCTGATTGGGCGATACGTTGGGGAGCTTTTTGTTGAGCCTGATCTGCTGGTCGACACCTATTTTGGTTTTCCCAACCATCCCGAACATCAGGATAAGCAAGAGTGGCGCAATATAGAGCTGACGCTGTGCTCAGCCAGCGGTAAGCGTCATCCCGTTTCCATCAATATCAGCCGCCTAAACGATGACAGTGGGCGGCCAACGGGAGTGGTTGCCGGAGCCAAGGATATTTCTTCACTGAAGCATGCATTGGATAAATCAAGAAAACAACAAAAATTCATCAGCGAAATTCTCAATATTTTACCCGGCGGGGTGCTGGTTCTCAGTAGCGGTTTTGATTTGCGGCAGCGTAATCGGACCTTCGAACGTTTGATCGAAGATTGGTCTGCGACCTATGGGATAGATCCGCATGACTTGCGTCATCGGGTCCTTGCCGAGATATCGTCCCGCATGGACGAATTCGGTAAGAATATGCCCGGTAAAAATGTGGTCTACATTCCCCTGGCCGAGGCCGGATTATACATTGAAATCTACGTTTCCCAGGCGGCGACCAGGCACCACGCCGGCAGGGTGGTTTTTATAATTGATGTTACGTCCCGGGAGATACTGGAACAAGAAAAATTACTTCATTCAACCGTGATACGGCAAATCAGTGACGGCATTATCGTGACGGATATACGTGGTGTAATTCAGTATGGTAACAAGGCTGTTCAGCAAATCTCCGGATATTCATTGTCGGAACTGGTTGGTCAGCGGATGTCGCTATTTAAAAGCGGGCATCATGATCTCACTTTTTATGACTCCCTCTGGAACCAATTACTAGCCGGCAATTCCTGGGAAGGGGAAATAAAAAATATTTCCAAAGATAGGAAGATTCTTAACATCGACAGCTCAATTACACCGGTACGAAATACTGAAGGGGAAATCACTAATTATGTATCTGTCTGGCGTGACCGTACTAAGGAGTTGGACTTACGTCGGCAATTGGTCCATTCGCAGAAATTCCAGGCTGTAGGGACCCTCGCTGCAGGAATCGCTCATGAGATCAATACCCCAATTCAATATATTCGGCATAATGTCGATTTTATGAAGGAGTCATTTGATCAGCTGGTCGGCGTTCTGGATAGAGTTAATCTGCTGGTAGATCAGTGCTGCATATCCAACAATCAGGATGTGTGCCTTGCAATTGCTGAAAAATTGAATAAAGCCGATCTGGAGTTTTTGCTTAAAGAGTTGCCCGAGTCCATTGCTGATTCACTAAAAGGCATCAATCAGATCACTAAAATTGTCACAGCAATGAAAGAGTTTTGTCACCCGGGCAAGGGGAGTCTAAAAGAATCCTGCGATATTAATAAAACAATAAAGAATGCCGTTACCATTACGCAAAATGAATGGAAATACGCTGCGACCGTCGAGCTCGAACTCGATCCAGATCTACCGCTTATTTATTGCTATCCCGACGCCATTCAGCAGGCAGTTCTGAACCTGATCATCAACAGTGCCCAGGCCATCAGTGAACAAAATAAAGCAGGTTCGGAGCAGTTTGGCCGCATTGATATCACAACCGCAACAATCAACGGGAGCATACGGATTCTCGTCAAGGATAATGGACGGGGAATCCCTGCCGAACATCAACATCAGATTTTTGAACCCTTTTTTACAACGAAAGAGATCGGTAAAGGGACAGGTCAGGGACTTGCAATAGCTTATGATCTGATTGTCAATAAGCATTGCGGACGGATCGACTATATCCCTTCAGCCGGTCCCGGTGCGACTTTCGAGATCCAGCTGCCATTGCAAAAATCTGACATTGCAGTCTAGCTTCGCCAGCTTGTCCCTTCCGGGATAGCTGCCAGGGATCTTTCTTTCTTTTAACGATGCCAGGACTTTCATAATGAAAGTCACAGGCCAGTTGTTCACTGTTGAAATGAAACAATTTCCATGGTGCAATCTGGTAAAACGTATGGCCACTTCCCGTCTTAATCTGCTCCCATCCGTAACGTACTGATAAAAAAGATAAAAGTAAAGCGAGCAACATTGCCAGAGTTGGCATGTATTATGCTTTGCTATTGGATTTAGTAGTCAGGCATCGTTGCGGCAATAACTTAAATTTTTTGGTTGCTGTGTCAGAATACCGTATATGTGAATAAGCGCATCAACTACTTATCAATCAGATAAATGTGCTTTAAGCGTTGGCGTAAAGTCATTTCCTCTTCATAAGATTAATAATAAAGGAGTCATTGCATGAACCCAGAGGGCAAGCAGACCAAATCACATGAGGGCGCAACTGAAGAGACAAAATATCAAGATACTCGGAATATCGATGAGCGAATCGACGCCTTTGTGTCAGGTGATGAGGTCGTACCTCGGCAGATAGACGAGAGCCATTCTGACTCCGATAAATCAGCGGCGGCCAAAAAATCCCAAGACCGTTTGGAAGAAGAACCTGCAATGGATTTTTCTGAGCTGGTTGATGGTGAAACCATCGATCTGATGACTGATGCCGTGCTGGTGGCTCAGGTTACTCCCCCTGCCGGTGACACCAGTACGCAGGGTGCATCTGAAGATTCCGACAAAGATACTGTTTCAGCAGATGATAGTGCCGCAGAGGCTGGCGACTCATCTTTTAACTATATCCCCTGGCTGTTCGGGGCCGGGCTCATTGGCGGTGCCGCTGCAACGGTGGCGGCTGGTGGTGGATCATCAAAAAGTACTGCTCCGGTGGATCAGGTTCTCACATTTGACGATCTGGGGGATGACGACGATACGACCAACGTGCTTGACACCGACAAAACCAGTTTCAGTGCTGAGATCAACGGTGAAGGAGGGGAAAAGACCTTTACTATCAATGCCCCGAACGCCGAGGTTGTTGAGTTGGTCGGTACACTGGTCAGTGCCCCCGGTGATGGCGTAGAGACAGTCGTATTTACGATTGATGATGTAGAAGGGGACGCACGCACCCTGACCATCAAGACAGCAGGCCTGGCCACCGATAACGATGCACACCGGCTGGTCTTCGATTTTTCTGACGGTGACCCTAACGATGTTGTGACCCTCGATCCTGCAAGTACCATCAGTGCTTTCAGTGAAATCGAGGTTGTCGCCGGAACCCTCAACGTTCTCGGAATTGAACTGCCTGCCGGAACCACTTTTGTCGTGAACTCCGGGCTCGAATTGTCTGTTGCTCAGTTCCTTGCTGCTCCCTCTATCACCAGTGTGACCGGCCATGGCGAAGTGACGATTATCGTGACCAGTGTCGAAGAGGCTGATGCCCTGGAGGTTTTTGTCGCTCAAGCTCAGGATCAGGTTCTGATCGGCACCAGCTATACCATTAAGGTTGCCGAAGGTGTTGAGCTGGATGAGAGTTGGGATGCTACCGAACTCCAGGCTGCTCTCGATGACGTCACTTATCCCTCCATCCCGGAACTGGCTGGCCTGATCAGTGATCTTGAGACAGCCATTCAGGAGCAGATCGACAGCAATGAAGCGGATATTGCCGCGCTGGTTGATGACTCAGCCGACAACGGTGGAACAGCCACCACCGCGTCCATCGCCGGACTGTCGGCTGCACTGACTGCGTTGCAGGATCTGGCCGGAGAGCTGTCCGACACCTTTGATGGCCGTCTTGACGCCGTGGAAGGGCAACTTGCCGGTATCACCGACACGGTCAAAGAATACATCGATGGAGAAATAGCCACCCTGCAAACCGCCATCGCAGGCAACGAAGCTGATATTGCCGCGTTGATTGATGATTCCGCCGACAACGGTGGAACAGCCACCACCGCGTCCATCGCCGGTCTTCAGGCCGCGATTACCGCGCTTGAGACTGCGACGGGCAGTGATGTCAGTGACCTGGTGGCCGAGGTTGGGGCGCCAGCCAGCGGCACGGTAGGTGACGATGATTATGTTGCCGCCACCGGTCTCTATCTGGCCATCGAATCCGCCGTTGCCGCCGCCGTCACTGATCTGGAAGGTCAGATCGCCGACCTGCAAACCGCCATCGATGGCCTCGAAGTTGCCGATATCAGTGGTCTCAGCACCGAATTGACCAGTCTGGGCGATTCCATCTCCGACTTGCAAACTCTGGCTAAAGATTTGTCCGAAACCTTTGATGCTCGTCTTGATGCTATTGAAGACACTCTGGATGGTCTGACCGATACCGTTGTCACCTATGTCCAAAGTGAAATTTCGGCTCTAGAAGGCACCCTCGAAACAGGGGATTACACCACCATAGAAGCCTTGAGCGATGCAGTCAAAGTCCTTGAAGGTGCCGGACTCGGTGATCCGACCGATTTAAGCTCGGTTGCCGGTCAGTTGGCAGCCCTTGCCGCCCGCCTTGGTGCCCTTGAAGCGCCGTCCCTGATTACCGCCAACGAACTCGACAACCACATCGAGCTGTTCGACTACTCCGGCGACAGTGACTTTATTCGAGTCGAAGCCGGCGAGGGCGATGACACTATCAATTCCTTCGATGGCACCACCGAAATCGTCGGCGGCCTGGGTGCCGACACTATCAACCTGACCTACAACGACAGCTCCGCCGACACCGTCGTCTACCAGACCGTTTACGATGGTCAGCACCTGCCGGTGACCACGGTGACTTTCTCCACCGATACCGATGACTACCGCGAAGGCGCAGTCCTCACCGTCACCATCAATGGTACCGAAATCAGCCATACCGTCACCGCCAAAGAAAGTGGAAATATCGAAGCGGCGTTAAATGGGCTGGCGTCTGAAATCAATGCCGAGCTGGTGCCTGTGGATGTGTCGAGTGCTGTGATCGGCACCAAGTTTTCTCTTTCTACCGATGAGGGAACTCCGGTGACGGCGGCAGACCTTGCGGCAGATGGTACCTATACGGTGCCCGAAGGATATCTGTTTCTTTCATTGACCGACCTCTGCAAAGAAGCTGCATTTAGTGCCCCCCCTAATCCACTCTACCCCGGTGAGACCTTTGTTCTGACCAGCGAGTCTTACTACCTTGACGACGATAATAAGCTTATCGCTGTTGAAGCAACAACGTACAAAAACTACTTGAGCTATGATAAAAGTGATACAGACCCTGCTGCCACGATGGCCACTCAGATCGTTAACGCCGACGCCCTGCTCGCCACCGTCGCCGTCAGCGACGAAGTCCTCACTCTGACCGGCCTTAGCGCCACCAACCTCACCGTCACCGCCGGTGGCGATGTCGAAACCGCTATCGACCACGCCGGAACCAAAACCCGGTACAGCGTCGAGTTCAGCAGTGACAGCGCCGACTGGCCCACCGCCACCAACGACGATAACAGCACAGAGTTTGATCGTGAGCTGAGTGTCACTCTCGATCTGACCCCGGATGACGACAGCGATACCGACGTTACCGTCAGCGCCGATGTGCTGTACAACGAAGATGGCTCGGTGAACATGACCGGCTCGGTCGCCGCCCTGGTGAGCGCCATCAACGCCGATACCAGTGTGAACGGATCGATCACCGCTGCAGTTAACAGCAGCGATAATTACGTGATCAACATTACCGCAGCTGCAATACCGGATACTGCCGACGACATCCCGAGCTTCACGGTGGTAAGCGCCCAGATCGACCAGAACGGCGCCCAGCAGGAGGTGACGGTCAGCTTCAGCGACGACGATGCCGACTATTACGACGGCGGTACGCTGAGCGTCACTATCAACGACGAAGAAATCAGTGTCGATATGGTTGCTGGTGACGCCGCAGCCTCGGTTAAGGCGCTGGTTGACGAAGTGACTCGGATTCAAGCGATCACGGATGTTGATGACACTGACTATTCTGCAGCCGTTGCCGGGGCGCTGGAAAGCGCCGTGCAGGCCACCGCGCCCTCAGGCGAAGAAGCGGTCATTTCCAGTGAAAGCACCACGGCTTTGGTCATGACCTTCGACGAATACGTTAAGGGTGAGTCTGTTTATTTGACGACCGATGCTTTTGTTGTGAGCGGAAATTATTTCTCGGTTGGTACCGGTTTAGTGGCGGCGGAAGAACTGGCCGGAACAAGCTATTCCAGTTACTACGGATTTGAAAGCCTCACCGCTGCTGCCGCCGCGTTGCAGGACCGGGTTGACGCGAACACGAACTTCACCACCGGGGATATAACCGTCACCGCCGATGAGGACGCAGGGACGATCACCGTGGCCTCAATCTATAACGTGACAACAGCGGATGGAATGAGCTATGCGGTCATGGCTGACCTGCCTTCGCTCACCCTCACCGCCAAAAGCGAAGCCGATTCCCCGCTCACCGTCACCTCCAGCCTCGATTACGCCGGGGTGCTGCAGACCGCGACCATCGACCTGGACGATGCGACCAGCTATACCAGCTACGCCGATGACACCGCTGCCGACCATGACGACTTTGCCGATGTTTATTACGACGGCGGCAAGGTCTATGCGACCATTACCCCGGTTGACGCCGATGGTCATGCCGATACCGAGAATGCGGTCACGGTCAGTGCGGATATGGTGGAGGGGATTAACGCCAAGCTGGCTGTGTTCGCACAGGGTTTTGTAACGACCGGCATGGCTCTGACCTTGCATCCCGCTTACCTGGAGGGAGGGAATCCATTCTCGTTCACTGTCTCCGGGGAGACATACGATTATACTGATTACACCGACTACCTTACCTTGAACTCTATTGCGATAGATGCTGATACGCTGGGGAACTTCCTGGATTGGCTTGGTGCCTTAGCGGGTGTGTCTGATGCATCCATTGAGAACAATGCAGAAGAAACAGCCTCCAATCTTGTTATTACGATGGAAGACGGTCTGGGCGTTGCAGATTTCCACTTGAGCGAAATGGGGCTTGTGGCCTCCAGTAACGTTCTTAATTATTCCGGAAGTGAACGAATTCCACCCGTTTCCGCTGCCGACGCCACCACCGCCGCCCTGGCCGATGCCATCAACACCGCCATCACCAACAGCACCGACAACCTAGACGACCTGCTCAGCAGCGCCAGCGTCGGCGACGACGGCACCATCACCCTCACCGCCGCCGAGCCGGGCGTCGAAACCTTCAATGTCAGCGCGACATTGGACTACGCCGGTGTGCAGCAGATTGCCACCATCAGTCTGGACAGCGACGCCACTTACGACACCACCTTCACCGACGGCGAAACAGTTGATGACAGCGCTACCGCTCGCGGTGCCGAGGTTTATTACGACGGCGGCAAGGTGTATGCGACCATTACTGGCGCAGGCGATGACGGTGAGTTGGGGACTGCCGATGATGTCGAGTTGACGGTTTCGGCGGATATGGCGGAAGGCAGTGGTGAAATCTGGTATGTCCAAGGGGAAGCTGCTGTTACGAGTGATATGACACTTCACGCGGGCCCATATAGCATCCGTATTGGTGATGGAACTTCCTATACAGAAATTGATACGAGTTCCGTTGATTACGACACCGATACCATTGGCACCTACATGGCTTTCCTCAGTGGGCTCGACCAGATTAAATCTGCTGAAATTGTTGCTGCTGGTGACGATGCCGGAATGATCAGGATTGAAACAGAAGTTGGTTATACATTGGATTATTTATCACTTGCTGCCAATATGTACCCATCTTCGGTAAATGGTATACCGTATAATGATGGTGGTTTAAAAAAATTCACACTGAATCGTAAGGAGGCAGGCGTAGATGCCGCCGCCGCCACCTCTCAAGCCCTGGTCGATGCCATCAACGACCATATTATCGGGGTCACTGAAGTTAGGACAGAGGATACCCCAGCGGTAATTAAGATCATCGGTAACTTCACAGAATCAACAAAAATCCATTCTGATAAGCTCACTTTGAGTTACACAATCGACTCTGGCGGATCATCTCTGTCTGATACGGTAACTTGGAATGGTGAAACAAACGAAGTTCCTGGTTATTATTATCCTGGCTACTCCGGCTATTATCCTGGCTACTCCGGCTATTATCCTGGCTACTCCGGCTATTATCCTTTCTACTCCGGCTATTTTATGCCAGGGACTTCTTACAATTATCTGGCAAACAATGATTCGTCTCTCGGTAATGCTAACCAGGACGCAGAGTTGAAAGATTTTCTTGCTTTTATCAGGAATATAGATGGAATCTCATCCGTTGCTCTTGGAGATGCTGATGGTGATGGTAATGCCGACGATATCGTCATTACCAGCGAAGGAAGTGGATCTGGCACATCTTTGTCCTTCACCATCAACGATCATGGGGCTGACTGGTTCACAGACGATGACCAGGAATTCTCTGCCAGCGGAACCGATGGAGATGTGATTACACCAGCTGTACCAGCAGATCTGGCCGGCATACTGGAATCGGCCAGCTACGACAGCTCGACCGGCGAAATCACCCTGACCGCCGCAGTTGCTGGCAAAGAAACCTTCAAGATTTCCGACGTCACCCTCGATTACCAGGGCGTCAAGCAGATCGCCACCGCGCAGTTCAGCACCACCGATAGCGATTACTACGAAGGCGGCACCATGACCGTGACGATCAACGATGGAACGGCGGACATTCCGGTTGTTGCCACCATGGTCGCCGCCAGCGCCTCAGGCAGCATTGCCGCGCTGGTGACCAAGCTGACAACCGAAACCGCACAAGGCGGCGTTCTGGACGGCATTGTCGGCAGCGTCTCCGCCGCCTCTGACGGCACCATCACCCTGACTGCACCAACCGCCAGTGATGACATCGCCTTCACCATCACCGACGCCGAAATTTCCACCACCGGCACCAAGCAGGAATCGACGGTTGCGTTCAGCTCTTCGGCCGATGATTACTACGATGGCGGTGAACTGAGTGTGACCATTGACGGGGTGACCATCAGTGCGGATATGGTTGAAGGTCAGATGGTGACATATACAGCTTCAGTTGCCCTGACCGATAGTGTTACTTTTGCAAGTGAAGTGCCAAATGTAGCAGACCTGGTTCTGCTCTCCCCTGAAGGTGATACTGTAACAATCGATTGGGATGAATACGACGGCGATCCGATCAGCGCAGTTTGTACGGATCTTATCGATAATGTTGCAGCTATTGCTGATGCTGGAATTGATGCTGATGGCATATTCTACCAGACTCTTGCTTCGGGTTACGAGATTGATAGCAGCTATTCCGGGTCCACGACATTGGCCTTTGATAGCCCTGAGGGTGGCTTCATTTTCGGTAACTATGCTGTTGTCGAAAAAGACGGCGTCAGTGTTCAGGCTCTGGCCGACGCTATTCAGGATGCGATTGATCAAGATCCCGAAAATGCGGATCAAGATAATCCAAGCCTGCAAGGCACTATCGGCGAGGTCTCCGTCTCCGGCACCACCATCACCCTGACCGCTGCCGATGTCGGTGCGGACAGCTTCAGTATTGATTCGGCAACCGCCAATGTCGCGGCGGTGACGCAGGTGACCGAGCTGGACTTCTCTGCGACGAGTGACGAGAACTTCTACGTCACGGGCGATGACGGCAACCAGGGGACATTGAGTGTAAAAATCGCCGGGGTCACCGTCACTGCCGACATGGCCGACAGCAAATCGGCCAGCATCCAGAACCTGGCGGACCGGATTATTGCGCTCCGTGATGGTACTGAAACCGTTCCGCAGGACCAAGCCATTGCCGCCGCTGTCGGTACGGTCGAGGTTTCCGGTGACAGTTTGCTGCTCAGCGGCGCGGCTGGCGGTGTCGACACCATGGAGGTTGGCGACCTGACCCTGACGACCCCCTACATCAATGGCTCCAGGCATGAGGTGACCATCCAGTTCAGCAACACCTATTTGGATTCGGACGACATCCTCGGCGAAAGCATCAGCATCACTCTGGATGACATCACCACCACTCTGACCATAGATCAGGCTCTGCTCGACGGCATCACCGGGGACCGGTCCGAAGGGATCATCGCCGCATTGCTGAGCGCAACCATCGCCGACCACCAGGCTGCCACTAGCAGCTACCTCGACCTGACCGCTGCGGCGAACGCACAGACTACCAATATGCTCACCTTTGTCGCTGATACTCGCGGCTTCGGTCTGCTCGATGAGGTGACCGTTGCAGTCACGACAGATGGTGGCAACCAGGTCAGCCCGGTCGCAGCCATCCTTGAAGTGATCGACCCGGGTGTCGACGATATTGCTGACAGCACCGATTCGAGTACTGTTGTGGTCAATTCTACGGACGGTTCCGGCAAGGCTGTAACTGGTGCGGACGGATACACCCTGAACGACGATGATTCGACCGACGATAGCCTGGAGGTGACCAATGAAACGGTCGAAGGCATCGACCCCGATCCGGAGGATCAGATCGTCACCAATCCGGATGATGATGACGATTACCTGGGGGACAGCGCCCTGACCGGTGCGGCAGGTATTGTGCAAGAGGTCACCAACCCGGCTGATGATGACGATCTCTACGGGGATGATCCGCTGAGTGGAGCGGACGGCGTGGCGCAGGATGTCGAAAACCCGGATGACAACAGCGACCTGGAAGGTGTTGCAGATGGTTATTACACCGAAGAAGCCGGCACCGACACCCTGTACTACTCCGACGGCACATCGACAACGACCGATGCCGACAAGATCGACCAGACCAGCACCGCCGGCGCGGTGGTAGGTGAGCTGGCCGACACCGACACCACCAGCGGTGATTTCGATGTCACCGAGGAGGCAGAAGGGATTGAAGCCTATGACTGGGATGAGGCGACAACCACCAGCTTGTTCGGTGGTAGTGATGAAGCCGATATCATCAGCAACTTCCAGGTAGAGATTGACAAGATTGCAGTGGACGGTGATTTGGCGGACAGCCTCATCTCCGGGGATGTAGAAGCCTTCTACGCCTGGAACGATTTTAACCTTAGCTTAGATGAATATGGTCTCGTGTCAGCGGGTCAAAATACTGTCAATTCCAAGTCGGTGACTGCTGCCGACCTGGACAACGCTAACGCCATTGCTGATCTGCTGAATAAAGTTTTCGATTTTGACGGCGAGGCAACAGATAACGGTGCCCTCAACACCAGTATTTTCGCGGTCAACGCAGCAGATGACAGTTCACAAACAGCGATCTGGGTGCATGAGCAGAGCACAACAGGAGATGATACGGTTGAGGCTTATGAGTTAAGTCTGCTGGCTCTGGTCGATACCATCGGTGGCGAATTCAGCTCTACTGACTTCGAAGGAGTCGATTTTACATATATGATTCCTGCATAACTTTTTGTCATGTTTTCGTCAAACAACGCCGCCTCTGAACAGGCGGCGTTGTTTTTTCCTTTCCGCGCCCCCTCTGAATGCAACAGATATTCACGATAGATGAACTTAACCCATTTAAAACAACTTGAAGCTGAAAGTATCCACATCATGCGTGAGGTGATTGCCGAATGTGATCATCCGGTAATGCTGTATTCCATCGGCAAGGATTCCTCGGTAATGCTGCATCTGGCACGCAAGGCGTTTTACCCGGCGAAATTACCCTTTCCGCTGTTGCACATCGATACCACCTGGAAATTTAAGGAAATGATCACTTTCCGCGACCGTATGGCTGCTGAATATGGTGTTGAGCTGAGGGTACATACCAATCAGGAGGCGCTTAGGCAGGGCATCAATCCTTTTGTCCACGGCAGTGGAATCTACACGGATCTGGCTAAAACGGAAGGGCTTAAACAGGCTCTTGATTTATCCCGGTTTGACGCTGCTTTTGGTGGTGCCAGGCGTGATGAGGAAACGTCCCGGGCCAAAGAGCGGATCTTTTCGTTTCGAACCGATACCCATCGCTGGGATCCTAAAAACCAGCGCCCGGAGCTGTGGAATATCTACAATACCAGGGTCAACAAGGGGGAGAGTATCCGCGTCTTTCCTCTGTCCAACTGGACGGAGCTTGATATCTGGCAATATATCGACCAGGAGCATATTCCTGTTGTTCCGCTCTATTTTGCGCAAGAGCGCCCGGTGGTCATGCGGAACGGTCTGATGATCATGGTTGATGACGCTCGCCTGGCGCTGCAGCCCGGTGAACGTGTTGAAATGAAATCCGTGCGCTTTCGGACCCTTGGCTGTTACCCCCTGACGGCTGCTGTTGAATCAACCGCCGCAACAGTGCCGGATATTATCGAGGAAATGCAGCTGACCAGCACCAGTGAAAGACAAGGGCGGCTGATTGATCATGATCAGGCCGGTTCGATGGAAAAGAAGAAGCAGGAGGGGTATTTCTGATGGCCTATCCATCAAGCCCGATGGCAACGGGTGCTCCTGCCGGTCGAAAGACGCAACACCGCAAAGATCTGCTGCGTTTTATCACCTGCGGCAGTGTCGACGATGGAAAAAGTACCCTGATAGGAAGGCTCTTATGGGATTCCAGACTCATTTTTGAAGATCATCTGGCGGCGCTGGTTGCTGATAGCAAAAAGCTTGGAACCCAGGGTGATGAGATCGATTATGCCCTGTTGCTCGATGGCCTTCAGGCGGAAAGAGAGCAGGGGATTACCATTGATGTCGCTTACCGATTTTTCTCGACCGACAAGCGCAAGTTTATCGTTGCCGACACCCCGGGGCATGAGCAATACACCCGTAATATGGTGACCGGGGCATCGACGGCCGATGTTGCGGTGATCCTGATCGATGCACGTAAGGGAGTGCTGACCCAGACCAGACGCCACAGTTACCTGGTTTCTCTGGTAGGAATCAAAAAGATTGTGGTTGCCGTCAACAAAATGGATCTGGTTGGCTACAATCAGGCATGTTTTGATGCTATTTGCCATAATTACCGGCAAATCGTCAGCGCCCTCAATGTTGATGAAGTCACCTTTATTCCTTTGTCGGCTTTAAGAGGTGACAATGTTATCAATCCGTTGCCGCCGGTAGCTACCGGTTTCAGGGGCGACGTTGCCGATGATACTGCCGCTGCAAAAATGACTTGGTACCAGGGGCCGAGCCTGCTTCACTATCTTGAACAGGTAGAAATCAATGACGATTCCGCCCAGCAGCCGTTCAGGATGCGGGTTCAGTGGGTGAACCGGCCAAGCCACGATTTTCGTGGTTTTTGCGGCACCCTGGCTGCAGGGACCATCAGGCCGGGTGACCCTGTTGTCGTGTCATCGTCGGGACGCACCACTAACGTATCACGTATTGTCAGTATGGATGGAGATCAGGATGTCGCTGTTGCCGGGCAGGCCGTGACCCTCTGTCTGGACGATGAAATCGATATCAGTCGCGGCGACATGCTCAGTCATCCGACCTGCGAACCAGCTTGTGCCGATCAGTTTCAAGCCAGGGTTGTCTGGCTGCATGAAGACCCTCTGTTGCCGGGACGCCGATATCTGCTGAAAGCCGGGTCAGCCTCCGTGACCGCCCAGATCACTGAGATGAAGCATAAGGTCAATGTTAATACCCTGTGCCTGGAGCCAGGTAAGACCCTTGACATGAATGAGATCGGGATATGTACGATCAGTATCTCCAGACCGATTGCTTTCGACCCCTATGAGGAAAACCGACACACCGGTAATTTTATTCTGATTGATCGCTTGAGTAACGCGACAATCGGTGCCGGCATGATGGAATTTCCATTACGTCGGGCCACCAATATTCATTGGCAGACCATCGCTATCGACAAGCGCAACCGCGCCCGCATGAAAGACCAGAAGCCGATGGTACTCTGGTTTACCGGGCTCTCCGGTGCCGGAAAAACGACTATTGCCAATCTGGTCGAACAAAAGCTCCATTCTCTCGGCAAACATACCTATTTGCTTGATGGAGACAACGTCCGTCATGGTTTGAACCGCGATCTTGGATTTACCGCTGCAGACCGGGTCGAGAATATCCGCCGGATTGCAGAGACCGCCAGGCTGTTTGTTGATGCCGGCCTGATCGTACTGGCCGCGTTTATTTCCCCCTTTAAAAATGAGCGGCTCCTGGCCAGGGAATTACTGGATGAGGGGGAATTTGTCGAGATTTTTATCGACACCCCACTGGACATCTGCCGACAGAGGGACCCCAAGGGGTTGTATGCCAAAGCCGGGAGCGGCGAACTGAACAATTTGACCGGGATTGATTCACCCTATGAAGCCCCTGAGTGTCCTGAGATTCGCATCGACGGCTCACGTTTGACAGCTGAAGATGCTGCAGACAATATCGTCAACATTCTTTTTGGTGAGGTTTTAACCTGACGTTGACAGGGTTATTTTAAAAGGAAAAAGCAGTTGATATCTAACCAGAAAACCAAAACCTGTCTCTTTCTTTCCGAAGCCTGCCTGCTCGATCGTAAAAGTGGTGCGGCGCAGAGTGCTCTGGCGATATTACAGACCCTTGGACAGAACGGTTGGGCGTGTCATGCGGCAACAATGACGTTGTTCGATGGCGACGATGAATACCCCCTCGCCGAGGCATATCCTGAACTCGATCCAGCTGTTCATACTGGTACAACAGTGAATGTTGCAGTCTCGCAGCTGCGGCAGAAAATTTTCGTTACCAGTTCAACCCGGCACCGGGCACTACGCCCCTGGGAGTTTCGAGCTTATCGCGATATGGCCGAAGAGCTGCTGGCGCAGCTCAAGCCCGATATCGTGCTGACCTACTCCTCCGAGGCGCTGCAACCGCTGCTGGCGCAGGCGCAGCAACGCGGTGCGCGGACGGTGTTTTACCTGGCCAGTGCCGGCTATGCCATGCGTGATGGTTGCAATTTCCGGTATATCGATGACTTCCTGATGCCGTCACGGGCTCTGGTTAAACTGTATCGGGACAAAAAAGGCATTGAAGGACGGGTTGTACATAACCCCGTCGCACAATTATTCGAAGGGAGTCGTAACCTTGACCCGGTACGTATCTCGACGCGCCGCCAGCGTTACGTGACCATGGTCAATCCCGAACCAGCCAAGGGGGGACTATTCTTTCTCAATATTGTCGGCCAGGCCGGGGCACTGACTCCGGATATCCGCTTCAGGGCCGTGGAAAGCCGCTGGGGGCGTGCCGACTGGGAGGCAAAGGGGGTCGATCTGACCCTGCTTGATACGATTGACTGGCAACCGGCAACCGATGATATTGCAAAAATTTATCAGGAAGCAGCTCTGCTGCTGGTTCCGTCTTTGTGTTTTGAAGCAGCAGGCCGCGTCATCGCCGAAGCCCTGCTGGCCGGGGTGCCGGTACTGGCGATGAACAGTGGCGGAATTGCCGAGCAACTGAACGAGGGCGGTTTTCTGTTCGATCCGCCGGCAGCGATGAAGGATCATTTTTTCGCCTCGCCGGATAAAAAAGATCTGCACCAATGGGTCAAGTTTATCAAGGTGTTGATGGAAGATGATACTCTCTATATCCGAGCGGTCAAGCTGGCACTGCATGCGGCCCGGATGCACGAACCCGGTGCAAGCAGAACAGCAATCGTCGAAACCTTTGACTTCTTGTGCGCCAAACCAGCGCTGACGAGTATCGGTGCCGACCAGGCAGTACGCGATACCCTGGCAGCGCTGCGCCTGAAAATGAACCATCTGCGCGAAGCGGTCAATGCGCGACTGGAGCAGGTGGCCGAACCCATGAAAAATGATGCGGCAAAAGATCCCTATATTGACATCCTTAAAATGTCGCTGGCGCAACCGGCGATCCGCGATGCCATGACGGCGCTGAAAAGTAATGACCTGGAGCGCGCACGGGCGATTCTGGAGCAGTATCTGCGGATTCTTCCGGAAGATCTCACCGCCCTTGGATTGCTGGCCGATACAGCGGATAAACAGGAACGCGACCATGAAGCGCGCCGGCTGATGGAACGGGTGGTCGAGTTAGCTCCCGGGTTCCTGCCCGGTCAGCAGCAACTGATGCGATATCTGCGCCATGCCGGGGATGCGGAAGCGGCCCTGAAGCTGAGTGCGGCGTTGGTGGCACGAGTCCCGAATCAGCCTGGCTATCTGGTATTGCATGCCAGCCTGTTGACGACGGCCAATCGTTTCGAGGAAGCAATCGATACCTACGAACGTTATTTTTCTGCCAATCCCGGCCAGGCCCACGATTGGATGCATTATGCTCTGGCGCTGAAAACCCTGGGTCGGCAGCAGCAGGGGGTTGATGCATACCGCCGGGCCATAGCGCTGGCTCCTGGACATGGAGCGGCCTGGCACGCGCTGTCGAACATGAAACTGGCGGTCTTCACGAATGAGGATATCGCGCTGATGGAAGCACAGCTGGAGCGGTCCGATCTGGCCGAAGACGACCGTTACCATATCAACTTCACCCTCGGCAAGGCTTATGAGGATCAGAAGAACTTCGCGGCTTCGTTCAGCAACTACGCTGCCGCTAACCATATCCGGCATGGCCAGACAAATTATGCCATCGACCCGCTGGAAGAGTATGTCGCCGGAGTAAAAGAATTGTTTACCAAGGAATTCTTCAGCGAGCGCGATGGTTGGGGTGATCCGGCTGAAGATCCGGTTTTCATCGTGGGTCTGCACCGGGCCGGGACGACCCTGACCGAACAGATCCTGGCCAGCCACAGCCGCATTGAGGGAACCAGGGAACTGACAGACATGCTGCACATCGGTCGTGATTTCGGCGGTATCGGGGCAAAAGGTCAGGAACAGGGGATCAATGCCGCCCTGTTGCGTGATCTGTCGGCAGCTGAAAGTGCGCTGCTGGGGCGGAAATATCTCAGCATGACCCGCGAAGAGCGCAAGACGCAGCGACCGTTGTTCATCGACAAAATGCCCAGTAACTGGATGTACGCCGGGTTGATCCACCTGCTTCTGCCGAACGCGAAAATTATCGACATCCGACGTAAGCCGATGGCGGCGGGGTTTGCCCTGTTCAAAATGAACTTTGGCCAGGGCGTGGATCATGCCTACGATCAGCAGAACATCGCCCGTTATTATCTGGCCTATGCCGACCTGATGGCTCACTTCGACGTAGTGTTGCCGGGGCGCATTTATCATATCCAGTATGAAACGCTGGTGGATGACACGGAAACAGAGATCCGCCGCCTGATCAAGTATTGTCGTGTGCCGTTCGAGAATCGGTGTCTGCGCTACTGGGAAACGGAGCGGGCGGTGCAGACCCCTAGTTCAGAACAGGTGCGTCGGCCTATTTACCGTGATGCGATGGAGCAGTGGCGCAACTACGAACCGTGGCTTGGACCGATGCGGGAAGCATTTGGTGACCTGGCATTGAACTGATCAGACGGGCGAGCGCGATGGTCAGGCATGCTGCCAAGGCGGCTGACCCCTTGTCGCGGTACCCAGATCCGGCGGCGTGGGCGAAACGCGATGGATCAATAGCTCGATAGTTACCGGCTTATTAAGGCAAGGGATATCATGTCAAAGATTTTAGCTGTTTGTTTGTTTGGGTTGACTCTTTTTGGCGCACCACACCCAGCCGTGGCCGCTGAAACCCTGCCATCCTTGTTACAGGAGGCTTTGGCCCAGCATCCGAGCGTGCGCTTGCGACAGAGCGAGCTGCGGGCCGCTGACAGTGATCTGCAGAGCGCACGCTGGGGCCGCTTCCCGTCGGTTGGGGTAACCACACAGCTGGTGGGGGGTGGTGATTCCCAGGCGGTACTGCGGATTGAACAGCCCTTGTGGACGGCAGGACGGATTACCGGAGAGATCGATTATTCCAGTGCTGCCAGGGCCGATGCCGATGCTGCACTAGGCGAAACCCGTCTAGAGTTGCTGGAGGAAACAGCCTCCGCTTTTTATGAGCTGGCCCGGCTGCAGGACCGGCTGCAAATTGCCCTGGATAATGAGACGGAACACCGTCGTTTACTCGATACGATCCGGCGACGGGTCGTTGCCCAGGTCAATCCGACAGCCGACCAAACCCTGGCTGCGTCGCGTCTGCATCAGGCGGTCAATGAACGGCTGACGACCGAACGGCAGTTGGCCATGACCCGTACCCGCCTGGAACAGATCGTCAATCGGTCAATCGGCAATGTCCTTGCGCCTGGACAAATGTCCTTTGAAATGAACAATTCGACCGATTTTGAAGATCGCGCTCTTGATTATTCACCCACCCGCCGCCGATTTACCGCTCAATCGCGCCAAAGTGCTGCAGATATCAAGCTTCAGCGTTCCCAGGTTTTTCCGGCCGTCGTGGCCGGATATGAGCGGGTCTTCGGGGATACCAGCTACTCCGGGATGAGCCGCGATCGAACCTATGTCGGATTGCAACTGCAACTTGGTGCGGGGTTGTCAAGCTATTCCAGGGTTCAGGCCGCCCATGCCCGGAATCAGGCCTCATACGACCGGATTGCGGCTCACGAACGGGAACTGCGCACGACGGTTCAACATCTCCATGCAGAAATCACGAGTTTACGTGCGCAGGAACCAGCGGTTCGGCAGATGCTGGTTGATGCTGATGAGATCGTCGAATCCTATCTCCGTCAGTTTCAGGTGGGGCGTAAAAGCTGGCTCGATGTCCTGAATGTCCAGAGAGAAAAAGCCCAGGCTCATTATGCCCTGACCGACCTTGTATACCCGCTGCAGCTGGCACAGGTTCGCCTGCTGCTATGGACCGGCGAACTTAACGAACATAACCTGGAAGAGCGCTTATGACGATTCACAATAAAGTTGCCCCGGATACAGGCATTCACGGAAGGCAAAGCACCGCATCCAACGTAGCTCCGAGGCCGGCGAATACCGGTGAGGAAACTGAAACCATCAGTCTGGCGGACCAACTGGCCATGCTGCTGCAGCGGCTGGCGGCCCTGCAGGGGGAGGCGGTGCCGGCTCATCGCTTCAGTATGCTCGAACACAGTCGCGATGGTGCCGAACTGGCGCATCTGCCGGTTGCTGAGCAGATGCGGGAAATGTGGCTGGCACGCTTTCGACGGGGACTGGTGCGCACTGTTGTGGGGGGCGAACTCACCCAGCGCGACTTCCCCCTGATCTGGGTCGCTCCTTACAGCGAAACCACTGAGCGCGGCGCTGCTTATCTGATTCGTGGCCGTCTCAGCAGTGGGGCCTGCACTGCCGAAGACTGCGACGGTCTGACTCTGGAGCTTGCTGCCGACGAACTGGCGCAAGGGCAGTGGCTGCGCTTGCGGGTCAAACCCGACAAGCTCCACATCGGCGCTAAGGCTCCCGAGAGTGCCGGTGACTGGTTTGCCTTTGCCGTGCGCAAACAGCGGCGGGTGTTTCTCGAAGGGGTTTTTGCGACCTTTGTGATCAGCAGTCTGGCGCTGTTTGCCGCCCTGTATACCATGCAGGTCTATGATCGGGTAGTGCCGACCAGCGGTTTTGCCACCCTGTGGGTCCTGACGATAGGCGTTGTGCTGGCCATTGGCCTGGAATTCATGATGAAGCAGGCACGAGCCCATATTGTCGAACGGGCTTCCAAGCAGATCGATATCGAACTGGCCGGGGTGTTTTTCGGCAAGGCCCTGGATATCCGGATGGATGCCCGGCCGGGGACGGTGGGAACCTTCGCCTCGCAGATCCGTCATTTTGAAGCAGTGCGTAACTTCATGACCTCATCGACCCTGTTTATTCTCGCCGATGCTCCCTTTGCCCTGTTTTTTATCGGCGTTATTGCTCTGGTTGGTGGGATAGTGGCCCTGGTGCCGACGGTGATGGTACCGGTTGCGGTATTTTCCGGGCTGATCGTCAGTCGCAAGATCAAAGAGTACACCCGTCGCCAGATGGATGAATCGAACCGTAAGAACGGACTGCTTATCGAAGCCATCGACGGGATCGAGTCGATTAAGGCCTGCGGTGCCGGCTGGAAGATGAATGATCGTTACCGTGACCTGACAGTCTCCCTGGCAGAAAACGACATCCTGCTGAAAAAGGTGTCGATCCGCGCGACCAATCTGTCCCAGTCGATCCAGCAGGTCAATTACGTTGGCATGATTGCCGTAGGGGCTTATGCCATCACCAGTGGGCAACTGACCATGGGGGGGCTGATTGCCTGCTCGATTATCGCTGGGCGAGCCCTGAGCCCGATCGCCCAGATTCCGCAGATGGTGTCCCAGTGGAGTAACGCCAAAATTGCCCTTGAAGCTCTGGATAATATCATGAAAATCCCCAGTGACCGGCTTGACGACAGCCGTCTGGTGGTCCCTGAGAGGTGCAGTGGTCAGTTGCGGATTGATCAGACAAGCTTTGGTTATATTCAGGAGCGTCCGGCGCTACAGGTGGAAAGTTTGCAGATCAAAGGTGGTGAGCGGATTGCCGTGGTGGGGGCGGTCGGTTCCGGTAAATCAACCCTGGTCAAGCTTCTTTCCGGGCTCTACAAGCCCCAGAACGGTGCGATTTTTCTTGACGGTATCGATATGGAGCAGCTGGCCCCGGACTTTCTGCGTGAGCACATCGGCTATCTCCCCCAGGATGTACGGTTGTTTAACGGCACCCTGCGGGAAAATCTGACCCTCGGGCTGCCGACTCCGAGTGACAGCCGGATTCTGCGGGCGGCCCAATTGACCGGTCTGGACAAGGTCATTGCCGGTCATCCCCAAGGGTTGGAACTGATGATCGCCGAAGGAGGGCGGGGGCTGTCCGGTGGACAGCGCCAGTTGGTGGGGCTGACCCGGTTGCTGATCATGCGCCCGCGTATCCTGCTCCTCGATGAACCGACGGCCTCCATGGACTCCCCGCTTGAGGGGCGGGTGATGGATCATCTGTTCAAGGAAATGCCTAAAGAGACCGTGTTGATCATTGTCACCCACAAATCGGCGATTCTGCCCCATGTGGAGCGGATCATTGTTGTGAATGAGGGGAAAATCGTTCTGGACGACAGTCGCGACAAGGTGCTGGCGTTGATGCGAAAACCGGCAACGCCGACCACGGGGCAGGGGTTACAACAGAAGACCCAGGGGGGGACCCCTCCCATCTCCCGTGCTGCCGTTGAGACGGGTGAGGCTCGGTTGCAAGCAGGAGGGGCACGATGAAACTGTTCTGGTTTTTACGTTCCTCGGATGTGTCTGATGAAGATGTCAACCAGGAGCCGCGCTCGCGGGTGGTGATCTGGGGGACGGCTCTGGTGTTGGCCGTGTTTGTCGGCTGGGCCTATCTGGCGGAGATTGATGAAATTACCCGGGCACCGGGATCGGTGATCCCCAGTTCGCGTACCCAGTTGATTCAGTCCCAGGACGGCGGCACGTTGGAGCGTTTACTGGTGGCGGAAGGGGATATCGTCGACGCCGGACAGTTGCTGGTGCAAATCGACCGTACCCGCGCCGAAGCCGCTTTTCTGGAAACCCAGGCCCGTTACGCCGCTCTTTCGGCCTCGGCGGCACGACTGCTGGCCGAGGTGCTTGATCGAGATCCTGACTTTCCCGTACTCCTTGACCAATACCCCCATTTGCGGGCCAATCAGCTTGAGCTGATGAAAAAGCGCCGTTCATCCCTGAACGAGGAGTTGAGTGCCTTTGCCAAAGTGCGGGAACTGGTCGAGCGGGAATTGGAAATGAACAAGCCCCTGGTAACGTCGGGGGATATCAGCCTGACCGAAGTGCTGCGCCTTGAACGGCAGGTCGCCGAACTGACAGCGCAGATCACCAACAAGCGTAACGGTTATCTTCAGGATGCCCAGAACGAACTCAGCCAGATTACCGCGGAGTTGAGCAGTGTGGAACAGCAGATGGCCCAGCGCAAAAATCTGCTGGATCAGACGGAACTGTTCGCGCCGCTACGGGGCGTGGTTAAAAATGTTCGGGTGACGACTGTCGGTGGGGTAATCCGCCCAGGTGAAGAGGTCATGCAGATTGTGCCGCTGGAGGATGATCTGGTCATCGAGGCCCGCATCAATCCGCGGGATATTGCCTTTCTGAGCATCGGCCAGGAAGCCAGGGTCAAGATTGATGCCTACGATTACACTATTTACGGTGACCTGCCCGGCAAACTGATTTTTATCAGTGCCGACACCCTCAAAGATGAGCTGAAGCAGGGTGAGCAACCTTATTACCGCATTCGTGTCCGGACCGAAGGGCGGTGTTTCAGCGCGACCCCGGATCGCGACCTCGATATTCAGCCCGGCATGAATGCCACGGTGGAAATATTGAGCGGGCAACGTACGGTATTACAATATCTGACCAAGCCGGTAGTCAAGACCCTGAGTGAATCAATGGGGGAGCACTAAAACGTTTTTCAGGTGCCGTGAATTGTTGATCAACGATCCGGGGCTTTTATTCTGGACTATTGTTTTGAAAGTCTTCTCAGCGAAACAGTGCCTTTCATATTGAAAAGATAGTCTGCTCCTTTCGTCTTTCCTTGGCGCCAGATCCCTTTCCTGTTCCCGCCCTCAAATCTAAGGCCATGAAATTATTTAGGAATATAATTTCATTGGGCAGATTCCAAAGTAGGTTCGCTTTTTGCTCTATAAAAAAATTAAAAAAACAGACAGATAAAAATGTGATCAGGGTTTGTCAGGTTGCTGTCGCTGTTGCTAAATGAAGGATGTCGATATGACCAGAGATGAACAAATAGGAAGCCTCGTCAAGATGCGGCGAGAAGAGTTGCTCGTGGGAAAAGCCGAACTGGCAAGGATGACCGGTTTATCCGTTCAGACCATCGACCGGATTGAGAGGGGGCATCAATGCCGCTACTCAACGATCGAAAAAATTATTAATGCCTTAAGAGTTCGCTTTGATGAGTGTCGCAGCCCTTATCTTGATGCTACCTGACGAGTATTCGCACAGACGGTTTAAAAACAATGGATTACACATCATTGATGGTTCATGCCTACAGCATCGTCACCGGACAGAGCCATGAGGAAGCTCTTGACTCATTGGGTATTGCCGGCCTGATAGCGGTTGCGGATATCTGCCCGGTAGAAGATGAACCGTTACTTGAAGATTTATGTCGGGATGCGCGCGGGGTTCTTGCATGGACGGCAGCCGACAGAATATAGGGCTACCAGCAATAACGCGACCCGACTGATTCGATCTGTCAGCGGAAAAAACCTTATTGATGGAGTGAGTCATGTCGTTGTCCGTTATGTTTGTTGATGATGAAAAGCCCATTCTGAATTCCCTGAGAAGGATTCTGCATCCTTTTTCGGACGAATGGAAATTTACTTACGCCGACAGCGCAGAAGGAGCATTGATCGCCCTTAAAATCATACCTGTCGACGTTATCGTTGCTGATATGTGTATGCCGGGTATAGATGGTTTCGAGTTGCTAAGTGGTATCAGTGAGCAATACCCGGATATGGTGCGCGTCATGATGACCGGCCGAACCGAGTACGACATTTATCGTAATGGCAGGGAGATCAGCCACTATTTTTTGTGGAAACCGATCAAGGCCGAAGCATTGAGAGCCTTTTTACTGTCGGTATCAAACCATGATGCCGATCAGATAGCATCCACAATGAAAGAACATTTACTGGATTAGACATTTCATGAAACCTGTTAGTGAGGGCGAACAGCGTGTTTAAAAAGAAAAAAACAGCCGGTAAGCAGATCGACGTCTTTATTTGTGAGGGAGTTGAAATTAGTGGCGACCTTTCCTATGGCACATCAGCCGTTGTTGATGGTGCTTTTCAGGGGACCATCTTGAACGGGCGGAAGTTGACAGTCGGCACGAATGGGCATATCACCGGTGATATTCAGGTAGGCCATTTAATTATTGCCGGACAGGTAAATGGAAACATCAATGCCGAAAAGCGCGTGGAAATCAAGGAAACAGCGCAGATCTTTGGCGATATTGACACACCTGAACTGCATATTGCCGAAGGAGCAGTTTTTTCAGGAAAGCACCGCCGACCCAGGCGGTCGCCGCGTGACATCGGATCGCCATTGCGATCTGAGCTGGTTTACAAACCGATCCCCTGACAGTTGCCCCCGGCAGGAGGATCTTGATTCTTGTTCACAACCAGCAAACAACAGACCCAGCCTCAGGTACCATACCGGACCTGTCGTTCGATCTGTCTGTTAAGCGAACCCAAAATGTGGAGGTAGTCAGATGAAATTTTTTACCAAGGAAGGCCAGGAAGCTCCTGCGGGAACCCGCACCGCCAACATTGAGTCCGACTCGTTGACGAAGCAGAACGGCACCACTGACGAGAGTCATGGTGAAGGCACAGTCAAGGGTTCGCCCCTGGCTTATGAGGATATAAACAAAGATGTAACCATTGTCAGTGATAACTCCATTGTCAACGGGGAGCTTGACGTTAAAGGTGCCCTGGTTGTTTTTGGCAGGATTGACGGCAAGGTTCGATGTGATGCCGATGTGCTGGTTGCACCGTCCGGCAGGGTCAATGGTGAAGTGTTAGCCTTGAACCTGCAGGTTGGAGGACGAATTGATGGCAACGTGGAATGCGGTACGCTTCATATCCACAAAACCGGAAAACTCTACGGACAAACGGCAACCGACACCTTTGTTATCGATGCCGGCGGTTTTTTTGAAGGGCAAAGCGGGCGCCGGACGACCGACAACGTCACTCAGCTTAAGCGCAGTGCGTCCTGAACCGATCAATAGCATCCTGGCTGTCTTTGGACGGTGAACGGGCCTTTATTGCCGTCTCTGCCGTTTTGAAAGGCCCAGGTCGGCAGTGAGCTCTTATTCTGAACGTCTCTGGAGATGATCACTCCGGCAGACAGAGAAATGACAGTAAAAAAGGGCAGTTATTGTCCTGGCTCGTCATTTGCTTATTGGTCCGGCATACGTCCATGTAAGCTGCGAGCCGATTTTCTTTTTTGCTATGGAATGGCTTTGTCTAATATGTGGCCAGGCTGCAGACTCGACCGCGAGGGGTATATCCTGTTTGTTTTCTCTGATTAATTTTTCTGTCAAGCTCCTGTGCAAAAGCGCGCCAGGACGGCCAGGACCACTTGCGTCGCTGATGTTATTATCACTCGTTCAGGTGGTGCCGGGTCCCCTATGCGCCCAGGTATTTGTCGTTCGTGACTATCAGTCCGGGGTGACCCTGGCCGCAGGACAGCTTGAGGTTTCAGCCGACTACCTCGGTATGAACGATACCCTCGATGTCCTGGGCATCAAAGCCGCGCGGAGCGCATCAGTCAGTTCCCGCGTTCGCAGTGACAGCCTGGGCGACCTTGAAGGGGGACGACTGCTGGTCTCCTACGGGTTGACAGATCAGTTGATGGTTTCGGCGGGATACAGTTACCGCATCTTTGATGTCACCTTCGCTGATTTATCGGTTGACAACTACCAGCTCAGTGTCAGCCGGCGCCACAATCTGTATCAGCGGCCCGACGCGTCAGCCGCTTATCTGTTCAGTGTTCTCGGTGTCAGACACAATCGCTCAGCGGACTTTTCGACGGAAAGAATACCGGATATTGATTATCTGGCTCGTAAGGTATCAGACCGGGTCAGGGTTACCGAAGAGCCGGGACGTATCGTTATTCAGTACGATGAACTGATCTACAGTTCGCCCCGGGTGGCCCGTGACGGAACCGTAAAGGATCCCCTGCAGCTGGGGTTGAGCCACAGCAACGATACAACCCTGTATCTGCGGGGCGGAGCGGGACGGCGCTGGGAGCGGTTTAATATCGCCCTGTTTGCCGAAGTCGGTTCAACCTGGATTACAGGGCACCTGGAGCATAATCTGGAGGATTACGGGGTGGATACCAGCAGCCCGCTGCTGAAGAACCTCGACACCGATCTCGATCGCCGCGAGCATTATGCCAAAGCCGGTATTGATCTGTATTACGAAACCTTGTTCGGGGTTGCCGCCCACGTTGGATATGCTTACCAGTTCCTGCAGCGAGACGGCGGGCTGAATGATTACCAGAGCAATCATACCCTGAGTGCCGAACTGGTCATGCGACTGAATCGCCAGATCGCCCTGACCCTGGGCGGCAGCTATTATCGCAACCATTTTAACGGACATATTCCGTTGCTTTACAACCGTTATACCCAAAGTACCTTTGCCCGCGATTATGGAGTCGTGACCGCCGGCATGACCATGGTATTCGGGCGTTAAACGACAGAAAAGAGACAGCGCGATGCTGGAACCGGATGGCCAGGACAGTTCAAACAAGCCTTCAGGCGCGGAGGCAGATCTCCCGCGGGTGGCTTTTCCCTGGTATCTGGTGCGAACCAAGCCCAGACAGGAACATCTGGCCTGCTGCCAGTTGCTGCGTCAGGATTACCAGGTTTACCTGCCCAGGTACCGGCAATGGATCAACAGGAACGGAGACTGGCAGCCGGAAGAAACCCCCTGGTTTCCCGGATATCTGTTTGTCAGACAAAGCGATGAGGATCAGAGTCTGGCACCTGTTCGAAGTACTTACGGCGTACTGAACCTGGTCTCCTTCGGACCGCAGCCGCAACCCGTGGGCGACGCGTTGATCAACCGGCTTAAAAAGCTCGAACAGCAGCAGCAGCAAAAGTACGACAAAGAATTCCGGCTGCCGTTTAAACCCGGCGATCGGGTGTTGATTGACGAGGGGCCACTACGCGGGCGCCGGGGGATTGTTTCCAGATGCGGTCAGGAACGTGTACAGGTTCTCTTGTCCATGCTCGGCCGAACCGTCAAAGCCAATGTCAAGGCCGGGGCCCTGGTCGTCGGCTGAATAACCTCGAAGGTGGTTTGGCTCGTATGAGAAGGTGCGCTTTATAGGCCCTGCTCGATTTAACAACTATCCAGAATAATTGATAAAAATCGAAAGCTATTGCGTTTCGAAAGGGCGGTAGCTTGTCCTGAATTCGATATTCTACGCACCGAACAGGTCGTCAGGGAATGAGTAAATGAACAACATTTTCCGTAGTGTGCTGTTAACCATGATCAGTGCCATGTTGGTGGGTTGTATCAGTTATGCCGAGCTGGTCGGGGCGCCTGAAGAGCGCTTGCTGACCAGCGCCGTGGTGGAACGCTTATTGGTCACGGTGGCAACGGAAGATCAGCATGCCGTACCCCAAACGCGGTTACCCCTTCAGCGTCAGGCAGAACCACACAATTACCGTATCGATCATGGCGACGTGCTGCTGGTCAATGTCGCTGGCCGTTCCGAATTGAGCAGCCCCGGTGCCGTTGCCGGCACTTCTGCCGGACGTGCCACCGGCAGCCGTATTGACGGCGATGGGTATCTGCGCCTACCGCTGATCGGCCGGGTTCATGTCGCCGGCAACACCACGACCAGAATCGAGGAGATGCTGGTAGAGCAATTCTCCCGTTATCTGGTCGATCCCTGGGTCATCGTTGAAATCGCCGAGCACCGCAGCCAGCCCTTGTATTTACTCGGGCAGTTTCGCAACCCGGGCACCCATTATCTCGATCGCCCGCACAACCTGCTGGCCGGTATTTCGCTGGGCGGAGGAACCCTTGACAGTGCCAATCTGCGCAGTGCCCGGCTGATCAGAAACAACCAGACCCAGCCGGTCGACATTTATCGTCTGCTGCAGGAAGGAGCCCTGGATCAGAATATTCAACTGCAGGGGGGGGACACCATCTTCGTGCCTGACGATAAAAACCAGAATGTCTTCGTCTTTGGTGCAGTCAGTCGTTCCGGGGCGGTGGCCATGCCGAGCGGGCGCCTGAACATTTCCCAGGCCCTGGCGGCGGCCGGAATCTTTGAAACCCGCGGTCAGGTCGGCAAAATCCGGATCATTCGCTCATTGTCACCAACCCGCGGTGAACTCATCACGGTCGACCACCATTTGATTCTCAGTGGTCGGGCTCTGCCCTTCGAGCTGGTGGAAGGGGATATTATCTACGTACCGCGCAGCGCCGTTGGCAGCTGGAACCAGGCCATTCAGGACCTGCTGCCCTCATTGCAGATGGTCAGCGCTATCCTCCAGCCCTTTGTCTCCATCAAATATCTGCGCGACAATTAATCCATCCGTATCCGCATACCACCGTCGAACCTGTCAATCCTGACCCAACACGGCAGCGCGCAGTCACGCCGACAGGTCACGTTTGACGGCTGAACCCAGGGAAAACCTCACCTATGACGCTCAATCATCACAGAGACACCAATAACTCCGCAGCTGCAGAACCGCCGAACGCGACCGACATGGAAGAGATTCACCTGTCCGATTATCTGTTTGTACTGCGTCGACGCTACAAAATCCTGGTGAGTTGTTTTGTCGTAATCGTCGGCGCTGTCGCAGCCTATACGTTTCTGGCGACACCGATATACCAGGCGGACGCGACATTGTACGTCCGCAGTGAAAAAGCCAAGGTCGACCTGCTCGGAGACCTGGGTTTGGGCTCCACCAGCCCGATCGAATCGGAAATTGAAATTATCAAGTCCCGCACGATTGCCGAGGAAGTTGTCAGGCGACTGAAGCTGATCTGGCATGTTCAGCGCAACAGCCTGCCGGTTGAGGTAAATATCGTTGAATTTGTTTCCGGCGCACAAGAGCCGGTCTATCAATTGACCCTGCTGGATGATAACCGCTACCTGATCGACCACAAAAGCTTCTCTCGCCCGGTCGAAGGGGTTGTCGGCGACCTGGTGCGGACAGAAAGCCTGAGGCTGCTCATCAGTGAATTCTCCGGTCAGCCAGGCAGCATCCTGCGTCTGGCCCTGATTCCCGAGCATGCTGCCGTCGACCAGATCAGAAGCAACCTCACGGTGTCCCAGCGCGGGCGTAATACCAATATTATCGACTTGTCCTCTCGGGATTCCGATCGTCATCGCGTCGAAGAGATTGTCAACACCATTGCCCAGGTTTTTCTGGAGCGAACCGTCAGCCGAAAATCGCAAGAAGCCGGCAAATCCCTCGATTTTATCTCCCGCCAGCTTGACAATATTCGTGATGACCTCAATCGCGCCGAAGAGCAGCTCGCCTTTTACCAGAGTGAATCGGGACTGCTTGAGCTTGATTCAGGCGTCAGCCTCGCCATTGACCGCCTGGCTGAGATCGAAAAAAATCTTGCCGCTGTTCAGGTTCGGCGCAGTCAGTTGAATGTGGCCATCGAATCGGTCGAGAACGCCATCAACCGCAACGAAAACTATGTACCGGCCTTGCTGCTCACAGAACCACGGGTGGCCCAGCTTGCCGGCCGACTGGCCGAACTGGAGCTGCAAAAGCAAGCCCTTTCCCTGGAATTTACCGGCGAGCATCGCGCCCTGATCAGCATCAGCGGCGGTATTGCCGATACCCAGAAGCAACTGCTGGCGACCTACCGGGGACTGTTGACCGATCTGTATCAGCAGGAAAACAACCTCAACCAGCAATTGCAGCAGTACGAACAAAGCTTCAAAGAGTTGCCGGACGCCCAGCGCCGCCTGGCCCAGTTATCCCGTCAGGCCAAGGTCAACGCCGATATCTACATCTTTCTGCTCCAGAAGCATGAAGAAGCACGCATTATTCAGGCTTCCACCATCAGCCATATCGATATCATCGATCCGGCGATCACGCCTCGCTTGCCAGTGAAGCCCCAGAAAAGGAAAAACCTGCTGCTGGGGATCATCGTTGGCCTGATGGCCGGGGTCGGCGCCGCATTTTTTCGTGAATATATGGACGACAGTCTCAAGGACCCCGAACAGATCAAACGTCTGCTTGGTGCCCAGCTGCTCGTCACCATCCCGTTTATGGGGACATCCAGTGAGCGGCGAAAAAAGAACAACGCGCCTGCCCGGATGCTCATTACCAATGACAAGGTCAAGCGTACAGCATCGGAAGCCTTTCGCATGCTGCGTACCGCGATTCATCTCTCCCCGGCCGCCATCGATAAAAAAGTGATCATGGTCACCAGCGCCCTGATGGATGAAGGCAAGAGTACCATCTCAGCCAATCTGGCCCTGGTGCTGAGCCAGGCCGGAAAAAGAGTGCTGTTGCTGGGTTGCGATTTGCGCAAGCCCTCGCTCCATCACTTTTTCGGAGGCAGACGTTCAGACGGCTTGTCCGAGTTGTTGCTGGGGGATGTCACCCTCGATGTGGCGGTTTCAGCAACCGACTTTCCTCGGCTTGAATATATGACCTCCGGAATGAAGGTTCCGAACCCGGCAGAACTGTTGGAAACGCACCAGATGACAGATCTGCTGGCGCGATTAAGCGAACGTTACGACCATATTGTTCTCGATGCTCCGCCATTAATGCTGGTAACCGATGCCCTTATTCTCAGTCGCCTGTCACACCTCAACATCATCGTTTATGAGGTCGGACGCATGGGACGCAAGGCAACCACAGCGCTGAAAGACCTGCTCCAGAGTCTGCCGACGCCGGTTGCCGGAATCGTCCTGAACGATAAGCAGTCACGCGGTGCCGGCTACTACGGTGGCTACTACGGTGGCTACTATGGTGATGACGACGATTCGGCAGTGCGAAAGCGCTGACCATGATCACAGGCCCTGGGGTCACTGACGCCAGGATAAACCGGAGAACTGTTTGTTCCGACAAAAGAAGGATTTTCACGATGATCGATTATCATTGTCATCTTTTGCCTGGCCTGGATGACGGCAGCCGGTCGATCCATGAATCAGTATTCATGGCCAAAGAACTGGTGGCAGCCGGTTTTTGTACGGTCTACTGTTCGCCCCATCTTATTCGCGGGATCTATGACACCAGCAGGCAACAGCTCGAAAGCTCACTGGCCGCCCTGCAGGATCTGTTGGATAAAGAGGGAATCTGTCTGCGGTTGAAGGCGGGTATGGAGTATTATGCCGACGAATTCCTGGAGGAATATCTCACCACGGCTGTCCCGCTCGAAGGAACTGACCTGCTGCTGTTCGAGATACCCTTCCCCTGTCATTCGGCGAAGATCATTCTGGATGCGATACGACACATAAAAAACAAGGGATTGACGCCCCTGCTGGCCCATCCCGAACGCTGTGTCGCTCTGCCACCCGACTGGACACCCGGTTTGTTCAAGCGATCCATCCATCATCTGCGCACTGATCAATTAATGGTTTCCCATCTCTATGATCAGATCAGCCTGGCCGATCTGATCGATTGCGGCTGCAAGCTGCAGGGAAATATCGGCAGTTTCGCCGGTATTTATGGAAAAACCGCACAGCGGGTTGCCACGGCTATCGCTGATCAGGGGCTGTACTTCTGCTTCGGCAGCGATGGCCACCGCATCGACCAGCTCAGCCGCTTGCTTCAGTGGCTACCGCAGGTTCTGACATATCTTAAACAAGATCCCTGATCGATTGAGTGGGCTGGAAGATTTCTGCTTCATGTTGTCTATTCATAAAGGAGTGTGACATGCGTAACCTAATGATATTTTTTATGATTGTCATCCTTGTTGCCGGCACCAGCGGCTGTGGCAGCAGCAGTAAACGCAAATCGCCGGTCGACATAGACCCCGTCGCCGGACGCATCATCCAGGGTCCTGTGGATGGGGCCATTGTTTTTGCTGATAAAAGTGCCAACCGGTTACGTGATGACGATGAAGTCTGGACCGAGAGCGATCGTTTCGGCAATTTCAGTCTGGCTGTTCCTGCCGATTATGGCCCTTTCCAGCTGGTCAGTCTTGGAGGAACCGATACCCTGACCGGCAAGCCTGCCTTGCCCATGATGGCACCATCCCGAAGCACCACCGGAAATACCAATATCACGCCGATAACCACCATCGTCGCATTAGCACCGGTCGCGGAACAAGAGTCGGTCAGGTCCAAACTGGAAGGACTGATCGGCACATCCTTCGATGTGGATCATGCCGCCACCGAAGGGGTCTCCCCCCAAGTCCTGGCAACCGTCAAAGCGATAGAACAGAATCTCACTGTCGTCCGGGACACCTTTGGTGTCACCAGTTCAACAGATCAATTCAGGGTCATGTCAACCATCGCCACTGAAATAGCCAAGCCTTCAGTCACCCTTGACGAGGGCACCGCTGCCCTGAAAACCGTCCTTCCCGCCGCCATCTTGCAGGCACCACAGGTAGTGGAAAAGGTTGAAGATAAAGACATCGCTGCCATTCAGGAGATTCTTACCAGTGTCACAGATAGCGTTGTAGCTAAGGTAATCGAAGCACCTACAAACGAGGCCGGCATGGTGGTCGAGGATGAAACTTTAAGCACCGCGGTGGAACAAGAACAGCAGGAGATCCTGGAGGAGCATAAAGACACCATTGTTGATGCAGTGAAAACCGTGCGTTTGTCCTTGGAGCCGATGGTGGTGTGGCAAGGGAATTCCGATGTAACTGAAGTTGCAGGCAGGGTTACCGTGACCGCAGCTGAAGTGACCCGGGTTGACCTGGAGGTGGTTGTGTTCAACAACACCGGTGAGGAGAAAAGCTACCTTGACGAGCAACTCGAACTGGTGATTCGCGATCGTGTTTCCGATCGTTCCGCCCGCTTCAAGGTCTCCGCTGTCGACGTGACCGTCTACGCCGATAAGAGGGTATCTATTGATTTTAGCGAGGCACGCCTCGATGTCACCGCGACCAATTCACAAGGCAATGAAATTTCGACCCAAAGTGTGACCAATGACGGTGGTGGTTTGAGCGACCTGGTTACGTTTGATGAAACGAATAATCAAGTGCGGTTTTTTGTGGAGAATATTCAACAGAAACTGGCTGATCGCGTCGCCGATGATTTTGCCAATATCACCCTGGTGGGAGAGTATACGCTGACCCTGACCGCCGATCAGGTCCCGCTGCTTCCCCGAAGTGTCGAGGTTGTTGCCAACTGATCTGTTTTACCGCCTTCGGGACTGACGTCGTCAGGGCTTGCCCCTGACTCTTTGATGATTGTGCCTCTGGCTCATGGAGACGTTCTTGAACAGAATATTCTGCCCCCATTGTGACCGCATCACCCTCATGACAACGGTGGAACCTTCTATCCAGGCGGAGAATCAACAGCGGATTTTTGTCCAGCAACGCCGGCGCTGCCAGCGCTGCGGGCGCAGCTATCATACCATCGAAGTTCACGCCGACATGGTGCACCAATGTGATCAACTGCAGACCTTCAACCGTCTGGTCTATCAGTCTGAACTCTGTGGTGAAGAGCAAGCCAAAGACCTCCTCCGTGAGCGTCTTCAGCGGATGAAATCCTAGGCAGTATATCTGCTTGCGCCTGAAAGCGGTAACCCCATGCTCACCGTTCTGTATTGTCCTCACTGTCGCAAACGAAGCCTGATGGAGACCGTCGCGGTTAACGGTCAGGCCGAGCAGCAGAAACGCCCGTTTTTCGAGCGGACCTATGTCTGCCGATCATGTATGCGCAAACTCAATACCATTGAAATCGCCGCCGATGAGTATGTCGCGTGCGACGATCTGAATCGACGCATGGATCAGTACGCTCAAGCCATGCCGCAAACAACCAGGTCCCTGTCGGCCGATTCAACGGTCGCCAGTGGCATCGATACACCGGGAAAATCCGATGATTCTGCGCATTGATCAAATGGCATTTGATGGTCCGTATCTGGATCCGGAAGAGCTGATGGATATCGAAGGGGTCTATGTGGTTTTTTGCTATTTGCAGGGCAGGATCCATCGGTTGACCAGCGGAGGATCGACACTGGTTAAAACCGCCTGTCGAGAAATTCTGCAGAATTGTAGTGAACATGGGGAGTGCCGGGAGGGGGGAGTGCCCATCCTTCTTGTGCGCTACATGGCGGGCAGCAGCAAGCTCGAACGGATGGATGTTTTGACAGCGGTAAGGAAAAAACTCACCAGCGCCAATGTCGGTCGGAAACCCTGTCTCGCTCTGGAGCAGACAAAGGATCACCGGATGTCAACAAACGCTGAATAAATACAGCAGGCAGTGGAGGCTGAAATATGGGGTTGGCCTATTGTAGCAACTGCGGTCAGACAACAACCACCAGGGTTCTTGAGACCCGTACCGTGCGGGAGCAGGAAAACGCCCTGGTCAAGCGCACAAGGCAGTGCACCCACTGCAATGCTCGCTTCCTGACCTACGAAATACCCGAAGAAGAATACAGCAAAGTCAACAAGGTCCTGAGCCTGCTCTCCTGTATCCGTAACGAAACGGCGTAACGACGCAGAGGCGCACTATGAATTACAACTCCCATGTCAGTGTTATTGTTCCGGTATTGAATCAGGAAAATAATGTCGAGCAGATTCTCACCAGGGTAAAGGATCAGACCAGAGCCCCGCTCAAGCTCTTTGTTGCTGATCTGGGATCGAGTGATGAGACGGTGGCAGTGGTCCTGGAATGGTTTCGGAACCATCAGCATCAGCAACTCCAGTGTGTCTTGACCTGCAAGCTGAACGGTTCAGACAAGGATCCCTGCCAGGTTGCGCTCAAACACAGTGCCGGGACCTCCACCTACCAGTTAAAGCAGGGCGAAATCCCGGATCCGGATGAGATTAACAGGTTCATCCAAAACGCAGAACGACAGTTTTCAAGGTGTTAAGCCCAGGACCCATTGTTATCAGAAACAACCATCTCACACAGAGCCACCAAGCCACCAAGACCACCAGGAAAGACGAATCCTGTAGTCCACGGAAAACACGGAAAAACACGGAAAAAACCATCTCTCACAAAGCCACGAAGAGCACAAAGAAAATCTGATTTTGGGGTTAACCCTTAAAAACCGGTTATTAGCATTTGCTTCAGTGTCCGCTTCTGTCCGTGTGGGTCTGTGGCAAAAAAAGGTGGTTGCCTTGCCTTTGACCTTGACCCTGCCGCGTATGTTTGAAGGTTTTCACCGCGACAAAGGGCCCTGGTTTTGATCCGTTTCTATCCGCGTTCATCAGTGTTCATCTGTGGCTAAATAGATCGTTTTTCAGCTTCTGCCTATATCTGCTTCTGTCCGCCTGCGTCTGTGGCCAACAGATGATATTTCATTCACCAATCACGAGAAACACAATGAATCTGAAAAAAAACTTCGCCCTCATCGGGGCCGCCGGGTATATTGCGCCGCGCCATTTAAAAGCCATCCGTGATACCGGTAACCGCCTGGTAGCAGCGGTTGACAAGTCCGACTCGGTCGGTATTCTCGACAGCTTTTCCCGTGACGTCGCTTTTTTTACCGAGTTTGAGCGTTTTGACCGCCATGTCGAAAAGCTTCGGCGGCAGGAACCGGAAAGCCGCATCGACTATGTCAGCATCTGTTCCCCCAACTACCTGCACGATGCCCACATCCGCTTCGCCCTGCGAATCGGTGCCGATGCCATCTGCGAAAAACCCCTGGTGCTCAATCCCTGGAACCTCGACGCCCTGGCGGAAATGGAGCGCGAAAGTGGCCGGAAGGTCTACAACATCCTTCAGCTGCGCCTGCATCCATCCATCATTGCTTTGCGCGACAAGGTCGCCGCCACTCCGGCTGGAACCAGGTACAACGTCGATTTGAGCTACATCACCTCACGCGGACGCTGGTATTTCACCTCCTGGAAGGGCGATGAACAAAAGTCGGGTGGAATAGCCACCAATATCGGCGTGCATTTTTTTGACATGCTGCTGTGGATTTTTGGCCCGGTCCGTGATTCCCGGGTCACCCTGCTTGAACCGGGAGCCATGGCCGGAGAGCTCGAACTGGAGAGGGCCGACATCACGTGGTTTCTCTCGGTGGACGCCCATGATCTGCCCCTGATGGCCGTGCAGAAGGGGCAAAGCACCTTCCGCTCAATCAAGGTTGACGGCGTGGAATGTGAATTTTCCGACGGTTTTACCGACCTGCATACCCGGGTTTACGAGCAGATTCTTGTCGGCCAGGGGTTCGGGATCGAAGAGGCCCGCCCCTCCATCGAACTGGTCCACCAACTCAGACAGGCCGTCCCGACGCCAACAACCGGCGGGCGGCGTCTCTCCAACCTCTTTCCCCTTAAAGGCTCATATCATGGGTGATTTTTTCGTTCATCAATCCACCTACATCGATGATAACGTCACCATCGGCAACGGCACCAAAATCTGGCACTTCTGTCATGTTTTGCCCGAAACCCGTATCGGCAGAAACTGCTCCTTCGGACAGAACTGCGTCATCGGGCCACGGGTCACCATCGGTAACAACGTCAAGGTGCAGAACAATATCTCCATCTACGAAGGGGTGGAGATCGAGGACGATGTCTTTCTTGGCCCCTCCTGCGTCCTGACCAACGTTACCAATCCCCGCTCCCAGGTACAGCGCAAAGCCCTGTATGAAAAAACCCTGCTGCGGCGCGGGTCCAGTATCGGAGCCAACGCCACCATCGTCTGCGGTATCACCATTGGTCGCTACGCCTTTATCGGCGCCGGAGCGGTGGTGCACAACGATGTTCCCGACTACGCCCTGATGCTCGGTGTTCCCGCCCGGCAAAAGGGGTGGATGAGCCGCCACGGTCATGTACTTAAAAATCCTGACGACCAGGGAGTGATGGTCTGTCCGGAAAGCGGATTGCGCTATCGTCAGAGTTACGAATGTACCCTGCGTTGCCTCGACCTCGATGAAGACTGCCCCCTGCCGGCCAAATTCGCAACCGGTACCGTCACGTATGATGCACTGAAAAAGGCTTGTTTTTAGCAGGCTTAAAACAGAATGCAGAATGTAGAATATAGAATATGAACCATTCTGAATGCTGACTCCTGAATTCTGAATTCTGTTTCATCATCTCAAGCCCTTTGTTTTCGGCCACCAAGTCACCAAGGCCACCAAGAAAGATTTTAAGGTTTAACCCCAAAAACAGATTTTGCCTTGCCTTTGACCTTGACCCAACCGTGAGAGATTTCAAGGTGTTACCGTGATCAAAAAGATTTTAAGGCTTTAAGGACTTTCAACACGGTAAAGTCAAATGCAAAGATGACACGGTAAAGTCAACGGCAAAAGCGATGAATTTAAGGGTGTCACCGCGACAAAAAGCCAACAGCAGGTTTGACCCCATTGTTTTCGGCCACCAAGTCACCAAGGCCACCAAGAAAGATTTTAAGGTTTAAACACAAAAAACAGTTTTAGCCTTGCCTTTATCTGCGTTCATCAGCGTTCATCAGCGGCTAAATACATAGTTTTTCAGCTTCTGCCCCTGTCTGCAGTTGTCCGCCTGTGTCTGTGGCCAACAGATGATCTGTGCCCATCTGCGGCATAAATATTCATTAGATAACAAGGTCCCCCCATGCAATTTATCGATCTGAAAGCCCAGCAGGCGCGCCTGCGTCCGAAGATTGAAGCTCGCATTCAGGCGGTTCTCGACCATGGTCAGTACATCATGGGGCCGGAAGTGGCCGAACTGGAAGACTCTCTGTCCGCCTGTACGGGAGCCAAACACTGCATCACCGTTGCCAGCGGCACCGAGGCTCTGCTGATCAGTCTTATGGCTTTGGGGATTCAACCCGGTGATGAAGTCATCACCACGCCGTTCACCTTTGTCGCCACCGCCGAAATCATTGTCCGGCTGGGTGCCACCCCGGTGTTTATCGATGTTGAACCCGACACCGGCAATATCGATACACGTCAAATCGAAGCGGCCATCACCGACAAAACCACCGCCATCATCCCGGTCAGTCTCTATGGGCAACCCGCCGATATGGATGAGATCAACGCCATTGCTGCCCGTAACGGGGGGATTCCCGTCATAGAAGATGCCGCCCAGAGTTTCGGTGCTCTTTATAAGGGCGTTCCCAGTTGCAATCTCAGCACCATCGGCTGCACCAGCTTTTTCCCCAGTAAACCGTTGGGTTGTTACGGCGATGGTGGTGCGATCTTCACAAATGACAGTGGTCTTGCCCAGGCTTGTCGGGAGATCAGGGTACATGGCCAAAGCCGGCGCTACGTTCATACCCGCATCGGGGTCGGTGGTCGCATGGATACCCTGCAATGCGCTGTGGTGCTGGCCAAACTGGAGCAGTTTGAGTGGGAGGTGGAGCAGCGTCTGCTACTGGGGGCACATTACGATGAGTTGATGGATGCCATGGGGATCAAGCGGGTTCAGCAGCGTCTTGATCGCACCAGTGTGTATGCCCAATATACCGTGATGGTAAACAAGCGTGATGTCGTCCAGACCCGACTCAAAGAGGCCGGCATCCCGACGGCCGTGCATTATCCGATCCCGCTGAATCAACAACCGGCCTACCTGGGGTGCTGCAAAAGGGGGCCAACCCCGGTTGCGGCAGAACTCGCAGGGCAGGTCATGAGCCTGCCCATGGGAGCGGATCTGACCAACGAACAACAGCAGTGGATCGTTCAACAGTTGTATCAGGCCTCTGAATTCTGACAAGGGGAGTCATTGTAGCATCCGTCAGTCCACGGAACACACGGAACAACACGGAAAAAACCATCTCACACGAAGTCACGGAGTCACGGAGAAACCCGTTTGAAGGGGTTAACCCTTAAAGACCGGTTATTAGCATTTGATCCATGTCCGCTTCTGTCCGCCTGCGTCCGTGGCAAAAACAGATATTGCCTTGCCTTTGACCTTGACCCTCACCGCGTATGTTTAAAGGTTTTCACCGTGACAAAGGGTCCTGGTTCAGATCCGTTTCTATCCGTGTTCATCAGCGTTCATCTGTGGCTGACTAAAAAGTGTTCCAGCATCTGCCGTTGTCCGCTGTTGTTCTTTTCGGTCAGACCACATGAATTTTACAGCCAACGGCCTCTACCACTTTTTTAATCGTCTCAAACTTCGGGGCGCTACCTGGGGTCAGGGCTTTGTATAAGTTTTGTCGGCTCAAATTGGTTTTACGAGCGATTTCGGTCATTCCCTGCGCTTTGGCAACATCACCAAGGGCGCGCTGGAAGCCGTCAATGCCGTTTTCTTCCAGCATCACCTGAAGGTATTCATGAATCATCTCGGGGCTGTCGAGATATTCACTGGCATCAAATTTCTTGGTTTTAAGAGTCATCATTCCTCCAGTAATTGCCGCGCTTTTTCAATGTCTCTGCTCTGGCTGGACTTATCGCCACCACAGAGCAACAGAACAATGACGTCGTCGCGGATGGTGTAATAAATTCGATAGCCGGGACCAAAAAACAAGCGTGCTTCAAACAGGTTCGTGGCGATGTTTTTGTGATCACTCATATTGCCCTGCTCAAAACGGTAAATGCGAGCAAGGATTCGACTGATCGTGTTTTTGTCTTTGAGTCTCATCAACCATCTGTCGAAGATTTCGGTTGTCTCGATCTGGTATCTCATGGCGAGATTGTCGCACAAAAGAGACACCTGTGCAAGCATTGTTGAACCGTAAAAATCAGCTGGGTCTGCTAATCCTGTTTGCCTTGGGTGATGGGGACTGGCTCCGAAGTTGCCTGTCCCTCTCAGCGGCTTCGTTTTTATCCTGTCCATCCATGTCAATAAAGCTTCTGATCTTCCCTTCTTCGCCTCTTTGCGGCTCGGATCAGGGGGCCTACTTTTGGTGAGTGAGCACAGCGAACGGGCGTGAGACAGGTTTTCAAGGTATTAAGGTAAAAGCCGGCGGCAGATTTTTACGGCTGCCCAACAGCCACTCCTTGTCTGAAGTGTAAAAATGGTGCAAAATAGATGTACATATGCACCAGATAAGGAGGTTTGTTATGCCCCGCCAGAGTGTCAGCCTAACAGAGCCGAATGCCCTATGGATCAAGGCGCAGATAGACAGTAAAGAATACACCGGCGTCAGTGATGCGATAAACGATTTGATCCGTCAGGCACGGCGTAAGGAAAACGAACAGACAGAAAAAATCAGAACCTTGTTGATTGAAGCGGAAAAATCGATAGAAGAGCAGGGGTACAGCACACTTTCGGTTCAGGAGCGTCTGGCCGAATTCAAGAAGAAAGCCGGAGCACGTGACTTGCTATAAGCTTGCACCGGCAGCCGATAAAGATCTTGAACAGATCTGGTTTTTTGGCCTTGAACAATTCGGCGTAGAGCAGGCTGATCATTACTACACTGCGCTGATGGACCATTTTGATACTCTGGCTGAAAAGCCCCTGAGCTATCCTGCCGTTGACCATATACGTGCAGGCTATCGCAGAAGTGTTTTCGGAGCGCATTCTGTTTTTTATAAGGTCCGCAGTGATCACATCGAGATTATGCGTATCATCGGGCAACAGGATTTTAGCGGCTAGAGCTTAAAGCTTTCAACGCGGTAAATTAACATACGCCAGTCCACGGAAAACACGGAAATACACGGAAAAACCATCTCTCACGAAGCCACCAAGTCACCAAGGCCACCAAGAAAGATTTTAAGGTTTAACCCCAAAAACAGATTTTGCCTTGCCTTTGACCTTGACCCTCACCGCGTATGTTTGAAGGTTTTCACCGCGACAAAGGATCCTGGTTTAGATCCGCTTCTGTCCGCCTGGTGTTAATCGACAAATGAATGTCCCGGGAAGTTCCCGCCCCTGTCGGGTGATGTCTACGTTGTTGACACAGTCTCTGATGATGGTAGAATTGTGTGAATAGTTCACACAGGAGGTGCTGTCATGTCAAGAACAACGAGTGTTACGATTGGATCCCAGCTGGACGAGTTTATTCTGACGTTGATCAAGTCCGGGCGCTACGGCTCAACGAGTGAGGTCGTGCGTTCAGCTTTACGGCTGCTCGAACGCCAGGAAAATCAAACGGCAGCTTTGAGAAAAGCGGTCGAAGCGGGAGAACAAAGTGGAGAAAGTGATTTGTCGCTGAGCGATATCGCCGCACAGGTGAAACGGAAACATCTTGTATAGGCTTTCCAGGCTCGCGGCAGAGGATTTTGCTGCCATTTTTGAATATACCCTGCTCAAATTCGGAGCTGACCAGGCCGATGCGTACACAGATGATCTGGAAAGGTGTCTCTGTCTCTTGTCGGATTCTCCACAGCTGGGGCACGCTTGCCCGGATATTGCAGCCGGCCTTCGTCGATTGAATCACCAACGACACGCTATTTTTTACCGGCAACGCAAGTCCGATATTTTTGTTGTCAGAATACTCCACCAGCAGATGGAACCGCTTAAACATTTTCCGGAGTTGTAAAGGTTGTCACCCGCCTGCGCGGGAATGACGGTAAAGAAGTTTTACCATTGCTACAGGGTTTCAAACCAAAGATAAATTTTTTAGCCCTTATCCTTCTTTATCCTGTCCATCCCTGCCAATAAAGCTTTTGATTTGCCCTTATCAGCGTTCATCAGCGTTCATCTGCGGCTAAAAAAAGAAGTCCACGGAAAACACAGTAAAACACGGAAAAAACCATCTCTCACGAAGCCACGAAGAGCACAAAGAAGCCCGGTTGAAGGGGTTAACCCTTAAAAACCGGTTATTCGCATTTGTATCATTGTCTTCTTCGGTCCGCCTGTGTCTGTGGCCAACAGATTGTATTTGCCCTGATCCGCGTCCATCTGTGTTCATCTGCGGCTGAATAAAAAAGTTTTCCAGCTTCTGCCTCTATCCGCTGTTGTCCGTGTGGGTCTGTGGCCAACCGGTGTCAATCGCCTGAGCTCTGAAGGTTTCCACAAAGCAACATTTGTGGTAATGTGGGCCATATACTTTCACATGCCGGAGACAGGGATATGAGCCGACTGACCATCGACATGACCGAACAGCAACATCAAACACTGAAAGCTATGGCAGCACTTGAGGGCAAGACCATCAAGCAGTTTACGCTTGAGCGCCTTTTCGAGACAAAAAAGGTGGATCACAACAGCCTTGACGACATCAGAGCGTTGCTCGCCGAGCGCGTCGCCCAGGCGCAGAGTGGAGAAGTCAGTCAAGGCAGCATCAGCGACATCGCAGAGCAGACCATACGCGCTGATCTTGCAAAATGACGAAACCTTATATACTCACGACTGGTGCGGTTGCCGATCTTCAAAAAATTGCACGCTACACCGAACGCGAATGGGGTACCTCACAGCGTAGGGAATACCTGCTGCAGATCGAGGTTGCTGCAACCGAAATTGCGACAGGGCAGGGAGTTTATCGGGAACGGAATGATCTCTATCCAGGTATTCGTGTACGAAGCGCAGGTCACCACTACATTTTCTGTCTACCACAAACTAACGCACCAGCACTGATTCTGGCCATCCTTCACAAGCGGATGGATCTTGTTGTGAGATTAAAAGAGCGGCTGGACTAGTTTCTGTCCGGAAACCGCCCTTTTTCACCAGCTCGGCGTCAATCTGCGCATCCGCTTGTGCGGCGTAAAGCACTACGCCTCCGCGCAACTGCTTGATTTCCTTGATCCGGCAAAAAATTACAGTTTCCAAACCAGAAACGCACGTCGCGCCATCCGGCCAACAGATTGTACTTGCCCTTATCCGCGTTCATCCGCGTTCATCCGTGGCTGAAAAAGGAAGTCCACGGAAAACACGGAAAACGGTCAAAACCATCTCTCACGAAGCCACGAAGTCACCAAGAAAATCTGATTTTGGGGTTAACCCTTAACTGGTTATTCGCATTTGCTTCATTGTCTGCTTGTGTCCGCCTGCGTCTGTGGCCAATAGATTGTATTTGCCCTTATCAGCGTTCATCTGTGTTCATCTGTGGCTGAATAAAACATTTTCCAGCTTCTGCCTCTGTCTGCCTAGTCTTAATCGACAAATGAACAACGTCCCGGAAGCTTTCCTGAATGGCGCGGCAAAAGTCGAGTCGCTAACCGGTGAATAGTGCATGTTCCTTTATTGGTTTCCTGGACAGCATACGTCGATACGCCGATGACGGATTTGGAAATATACAAAATGAGGAACGGAAATCGATAAAGTTGAGTTGAGGGTTGTGGTTTGGTGCCTGTCCCCCTTGGAGTTTTGTGTCTGTGGCCAACAGATTGTCCTTGCCCTGATCCGCGTTCATCAGCGTTCATCTGCGGTTAAAAAAGTTTTCCAGCTTTTACCTCTGTCACTCTCGGTGTGCTTCGTGCATTGCCGGCTTGAAGATTCAATTCTGAATTCTGAATCCTGTTTCTCCATCCCCCAAAGTGATCATCATGAAAATTCTTGTTACTGGTGGTGCCGGTTTTATCGGCTTGGCGGCTTTGTGGGGGAAGGTAAGTAAGGAGACCCTGACTACTAAGATTTGTCAGGTGAAAATACTGGATACCCGTTTTCAAGGTAATAACCATCGGCACCAGTGGTCACTTTTTTGCGAATATTGCATAAGCCTACGGCAGATTTAATCCTTTTTTCGACGCCTCTACTTCTAACATTCATGGAGGGTACTAATGGCAATTGTAAAGAGCTACGCTGTTGGCGCAGGCGATATGTTTTATATTCGCCATGGAAGTGACAACTTTACCATTATTGACTGCGATCTTAATGACGACAATCGAGACGACATCATCCAAGAGCTTAAGGTTGAGAGCAGGAACAAAGGGATTAGGCGATTTATATGTACTCATCCTGATGAAGATCACTTTGGCGGGATTCACTGGCTTGATGATGCCTTGCAGATCTATAACTTTTATGTTGTAAAGAATCAAGCCCTCAAAAATCAAGTTACGGATTCGTTTAAGAGATATTGTGAACTAAGGGACGGAGAAAAGGCCTTCTACATTCATAAAGGGTGTTCCCGAAAATGGATGAACATTAAGGATGACGAGAGGGGTAGTTCTGGACTTAGTGTGCTGTGGCCTGATACCAGCAATCAACATTTTAAGGAAGCTTTGAGAGCATGCGAGGATGGTGAAAGTTGCAACAACACTTCCGCGGTTATTCGTTACAAACTTTCAGGTGGCGCAAGTTTTTTATGGCTTGGAGATCTTGAGACAGCGTATATGGAGGATATTGTAGATGAAATTAAGCTGGAAAAGACGACTGTTGTTTTTGCTGCACACCATGGCAGGTGTTCAGGAAAAATACCTAATTCTTGGCTTAAAAAACTTGATCCCCAGGTTATCGTTATTGGAGAGGCCCCGTCCCGTCATCTCAATTACTATACCGGATATGAAATATTAACCCAAAATAGAGCGGGGCATATAACGATGGAGTGTGTCGATAATAAGATTCATTTCTATTCATCGAAAAGCGATTACTCGAAAGATTTTCTTGATGATGAAGGGCGTACAAGCTACCCAAACTACTTTGGTAGCCTTACTGTTGAAACTGAATACACTCTGTAATGTAAGAATTGGCTGCCGTAAAAATGAGTGAACTACCGAAATACTTCGATGCATATAGCTTGAACGCTAGGGTAAAACCGGCATTATTTTTAGTCTTTCCAATATTTATCTCTTTGCTTGTTCTCTTTGAGCCTTCGCGAACTTGGACAGGTTCTACAGTAATTTTCCTTGTCGCTTTTGGGGTGATCAATTTCGCTGCAAATCAGATGTCAGCAAAAGGTAATGACCTTCAGGACAAATTGTTCAAAAGCTGGGGTGGAGCCCCGACTACTACCATATTGAGGCACAGCGACAAGACCATCGATAGTGTCACTAAATCACGTTACAAGGAAAAGTTGGCGCAACTTATTCCAAATTTCACCCCCACAACGGCTGAATATGAGAAAGCAAACCCAGAAGAAGCTGACGATCTATACATGTCCGCATCAAATTACCTTAAGGAGTACACCCGAGATACGACAAAATACCCGTTAATATTCAAAGAAAATATCTCATACGGATTTTCTAGAAATTTAAGAGCATTTAAATGCTTAGGAATTTTCATAGTGGTTTCATCTCTGTTTGTGAGCTTGACCGTAATATCTTTTGATACCCCAAATTTTGGCAATATGTCAGTGAAGGCTGATATTCGCCATCTTTCGTTTTCGCATTTTGGGCTTGTGATTATTCATCTAGCGTTGATATGGGCTTGGGCGTTTCTTGTGACGGAAAAGTGGGTAAAAATAAGAGCTTTCGCTTATGCAAAGCGGTTATATTCCGCATGCGAAACAATAACTGTAGATTGACGAAGTTTCTAAATGTCTAAAATAGAAATATCAGTATGATATCAGATGGTTGTCATTGCCCGACTCAAAATCGGAATATTTAAAAACACAGTAATTAGTCCCTATGACGCAGTACTGCGTTTCCATCGAAAGTGCTCAATTTGACATCGTCTATTCACCGCTTAACCAAAAGCAAATTTGCCCGAAACGTTGCCATCGTTGCCAGCGGTACCGCAGCGGCTCAGGCCATCGGCATGGCTTTTGCTCCGGTTATTACCCGCTTATACGGCCCGGAAGCCTTTGGTTTGCTAGGTGTGTTCACTGCTCTGACAGGCGTTTTGGTACCTGTTGCCGCGCTGACGTATCCGATTGCCATTGTCCTGCCGAAAGACGATTCCGATGCGCGGGGCATTGCGCGTTTATCCCTCTACATTGCCGTTGTTGTGTCGACACTCGTAGCCATGGCCCTATACGTCGGCGGAGAGAAATTACTAACCCTGCTGGATTCGCAGTCCATTGCCCCATATGTGATGCTGATCCCCTTGTTTATGCTGTTTGCAGCATGTCAGCAAATTGCCCGTCAGTGGTTGATTCGGAAAAAACAATTCAGCATTACTGCCAGAGTCGCGGTTTTGCAGGCATTTATCATTAACAGTGCAAAGTCGGGTATCGGTTGGTTTAATCCGGTTGGTGCTGTGTTGATTCTGTTGGCCACGGTCGGCCAGGCATTGCATGCCGCAATGTTATGGATAGGGATTCGCAAGAGTCAAAACGATCAAAAAGATAAGAATCGTAAACCGGCAAGCCTGAAGGTATTGGCAAAAAGGCACCGTGATTTTCCTTTCTTTCGTGCACCCCAGGTCATGATCAACGCGATATCACAAAGCCTTCCCGTACTTATGCTTGCCAGCTTCTTTGGGCCTGCGGCTGCGGGTTATTACGCACTTGGTAAAACCGTTATGGGGGTTCCATCCACACTTATCGGCAAATCCGTTGGTGATGTTTTCTATCCACGCATTACAGAAGCAGCTCATAACAAAGAAAATTTATTCCGATTGATCCTTAAAGCAACCCTGGTACTGGCAGGCGTGGGATTTTTGCCATTTGCATTGGTAGTGGCTTTTGGGCCCTGGTTGTTTGCTTTTGTTTTCGGTGCGGAGTGGGTTACCGCTGGGGAGTATGCCAGATGGTTGGCGCTCTTCTTTATGTTTAATTTTATTAACAAGCCAAGTGTTGCAGCTGTTCCGGTGTTGGGAATACAGCATGGATTATTTGTCTATGAATTGTTCAGTACCGGAGCCAAGGCAATCGCTCTGGCGGTTGGATTTCTTTTGTTCAACAGTCAAATCTGGGCTGTAGCTTTGTTTTCTATTTCTGGGTTGATTACTTATACCGCGATGATCATTTGGATAATGTTTCATTCGTTAAAAGGTCATGTCTGATGCATAAGCAGGTTGATAGTTCACACTATAAATTCAGTAAATATATGCATTATCGCCGATGGTTGAGTATGTTTTATCAACTTAGTGAGGTAGTGAATTTAAACCCACAAAATGTTCTGGAAATCGGTCCTGGACCAGGATTATTCAAAGCAACGGCCAGTGCGGTCGGTATTCGTGTAAAAACACTAGATATAGATCCTGATTTAAGTCCTGATTATATAGCTTCAGTCTTCGATATGCCATTTCAAGACAGTTCATTCGACGTAGTTTGTGCATTTCAAATGCTTGAGCACTTACCTTTTGATAAAAGTTTAAATGCTTTTTCCGAAATGGCCCGAGTTGCAAAAAAAAATATAGTGATCTCTTTGCCCGATGCTGCTACACGCTGGCCATATTCTATTCACATCCCAAAAGTTGGTGTTTTTCACTTTTCAATACCGAAGCCGCGAATACGTAAGACAATTCATCGTTTCAATGGAGAGCATTATTGGGAAATCAATAAGTCCGGTTACGAACTTTCTAAAATTATTGAGGGCCTTACCAGCTCGGCTCCTGTTACATTGCTGAAAACATACCGTGTCCCCAAAATCCATATCATCGTTTTTTTATTTTTCGCCGTTAATTCACATCCCCGATCGCATTATAAACATAAGAAAACAATAGTAAGAAAACAATAGTAAGAAAACAATAGTAAGAAAACAATAGTAAGAAAACAATAGTAAGAAAACAATAGTAAGAAAACAATAGTAAGAAAACAATAGTAAGAAAACAATAGT
>NZ_JBXUCV010000008.1:87975-99120 GCF_057178085.1 Pelovirga sp. C15f
GTAAGAAAACAATAGTAAGAAAACAATAGTAAGAAAACAATAGTAAGAAAACAATAGTAAGAAAACAATAGTAAGAAAACAATAGTAAGAAAACAATAGTAAGAAAACAATAGTAAGAAAACAATAGGGTCAGGTCTCAACACTTGACGAAAAGATGTTCTTTAGTATATGGTCTCACGCCTATTGCTTACAAAGGATTAGGCTGTGTCACGACCGTTAAGAATTGAATACCCCGGTGCGTTTTATCATGTTACGTCACGTGGGAATGAACAGAAGGTGATCTTTAAGAGTCAAAAGGATCGGGAAAAGTTCTTGGCCTATCTGGATTCCGCAGTAACGCGCTACGGGGCAGTTATTCATGCGTATTGCCTGATGAGCAATCACTATCATTTGCTGTTGGAAACACCCGGGGGGAACCTTTCTCAGATCATGCGGCATATCAACGGTGCGTATACGACCTATTTCAATGTCAAGCGCAAGCGTGCCGGACATCTGTTTCAGGGGAGGTATAAAGCCATTCTGGTCGAGGCCGATGAGTATGCAACGGAGTTGTCCCGCTATCTCCACTTGAATCCAGTCAGAGCGGGGATGACATCCCGACCAGATGACTATCAGTGGTCCAGCTACTGTTGCTACGTTGGGCTCAACAAGGCACCCGATTGGTTGACTGTGGATTTTATTCTTGGATACTTCGGTGGTAATAATCCAGGGGCAAGGAACATCTATCGACACTTTGTTGAAGACCTGCTCGATAAAGAATATGACAGTCCGCTGGAACAGGTGATCGCCTCAACGATTCTGGGTCGACCGGAGTTTGTTAGTGACATATCTGACCGGATGTTGGGTGAAGCACAAGATATGCGGAATATACCAGCAGTGAAAGAGTTGGCAATTCGCCCCTCTATGGATGACATCATTGCAAGAGCCCAAAAAGAACCGGTCGACCCAAAACTGTTGAGAAATATCAGCATCTATTGCTGTCAGCAATTCAGTGGAGCAAAGCTCCGTGATATCGGCGCGTATTTTGGTATCAGCGATGCAGCCGTATCTCAGGTAAGCCGAAGGTTGACGTTGAAGTGCGAAAAGGATCAGGAGTTGAAAAAGGTTGTCAGGCGATTGGAAGAAGAGTTGAGGAGTGTCAGAGGTTGAGACCTGACCCCTATGATGTTTTGAGGTTGAGACCTGACCCCTATGGATTTCAGAATACGCCGTCTAAGGACGAGGCGATCGAGATCCGGCGGTATCGTTCCGACGACGAGCCACAGCTCATAAAATCTTGGATGGAAGCCTATCCTAACTTATTTCATTTCAAATATCCGGCACGCTGGAAATGGAATATGTTCGATAACCCGTTTGTGTCGGAAGGAAATCGACCACTGTGCTGGGTAGCCTCCAAGGACGGCGAAATTGCCGCTTGGTCTACTGCCATGGCTGTACCGATGATCGCAACTGGCCAGCGGTTGACGGGTGGACATTCCTGCGACACTTATACTCTTGAGCGTTATCGTTGCTACGGTCTGGGTAAGAAGTTGCAAGAATTTAATCAGGATGCTCACACCATTTTCATCGCCATTGACCCATCTCCAAGCAACAGGCGAAATAAATATAAGGTTGGTGGTCATCCTGGCAGGCCTCTTGACACTTGGTTGCGGGTGAGTTGCAGACTTGATCGTGATGTGCTCTATGCTTCATTCTTGAGACTTGTCGCAAAGTATCTTGGCACACGAGTTGTGCGTCTTTTAATGGCGTGCAGAAATTTTGGCCTTGCCATGTTCATCAATTTTCTTTGCAGCATTGCGATGCGCTCCAGGCAGGGGATACCTTGTCGTGCTCATGAACAGTCGAGTAACTTAACCTTTCAAGAAGTGGACATCTTCGATGCACGAGTTGATGCACTTTGGAATCAGGTTGTATCGGATTACAGCTTTGCTATTTCCAGAGAGTCTGCATATCTGAATTGGAAATATAACCTTCAGCCGAACCTGACTTATCGAAAGTTTTTGATTTTAAGAAATGAGACGCCCGTTGGTCTATTGATCTACCGGTTTCCTGTTTCAAATGAACAACAAGTGGGGATCATCTCCGAATGTTTTTGTATCGATGATGACCCTGTATTGCACGCAACCTTGGTTGCCCATGCACTTGAAGATTTCCAATGCCACGGCATCGACAATATCAAGTGCGGAGCGAGTACAGAAAATCAGAGAAAGGCATTGCAAAATTTAGGGTTCGGGATGGTTGATATTGATGTACCGGTTTTCCATATTTCTCCCAACAGGGCTGACATCAACTTGAAGGACTTGATGGCAAAGGATTGGCTCTTGAGTTTGGGCGATTCTGATATTGATCAGATCCGGCCGGAGCATCAGCCGACTTTTGTGGAAATTATCCGGATTTTGCGCGGAAAAGTGCCAGGATCGGAGCACCTTTCACGATGAGTGACCTTTTTTTTAAACTGCAACGAAAAGTGAGAGAGGCGTTGTTACGGCGCAAATTTGTCGGTCCTGGTCCCGGCGGTGAGCAGAAGATCAGTCTGGTTCTCTACTTCGATTATGAACGGGAATTTGGTAATCCGGCCGGTAAAGATACGGCAGAGGCAGGTTTTCGGGCAATCCTCGACATCCTCAACCGGTACGGTCTTCGCGCTACCTGGAACAGTGTCGGACTGATTGCCGAGCACTACCCGGAGACACTCGCGGCCCTCAACGTTGCACGCCAGGAAATCGCCAGCCATACCTATTATCATGTCGATCTCTCCAGTAGCGATCAGGAAACGATCACGGAGGAACTTGTGCTGTGCAGGGAACGCATCCAACGCCAATTCGGTGTCGAGATCGTCGGCCTGCATCCCCCCCGCGACCGGTTTTCTCTGAAACTCCCCGGTCTCATGAAACAGAATGGCTATCGCTATCTGTTGGCGCGCTGTAGCAACCCCCGCCACTTTCATGCCCATTTGATGAAAGCGCCGGGAGGAGAGAGTATTTTGTGTATTCCTTCCATAGCTGACGATTGGGGCTTTATCGATGCCGGTCTGACGGCTGGAGCCATGTTGCACTTTTGGCAGGAAAGGATAGCTGCTCTTCGACCGGGACAAACGGCAGCCATCGGTTTTCACCCCTGGGTCCTTGGCGCTCATCCCGACCGTTTACAGGCCTTCGCTTCGCTGATCGAACAAGTTGTGACCGATCCGACGATCCAGATTCAACCGGCACGAGAGATCGCGGACTGGTATGAGCGTTGATTTAAAAGCATCATCCGGGAATCGGCGACTCTGGAAAGGTATTCTGCAACTCGCATCGGGGACTGCCGTTTCGCAGCTTATCGTCCTGCTTACGACCCCGATTTTGACCCGTTATTATTCACCGCACGACTTCGGAATTGCTGCTTTTTTTCTGTCATTTCTGATGTTTATGGCCCCGCTTGCGACCTTGAATTATTATCAGGCAATCATTCTTCCAAAGAATGAACAGAACGCACTGAATGTCAGTCGGCTCTGCGTCATTATATCGCTGGGCATTTTCATACTTGTTAATCTGCCCGCTTTTTATTTGATGCGACCGGCGCTCAGCAGCTTTTTTAAAATGCCGGAGCTGATGCCGATCTTCTGGTTGATCCCGGTGGCGATCCTGCTGCGGAGTCTCTATCTGATTCTGACGGCATACACCGCCCGACGGCGGGCATTCGTCCTGCAATCACGTGCGCGTATCGCCCAAACTCTTACAGAGAGAGGGCTCGCCCTTGCGATCGGTTTTGCTGGTCAAGTGTCATCTCTGACACTCGTATTTACCCGATTTATTAGTTTTATAATCGAAACCGCGCTCCTCTTTTATGCATTTTTGCGTCGGGAGCCCGCACCGGAAACTGACGAGAAGGTTCGGACAATCAAGGAGTTGGCCAAAGATTATCGGGAGTTTCCCCTCTACTCAAGCAGTGCCATGCTTCTCGCCAACGGCAGCAGCCAGTTGCCATTGCTTTTGCTTCCAGTCCTCTACTCTCCTGCTGTCTGTGGCCTTTTCGCCTTGGGGAACCGCCTCTTTCAAATGCCAATGCAAATGCTCGGCGAATCGATCCGTAATGCCTACTATAAGGAAGTTGTCGACCGTATCCATAACGGCGAAGAGAATTGCTGCGGTTTTCTGAACTTGCGCAAGCACCTTGTTGCTGCGGGAATGTTTCCGTTTATTTTCCTCCTCTTTTTTGGGGAGTTTCTCTTCCGAATTTTTTTCGGTGAGCAATGGGCGGAAGCAGGAATCTATGCCGGAATTCTCGGCTTTTTTTTCTTCTTTCAATTTATCTCCACTCCAATTACCAGCCTCTTCAACGCCTACAAGAAACAGCGCTATCTGATGTTGATCAGTGCGCTTATCTTTATAAACAATCTGGTGTCACTCCTGCTCGGGGCGTATCTCGGTTCACCGACTAAGGGTTTCATCTTGTTGACTATCAACGGCATCGGCATCTACGTACTGATGAATTATCTTGCGGAAAAGACCGTCGGTGCAGCTCATAGTGAACAGTTTGCTCTCTACGCCCGGTATATCGCTTACAACCTCCCGGGAATGGTTGCTTTTTATCTGGTACGTCAGCAAACCCATAGTATGCTGGCCATTTTTGCTACTGGAACTATTCTTGCCACCGGTTACTACATTATCGTCTATCGAGAAAAATTTTCTATTATGATGAAAATATGGGGAAAAAAATGAAAACAATCGTCATCACTGGTATCGGTGACACCCGTAATAACGGCTGCTGGGCTATGGTCGCAGCTGCTATTACGTCGATCAAAGAAGCATCTCCGGTGCCGGTTAAATTTATCATTCTCAATCGAAAAAATGCCGTCGATACGCAGCGACTCGCCTTTCCTGATGTTGAATTTGTCTCGCGTCCCTGGACTTTGGTGACGATGCAGAAAGTTCGTCTTCTCTGGATTCTTTTTTGTGCCGGATTCCTTTCGTTACAGGCACTCTTTTATCCTCTGGCCAAGCACAAATTCATCTTTCCTCGCTTTTGGCGGTCAATACACGAGGCTGATCTTGTTCTAGACCTCAGCGGTGACAGCATCAGCTCCGACTACAACTGGATTGCCAACCTCACAGTCATTCTGCCTCTTCTCCTCGCCCGGATGATCGGCAAACCCTATTACCTCTGCGCGCAAAGTATCGGCCCGTTCGGCAAAGGCAGAATAGACAGATTGACGATCAGCACACTGAAAGCGGCAGCTCTTATTACGGCCAGAGAAGAGCGCACTGTGCAGATACTCTCCGGCTACGGTATCAGTGACAATGTACGCCGCACCCAGGATCTTGCCTTTCTTCTTTCGCCCGTATCGACAACTGAGACCCAGATTCTACTTAAATCCGAAGATATCGATCCTTCTGTTCCATGGGTCGGGATGTCAGTCAGCAGTATTATTGCTAGCTATGCTTTTAAAAGTTTACCGGTGATAGAGCGTGAAGACGCCTATATCGCTGCAATGGCCGCATTCTGTGATGAACTTTTTGAGAAGTACAAACTTAATATCCTCTTTGTCCCTCATGTAGTTATCCCCGGTATATCGGATGATCGCAAGGTGACCACTCTGGTCAGAGACCGTATGCGAAATAAGCAACAGAGCCGAATTATTCATGGCGATTATACCGGTGCGCAGCTCAAATCCCTGATCGGCATTTGCAAGCTCTTTGTCGGCTCGCGTATGCACGCAACAATTGCCGCCCTCTCTCAAGGCATACCGACCCTGACCCTCGTCTACAACCACAAAACTCTCGGCATTAATGGTGATCTTCTCGGGCAGCACGATTATCTGATCGATCTGCGCGAGATACATCAGAGCGATTTCTTGCCGAGTTTGCAGCGGACATTTCAAAAACTGGTTGATTTTTCCGAGTCGGTCCGGGTGCAACTGAGTAAAAACTTGCCGGCAATACGCGAGGGGTCAAGGGTAAACGCCTGGATGGCTGTTGATTATCTCGAATGCGCCGGGCCGTTACTAAAGATGTCCAATGCGCAATTCTGTACCGGTTGCGGCACCTGTACCGGAGCCTGTCCGCAGAGTTGTCTGGTCATGCGCGAAACCCCGCAGGGGACGCTGCGGCCCGGTCTGCGCGGCAACTGCTGCAACTGCCGTCTCTGCGATAAGGTCTGTCCGGCTCTCGGTTTTGATCTTGATCAGGCGATAAGCGAAAAGTTTGTCACTCAACCTCGTGCAACTGTCCTTTCCTACACCGGCCATGCCATTGATCCGGTTGTCCGTTATAATGGCGCCTCTGGTGGCATGGTTACCGCCGTTGCGTCAGCGCTGCTGCAACGCGGTGAGGTGGATGCGGTTTTGGTTGTCGGGGCCGATCCTGAGAATCCGTTCAAACAACAATCCTTCTGGGCGACAAATCCGGCCGATCTGCAAAGAACGCAGGGGTCCCGTTATCTGCCGGCAGCGGTCAATGATGCCTTCGCATCGCTCCCCGCGTCGGCGCAGCGCCTTGCCGTTGTCGGTCTCCCCTGTCATTTGTGGGGGATAGATCTTCTGGAAAAGAACGGCCTCCTTGGTAGTCGGCAAATTGTCTGGCGCCTGGGGCTTTTCTGCGGACGCACCCCTTCTCTTCACGCCGCCGACGCACTCCTCAGCGGCATCGATGCCACGCGCCGGGATGTCTTGCGCCTCGATTTTCGCGGCGACGGCTGGCCAGGAATCGGACGTATCCACACCGCTCAGAAAGAGTTACGAATTCCCCCCTCCGAGATGTGGGGGCATATCGGCACACCGTTCTTTACCCCGTTGCACTGTTTCGTCTGCCCGGACTTTTTTGCCGAACTCAGTGATCTCTCATTCGGTGACGCCTGGCTGCCCGAGTGCCGGAGCGATAACCAAGGCACTAGCCTGGCTCTGGCCCGTAACGAACGGGCGGCCGCGCTTCTTGCATCCCTGAACGATGATCGTGTCATCGCCATCAACGCAGTGTCGGTTGAGTCAGTACATACCGCTTTTGCCGGTAACATCCGTCGCAAGGCTGGCAGCACGCAAAAAAGAGAAATCATTGGCTGCATGCCACCGGTCATTCGTCGCGAAAGCAATAAACCTCCGACTTCAACCTCGCAGCGCTTTGAACGTCTGCTCGCTCGTTCAGCTCAAAGCCGCTCATTGCGTCGAACTCTTTATGCATTTCCTCCAGGCAGAACCATGCGGTTGCTTAAGAAAATTTCAAGCCGGTTGAATAGCCTTAAATGATGAGTGCCACCTTGCATCAGCCGTTGCTGACCGTCGCAGTCATCTGTAAGAATGAAGCAGCCAATATTGGGCGATGTCTCGACTCGTTGCTTGTAGCAACTACGGACATTGAAGCAGAAATCATCGTTGTCGACTCATGTTCTACTGATGCGACAATCGAGATTGCGCGTAAATACCCGATCACGATTATTCAGCTCGGCTGTGACTGGCCCCATTCACCAGCCGCTGGACGATTCACTGCGGTCAATCATGCAACAGGGCAATATATGCTTTTGATCGATGGCGACATGGAACTTATTCCTGGTTTCGTGGAAGCTGCGCTTTCGCTAATGACAACAAAAACTAACGTGGTTGCTGTCAGGGGAAGACTGCACAATTACCATATTGTGAATGGCAAACGAATTTACATGAACAGTGATTTGGCGGGTAGATTTGTAGTTTTTCCTAATGCTGGTCTGACAGATATTGAGAGTGAAATGCCCGTGGCCACCGGTTCAGCTCTCTTTAATGTCGAAGCGCTACGCGCAGTTGGAAATTTTCACCCATTTCTCAAGGCGGAAGAGGAGTATGAAGTTGCGCAGCGCCTCCGCGCGCGCGGTGGCCGAATCTTTTATCTGCCGTTCGATGCTGTTAATCATTATGGCTATCTCCCTAATCCCTTTGCTGAGATCAACCGCCGGATGCGCCGTGGTCTTGTCGGTGGGATAGGGCAGATGGTTTGTCTTTCTTTTCAGGAGGGGTTTGGCATTGAAAATCTGCGGCGCTTTCGTCTGCAACTGCTGTTTGGCTTGTTTTTTTTCGCCTTGGTGCCAATCGTGCTGCTACTACCGGTCATCCCGGTAATGCTGACGGTCTGGGCCTCCCTTTGCACACTTCTATTTGTGATCTATTGGCTGAAAAAGCATTCAATCAAACTCGCGCTGGCAGCGATCATACACAATGTGCTTATCGGTATCGACATTGTTAAAGGGCTTTTTATTCCCCTGCCGGCGCGAAAAACTTACCCGACAAGGGTAACAATCATCAATAGCCCAACTAGTTATGATAAGAAGGCAACATGAGCCTCTCGAAGCCGTTGTCGCTTGATTCGATACTACTGCTGCTGGTTTTTCTTCTGCCATCAAGCTTTCAGCTGACACCACCGGCAATTCCTATCGGTGATTTCTATATTACCCTAGTGGAGATCATTATTTTTGTGCTCCTTTTCCACTGGGGTATGGATTTTCTATTGAGCGGAAAAGCTTACAGGGCGATCTTTGATAAAAGCTTTCTTCTTCTTTTTTCCTATTTCGTGCTGAGTCTGTTGTTCGGTAGTAGCCGATATGGTGTGTCTCAGGCTCTTGCGGATTTTCGTCAATTTCTGCCGCTATTTCTCTACTTTTGGTCTATGCGATTTTTCGGACAAGCCCAGGATCTTTTTGAAGTGCGTCGCAGTCTTTTCAATGTGATGTTGTGGGTGGCGGGTTATATTATTATCGCCTTTCTCTTTTTCCGGGGCATAATGGCAGCAGATGAACGCATGGCCAATCGTGTTTTCTTTGACAATACCTTATTCCTGTTAATGGCCTACGGAGGATATTTGCTCGGTCATGCTATCCGTATTCAAGCGAGACAACGTTATCTTTTTTGTCTTCTTGGTTCTAATGCGTTAATGCTGTTAGTCATGCAAGTCCGTACCTACTGGGTTGCCTTTGCGGTCGTCCTTGGTGCGGAGGCAGTCCGTAATCGCCTAGCTTTTTTTCGTACCCGTCTTTTTCTCTACTCGGCTTATCTAGTCACCCTTCTGTTGTGTTCCGGTGCATTACTTATTGAGCTCGCTCCTGATGCATTTCCTAGTAAAGGGGTAATAGCATCGATCAGCGAGCGGATGGAGTCTTTGGTCAATTTGAATCAAACTCTATTCGAGTGGGAGGCAGCAGAGGCTAATGATGTGGAAACGATCAGCACACGCGCGGTAACAGCACAGACAGTTTGGAACGACTATGTGATGCAACAGCCCCTTTTTGGTACTGGATTCGGCGGAGAATTGCCACTCATGAGTCCTTTGGGTGGAGTAGTTCTTATGAAGTACCAGATCGACAACGGATATCTCACAATTCTTGCTAAATTCGGTTTTATCGGGTTTGTCATTTACGGACTCATCCTCTGGCATATTTGCCGGACTTTATACTTCATTGCCAGATCGCCTTTTGCTCAAGAGGACGAAAAACTCCTTGCGCGCAGTTTCTTGGCCGGTTTCGTTGCAATGATGATTGCCTCATTGTTTTCATCAATATTTATTCGTCAACAGCCCATTCTGTTAGGGTTTCTCTTTGTCCTGGCTGAAATCGCAGTGATGCAACGGAATGTCGAATATCGTATGCGCCAGACCAGCCAGAGCTAATTTTTTTTGCGAGGTTTTGAATGAAATTTCTTTTTGTTAATAATTTTTTCTATTTGCGGGGGGGATCAGAGCGGGTTTTTTTTGATGAAATCGCGATGCTAGAGCAACATGGGCATCAAGTTGCTCCGTTTTCTCGACAGTTTGAAAAGAACCTGACATCTTCGTACAAGGATTACTTCGCCAGTCCGATTTCTTACGAAAATGTGCCTTTATCAGAGAAGGTTACAGCTGCGGTCAAGCTCGTCTATTCCTTCGAAAACCGTCGGAAGGCGGGACGTCTGATGGATGATTTCAAGCCTGATATTATCCACTGCCACAATATCTACGGACGGATTACTACCGCGGTTCTCGATGCGGCGCGAGATCGCAAAATACCGACAGTCATGACACTGCATGATTACAAGCTTGTCTGCCCGGCCTACCTGATGTTGCGTAATGGCAACGTCTGCGATCAGTGCCGCGGCAAGGCGTTTTACCACTGCGCCGCGCACCGTTGCCATAAAGGAAGTCTCCTCCCTTCTCTGGTCTATACCGCCGAAGCCTATATGAGCCGTATTTTCGACAAGTACGATAGCGTCCGTTATTTTCTTTGCCCGAGCCAGTTCTTGCTGGAAAAACATGCACAGGCCGGCATCCCTCGCGAACGTTTGGTCTATCTGCCGAACTTTCTTCACATGGAGACATTTACCCCAGATTACACGCCAGGCAAATATATTCTCTACGCCGGACGCCTCTCGCACGAGAAAGGGGTAACAACATTACTCAAGGCGATACGCGGTCACGACCTGCCCCTCAAGATCGTTGGCGACGGACCACTACGGCAGGAGCTCGAAACCTTTGCCCGTAATGAAGGGCTTAATCAGGTCGAATTCCTCGGGTATCGATCTGGAGACGAACTTAAAGCCCTCTTTGCCGGGGCGGCGTTTCTGGTCTTCCCCTCGGAGTGGTACGAAAATGCGCCGATGACGATTCTTGAAGCCTTTGCCAGCGGCAAGCCGGTCGTCGGCTCACGCATCGGGGGTACACCGGAAATGGTGAGGGAAGGGGAGACGGGCCTTCTTTTTGAACCTGGAGATGTCGAAGGGTTGCGTACTGTGATTACTCAGCTTTTTAGTGACAAAGCGGCGATCAGCCACATGGGGAAGGCTGCAAGACAGCAAGGCGAAAGAGAGAATTGTGCCGAAAGTCACTATCAGCAATTGGTTGATGTCTATTCTCGTGTACAACATTCTTCAGTTTGACGCCGTCACTAGATCTGGCCATGAGAAATATTTTTGGATTTAAATTTATCATTCTTATAGTTTTTTTCTGCCTTATCATTACAGCGCGGGAGAGCAGTGCTGAGGGAAAATCACCTATGGGGCTGCATGCATCAATTGATAACAAGGGCGGAAATGTCGCAGTCGACGGTCTTGAATCGCCCCGGGTTTTCCGGAGACAGTTTTCGTTTGAGTCAGGCTGCCTCGCTTGACTCCTCTAGCCGATAATATTCCATCTCTCGTTCTGCCGGGGGAATATTTCCAATCGGTTCCAGCAACCG
>NZ_JBXUCV010000009.1:0-91084 GCF_057178085.1 Pelovirga sp. C15f
TGTATCCTTTGTTTGTTCAATTAACTTGAACCCTTACAAGCTCTGTCAAACATCTGCTATTTAGTTTTCAAAGACCCGGTTTTGCCCCGCCGAAACGAAGCGACAAGCAAGGACTCTAACCAAACCATCCTAACTTGTCAATATTTTTCTTTGCTATGTCCGTCTGTTTTTTTATCGTCGCCGAGCTGTTTTGCCGGGCAACGGAGCGCAGTTATAACCAAAGCCCCATTGAGCGTCAACCTTTTTTTTAAAAAAAATATTGCCGGCGACAAGATACTGATCTAGCGCCCTTTTCATCAACTGAAATAATAGCGGCAATCACACAATCTCGATGACTATATAGTTTTTCTTCCCTTTCTGGACCAGAAGATAAGATCCCCCAACCAGATCAGCTACCGTTACCAGATAATCCTGGTCAGTCACCTTGGTCTTGTTAAGACTGAGGCCGTTGCCCTGAATGGTGCGGCGCAGATCACCCTTAGATGCAAAGGCCGCGGTATGGGTTGTCAGCAGCTCAACAATGGGAGTGCCTGCGTCAAGAGCGGTGCGTGCAACCGGGAAGGTCGGCACGCCCTCAAATACTGACAGAAACGTCTCTTTGTCCAGCCGGGCAAGACTATCTGTCGTTGCGTTGCCAAAGAGAATCTGCGACGCCTCAATTGCCTTGTTATATTCTTCAATTCCATGAACCATACAGGTCACTTCTGCGGCCAGGCGCTTCTGTAAAGGACGCAGATGGGGCGATGCCGCCTGCTCCTTTGCCAGTCCTGCCACTTCGTCATGGCTGAGCAGGGTGAAAATCTTGATGTATTTTTCGGCATCCTCATCAGAAACATTCAACCAGAACTGGCAGAACTTGTAAGGGGTGGTCAGTTTTGCATCAAGCCAGACATTGCCGCTTTCAGTTTTACCGAACTTGCCGCCATCAGCCTTGGTAATCAGCGGGCATGTCAGTGCAAAGGCCTCTCCACCCTCTTTACGGCGAATAAGCTCTGTTCCCGTAGTAATATTCCCCCACTGATCGGAGCCTCCCATCTGCAATCGGCAATTCTTTTCACGGTATAAATGCAGATAATCAGTGGCCTGCACCAACTGGTAGGTGAACTCTGTAAAAGAGAGCCCGGTTTTGGTTTCTTCACTGAGTCGTTTTTTAACGCTGTCCTTGGCCATCATGTAGTTGACGGTAATATGCTTGCCGATATCACGGATAAACTCAAGAAACCCGAAATTTTTCATCCAGTCATAATTATTGACCATCTCGGCTGTGTTGGGGTTTTTCGATTCAAAATCCAGAAACTTCGCCAGCTGCTTTTTAAGACAATCAACATTGTGCTCAAGGGTCTGCTCATCAAGCAGATTGCGCTCAGCCGATTTCATCGACGGATCACCGATCATGCCGGTTGCCCCGCCAACCAGGACAATCGGTTTGTGGCCGGCACGCTGGAAATGCTTGAGCATCATGACGCTGACCAGATGCCCGATGTGGAGGGAATCAGCGGTCGGATCAATGCCGACATAGGCCGTGGTCATCTCCTTCTGGAGCTGCTCTTCGGTCCCAGGCGTTATGTCGTGGATCATGCCGCGCCATTGTAGTTCTTTAACAAAGTTTCTGGTCATGACTACCCTGCTTTACTTCTGTAGAGGCTAATCTTCCGGGTCAATACTGGCGGCTAAACATACCAGACAAATCAGAGTCGCGCCTGGATGCGCTCAATACAGGTACAGCACCCAGTACCTTCGTCAATAGTCAGCACAACCGCTGACAGCTGTGGGTCATTCTTGGCAACCTCGAGGCGTATCGGCATCTGTGATAAAAAACGCTCCAGGGCCGCGTCTTTTTCGTTACCGATAATAGCATCCCGACTACCCGACATACCGACATCGGTTAAATAACCGGTACCACCGGAAAGTATGACCTCATCCGCGGTCTGAACGTGGGTGTGGGTGCCGATCACCGCGCTGACCCTGCCGTCGAGATAATAACCGAGCGCCTGCTTCTCGCTGGTTGCCTCCGCATGAAAATCGACCAGGATAATAGAAGTAGCCTGGCGCAACTCATCAATAAGCAGGTCAGCAGCGCGAAATGGACAATCGAGGTTTTTCATGAAAACCCGTCCCTCCAGGTTGCAAACACCAACCCTGATGCCACCAGCAGTCTCGTAGACCCCCGTACCCCGGCCCGGCAGGCCAGGTGGATAGTTGGCCGGGCGCAACAGGCGATGTTCCCGGTCAAGAACCGGGATGATCTCCTTTTTGTCCCAGATATGGTTGCCGGAAGTGACAACATCAACACCGCAGGCAAAAAGCTCCTTGAGAATCGGTCCGGTCAGCCCATAGCCGGCGGCTGCATTTTCGCCGTTGGCAATCACCAGATCGATCTGATAACGCCCCACCAGGCCCTGCAGATGGTCACTGAGCGCCTTTCTTCCGGCACGGCCGACAATGTCACCAACAAACAGCAATTTCAATACAACAACCTCGAAGCGGTAGCGCAAGACCTGCCAGCAGCGGCGCTATCTGCCCGGAAGACGCCACCGCTAAAGAAGAACCGTCACCAACCATCAGCTACTTGGCATACTCTACCGCACGCGTCTCACGAATCACATTAACGCGGATCTGCCCCGGATAGGTCATCTGCTGCTCGATCTTGGCAGCAATGTCCTTGGCCAGAACGTGGGAGTAATCATCAGACACCTCATCGCTGGAAACCATCACGCGGATCTCACGACCGGCCTGAATGGCAAAACAACCGGTGACACCGGAAAAAGACGTGCCAATCTGTTCGAGATCGCGCAAACGCTTGACGTAGGTCTCCAGGGTCTCACGGCGGGCACCTGGACGGGCACCGGAAAGAGCATCGGCGGCCTGCACCAGAATAGCAAGGACCGTATCGGGTTTTTCATCCTCATGGTGGGCCATTATCGCATGGACAATGGCGGCCGACTCACCATATTTACGCGCCAGCTCCCCACCATTAACCGCATGTGAGCCTTCCAGCTCGTGACTGACCGCCTTGCCAATATCATGCAGCAGGGCCGCACGCTTGGCTTCTTTGACATTCAGACCCAGCTCAGCAGCCATCATCCCGCAAAGAAAGGCCATTTCGATAGAGTGAACCAGGATATTCTGGCCGTAGGAGGTCCGGTATTTGAGCATTCCCAGCAGCTTGACAATTTCGGGGTGAATCCCATGAACACCGACATCGAAAGTGGCCTGTTCACCAGCTTGACGGATCTCCTCGTCGACCTCTTCGCGTGCCTTTTCGACCAATTCTTCAATCCGTGCCGGGTGAATCCGTCCATCAGCGATGAGCCGCTCGAGGGCGATACGGGCGACCTCGCGCCGCACCGGATTGAAGCCGGAAATAACAACCGCCTCGGGGGTATCATCAATGATCAGATCGATACCGGTAGCGGCTTCTATCGCACGGATATTGCGTCCCTCACGGCCGATAATCCGCCCCTTCATCTCATCTGACGGCAACGGCACCACGCTGACGGTTTTTTCTGCTACAAAATCACCGGCATAGCGTTGGATCGCAAGGGCCATGATTTTTTTGGCTTTTTTATCAGCCGTCTCCAGCGCCTCATCTTCGATGCGTTTGATACTTTTGGCAGCATCATGCCGCGCCTCACTCAACATTCCATCAATCAACTGCTGCTTGGCCTCGGCCTGGGTCAAACCGGAAATCGCCTCAAGGCGCGTCTGCTGCTCTGCCCGCAATTTTTCGGTTTCATCCATTCTGTTCTGCAGCTCTGACTCCAACTGGCGCAACTGCTTCTCTTTGGCGGCCAGCTCGTCATTTTTCTTTTCCATCTGATCAAACTTGCGATCAAGATTTTCTTCCTTCTGCTGCAACCGGTTCTCGTTGGTGTGAATCTCCTTGCGTAATTCACGCGCCTCTTTTTCCCAATCGGTTTTGGCCTGAAGAACCAGATCTTTCGCCTGGATAATCGCCTCTTTAGTAATTGTTTCTGCCTCTTTGCCGGCATCACTGACAATTTTCTGGGCTACCGCCTTGGCACTGTTGACCGTCGATTCAGAAAGTTTACGGCGCAGCAACATTCCCAAAAAAACCCCGGCTGCCAGAGCGACCAGAACCAAAACAATCGTAATTATTTCTGTTTGCATAAAAACCTCCCCCTTTAAGGGCTATGTTAAGCCTGGCAATTTGCTGCACCAGGTAATGGTTTCCGTATCTGTCACCAGAACATCCAGAGACTGATCGTGCGCTCCGACTGGTAATGCGTCGCACAACTGAAATGAATAAGAAAAGCCGACCCGAACAACCTGGTTAGAGCAACAGGCCAGATAGCGATCATAAAAACCCCGACCGTAGCCAAGTCGGTGGCCCCGGCGATCAAACGCCACCCCGGGAATTAAAATCAAATCCGGTGCCTGCCCGCTCATTTCAAGATCGGCAACAGGCTCAAGCACACCAAAAGCACCCGCCACCAGCTGTTTCGGACTGACAATTTCAACAAATTGCAAGTCCTGTTTTGCAACCCGGGGATAATAAACCTGTTTACCCTGGTGACGGGCAGCGACAAAGATGTCACTCGTTGCTATCTCATTTTGTATGGGGCTGTAGAGTGCCAGGCTCCGTGCAGAACAAAACAGCTCTGAGGCCATCAAGCGCTGCTGAGCCAGACGCGACAATTGCGCCACCTGCTCAGGCAACAGGGCACTGCGACGTCCCAGCATATGCGTTCGGATCGCCCTTTTATCCATAAACCAATAAGTCCAGGCTTGGTGCAGGTATGGCCGGAAGGTTCCGCCAGAGGAGGGTCAGAAATGAGAGGAAAAACGGGTATGTAAGCAGTTTACCGGCAATAGCGCTCTAGCGGCAATTGTCATCCACCTGTATGAAGGAAGCCGCTCTGAAGACAACTTGCACTCATAGTACCTATCCGCAAGATGATACTGCATGCCAATGAAATATAAACCACACAACCCGCTCCCGGGACCGATTTAAAACCCGGGGTGGTTTGACTTGCATTCACTTCTTCTCGTTCGACACTCAGGCAACAAGCGTTCCGACGATCTATCAATCAACCCGACAACAGTCGAGAATATCGGTGATATTACAACGGATTGTTCGGGATTAGCAACCAAAATTATCATCAATTTCCAGCAGCAACTGACGCTCCAACTGTCCCAGCCGCCGGCCTACCTCACTATCATCCTGCGCTTTTTTTTCCTGCAACAGCAGGTGTTCTCCGGCCAGGTTCAACAGGGTCAGAATCATCAGGTCAACCGTGTCGACAGACCTGCCGGCGGCTGTTTCCGCCAATTTTTCTTCTGCAAAGGCCACAACCTTCTGGATCTGTTGTTCCGACTGTTGACTACGCAAGGTATAGATGCGCCCCTGGATCCTGATCTGAAGTTGTGCGCTCATATTCCCTCCACATCGATGTCATCTAAACCTGCGAGGATTCGATCAATCTGCTTCAGCAAGTACTGCCTTTCTTCCAGCCACCGCTGCTTCTCCTGCTGCAACTGGCGATTACTGAGTTTCAGGGCACGATGTTGCTCAAGCAAGACAGCTATGGATTTTTCCAGATCAACCAGCTTCTGCATTTCGATCATCCCTTTGTTGGACGGTGCAACATCAAACAAAAATCAAGAACGCTCAAACAGGGCACTGACAAACATGTCGGCATCAAAGGGGCGCAAATCGTCAAGTTTCTCGCCAATGCCAACATAGCGGACAGGGACACTGAGCTCTGCCGCGATGGCAACGACAATGCCGCCTTTCGCCGTTCCGTCAAGCTTGGTCAGGGCAATGCCGCCCAAACCGACCGCTTCATGAAACATGCGCGCCTGGGTCAGGGCATTCTGGCCGGTGGTGGCGTCAAGGACCAGAAGGATTTCATGGGGGGCACCAGGGATCTCGCGATCAAGCACCCGGCGCACTTTTTTCAATTCTTCCATCAGGTTGACCTTGGTATGCAGGCGACCGGCGGTATCGAGAAGCAGGATATCAGCCTTGCGTGCCACCGCCGCCTTCGCAGCATCAAAAGCAACTGCCGCCGGATCAGCCCCTTCCCCGTGGCGAATCACCTCAACTCCGGCACGTTTACCCCAAATTTCGAGCTGTTCAGCCGCAGCCGCACGGAAAGTATCCCCCGCCCCCAGGACGACCTTGTGCCCGGCCCGGGAGAGCTGGCTGGACAATTTGCCGATGGTAGTCGTCTTGCCAACACCGTTAACCCCGACAACCATCATTACAAAGGGGGAAGCCCTGCTGAAATCGACAGAAGAGGCCTCGACCGCAAGAACTTTTTTCAGCTCCTGTTTGAGGAGCTCGCGGACCTCTTCAGGTTCTTTCAACCTCCCTGAGGCCAGGCGCGCTTCCAAAGTCTGGATCAGATGCTGGGTAGTTTTCATGCCAAGATCAGCGGTAATCAAAACCTCTTCAAGGTCTTCGAGCAACTCTTCGTCAACCTCGGTGCGTCCACGCAACAAGCTGTCAACCCGCCCTACCAGGGACGACTGGGTCTTGGCGAGTCCCTGTTTGAGGCGCTCAAACAGGGTCAGGCGAGGTTCCGGTTGGATTTCCGGTTCCGGTTGGATTTCCGGTTCCGGTTGGATTTCCGGTTCCGGTTGGATCTCCGGTTCCGGTTGGATCTCCGGTTCCGGTTGGATCTCCGGTTCCGGTTGGATCTCCGGTTCCGGTTGGATCTCCGGTTCCGGTTGGATCTCCGGTCCGGGTTCAGCCTGTTTCCTGGAGCTTTTCTTTAACGGACGGCGGACAATTTTCAACAGCAGCAGCACCAGCAGCAGAGCCATGATCGTCGCTACCAGGTACAGCCCCCCCCAGGCCGCCACCATCAGGTGCTCAGCCGGAACACCGAGGGCTCCCAGCCACTGGGTCAGCATCTCAATAAAGCCGGTAAACTTTTCGAGAACATCATCAACGGTCAGGGTTCTGACCTTATCCACCAGATCGTACCAACTCATATTCAATTATTCCAAACGAGGTTAAAGTTCATATGGAAAGTGCCAGGAACTACTAGCAGCCATTGGGCACTACAGGGCAATATCATCGTACAGAAACTCTGCACAACGGCGCAACTTTAGAGCCGCCCGGGCGACCAGTGCTCCTTGCTGCAATTGCAGAATCAGCAGGTAATCTTCAGTCAGGGGTTGAATCAAGGTCGTTCCCTGCTGCGTACGAATAACCACCTCTTCCGGGCAATCAGAACCCATGCGTTCCAGAGCCTCTCGCAGTAAGGTCAGTATGATCCCATGATGGGCTCCCAGTATTTTAATATCATACTCGCCGATGCGTGTTGCCTGCTCAACAGCCTCTCCTTCCCAATCGACGATAATCACCCCGAGAGCACCGGGGACATCCTGCAACAGCTGGTTCAGAACCGCTTTAAACGGCATAGGCTTTTTCTCCTGTGGTGAACCTATCTATCATGGTGTCGTAAAAACTCATCTACGACTGCGTTGCGGCATCAACCCTTGGCAACAGCATTCTCTGTTTCATGCCGCACCGCCGGCGCATAGTCATTCATACGCACCGAGACCAATCGCGACACACCGGGCTCCTGCATCGTAACGCCATAAAGGGTGTCAACAACTCCCATGGTGCGCTTACTGTGAGTAATCAGGATAAACTGTGAACGATCTGTCATTTCGCGCACCATTTCCGCAAAACGATCAATGTTAGCGTCATCCAGTGGGGCATCAACCTCATCGAGAACGCAGAATGGCGTCGGCTTGAGCAGAAACAATGAAAATATCAAGGCAACAGCCGTCAGGGCCTTTTCTCCACCTGACAACAGATTGACGTTCTGCAGACGTTTGCCCGGCGGCTGGACAATAATGTCAATACCCGTTTCAAGCAGATCATTTTCATCGGTCAGTCGCAACTCAGCCTGGCCACCACGAAATAATCGTGGGAACACCTGGCGAAACATTTCATTAGCCTGGTCAAAGGTTTCCTTAAAGCGCCGGCGGGTCGTACGATTAATCTGGGTGATGGCCTTTTCCAGATCGTCGAGTGACAGTTTGAGGTCATCGCGCTGGCCGATAAGAAAATCGTAGCGTTTTTCCTGCTCCTCATACTCTTCAATCGCCATCAGGTTTACCTCCCCCAGATCGGCAATTTTCTGCTGGAAACGCTGCAGCTGTTGCTGCTGACGTTCAAGCTCCGCTTCAGTGGCCTGGGGGACCTGATGCAGCCGCAGATCGACAGCATAACGTTCCTGTACCCCCTGATACAGGTGCTCCGCCTCCAGTTGCTGTTCGCGCTGTCGTAACTGTAAACGCGCAACAGTCTTGCGCGCTTCCTCGGCATCGGTACGCAACCTCCGCAACTGCTCACGCTGCTCATCGAGTGCTTCACGCAGTTGTTGATAAGCTTCCTGCAAGCGCACAGTCTGTTGTAACTGTGTATGCCGGTCATCAAGGCGCTGATCCAGATCTGCGCGGATCAGGGACTGTCTCTGTTGTAGCTGCCTGCGCGCAGCATCCTGCTGCGATAAACGCTGCTCAAGGTTCTGCTGCCGTTCACGCAATTCATGGCATTGGCGGTCAACCCGCACAAGGGCCTGATCTGTCGCCTGGCGTTGCTGCTGAAGTTCGGCGAAAACCACCCGATACCCGGTCAGCGTCTCACGACAACGATCAACCGCCTGACGCAAAGAGGTTAACTCCTGCTGGTCATGTTGCTGTTGTTGTTCAAGTTGCCGCTGCTGTGCCAGCGCTGCATCACGACCGGCCAGGCACTCTTCCATTTCTGCCAGCAAGCCGCTGTGGGCCTCATCGATTTGTTCCAGATCAAAAGAAACCAGCTGCCGGCGCCGCGCCAGGCTGTCCTGCTCCTTGTCCAAAGCTTGCTGATCCTTCCCTAACTCCAACGACTGCAGCTCAAGACGATGAATTTCTCCCTGAAGCCGTGCCAGCACTTCGTCGGTTTCGCGCAAACGATCCTGATGTTGCTCCAGTTCACGCTCCTGACTGCTGTGTTTCAACTCAAGTTCGGCGATGCGTTCTGCAAGGTCATCCAGCTCGCGTTGGCGACGGAGCAGACCCGTTGCGGATGCAGCCATGGAACCGCCATTTAATATGCCGCGCCAATCCAGACAGGTTCCAGCCCGGTCGACCAGTGTCACCCCGACAGCAAGCGGCTGATCAAGGTGATCGGCTACCACGTCAACCAAAAAAACGCCAGTGAGCAATTGCGCAACCACCTTTTCGGCGGCGGCAACCGGGGTGACCAGACCCAGCAAGGGAACACCTATTGAACTGACACTGGCCGGCACCTTCTGGTTGGTCAGCAGCATGAGACCGCGCACCTGTTCTTGCTGCAGCAGTTCAAGGCTTGTAAGCGGGGTGTCAGTCAGGCCCAACGGAACCGCCTGCAAGCGCTCCCCCAGCACACTCTCTACCGCGAGTTCATGGGTTGCGTCAACGCGCAGCAGATCCGCAACAATCCGACGGCCCGCAGCAGCGGCTAACAGGGTGCGGGTGCCTTCGCCACAACCTTCCCGTCGCTGTTGCAACTCTTCGAGCGATTCATAACGGGAGTGCAGCTGCTCAAGGTCCCGGCGACAGCTATTAACCAGGGTCTGCTGCTGCTCCAGATTATTTTTTATCACCTGAAGCTCTTCCATCAGCCCCTGCTGTTGGTCGTGTAACGCTTCGGTTTTGCCAGTGACCGCATGTCGCTGGCCGGTTAGCTGCTGCCCCTGTTCTTCCAGTTCGCGCAGGCGCTCATCAATCTGAGACAACTCCTTGTGCAACTGCTGCTGACGCTGCTTTTCCGTAGCCAGACGGCGCTCAATCTCTTCCCGACGATTCTGCAGGCGACTGGCCTGGGCAAATTGTTCCATCAGCGCCCGGCGACCATGCTCGTAGCGTTCATTGGCCTGGTGATCCCGCTCTAAAGCCAGAGTCAGCTCCTTTTCAGCGCTGCGGGTTTTATTTTCAAGGTCGCTCAGGCTCTCCTTCGATTCCTGTTGCTGGGTCTGCAACTCACCAGCTTCGCTCTCAAGCTCGGCAAGACGCAAAGTACATTGTTCCAGTTCGGTGCGCGCCTGCTGATCCTGTTGCTGCAGCTGCTCCTGCTGACGCTGAATCAGGCCCAGCTCACCTTCCAGACGCGTAATATCGGCACCCGCCTGGTAGTCCTGTTGCTGTGCCTGATGATAATCTCCTTCAGCTGCGGTAAGTTGCAGCTGCCGCTCTTCCAAACGCAGTTCCCCCGCTTCCAATTGGCCATCAAGGCGCTCAAGGATATCTGCTTCGCGTTTCTCCTGCTGCTCAAGCAGGGCGACTTCCCCATCAAGACGCTGCAAACGATTCCCGCTGAGGCTCAGCTCAATCTGTCGTGCTTCGCGGCGTAGCTCGCGAAATTTCTCCGCTTTACTTGCCTGGCGCTGCAGGCTGCCAATCTGGCGCCTGACCTCCGAAATAATGTCACCCAGACGAATCAGGTTCTGGCGCGTAGCATCCATCTTGCGCACGGCACTTTTCTTGCGCGACTTGTATTTAGTGACCCCGGCCGCCTCTTCAATCAAGCTGCGCCGCTCCTCCGGCTTGGCGCTGACCAGAGCACCAACCTTACCTTGTTCAATAATCGAATAGGCGCGCGCGCCGACTCCGGTATCCATGAACAGCTCATTAATATCCAGCAGACGGCAGGGGGTTTTGTTGATCAGATAATCGCTGTCGCCACTGCGATATAATTTGCGCGTTACCATGATTTCGGCGAAGTCTTTATAAGCCGCCGGACAATGACCGTCGCTATTATCAAAAATCATGGAAACTTCTGCCAAACCGGTAGGCTTGCGGGTTTCACTGCCGCCGAAAATCACATCTTCCATCGTGCGACCACGCAGGTGCCGGACATTCTGCTCGCCCATCACCCAGCGGATCGCGTCAAGGATATTACTTTTGCCGCAACCGTTGGGACCGACAATGCCGGTAATCCCCGTCTCAAACTCAATAGAGACCTTGTCAACAAAGGATTTGAATCCGAAAATGTCAAGACGCTTGATCTTCATGGCCTATCGTTGACTTATCTTAAGAAAGAAGAGAAATTCCAACCTATTGCTGGTGGATGGGTATCCGCCAGAGGGCTGGTTATGTTATCAGGGGCATTTAGTCAAGTAAAGCACAGATATCCTCAGGATTGTCGGCAGCTATTGTCCCTTGCTGGCCGGCACTGGACAGGCTATCATGATCCTTGGTGTTGTTTATCTTGCAATCGGCCGATCGGGCAAAACAGGTGTAAAGATTTATGATGAGATCGATCATCACCACTGCAACCCGCATTATCATGACCCTGCTGCTGATTGGTCTACTCGGCATTGCCCTGTTGTTGCTCTATATCAGCCGACTGGATCTGGAAGAATATCGCCACACCCTTGAGGAGCAGATCAGTTCAGCATTGCAACAACCGGTGAGTATCGCCTCCGGATCCATTAAATTTCGCCAGGGGTTGGCCATTGACTTGTATCAGGTTGAAATCGGCACTAAGCAGGAGTCCCATCTGCTCATTCCACACATCAGGGCCACCCTCCCCTTATTGCCACTGCTGAACAAACAAGTCGTCCTCAAGAACGTGGAAATTCTCGAGGCCGAAACCACTCTGTACTTACCGTTAAAGAAACAACCTCAACCTGCAGCGACAAGGATCTCTCAAGACAACTCCTTTCAACTGGATATCCGTATGCTGACAGTCAGGCATGCCGAAGTCAGGATCTATGATCAGGGTAAGCCCCTTGCCCATCTGGCCAACCTCCACGCGGTTATCTATGACTGGCAGGCGCAACACCCTGCGCAACTGGTTATTTCCGGTCATGAGCTTCAAACGCAGGCCGATTTTCTCCTTGAAACCATACTGCCGCCTTTTACCGGCGAGAACTGGCGGCGGCTCAACTGGCAGGCTGACCTGCACATCGGTCGCCATGGATCCGAAATCGAGATAACAGACTTACAAACGGCACTGGCACAATCGGGGCGCATCAAGCTGACCCTTGACGGCGTCCCCGCTGACGGAGCCCAGGTGTCAACCACCGTAATCCGGGCCGGCAGCAGCGTGCCACTGATTCATATCGACGGCATCTGGACATCTGCCACGGATACTGAAAAACTTGAGCACCTTGACGGCACACTGCTGGGCTTTCCCGCCAGTGGCTATTTCAGCCTGCAGCACACCCCGACCCGGCAACTCAGTGCTCTGCTGGAAAGCTCCAATCTCGCCGTCACAACCGAGGATTTTGCCGCAATCAATCAAATTACTCAGGCCGGGGTTGTTTCAGGGGTTCTTGATCAGCTGCGTCTGCGCATCGACCACCAGTGGTCTGAAACCGGCGAAGACACGCCTCCTGTACGCATTGACGGCGAGATCAAACTCTCTGAGATCACCTGGAAGGATCCCGCAGCCTGGTCAATCAGTGCCATTGACTCCGAGTGGAGCGTCAGCAGTTCAACCCTGACTCTGGCCGCTACTCAAATTCATACCGATCTTGGCAGCCTGCAGGTCAGTGGCCATATCGATCATCTTTTTACCGATCCATCCCTCAGACTGGAAGCCAGGGCAACCTCCCCGATGGAGAACCTGGTGGCTGGTCTGAGCCTGCCCACAGGCTGGTCTGCCACCGGACCGGCACATCTGGAGATTGGAATCAATGGAGCCGTCAACGCCCCGGCCTTCACCCTGGGCGCCAATCTGGCTGACAGTCATATCAGCCTCGGCTCCTACTACATCAAAGAAGCCCAACAACCAGCACGGATAGAGGCCGGCGGCACGCTACATCACCATGACCGAATCGAGCTTGATCGCTTTACTATCAATCTTAAGCCCGCACAGATTGCCGGAAAGGCAACGATGCGCCCCTGGGATAAAGTGCCGAGCGCTACCTTGATCACAGACGATCTGGACCTGTCCAGTCTGTCCTCTATCAACCGCACCTTCAGGCGCCTGCAGTTAGCCGGCAAGGCCTCCGCAGAGTTATTCATGGATGCCGCCACCCTGAACGGCAAGTTGTTCATTACTGCCGGTGGCGCCCACCTGACCTCCCTGATCGGCGATCTCAATAGTGTTTCCGGTACAATCAGCATCAACAAAAATGGCTTACGCTTCAGTCAGTTACCTGCCAAGCTTGGCGAGTCCCAGTTCATTGTCAACGGAAATCTGCAAGGATGGACCAATCCGTTGCTCAAACTAGAAGTTACAGCCACCAGCGCGCGGGCCCGGGATCTGGTGTTCAGCAATCCCGACTTGACCCTTCATAACCTGCGCGGACGACTGGAAATTGATCAGCACGGCATCAGCTTCGATCCGGTAACCGTCACCCTGGAGAAATCCACCCAGGCTTCCGTATTCGGCAGCGTCAGGAACTTCAGGCGACCGCAGACCAATCTGATTATTCATGGTGAGCAAGCCCATGTCCTCGATATTATCAATCTGTTTCGTGGGCCGCCAAAAACATCAAAAAATTCCATTCGCCTCAATTCACCGCAGGAACCCATTACCATCCACATCAGCGCGCGCGAGGGAAATCTCAGCGGCATGAAGTTCAGCAACGCTCGCACCACCCTGATTGATCACAAGGGGGTTCTCTCCATTTACCCTCTGACCTTTGAAAGCGGGGGTGGCTGGGTCCGCGCCAAGGTCGAGTACAATCGCCACGATCAGGCTGCCCCGCTTAAGATTTCCGGGCACCTCAACGGCGTCGACGCTTCCATCGTTCATCATGATCTGTTTGATCGTCCCGGCTTGATCCGCGGGCCCATGACCGGTGACTTTTACCTTACAGGAGACCCTGGCAGCGGTGCGTTCTGGAAGCACGCCAGCGCTGGTGCCTATTTTCAGATCCATCAGGGTACATTACGCAAATTCCGCGGATTGGCACAGATGTTTTCACTGCTGAATGTTTCGCAGATTTTCAGCGGCCGACTGCCGGACATGGACCAGGAAGGGATGCCCTTTAATCTGATGGAAGGGAGCTTTCTGCTCAGTGATGGGATACTTCATACTGAAGATCTCAAAATAATCGGTGAAGCCATGAATATGTCGATCGTCGGCAAGCAGAACCTGACAAACGAAACCCTTGATATGATTCTCGGCGTCATGCCCCTGCGCACGGTTGACAAAGTGGTCAGCTCCATCCCGATCGCCGGCTGGGTGCTGGCAGGCGAAGATCGGGCGGTACTGACCGCCTATTTCCGCATCGAAGGCGCGGTCGAAACTCCTTCTGTCAGCGCCATACCTGTCAACACGATCTCTAACACCGTCCTGGGCGTTTTCAAACGCACTCTGGGATTGCCCGAAAAGCTGATCAAGGATCTCGGATCCTTCTTCCAGTCCGAAACCCTCAAAAAAGAAGAGTCCGAATAGCAGCGTTCCCCCGCAAAAAAATAAGTTTCTGCGAAAGCCTGCCACCTTAAGTCATTGAGATCTTTTTCCAGGCATGGAATCAAGCATGCAATTAACTATTCGCGAACGTAAGTATCCATGTCACTCTCGTGGACCATCCCCATGGTACGCGCGTATTCTGATGAAATGATCTCACAGTGAATGCGGGTGTCTCTGGCAACTTCGTTAAAAACTGCACGGACCTGAGGATCAATAATATATTTAGCGGCCTGCAAAAAGGTTTTTTCCAGATTCTCTTCTTCTTTAATGGCCAACTCCCGAGCTTTTCGTTCATGCACATCCTTGTTCAGCGCTTTTGTCAACTCAACCAACATCACTGAATCGGCCTTAGGCGGGCGGCCTACCACATCTTCAAAACTCCCCAGATCATCCCATTGATAATATTGATAAAACTTCCCGGCGTTTTCCCTGACCTCTTCAGCCAGCCGGGTCAATACGCTTTTACCCTTTTCATTTTCTGTTATCTTTGCTGCTTCCAGGTAGAAATCCATCAGATTTTTTTTAGCCAGAATAGCCATCTTCAACGCTTCTTTTAAGGTGTATTCCTGTGGCATATAATCCTCCTTGACCTTGATAGGGGGTTAGCCAACCCTGGGGTAAGCCCTGATTCAGAACATGGATCTGTGCCTTAATGTTTATCATTGTTTAGGAAAAAGTCTACTCTGGACGACCGACAAAAAAGACCCCTCACATAAATACAACAAGTCATCCTTATCCTTGCCGCGGGATCTGGACTGGACAGGAATAACGCGATGGCGGTTTAAAAATCCGTGACCTATGGGGGGATTTTCAGTTCGGGCAGGTTCAACGCAGGAGGAGTACGGCCGGGAAAAGCCGCAGGAGCTACCGATACCGGTTATAGTGGGCCGGTTTCCACAGACGGATCAGATGCGCCCCTCCTCTACGGCATGGCAGGCGACCTGACGACCGGCATGGAGAGTACACAACAGCGGCACTTCGGAAATACAGCGCTGATCCGCGAAGGGGCAGCGTCCGTGAAAAACACAGCCACTGGGCAGGTTGATAGGAGTCGGCACCTCCCCTTTCAATCGCGTGTGGCGACTACGGCCGCCGGTCAGACGCGGGATGGCACTCAGTAGAGCCTGGGTGTACGGGTGCCTGGGAGACTCAAACAGTGATGCCGTATCAGAAAGTTCACACATCGTCCCCAGATACATAACACCGACCCGATCACTGATATGTTCCACTACCGACAGATCGTGAGCGATAAACAAATAGGTCAGCTGATGCTGTTGCTGCAGGTCCATCATCAGATTGAGAATTTGCGCCTGGATTGACACATCAAGGGCGGAAATAGGTTCATCAGCAACGATAAATTCCGGGTTGACAATCAATGCCCGGGCAATGGACATGCGCTGACGCTGCCCTCCGGAAAATTCATGGGGCAGCCTGGTGACCCACTGTGGATCACTACCGACCTGCAGCATCACCTCGTCAACCCGATCTTTCACCTCGGCCGACGTCAGCTGCGGATAGTGATAGCGCAACGGTGCTTCCAGAGTTTGACGAATGGTCTTGCGCGGATTAAGCGATGCATAGGGATCTTGAAAAACCATCTGCATTTTTTTTCGATAAGGGAGCAGCTGTTTGTGGCTGAGGTTGTCGATCCGTGCCCCACGATAAAATATTTCACCACTGTTGGGTGGATATAACCCCATTATTGTCCGTCCGAGGGTTGATTTGCCGCATCCCGATTCCCCAACGACACTGAAGGTTTCGCCGGGCAACAGGTCGAAGGACAGGTTATTGACTGCTTTGACCAGGGTTTTATGCCGCGCTAACCGACCATCGCGCCATTGCAACTGATCCAGAACACCTCCGGAAATATCGAAGTGCTTGTACAGCTTGTTGACGGTCAGGATGTTATTATTCATGGTCAGGCTGCTCCGAGGGAGTTGCTACAGGATAGAGGTGGCAGGCGGCGAGAACGCCATTTCCTGCCCTTCGTAGGGCCGGTGTATCGGTGCGACAGATCTCCATAACCTGACGACACCGTGGATTGAAAGCACACCCCGGCGGTATATCTTTCAAGGTCGGCATCATCCCGGGGATTTGATTCAGGCGCGTGCCATGGCCACCGCTTTGCGGCAGTGCCGCAATCAAGCCCTGCGTGTAGGGGTGCTGTGGCCGGGCGATGACATCTTGTGTCGGCCCTTTTTCAACAACCCTGCCGGCGTACATGACGGCCACTGTCTGGGTCACCTGGGCGACAACGGCAAGGTCGTGGGTAATGAGAATCATCCCCATCCCCTCCGTCTCACAAAGCTCTATCAACAAATCCATAATCTCCGCCTGGATCGTCACATCCAGAGCCGTTGTCGGCTCATCGGCGATAATCAGTTCCGGGCCGGTTAACAGAGCGATGGCGATAATGATCCGCTGGCGCATTCCCCCTGAAAATTCATGGGGATATTGTTCCAGACGCTTTTCCGGCGAGGGAATGTGGACTTTACGTAATTTTTCCAGGGCAATGGCACTTGCCCGCTCCCTGCTGATTTGCGGGTTATGGGCCATCAGAGTCTCAATCATCTGGGTTCCAATCGTCAGCACTGGATTGAGAGTCATCATCGGATCCTGAAAAATCATGCTGATCCGGTTTCCACGGATCGTGCGCAGATGCTCAGCACTCATGGTGGCCAGATTCTCGCCATGAAAGTTCACCTCACCTGAGGCGATGTATCCCGGCTGACTGATCAGATTGATTATAGAAAAACCGGTGACCGACTTGCCGGCCCCCGACTCCCCCACGAGCCCCAGGCGCTCCCCTCTGGCAAGACCGAAACTGACTCCGTTCGTAGCGGTTACATCGCCGCCCCGCAAGGCGAACTTGACCACCAGATCCTTCACTTCAAGAAGTATTGCCATGGTGTCAGCCCTTGTAAAGCTTGGGGTTGAAAACGTCGCGCAAGAAGTCTCCAAGAAGATTGATTGACAAGACCAGCACTACCAAAAGGACTCCAGGAAGAATCGTAATCCACCAGGCGCCGCTGAAAATATATTCAAACCCGGAATTGATCAACGACCCCAACGACGGTCGATCGATCGGCATCCCCAGTCCCAGGAACGATAAGGCCGCCTCGCTCATCACCGCATTGGCAACCTGAATTGTCGAGAGCACCAGAATCGGTGACAAGGTGTTCGGGAAAATCTGGCTGAGGATAATCCGGGATGACGTAAATCCGGCCACTCGTGCCGCTTCAACATATTCTTTCTTGCGTTCGGCCAGCACCGAAGCGCGTACCGTTCGAGCGTACTGGGGCCATTGTGAAAAACCGATGACAAGAATCAAAAAAGGGACGGCAATTTCTCCAAAACGAGAGACACCCACCACCGCCTGCAGCACAGCACTGAGAAAAATCGCGACCATCAAATAGGAAAATGACAATTGAACATCAGCCGCCCGCATGAAAATAGCGTCGAGCCGCCCGCCATGGTAACCGGCAAAAAGGCCGATGAGAACACCAAGAAACGCCTGAAGCAACACCGCGCCAAGGCCGATCATAATAGAGATCCGCATGCCGTAAATCATGGTCGAGAGCATATCGCGTCCCTGAGCATCGGTTCCCAGCAGAAACTCCCGACTCCCCTGGTCTTCCCAGGCCGGCGGAATTTCCGAATTCATGATATCGATCATTTCGGGGTCATACGGGTTATAGGGCGCTATCAGCGGAGCAAAAATTGCGCTGCATAACAACAGCACCAGCACCAGCAAGCTGACTATCGCAATTTTATCGCGCTTGAAGCTGTACCACAGATAACTCTCACGAAAGGTCGCCAGAGCGCTCATGACGAGGCCCCACCGATCCGGATTGTCGGGTTAACCAGACCATAGATCAAATCGACGATCGTATTAACGACAACCATCACAATACCGACAAACATCAGATAAGCCACCAGCAGCGGGGAATCAGATCGTTCTACCGCTTCCATAAACATGAAACCAAGCCCTTGCCACTGAAACACCGTCTCGGTAAGAATCGTAAATGCGATGGTCACTCCCAACTGCACACCTCCGACGGTAATCACCGGCAACAAGGTATTTTTAAACGCGTGAACAAACCAGACCCGTTGATTGCTGAGCCCTTTAGCCCAGGCGAACTTGATATATTCCGATTCCAGCACCTCCATCATTTCTGCCCGAATCAGGCGGATAAAAAGGGGCAGCATGATGGAGCTTAAGGCGACGCTTGGCATCAGAATATGCAACCAGCCATCGACGGTCAGCAGGCCGCTGTCCCAGCCACCGACCATGACCAGTTCACCGCGTCCGAAGGAAGGCAGCCACCCGAGCTTAATCGAAAAAACATAGATCATCATGATGGCAGTCAAAAAAACCGGGATTGAAACCCCGACAATACTGCCGCTCATTAAAAATCGAGAGAAGAAATGGTTAGGACGGATGGCGGAAAAGACCCCCAGCGGTATTGAAAAGAAAATAACAATCAGACTGCTGACAAAAACCAGTTCGAGGGTCGCCGGAGCCTTTTCCAATATGACCTCGGTTGCCGGTCGCTTGTAGAAAAAAGAATTGCCCAGATCCCCCTGAATCGCTTTGCCGAGGAAACGAACATACTGGACATACCAGGGATCATTAAGCCCCAATGTTTCCCGAAATTCCTGCAGTTCCTCTGCCGACACCGAAATTCCGGTCATTTCGCGTACCGGGTCACCGACACTCTGCTTGACGGCAAAACCGATGACGCTGATGACAAAAATAACGACAAGGGCTTGAATAACCCGACGGATGACAAAAGCTATCATACCTGCTCCAAGAATGTTCAGGGGGGAGCGCCGTCGGCGCTCCCCCCTGAACCCGTAACTACCTCAAGCACTATGGTATCAGTCGATGACCAGATCACCGAAATAGGGGAAATCCATCACATTGACAATCGGCTCAATCTGCAGGTTTTTCTTGCCCGCCCAGGACAGATCCTGCCAGTGCAAGGGGACAAAAGCCGCGTCATCGTAAGCGATCTGCTCCATTTGCTGCATCATCGCAATCCGCTTGACCTGGTCGGTTTCCGACTGTACTGCAATAGTCAGACGATCGACTTCAGGGTTACAGTAGTTGCCGGAATTGTACTGACCGTATCCGGTTTCCTTGTTGGGACACATCAACAAAAATTCGAAAAAGTTGCCGGTATCCTCGGTGTCCGAGTGCCAGCCGATCATCTGAATATCAGCGACCTGAGCATCGAACTGGTCCCAGTACTGTGCCTTGGGCATTGTTTTCAGATTCACCTTGATCCCGATTTTACCCAGCATCGATGCCGCAGCTTCAGCAATTTTCTCGTCATTGACGTAACGGTTATTGGGGGCGATCATACTGACCTCAAAACCATCAGCGTAACCGGCCTCCGCCATCAACTGTTTGGCTTTATTCAGATCGTAACGTGGGGTCAGTGCCGGATTATGACCCAGGTAGCCCTTTGGACTGTTCTGCGCTCCGACAGTTGCCCGTCCCTTCATCAGCTTTTCAGCAATACCGGCATTATTGACGGCATAAACTATCGCCTGACGGACCTTCGGATCCTTGAATGCCGTGACCCGGTTCTGATTCAGTTGAAGTGTGATGATGCGGGTGCCACTCATGGTTACGAGCTGAACGTTGTCAGCCTTTTCGATCCGGTCCATATCCTGCGGCGGCACCGGCATAATGAAATCGACATCACCGGAAAGCAGCGCGGCGACACGGGTTGCGTCATTCTTGATCGGGGTCAGGATAATTTTGTCGACATTACCGGGGGAAGCCTGGTCCCAATAGCCGGCAAATTCATCAAAAACGACCTTGACGCCCTGCTGGCGCTCAGTGACCCGATATTTACCGGTACCAGATGCGTTCTCGTTGGCAAAAGAATAATCGGTCTTGACGATAACCCCCTTGTCCATTCCTCTGTCATCGTTACCCGAATAAAATTTACTGTCCATCGGAAAAACATAGGTGGCCGTGTTCAGCAACAGCGGGTAGGGCACCTTGGTAACCAGATCCACTGTATACTTATCAACCTTGACCGGGACATCAAAGGGTTCAAAAATGCCCTTGAAATCAACGGAGTTTTTCAAACGGTTCACGGTCCAGATAACATCATCCGCAGTAAATTCGTTGCCGCTATGAAACATCACCCCCGGTTTGAGATAAAAACGAACGGTAAACTCATCCAGACGTTCCCAGCGCTCGGCCAGGCGCCCCTCAATCGTTGTCTCCTTGGTCCAGCGCACCAGAGGATCGAACACCATGTGGGAGTACTGCAGCATCCCGCCTGACAACTGCACATGGGGATCAAGGGACACTGGATCGGCATCCATCGCCAGTTTAAGGGTTTTGGCCTGCACCAGACCAGCCATCATTAATACCAGCAGTATCACGAACAAAACTCTTGTCATTTTTTGCATCGTCTACCTCTCCTCTTCGACCAACAGTTATTACCGGTTCTCCCTCGAACGATCCCGCGATCATTCGTTCATTAAAGGGACATCCACTGATGAAAATCTATTGAGTTTATCACTCATTGTCAACAACAGCCGCCAGGACACATGAGAAATATGTTCATAAACATCCGGGGATATTTGCCCGATGCTGGTTTTATAGAAAAATATCGGAGTCTACCTATGACCATGCCGCTCGCAAACAACAGACCAAAAGGTTGGGCACGACGGCGACGAAGTCAATCTGACATAAAAAGGACTACCCTCCCAGGTAGGCTTTTTTAACGTCGGGGTTGTTGCTCAGTTCAGCGCTGGTGCCTGCGGCGACGATATTGCCGGTATCGAGGACATAGCCGCGATGGGCGAGGTTCAGCGCCAGACTGGCATTTTGTTCAACCAGCAGGATGGTCATTCCTTCTTCATTAAGACGCTTGAGCTTACGGAAGAGCTCATACTTCAACACGGGGGCCAGCCCCATACTCGGTTCGTCAAGAAGGAGCATCCGGCAACCGGTCATCAAGGCGCGACCGACGGCCAACATCTGTTGCTCGCCGCCGCTTAAGGATTCACTGCGCTGGTGGCGACGTTCCTTCAGCCGCGGGAAAAGGTCAAATACGTAATCATATTCCCGCTCCAGATCAGCATCCTTGTCTCGAGCGAAGGTGGCAAGCTTGAGGTTCTCCATTACCGTGAGGTTTCCGAAAATCCGGCGTCCCTCCGGGGATAACGCCATCTTGAGATGTTTAACCACATCGCTTGGGCGCGTGGCCAGAATGGATTTTCCCTGGAAACGAATATCACCGCCGATCACACGCGGGGCTTCAGGCGGAGCCAGCCTGGCAACAGCATAAAGACTCGTGGTCTTGCCTGCACCGTTGGCACCGATCAGAGTGACGATCTCACCCTCGTTGACATGGAAACTGATTCCGTGCAGTGCCTGGATATTGCCATATCTGACTTCAAGGTTTTCAACACTGAGCAGCATCAGATTTTATCGTCTCCCAGATAAGCGGTGATAACAGCCGGATGATTGCGGATTTCTTCCGGCGTCCCTTCAGCGATAGTCTGACCGAAATCGATGACCTTGATGTGGGTACACAACTCCATCATCACATCCATGTGATGCTCGATCATCCAGATGGCGACATCAAAACGCTCATCAATCCAGCGGACCAGGCGGATCAGTTCGTGAATATCGGACGAATTCAGTCCGGCGGCCGGTTCGTCGAGCAACAGCAACTTCGGATGGATAGACAGGGCACGGGCGATCTCCAGCTTGCGTTGGGTGCCGTAGGGGAGGTTTCGGGGATACTCATCGGCATATTTCTTCAACTCAAAAATGTCCAGCAGCTCCGTCGCTTCACGGGCGATTTCCTCCTCGCGCTGACGATAGCGCTTGCTGCGCACCGCGCTGTGAAAGAACCCATAACCAAGGCGATAATGCTGTGCCACCCGGATATTGTCCATCACCGACATGTCGTTCCATAGACGGATATTCTGAAAGGTTCTGGCCACCCCCAGGGCCGTAACTTTGTGGGGCTTCAAACCGGCCGTCGGCACACCACCAATCAGAATCTGCCCCTCGCTCGGCTGATAGAAGCCGCTGACCAGGTTGAAGACCGTTGTTTTACCGGCACCATTCGGTCCGATCAGTCCGGTCAACTGGTTACCGGCAAGCTTGACGTTAAAATCGGATACCGCTCGCAAGCCACCAAAATTCTGCGTCAATCCACGAATTTCAAGGATTGGAGCGGGAGTTGTCTGCTGCTGTACTTGTTGCATAGCGCTGCCCATCTCTATTTAAACCGGTAGAATTTCTTCAGACGGGGGAAAGTCTGCCCTAACTCACGATTGCCCATAATGCCTTCCGGGCGGAACTGCATCAGGATAATTAACACCAGTGGAATCACGATCCACTTGATAATCTGCAGCGGGCGTAAAAGCTCAAGCAGGATAGTAAAGAGTACCGCTGCCAGAATTGACCCGGAGAGAGACCCCATCCCGCCGAGATAGACCATCACCATGATCTCCGTTGACTTGAGGATATTGAAGCTGCCCGGATTCACGTATCCGAGGATGTAGGCGAACAACCCCCCGCCAATTCCCGCCAACCCTGACGACAGCATGAACGTGATGGTTTTGATCTTGTTGGTGTTGACGCTCATGATCTCGGCGGCTACTTCGTCCTGGCTGATGGCGTTAACCCCCTTGCCGAAGGTCGACGAGACATAGCGGCGAATCACCCATACGCAAAAAATGGTAAACAGAAACACCCAGATCGGCATCCACGGCAGATAAATGGTATCTTCCATGGCATTGATCACCCCCTTCATCCCCATAAAACCGCGGGAACCGCCGATGGTGTTCATATTTTCGATGGCGCTGATAATAATATAATTGGCCGCGATGGTGATAATCGCCAGGTAATCCCCCCGGGTCTTGTAGGAGGGAAAGGCGACCAACAACCCGGCCAGCGCCGCCGCGACGCCGCCCGCGAGAATGATTACCGGAAAAGCATAGAGAGCATATTCAGGATCCAGCAGCGCCGCACCAAACACCCGATCCCTAGCGAACAGCCAGACCCCGAGCACTGAGGCAACGTAGGCGCCGACACACATGAAGCCGGCGTGGCCGCAGGAAAATTCGCCCATGTAGCCATTGACCAGGTTCAAGCTCGACGACAGGATAATGTTCACCCCCATGAACATCAGCACCGACAGGTAATAGAGGCCCAGATACTCATTATAGGCCAGATAGACGATCACCCCGCCGAGCAGCGCCAGGATCAGGTGAACGGAATAACGTTTCAACAAGGGGTACTCCTAGATCTTGGTGGTTTTGGCAACACCGAAAAAACCGGTCGGCTTGAAGGTCAGAATCACCAACAACACGGTAAAGGCAATCAGGTCACGCAGGGTCGACGGGAAAAAAGCCACCACCAGGATCTCGATCCCCCCGAGCAAAAACCCACCCAAAAACGCACCACGGATATCACCGATACCACCTACTACGGCGGCAATAAAGGCCTTCCAACCGATGAGCGCGCCCATGTAAGGCTCCAGCACCGGATAACTCATGGCAAACAGCAGCCCGGCCAACCCGGCAAAACCGGAACCGAGAACAAAGGTGATAACGATGATCTGATCCAGGGGAATCCCCATCAGCGGCACAGCAAACTTATCGTAAGAGATCGCTCGCATCGCCATACCGACCCGGGTTCGGGTGACGATCCAGTGGAGAATCAGAAACACCAGGAAGGCGGTGACAATAACGGCAATTTTAAGGTTGGTGAAGCTTACGCCGCCGACGTTGTAAACATGCTCCTGAATCAACGGCGGGAAGGCCTTACGGCTCGCGCCAAAAATCGCCAGGTTGGCATGCTGCAGAATCAAACCGCACATCAGGGCGGTGATAACCACATAGAGCCGGTGCGCCCCCTTGTTGCGCAGGGGTCGATAAGCGACACGTTCCAGGGTGACCCCGACCAGTGAGGTCAGGATCATCGTCAGCGGCACACACAGAGTCAGCACCACCCAACCGGGCAGGCCCAGCGCCGCCAATAAAAAAGTGGCAACAAAAAAAGCGACGTAGGCGCCGACCATAAAGACATCGCCGTGGGCAAAGTTGATCAGGGTCAACACCCCGTATACCAGGGTATAGCCGAGGGCGATCAGGGCATAAAAACTCCCCCACTGCAGGGCGTTGATAGCATTTTGAATAATCAGTTCCAGCATCATGAACCTTTTGCCTGCAACCCGCAGAATAACGTACCACCGCTCCGGGCAGGAGCGATCTGTCACGAACCTGTGGGTGACCCTTTTTCCGGTTGGTAAAGGAGAAGTATCCCGTCATGCCGATCAGACGAAATCGGCATGACGGGATCAGATGATATTAGACGCTCAGGGACAGACCGACTCCTTGAATTCAAACTCACCGGTCTGGCTGATCTGGACCACCACGGCACATTTTACCGGGTCGCCTTGTTCATCAAACTTCATACTGCCGGTAATTCCATCGAAGCTGGTGATCGCTTTCATCCCATCAAGAACGGCCTGACGGTCGGTACGCAAACGGCCGGTCAATTGGCCAGCGTTCTGAATCCCCTGCAACACAACCTTGGTCGCATCCCAGGTCAGGGCAGCGACGTCATCCGGAGTATAACCGTAAGTCGCGGTGTAGCGGTCGATGAACTCTTTAGTCGCACCGGTGGCACCAGCGGCGGCGTAGTGGGTGGAGAAGTGCAGTCCTTTACAAACATCCCCACACAGTGTCATCAACTCTGCTGAGCCCCAGGCGTCTGAGCCCATGATTTCGCCGGTGTAGCCCTGTTGGCGAGCCTGACGCACGATCAGCGCCACTTGATTGTAATTGTTGGGAACAAAAATAAAGTCGGGCTTGCGGTTGATGATTGTAGTCAGCTGCGCAGAGAAGTCCTGGTCTCGGGTACCGTGACTTTCAAAGGCGACGACGGTGCCCGCGCCCATCTTCTCTTCAAATACCTGTTTGAAAATTTCAGCCAAACCTTTTGAATAATCGTTGGAAAGGTCATAAATAACGGCGGCAGTCTTCGCATCAAAGGTCTTGACGGCGAAATTGACGGCTACCGGTCCCTGGAAGGGATCGAGGAACGCCGCGCGAAAGACCCAGGGACGGTCCAGGGTCGCATCGGGATTGGTCGACCAGGGGGAAATCATTACGGTCTTGTTATCGTTGGCAATCTGCCCGGCCGGCACCGCCTGCTTCGATGAATTAGGCCCGACCACTGCCAGCACCTGGTCGCGCTCGATCAGTTTGAGCATCGCAGTAACCGCCGATTCGGCCTTGGATTCGTTATCTTCATAGATAAAATCAAGCATGTACTTTTTACCACCAACTTCCAGACCGCCGGCACCATTGATGTCGGCCTTGAGCATTTCGGCAGCAAACTTGGATGATTCTCCAACCTTCGGGATATCCCCGGTCATGGAGATGTTGAAGCCGATCTTGATGGTGTCCGCCAGAACCGGCAGCACCAACACCAGTGTAAATACCAGTGCCAGAAATAAAATGACTGTTTTTCTCATTTGAAGCCTCCTGTTGGTTGATGGAAAATCTTTTGACTAAAAGCCCTGTCGCACAGAGCACAAAAAAACCGCCCGCCGGTTATGATTTAACCGGATCGTGGCGGCGTCATTGCCCTGCCAAAACAGATTGATATTCTTCCATAAACACCTTCGCCCTGAACAAAACTGATGTTCATTGTTCTTTAACCAGGTCAAGAAATCAAGCGGAAAGTTCTGCCATGAACAAATATCCTCCCCTCGGCATCATTTCCGGGGTTTGTTCCCCACGTACACAGTCGCGATGCCATAGGTTAAGTCAACATATTGAACCCGCGCAAAACCGGCTTCCGTCATCATTGCGGCGAAATCATTCTGCACCGGAAAATCGAGCACTGAATCAGGCAAATATTCGTAGGCACTGCGTTTTGACAGTAACCCCCCAATTGCCGGCAGGACTTTCCGGAAATAAAGATAGTATATTTTACGAAAAAAGTCATTTTTTGGATGAGAAAACTCAAGAATCACCGCCCGGCCACCCGGCTTGAGTACCCGCACCATCTCACGTAAACCCGCCTCACGATCAACCACGTTACGGATACCGAAGGCGATGGTAACACCATCAAAGCAGTTATCCGGATGTGGGATCGCTTCACAAGGAGCATTGACCAGCATGATCCGCTCCCCACAGGGCGACTGCTTCAGTTTAGCTTGCCCCTGAACCAGCATCCCCTGAGTGAAATCTTCGCCGACGATCATTACCGAGGGGTCGGTCTGGGCGGCAATCTCCAAAGCCACATCGCAGGTGCCGGTAGCAATGTCGAGAACCAGTCCATTTTTGGGAATACTCAGCTGGCTGACAGCAAAGCGTCGCCAACGCCGGTCAATACCGAGAGACAGAACCCGATTGAGCAGATCGTAACGATTGGAAATATCATCGAACATCTGCCGCACACCGCGGCCCTTGTCGGAAATCTGGTACATGAAATAACTCCTGGGATTAACGGGATTGTCACGGAAGATGTTTCTATCATAGAGTGTTTGACAGCACCAACAAAAATCCCGGGGCCTCGAACCTTCCCTCTCATGGAAAGCATGCGGATGAACACACAACAAACAGAGCAGATCACTATCGTCTGTGCTGCCATCATCATTCACCAGCAGAAGGTATTGTTGACACTTCGTCCCCAGGATAAACGTCTGGGAGGGTTCTGGGAATTTCCCGGTGGCAAACTCGAGCCGGGGGAAGTCCCTGAGGCCGGACTCCGGCGGGAATTGCGCGAAGAGCTTGATATCCAGATTGACATTGACCGGCTGTTACAAAGGGTTCAGCACCGTTACGAATGGGGTTCTGTACGCATCGACGGCTATCTTTGTCGCCACACCGGCGGCACGATCAGGCATCTGGAAGTCGCTGACCACGCCTGGGTACCTTTTGACCAGTTGGACACCTATAATATTCTGCCGGCCGATCAACCCTTCATCGAGTGGCTGAAGAACCACGGCAAGCAGGAAGAGGGGCCGGTGCAGGAGGCAAACAAATGAGCGTTAAATTAACCATTCTCTGCGAGAACTGTGTTGAGAAAGCCTCTCCTTTAGGCCTGCTGGGGGAATACGGGTTTAGTTGCCTGGTTGAAACAACCAGCGGCACCTACCTGTTTGATACCGGAGGCGGGCTGACCATCATCAACAATGCCGAACGCCTCGGAATCGACCTTGGCCGACTGGATGGGATCATCCTCAGCCATGGCCATTTTGACCATACCGGTGGTCTCAAACAGGTACTGAAAAAAACCGGGCCGATTGCCGTCTACGCTCACCCGGATCTGTTCAACCGGCGCTTCAGCAGCCATGGCGGCCCTTTACGCAATATCGGTATTGCCTGGGAGCAAGAAGAACTTGAACTCCTTGGTGCCGATTTTCAGCTGTCCAGAGGCCCCGTTGAAATCGCCGAGAGCTTGCTACTTTCGGGGCGCATTCCCCGGACCAGTCCACACGAAACCGGCGACCCCAAACTGGTGATTGAGATCGCAGGGGGGAAACTCGACAGCGACCCCCTCGAGGACGATCTCTCCGCGTTTCTGCGCACCGACAAGGGACTGGTACTCCTTCTCGGTTGCGCTCACGCCGGACTGATCAACATTATCGACCATGCCATCGCGGTCACCGGGGAAAAACGAATTCATGCGATCGTTGGAGGCACCCATCTGATGTACAGCGGCAAAGACCAGCTCAAGGCAACCATGGATCGGCTGGAAAGCGAGGAGGTCTCTTATATTGGCGCATCCCATTGTACTGGACGGACCGGCGCCCTGGCGCTGGCGGAGCGCTGCGGGGAGCGCTATTTTTCGGCAACCGTCGGTGCAACCCTGGAAATTTAGAGGTCAGCTATCATGCATGAGCTGCCTTCCGGCACGATCGTTCGCGGCTAAAAGCGCTCATTGCAGGTTCTGCTGAATATTGCCGAGGGTCAATCGGCGGCGGCAATCCCCATCACCTCATGGCGAAAGCGTTTGACCAGTTGTCGTTGAAATACATCCAGCTTGGCCAGACACCAGCTCACCAGAGGCTCAGAAATCCCGCCATAAGAGGCTTCAGCAATAGTGCCGCAGATACAGGCGATAGTATCTGAATCACCACCAATAGAAACAGCCGTACGAATCGCATCTTCAAAGTCGCTGCTGTACAGAAAGCAGCTTAGCGCCTGGGGCACCGAACCCTGACAGGTCACATCAAATTGATATCCGGGTCGAATCTGGTCCGGCGTCAGATCCAGGGCATAACCGAAGTGTTGCTCGACAGCTCTTTTGATCTGATCTTTGCCCTTACCATGACGTGCCAGAAAAACCGCACTGGCGACCGCCTGCGCGCCCCTGATTCCCTCCGGGTGGTTATGGGTCGGCAGGGCGCTCTGCCGCGCCAATTCCATTACCTTGTCCAGTGTGGATCCGTACCACCCCACTGGTCCTGCCCGCATGGCCGAACCATTACCGAAACTGTTGTACCCTCCGGGACTCTCTCCCTGTGCCCAGGCAGCAAAACTTCGTCCGTAACCGGCGTTGGGATAGCGCCGGTAATTGGAGCGATAAGCCTCACCGAAAGGAATATGATCGAGCAGGGCCTGCGCTGTGGCGATGGTCAGCACCGAATCGTCCGTAGCCCGGCAATCGGCATGACAGAATTCAAAGTCCCTGGCCTTATAATTGTGCCATTCAAACCGGCTGCCGACCATATCTCCAATCAACGCCCCGAGCATTTATCCTCTCCTTTTACAAACCGCCTGTAATGCTGTGCGTCGCTCAAGCCTGAGAACCCACATTAGATGCCAACGATAAAGTAATGATCATGTTATGCTGCCGGGTCAGCAGATGAAACACCGACAGATCGGGTTCATCTTGCCTGTCAATCATAAGTGTACGCCTGCCGGGGCCAGGCGCAACAAGAATATCTTGACCTTTTCATCCCCAGCAGCTCTTACATTTACTGCCGGATGGCGTTAAAATTACCCAGGGTAATTCAATTCCTTACCAACTGGAGACCAAATGAAACATCTCCTGATCTTTCTGCTTTTCCTCGTAGCACCGGCAGTAGCAGAGGGAGCTCTTTTCCACGGCGAATGCAGCGTGTCCTTCGCGGTCCGCTCGACCCTTCATGATTTTCAGGGGTCCGGCCGTTGTGAGCCGTTTATTATCCGTGCAGCTGATGGTTCCATCGGCGCCCCCCTGCTGGCAGTTCCGGTCACCAGTCTCGATACCGATAGCCGTCGTCGCGACAATCAGATGCACAAGATGTTTGAATCCGAGGTATTCCCACTGATCACCGGTTCTACCGAAGAGGTCATTCTCAAAAACGTTCTCGCCCTTTTCAACGGGAATCATGTTTTACCAACAGAGATTGTCTTTGACCTAAAGATTCGCTCCATAACCCACCAGATACGGGCAGCGGTTGTAGAGCTTCACGTTGGTGCAACAGAGCTCAGGGCCGAATTGCGTTTTGACGTATCCCTTTCAGCATATCAACTGCACCCTCCTTCGGTCTTTGGAATCATCAGGGTTAATGACACGATTGAAGTCACAACATCGGTGCTGCTGCACGCTGACCAATGACCCGCCGGCCAGCTATCTGCTAAGGATTTAACGATGAAACCTGTATGGATCCATCATCTGGAGACCGCGGTCCCGGATAAAAGCTACAATCAGCAAGACGTCGGCGAGCAGATGCTTGACTGGACCAGCGATCCGCGCGCCCGGCGACTGACCCGGATGCTCTACCGCAGCTCCGGTATTGATACGCGTTACAGCGTCATCCCGGACTGGGGTGCCAATTTCTTCACCGCAACGCCGGACGGTACCTTCAGACAACCAACAACCGCGCAACGCAACCGGATCTACACCACTGAGGCGACCACCCTGGCCACTAAGCTGGGGCATAAACTCTTAGGCGGTACAACCACATTCGATCCGCAAGACATCACCCACGTTGTCACCGCCTCCTGCACCGGCTTTTTCAATCCCGGTATCGATTATATCCTCTGCCGTGAGCTGGGGCTGGGCGACAATACACAACGCTATCATCTTGGTTTCATGGGTTGCTATGCCGCCTTTCAGGCCTTGAATATGGCGGCTCAATTCTGCCGGGCCGATCCGGATGCCGTGGTTCTGGTCATGTGTCTGGAATTATGCAGTCTGCATCTCCAGCTGAACGGCAGTGAAGACAGTCTGCTGGCCAACGCCCTGTTTGCAGACGGCGCGGCGGCGGCCCTGGTCAACTCGCGCCCGGCAGCCGCCGGCCACAGCTACCGCATCATGGATTTTCACTCGGCCCTGATCCCCTCAGGGGTGGACGCCATGGCCTGGAGCATCGGTGATAACGGTTTTGACATTTCCCTGTCGAGTTATGTTCCTAAAATCATCGGCGCAGGAATCGCCGATCTGATAAAACCCCTGCTGGATCTGCACCAGATGGGGATTGAAGACGTCCATACCTGGGCTGTCCATCCGGGCGGCAAATCCATCATCGACAAGGTGGTCGAAGGTCTAGAGATTCCACCCGGCAAGGTCGCGGCTTCACGTGATATTCTTCGGCGCTATGGCAACATGAGCAGCGCCACCATCCTTTTTGTGCTGCACCATATCCTCGCAGCAGCCAAAGAAGATCACCAGCAACTGATCGGGGCGATGGCCTTCGGGCCGGGTCTCACCGCTGAAATGGCCCTGCTGCAGCTAGAGCCGGGCCATCCATGAGCGCCGCTTGCGATTACGACGTCATCATTGTTGGTGGTGGCCCGGTCGGATTACTGCTGGGGAACCTCCTTGGTCATGGCGGCATCCGCACCCTGCTGGTAGAAAAAAAAGCGGCAGCTCCCCGGCGATCCATGGCCATCGGCATGACTCCTCCGAGCCTGGAGATCCTGTCACGGATCGGTCTGGCAGAGACCTTTATCAAAGAAGCCGTCAAGGTTGATCATGCCTGTATTTTTGAAGAAAAAAAGTTCCTGGGCGAGTTACGTTTCAACTCACTTCAGGGACATTATCCCTTTATCCTCTCTCTTCCACAGGCGCAAACCGTCTCGCTGCTCGAAAAAAATCTGGAATCTTCAAGCAGTATCACGCTCCGCCGCCAGTGCAGCTTTCTGGATGCAACCCAACAACAAGACAAGGTCCTGGTGGCGCTAGGCCCTGATGAGAACAGGAGTCAGCTATTCACGACCAGGGTTCTGATCGGTTGTGACGGCCATCGTAGTAACGTCAGAACGGTGGCAGCCATCCCCTGTTTCGACACCAGAACCTACCCGGTTAATTTTGTCATGGCCGATTTTCAAGATCGAACAGATTTCGGCTGCAGAGCCCACCTGTACTTTAACCGCGCCGGATCCCTGGAATCCTTCCCTTTGCCAAAAGGGCAGCGGCGCTGGATTCTGCAGCTTGATCGGCACCAGAGCAGCTCTGACGTCACTACCCTTATTCATGGGATACACAACCGTTCCGGCCTGAATCTGTCACCTGCTGATTGTGTTGACACCTCCCGTTTCAGCGTTCATCGCTTTGTCTGCAAACGTTATTTTTCGGGAAGGACCATACTCTGTGGTGATGCCGCCCATGTCATGAGCCCCATTGGTGGCCAGGGAATGAATACCGGCATGGCTGACGCGGAATTCCTCGCCGATCTTCTGATCAGGCACTTTCTCTCTTCAGAGGATCTGGCTGCGCTGTTGATGCGTTATGATCATGTGAGACGCCAGGCGTTCACGGTGGCTGCAAATCGGGCGGCACGGGGAATGTGGCTGGGAACCAGGCGTGGACGAGTCGCCTCTTTTCTCCGTGCGCCGGCTATCAGAACCCTGCTTAACTCCCCCTTGAGCAACTGCCTGCCCCCCTATTTTGCGATGCAGACGATCCCCGGCCGGTCTCTTTCAGGGAGTCATTTTTATCCGGAGGCGACAGGATGAGGTGGCCCAAAAAAGGCTTCAAATCACCGGGAGAACATTTTCTGCAGTATCAGCTCGGCAAAGGTCGCAATGTCTTTCTGCTGTTACTCCTCGTTCTGACCGCAACAGCGATCTATCCCGCCCTGCACGTTGACATCGAAAATGACAACAGCTCCATGGTTTCCCATGACCGGGAGCTACGACAGAACTACAGTGTTTTTCGCGACACCTTCGGCAATGACGAACTCCTGATCATCGCCCTGACCGCTCCGGATCTGTTAACTCCTGAAAAAATCAAGCGGATACACAATCTCAGAGCCGATCTGACCGGGATCAACGGTGTTATCAGTGTAACAACGCCGTTCTTGCAGCGACAACCACCCGTCATCATGACCCCCTTTTCTCCTGCTTTGCCGCCCCTTACCACCCCTGAGTCAGGCCTTTCCTCTTTGCCCATGTTACTGTCCCCGGACCGCGAAACAGCACTGATCCTGGTTGACCTGAGTGCTGATATCGCCAAGCAACAGCTGGCACTGACAACCATTGAGGACCTGATTGGCAAGGTCCATTCAGATCTTGATCTTCGGCTGTCCGGAATCCCGTTACAAAAGCTGACCGTATCGCGACTCATACAGCGAGACCAGCTGGTTACGATCCCCCTTGCCGTGGTCATTCTGAGTCTGCTGCTGTGGTTTTTTTTCCGGCAGTTGTCTGGATTGTTGTTGCCCCTTACGGTGATGGCCATCAGCATGTCCTGGACCATTGCTCTTTACAGCCTCAGTGGCTTTGCCCTGAATACCATTACTGCACTGCTAGCACCGGTTGTCATGGTTCTATCGGTAACGACCACCGTACATCTTTACAACAACTGGTTGCGCGGTAACCCGTCAACCAACGATAGACATCATCACATCATCAGGGTGGCAATAACCCTGTTCCGTCCCTGCCTGTTCACAACCTTGACGACAGCCATGGGGCTGGCTTCTTTGTTGCTCAGTAATATTCCGGCAGTCCGTTTATTCGGTGGCTTTGCGGCGATGGGTATCTGTTTGTCATTTGTTGTCAGTTTTCTTCTGGTTCCAATTGTCTTGAGCTTTTTACCGCAACCGATCCCGCAACAAGATGCAAGCTCTTCTGTTTTTCACCATATCCTGGCGAAGCTGGCTGATTTGTCAATCAACCAGCCCGGGAGGGTACTGCTGGCGGCTCTGGCTTCGGTCCTGTTTGCCTTCAGCGGAATTCCACAGATCAGCAACAATACCGACCTGATCCGATTTCTGAAAACAGATCAGAAGCTGTTCCGTGATACCATGCATATCGACCGTACCTTCGGAGGAGTCAACCGGATCGAATTCATGCTTGAGCGCACTGATGGCTTACCCCTCACACAAAACCGGGACATTCAACAGCTGATCATTTTTCAACGCGGCCTGGAAGCCATGCCTCAGGTCACTGGAACCGATAGCCTGTTGTCATTACTCGCGCAGCAGATGGCATCTGCAGGTATAGCTTTCTCACCGGCTGAACCAGGTCAGATCGTGCGTCTACTGAAGACCGCCCAAAAGTCCGAATCCGCCATCTTTGACCGCTTCAGCAGTCCGGACCAGACCCGACTGCGACTGAGTGTCCGCACTCCTGTCCTGGGAACTGCGGATCTTGCAGCTCTGATCACCGACATTGAAGAACTTGCCGATCTGGGTCTTGGTGGCTCATATTCGCTGACACCAACCGGCGAAGCCTACCAACTGGCAATCGACTCCAATCAGCTGGTTCGCAACCTGGTCGGAAGCTTTTCCCTTTCTCTGGTGATGATTCTCGCCGCCATACTGGTGATGTTTCGATCCCTCAAACTGCTGATCGTGGCCCTGATTCCCAACCTGATTCCGTTGCTCTGGACCTTCGGGCTGATGGGCTATCTGGGGATAGATTTAAGTACCGGCACAGCCATGATTGCCGCTGTCGCCATCGGTCTGACCGTGGACAGCACGATCCATTACCTGGCGGAATTTCAACGGGAAAATAGCGGCGACATCAATGCCGCCATCAGATGGACAACCACAACAACAGGACAAGCCCTGAGCATTTCAGCCCTGGTTCTTTTTTTTGGTTTTGCGGCCGGAGGCGCCAGCAGTTTTCTGCCGACAGTCTACTTTTCCCTGCTGACCGGCACAACCATGCTGGGAGCATTGCTCTGTGATCTTGTCGTTCTACCCGCCGGCCTGGTATTAATGAATCGCTTTGAAGCCGGGAGACGGGCATGCTGAGGCAATTATCCACGATCAAAGAGCGATTCAATCGTGCGCGCAACATCTCAGGTCATATTGACACCCCGGAAAAAAAACGACAATTCAACCGGCAGCATTTTGCCGTTTCAGCAAACCGCTATGACCTGGCAACCAGAGCCATGTCATTAGGCCGTGATCGCAGCTGGAAAAAACAACTGATCGCCGCCCTTCCGCAAGGGGGAGCGCTGAACTGCCTGGATCTGGCCACGGGCAGCGGCGATCTGGCTTTTCTGCTCGCTCGCGCCTACCCCGAGGGCAGGGTAATCGGCCTCGACCTGACAGCGGAGATGCTGCAATTGGCCAATGAGCGTAACCACTATCATCATCTCACTTTTGTCTGCGCCGACATGGCAACTACGGGGCTGGCTGCTGGCAGCTTCGACATCATCACCGGCAGCTACGCCCTGCGTAATGCCGCCGACCTGGGTGACGTTTTAGATGAAATTCAGCGCCTGCTCAAACCGGGCGGGCATGCCGCATTCCTCGATTTTTCAAAACCGGCACTGATTGTGGCACAAAAAGGACAGTATCAATTACTCAAGAGCTGGTGTGGCTTGTGGGGGTTGTTGCTGCACGGTGATCCGGGGATCCACGCCTATATTGCCGACAGCCTGAAACAGTTTCCCGACCGGAAAAACTTTCATCTGCTGCTCCGCAAAGCAGGTCTCGAGTTGATATCGTCGCGGTTGTTCTATGCCGGAATACTCGAATTGGTGCTGGTGCGCAAAGCAGCATCAAAAGGTTTAACAGCGCTGTAAAGTGCGATGGTTCCGTAGATGGTATTAACCGTCTGCAGCTGCTTCACGTCGATAAAACCCTGGCCGGAAAAGAGTTCGGGCATGCGGCCGGCGATGTGATCTCTGGTCGTGGCAAAACCGTCGAGCACTTGCACGGTCAAAAACAGTAACCGCATCAAGCGGCTGTCCGGAGCCCCCCAGTCGGCAACATAAAATTGCCCGCCCGGTCGCAGAACCCGATAAACCTCCCTGACGGACCTGACTTTTTCGTCCCAGGTTAAATGATGAAAAAACATGGTCGACAACACCTGATCAAAACTGGCACCCGCATAAGGCAAGGAAAAAGACAAAGCCCGATCAAAGGCAATTGACAGCCCTGCCGATTCTGCCTTGCGCCTGGCTTTGTTCAGCATTCGCTGATCAGCATCAACACCGGTCAGTTCCAGAGCCGGGTGGTATTTCTTGACCATTACCGCCAGGGTTCCGGTCCCGCAGGCCAGATCCAGGGCTTTTTGTCCTGGTTGAAGTTCGGCCCGGCGTATCAGAGCCTGCTTGACGGTCCGCTCGCGGCCGGTCAGTCCAACGATCAGATCGTAAAAGGGGGTAAAAAGATGAAATCCCAGGGCGGGGATAAATTTTTCACTTTCGGGGATTTTCACAACAGAACCGTCAGGGCAAGAAGTCTCAAATACTTCAGCTGAAATAACTGTCAGACCGTTGTAAACCAGTCTATATCATTTATCTGCACCCGGCAAATGCCGACCAGAGCCATTGGTGCCCTATAACATGGCCGACGTGTTGTCACATGGCCGTTTATTCCCCCTATACCCTCTGTGCACACTGCCCTACATTGCCAACAACCGCCGAGATGTAGTTTTTTATTTAACCTGTGATAGAATGGGTAGCACCTGTACAAACGGCACCTGTGAATCAAATGAAAAGAAACCAAGGAGGTTACACTATGCCTGTCAAGAAACTATATCTGTTCCTCACGCTCTCGGTTGCCGCTCTGATGACCCTCACCCTCGCTTCCTGTGGCGGCGGCGGTAGCGACAGCTCCAGTAGCGGTGATGGAACCCTTACCCTCGCACTTACCGACAGCACCACTCAGGAATACCGGGCAATTTATGTCACCATCGATCAGGTTGACGTCCATCGTGCCGACGGCAACTGGGAGGTTGTAGCCACCCCACAGGCGACCTATAACCTGCTCGAACTGGTTAATGGCGTCACTGTTGTTCTCGGTGAGGAAAGACTGCCAGCGGGTGACTATACCCAGATGCGCCTGATTATTGGTGCTGTTGCGGATAATGGCACCAACCTTGACAACAATCCCCACCCCTACGCCAACTATCTGTTGATGACTGACAACAGTATCGAGAAACTCAAAATCCCCAGCGGCCCGCAAACCGGCATCAAACTGGTCAGCGGCTTTACCATCAACGAAAGCCAGACCACCGAGCTGCTCCTCGATTTTGACGCCATGCGTTCCGTTGTCAAGGCAGGGACTAGTGGCCTCTACCTGCTCAAACCCACCATCAAGGTACTAAAAGTTGCCGAGTACACCAGCGTTGAGGGAACGGTCACAACCACCATAAATGAAGTATCCACACCACTGGCTGGTGCCTTCGTCAGTGCTCAGGCCGGTGATCCGCTGCACATTCACGCAGGCACCGTTACTGATGACGAGGGTGAATACAAACTGTTCCTGATGCCCGGCACCTACACCCTGGTGGCCACCGCAACTGAGTACCTGCCGGCATGCAGTCCCCTGACCCTGACAAGGGGTGATCAATTACTGGCCGATATTGATCTGACACCGGCAGATATAGCCTTCACCCTTGAAGGCACAGTCACCGTAGCAAATCCTGCTGAAGATCAGAGTGTCACCCTGACCTTCTACCAGACGGTTGCCTGCAGCGATGCCACCCCCGCCGTCGTGGTGGTCAGGGAGTTAAATGTCGCCGCTGACACCGATGGGGTCAGTTATGAGATCAGCCTGCCTGGTGGAAGCTATAGGATTGTAGCGACCACTGACGATAAGAATGCGATTGAGATAAATCTCAACCTCAACAGCAGCGCCACCGAAAACATAAATTTTCTTTAAAAAAAAGAAGCATTAGTATCATTTTCTGCCACCCCCGTCGCTATCGATTAGCCGCGGGGGTTATTTTTGGGGAGCACTGATTAGTCTCAATAAATGTGAATTGACAAACAAAGCTGACTTCTCTATAGTTGTGTTCTACGAGGAGGCCGCCATGACCCTTTCCATCAGTACCAGTATTTCCGCCCTGAATGCCCTTGGCAAAAGACAGGCGAACAGCGCCAATAACATTGCCAACAGCGAGAGCGAGGGGTTTAAAAAATCGCGGGTAGTGCTTGAGGAAGGTGCAAAGGGAACGGTTACGGCAAAACCCCAGGTGGTCAACACCCCCGGCACCATGATCAACCAGCCCGATGGTTCGCTGACTGAAACCTCAAACGTTGATCTGGCCACTGAAATCACCACTATGATGCCGACCAAACATGCCTACCAGGCCAATCTCAAAGCCCTGCAAGCCGCTGCCGAGATGGAAAAAACCACCCTTGATCTGATCGGCTAGGCGGGCTGATTCTCATCCCTTGATCGTGTCCCGCACCTTGACGGCAAACTCCGCCACCGAGAAGGGCTTCTGGATAAAGTGAACACCTTCATCCAGGACGCCGTGGTGAGCTATAACGTTGGCGGTATAGCCGGACATGAACAGGACCTTCATCTCCGGCTGCAATGCCTGAATGATCCCGGCCAGGTCGCGGCCATTCATCTCCGGCATCACCACATCGGTGACCATCAGGTCGATGGAATCTTCTTTTAGTTGAGCCAGGCGAATTGCTTCGCTGGGAGAGGATACCGGCAGCACCTGATAGCGCTGGTTTTCGAGCATGGTTCCGGCCATTTCCAGAATCGCCTGGTCATCTTCAACCAGAAGGACGGTTTCACCACGACCCCATGGGATAGCGGAATTTTCACGAGTCATCATTTCTTGAACCTCACCAATCTGCCGGGGCAGATAAACCCGGAATGTTGTTCCTTTATCCAACTCACTATAGACATTGATAAAACCCTTATTCTGTTTAACAATGCCATGAACGGTGGCGAGCCCCAGCCCGGTTCCCCTGCCAACCCCCTTGGTGGTGAAAAATGGCTCAAAAATTTGGGCCTGCAGCTTCTTCTCAATGCCACAGCCATCATCGCTGACCGCCAACAACACATAATCACCAGGAAAAACGTCGATATGTCTGGCGCAATATTCTTCATCAAAACTGACATTACCGGTTTCAATGGTAATCTTCCCGACGCCACCAATGGCATCGCGGGCATTGACACACAGGTTGGCCAGCAACTGATCGAGCTGCGACGGATCGATACGAATCTGCCATAGATCGGACCCGGGACGCCAGGCGATATCAATATCTTCACCAATGAGACGCTCGAGCATCTGTAACATGCCGGTTACAGAGGCGTTCAGGTCGAGCACTTTGGGCGCGACCGTCTGCTTGCGCGCAAAGGCCAGCAGCTGCCGGGTCACCTCTGCTGAACGCTGGGCTGCATCAATAATCTGAGTGAGCCGCTTGAACAAGGGGTCATCGGCCGTTATTTTGGATAAAGCCAGTTCGGCATTACCAAGAATAACCCCAAGCATATTATTGAAATCGTGAGCGACACCACCAGCTAACTGCCCCACTGCCTCGACCTTCTGTGACTGCAGCAACTGATCACGCAAATTCACCTGCTCAGTAACATCTCGGGCAATGCCAATAAAACCAGTGATCTGGCCATTTTCATCTGTCACCGGCGAACCACTGGAAACATGCCAGCGCCAGCTGTCATCGCTGGATTTAACGCGGTATTCAGGACTGGTCTGTTTTTTACCGGCAATCAGGGTTGTTTCAAAAAAGTTGCGGCACAGAACCAGGTCGTCGGGGTGAATAAGATGGTCAAAAGGTTGCCCCAGGGGATTTTGCGCCCCCTCACCCAGAAAATCAATCCAGTTGGGTGAGACATAAGTAAAAATGCCTTCAGGCGAGAGCGAGTAGACAATATCATGGGCATTTTCCACAAAGCCACGAAAGCGCATTTCACTCTCACGCAGTTCCTGTTCGATGCGCCGCTCCTCGGTCTGGTCCCGGAACACCAACACCACTCCGGTGATATTTCCCTGATCATCATATATGGGGGCACCTGAATCGGCAATGGGGCGTTCGCTGCCATCAGGGGTAATCAGCAGGGTATGATTAGCGAGCCCTACGACCACCCCCTCCTTCAGTACCTTGGCCACCGGACTTTCCACCAGAGTTCGTGTCTCTTCACTGACGACACAAAACACCTCATCAAGCTGACGACCTAGGGCTTTACTTTCACTCCAACCGGTCAGTTGTTCCGCCATCGGATTCAACAACTCGACCCGACCCGTAGCATCGGTGGCGATAACAGCGTCACCGATCGCCTTTAAAATGATGCTGTGACGTTCAACAATAGCGCGCAACAGTGCCTCAGAAGTGTACAACCTTTCATAGTGAAACCTGCGATCACGTTGCCAGAACAGAATCCCCATGGCACCAATGGACAGTATCAGGGTTGCCAGCAGTCCGCTGATCATCAGCGCGCGAAATCGCCATTCAGCAAAAATTTCCACCGCATCTTTTTTGACAACAACGAACCATGGAGAATCGGGCACCGGCGACACTGCCGCGACTACAGAAACGCCACGATGATCTGTCCCTTCAAAAATACCCTGATGACCAAGAACTGCCGCTACCGCAGGGTCATTGGTGTTCTGCAGAGGAATCCGCAGATCTAAAGCAGCGCCTTCACGATGGCGCACATCACTGAGCACCAGCACGTCATCCCCGTCGCGCGCCACGAGATAGGCTTCCGCCGTATCACTCGGGAGCGGCCAGCCCTGTATCATGGGGAAAAGCTGTTCCTGCGCGTTGCTGATCAGCAAAACGGCACCCATGGCCTCGGTTTCGGCCCGGACATCGGAATAAAGTGGGGCAACTGTTGCCAGATAAGGCTTGTGGGTCATTGGATCAGGATAAATATGGGTAAACAACGGGCGCCGTTGAGCCATGGCATTATAAAACAGATCAATGCAACAATCGGACAAAACCCTGTCGCGACCTGTCATGGTCAATCGAATCGTAGCGTCAGGATCAAGCAATACGACATCCTGATAATGATGATTGGCCTGAAAACTCATAAACCTTGAGCGGATAAATTCGCGGCTTTCTGTCTGGGGATCGGCAAGGAAACTGGCAACTTGACGCAGGAACGGTTGACTGCTGATAATCAGTTCGGCATTACTGAGGCGCTCCGCGCGCCAGGACACCAGTTGATCGACCTTAAGCTGGGCAACAGCGGAAAGGTCCCTCACCATCACAGCATGCATTGCCGCCTGCTGATTTTGAAAGAACCAGGCTCCGGTTACGGTAATGGTCAGCAGAATCACGCCAAGAGCAATGATGATCCAGCGGAATTTTTTAGCTGCAAGAGCTGTCTGCATCAAACCTCCTGACGCACACCGGGGTCGTTCACTCTATGAATGCCGGGATAAGGAAGAACAAAAGACAAAAAGACAACAAGGTAAGAATACGCTAATACATCCCAAAAGAGAAGAAAAAAAGGAAGCAAAGCGGCCGATCATTAACGAAAAATACCCGTTTGCATCATCGTTGCAACAATAACGAGAAATCCACCATGATACGATTCGCGGATGGCTGCAAAACGAAAAAAACAACAGGGGCTCGTTAGGGACTTTGGAAAACCGGAATCTTTTCCACTGGCCAGCGGTCTCCCTTTTTGAGGAGTGCAGCGAATGTATCTGCCGGCAGTGGTTTACTGAACAGATAACCCTGGACGACATCACATTCGTTGGCCACCAGAAAGTCCAGCTGTGCGGACGTTTCCACCCCTTCTGCAATGGCCACGAGGTTAAGGTTATGGGCAATGTCGACGATACTGGCAACAACGGAAGCCCCGGACGGGTCGGTGCTGACGTCGTGAATGAAAGACTGATCAATCTTCAGACTATCAACGGGAAAGCGCCGCAGATAATTCAAGCTTGAATAACCGGTGCCAAAATCGTCAAGGCTCAAATGAAGTCCGAGCTTTTTCAGTTCATGCAGGGTTTTACTGGCTCTTTCGGGATCGTCCATGATCATGCTTTCAGTTATTTCAAGTTCCAGCAGATCTGAACTGACCCCGAAGTTTTCGAGAACGGCCCTCACCGTATCCGCCAGATCGCCCAGGCGGAACTGCCTTGCCGACAGATTAACGGCAATCCGAATGCAGGGCAGCCCCGCAGCCTGCCAGCTCAGGCTTTGGCGACAAGCCTCCTCCATGACCCACCTGCCAATCGGCACAATCAGGCCGGTCTGTTCGGCAATAGGAATAAACTTGGCGGGAGAGATCATCCCGCGCTGCGGATGCTGCCAGCGCAGCAAGGCCTCACAACCGGCAATCTGTCCGGTGCGCAGATCCACCTTAGGCTGGTAATGCAGGATCAGCTCATGATGGTCAATAGCCAGATGCAGATCATTCTCCAGCTCCAGGGTGTCGACCCCCTCTAACTCCATTTCACTGCTGTAGAGGCTGCAGCAATTCCCACTTTTTTTTGCCTGATACATAGCAATATCGGCATAACGGATCAGAGTATCGCTATCATCACTGTGGTTGGGGTACAAACTCACACCCACACTGGCCGACAGATTGAATCGCCGCTCACCAAGCTCATAAGGAGCAGTCAGCACCGCAGAAAGATTATCGATCACTGCCATGACATCATCCCGGTTGGCCACCTGGGTCAGCATGACAACAAATTCGTCACCGCCGAAACGCGCAACCGTGTCGGTTTCCCGTACCGTCTGTTTCAGTCGCCTGGCGACATGACACAAGAGCTCGTCCCCCAGCGCATGTCCCAGGGTATCGTTAACAACCTTAAAGCGATCGAGGTCGAGCAGAACCAGTGCAACAATCCGACCGGAGCGCTGGGCAAAGTTGATGGCCTGATCGAGACGGTCCTTGAGCAGAACGCGATTGGTCAAGCCGGTGAGCAGATCATGGGTCGCCTGAAACTCAAGCTGTTTTTCATATTTCTTCTGGGTCGTGATATCGCGGGCGACATGAATGTAATATTCCTGATCGCTGGTGGCGGGAAAAGGTGTCGTGGTTATTTCAAATATCTTTTCTTTCTGTTGACAATACACTACTCCACTATGGGATTTTCCATCCCAGATTGTTTGAGCCTGCGGACAGTCAGAACAGACATTGGTTTTACCCCACAAGGCCTCGCAGCAGCGCATACCCACCAGCTCTCCGGGCAAAAAGCCAGTCAGCCGGTAAGCTGCCCGGTTGGCACGGATGATCTTCATCTGCTTATCATGAATGGTAATCACCTCACTCATGGCATCAAAGGTCATCTCCCACTCCTGCCGCGCCTGACCGGCTTGCGCTTCAGCACGGTGACGATCCTGCAGGGCTTCCCATTCCCGCAGGCAACGTTCAACGATGCGCGGCATAGCGGCGAAAGTTTCAGGTGTTTTGACAATGTAGTCAAGAGCACCGGCCTTGATGACTTCAACGGCCAGCGCCTCACTACCCTGAGCAGTGAGGATCAGCACCGGGAAAGCGCGATCTTCAGAATCCTCTTTGAGATAGCTTATCGCCTGACCATCGGGCAGATTGAGATCAAGCAGCAGGATATCAGGGCAAAAGGTCTTAACCTGCCGGCGACACTGCTGCAGACTGTCAGCAATTGAAACCTCATAAACGGAACCACTTGACAACAAACAGCGCATGATCGCGTTAGCGTGCGGCAACTCATCTTCTACGATCAGGATACGAATGAGTTCCTGTCTCATAAACCCTCTCAAACCCTAACAACCCAAAAGAACACTCAAGCCTTAACCACACATGATCCGTAAAATCATGCAACATGCCACCCCAAAATGCAAATTCCCCCATTTTTCGTGTGACTGGGGGATCGTTCTTAACCGCGTCTAGTTCCTGTAAAAATGCGAAAAACCGAATACCGCCAGCAGGGGTTAATTTTTTAATACCCCATCTTCAATTGCTAACAATCCTTTCAACTGATGCTGGGGACCTGCACTACGGCAAGGAAAAGCCCCAACTGGCGGATGGCGTTGACAAAAGCCTCATACTCAACCGGCTTGGTGATATAATTACTGCAGCCTAACTGGTGGCAACGATCAACCTCGCGCGGGTCATCGGTGGTGGTAATCATGACCACCGGAATCTTTCGCAGTTGCGGGTCAGACTTGATCTGCTCCAACACCTCGATCCCGCCAAGTTTCGGCATGCGGATGTCGAGCAACAAGACGTAAGCTTGTGCCGCCTGCCGGTGCGGTCCTTCGCCCTGAAAAAACAGGAAATCGAGCACCTCCTGGCCATCCTTGAAATGGATAATCCGGTTGGTAATTCCAGCCCTCTTCAGGTTTTTACGAATCAGCTGGGCGTGTCCTTCATCGTCCTCAGCGATTAGAATAATAACTTCCTGGTTCATACTGCTATCTCCATTAGTTTCAGCCTGAGTCCCATTTATTTGTCATTCCCGTCACGACTCTGACCGGTATTCAATTTGAATCGCTTGAACGCTTTGAATCGTCAGTGAAAATTCTCGAGGATCACGGTTTTTTTTGATAAAAGTATCCACTGTTACCCTTTAAAATATCTTTTAGCGACTGTCGGCAGAGCGACAGTGAAGACGCTACCGATTCCCGGCTGGGACTCGACCCTGATGTCACCGTCCAGCCGACCGAGAATCTGTTTGACTGCCGTCAGCCCCAAACCCTCACCGCCTTCGCTACCGGGATTAAGCTGGTGAAACAATTCAAAAATGTTGGCCTGATGATTTTCCGCAATGCCGATTCCGTTGTCCTCCACCCGGTACAGGGCCCACTCCTTATTCGCGGTACCGGTGATATCAATTCTGCCTGATCGACTCTTGTCCCGATACTTGATGGCATTATCTATCAAATTGGCAAACACCTGGGTAATCTGGGGGGCATCACCCAGACAGGATGGTAGCGCGCCAATCTCCAACTCCATCCCGGCCTCCCTGATGCGGTAGGCAAAAGACCCGGCAAGTTCCTGCAACAGGCCATTCATGTCAATCGTTTCAATCTGAAGTTCTGTCCGCCCTGAACGCGAAAGCTTGAGCAGCCCCTTGATCAGCACATCCATCTGTCGCACACTGCCGCGAATACGTTCAAGCGACTGTAGCATGTCGGGAAACTCAGCCCGCAGCACCTGTTCAATCGTGGCGTGATCCGTATCATCCTTCTCGAGCAGAGTTCCGATGTCCTTTAGGGAATATTCCAGTTCACGACTGAAACCATCCACATTCACCAACGGAGAACGCAGATCGTGAGAAGCAACATAAACCAGTTGTTCGAGTTCGTGGTTTTTTGCGGCGAGGTGCCCTTCACTTCGTCTCAGCTTTTTGTTAACACGTCTGACGGAATGATGTTTCCACAATACCAGCAACGTCGCCGACACACCGGCCAATAAGAACATAAAGATTATCGCTCTTTTTATCGTCCAGAAAGGTTCAGGTTCACCGTACCATTTTTTCAACAACCCGGCATAATAATAAGACCCGACCAGCTCCGACAGGATCCGGTTGAACCTCTCCAGATGTTCGTCGCCCGAGCGAAAAAGGTACCCCCTTTTGAGGGTGAGCAGTGGTTCATCCACTGCCTCGACAAATCCTTCCAGCCCCATGGAGCGCAATTTCTGCAGCAACACCGGTTCGGGGAAAATAAAGGCATCCGCGCTACCTGCCAGCAGGGCATTGAGCCCCTCATCAATATTGCTTTCCAGCGCCAGAAGATAACCACCGCGCCGTCGCAGTTCGACATGGGCGGCACCCTCATTGATAACCGCCGTTGTGAATCCGGCAGCGGCAAGGTCCTCTATTCTGCGGATGCGCCGGTCACCTTTCTTGACAAAAACCCGAACGGGGATGCTCTCCATCGGCACGGTGAAATCAAATTCTGCCAGGCGGTAGTCATTGATACCGTATCCGGGCACAAAATCAGCTTCTTTATCGCGTATAAGTTGGGCGGCCGTACCCCAGTTCTCACTGGCAATATAATCGACGGAAAATCCGGCTTCAGCAGCAATGGTCTCGAGCAGTTCGACGGCAAAACCCGTGGGCCGCCCCTGACTGTCTTCCATGTATAGAGGAGGGAAATCGCGTAACACCGCGACCCGAAAGCTTGCCCCGCGCAAGCCCGCGGCAGCAACTGAATCGGCGTGAGCAGCGCCGGCACAGCCAAAAAACCACAAACCACAGACGAGTGTGATCAGTATTCTGCTCATGTTGACCCGTCCCCCTGATCGGAACCCTTCGCCAGGGTTGAATCTACCGCCATCGGCAAGGTAAACCGGAAACAGCTGCCTTGCCCCTCCCCGGCTGATTCTACCCAGATGTGCCCCTGATAAGAGGTGACAATCTTCTTGATCAGAGCCAACCCGAGGCCGGTGCCATCGCTGTTGCGGTCAAGCTGAGCAAAGATATTGAAAATTCGTTGATGGTGTTCGGGGGCGATGCCGATACCGTTATCGCGCACATAAAATACCAGCCCCGCGTCCTGTTCTGCAGCACCGATCTCAATACGTGGCCGGGGCTGGTCACCCATATATTTAACAGCATTTTCGATCAGGTTCTGCCAGATCTGGCCAAAATGCAGCGGGTCACCGTGCAACTGCCAGGGCAGATCGGCAACTTGCACCTCGACCTGTCGTCGATGCAGAGAGCCGGCCAGGATATGCAGACAGTCATCAACTATTTTCTTCACCGTCTGCGTTTGCGCTAGCGAATCAATCCGGCCTATACGCGAAAGCTGCAGCAGGGCACTCAAAAGATGTCCCATCCTATCTGTCGCTTCCTTAACAAACTGGAGATCTTCTGTAACCCCTGCAGTGTTATTATCAGCGATGTCTTCCTGCAGCATACCAAGAAAGGTATTGATGGTGATCAACGGGCTTTTGAGATCGTGGGAGACGATATAAACAAACTGTTCAAGCTCTTCGTTTTTCTGCTTGAGAGCAGCTTCGGCTGCTTTGCGCTCGGTGATATCAACGGCTGAGGCCGCCATATACTCAGGATTTCCCTGGTCGTCCTTGAGCAGCAGAACACTCATCAGCAGCGGGAATGTTCGGCCATTACGATCAACATGCCAGGTTTCCCGAGGAGAAAGGTGCCCCTCCTGGTGCAGCAGATCAATGGCTTTGGTGACTTTGTCAAGCTGCTCCGGCGGATACAGCACGGCAAGGTTTTTACCAATCAGTTCTGCGGGAGCATAACCATGAATTTCGGCGAGAAACCTGTTGACATAAACCAGCTTTCCCTCAAGATCTGCAATCGCTTTGCCATAGACAGCATTGTCGGCAATGGTTTTGAATCGTTTGTTTTCTTCTTCACGCGCGGTCAATTGCTCCAGCAGCCGATTAAAAGCGCCGATGAGGGAATCAACCTCTTTGCGACCGGTCAGTGGCAGAGACCGCCCCGATTCTGCAGAAGCTGTCAGGGCACTGATATGGTCGACGGTAGTCAGCATTGGCCGCAGATGACGCTGCAATAACCACCAGACAACAATGCCGACCAGCAGGGTAACGGCCAGGGTAATCAGGGTCATACGCCTTTGCATGACCGCGATCGGGGCAAAGGCCTCTGCGACCGGCGTTATCGCCGCAACCTGCCAGTCTGTTGCTTCCAGTCCTTTCACCGTGGTCAGGGTCTCGACGCCCTGGACAGTGGTATAAAGATAGGTTCCATCTTCGTCCAGAATAGCCCGATCCAGCACCGGGCTGATTCCCTCTGCCGGCAGTTCATACATGATCAGATCAGGGTTCGATGATGTGACAATGATCCGTTTGCTCCTGGAAATGACCGAATAAGTACCGGTACGACCATAACTCTGGGCAGTCAGATCATCAAAAAAGTTCGCCCTGTTTAAATCGATGGCGCCGCCAAGGGCACCGATCACCTGTCCGGCGGCATCACGGATGGGTACGGCAAGAGGAATGAGTGGCTGTCCGGTTGACAGGCCCATCAGCGGACTACCGACATTGGCACGCCCTTCATCCAGAGCAACAGCAAAAGCATCGACCCGCTCGCGGTAATTAATGCCGATGCGCTCCGGCAGATAAGGGCTATCGGCAATACCGGTTCCATCTCTGCTAACAACCAGCACACTGACATTGAAAAAACTTGCCGGCAATGGGTTTTGATCAAGCATATTCTGCAGAGCTACAGGGTTCGTCATCAGATCGCTGCCAATCAGCCTGGCTTTTTGCCCCAGCGCATCCAACCGGCTTTTCAGCTCCCGGTCAATCTGTGAAGCCATCTGGTTGGCAGCAGAATTTTGAGCGTCGGTCACCAGTTGACTGATATCCTGTTTCAGAAGCATGGCGGTCAGGAAGGCGAGCACCCACAAGCTGAGCAGAAAAACGCCCAGAGCACTCAAGGTGACCCTGGCTTTGATCGACTCTGGCCAAAGAGAGAATTTCATGGGTGAGCTCCTGAATTATACCGCGCCACCAGCAGCGCGGCAGAGGGCCGGCAGCGAGGGCGATGGATGACATGCTGCGGTTTAAACTTGGTTTATCGTCCTTCATCCTTGTAAATAGATGCACAGCCGCTGACTCGCCATTCCGAAACCAGTCAGAACTGCTGCAACGAACCGCAATAAAGTCACTCAGACAAAAAATAAAGATACACTAATGTAGCCGCCAGTCAACCATTAATCAAGGGTTCATTTTGCAGGTTCGTTTACTCACTGTGACCACTGGATCTGTATCAGGGCGGCATTTGGTGGTGCGTGATGCCATATGTCCGTGTCGCACCACTCCTGCTCCTGCTTCCTTGTCGACGGGAGATCTACCCATGATAAAGTTAGCTGCATTCTGACAATTCTCCGTTACGGCTGGTTGTGGAGTTGCCGCTTGAGACGTACAATAGGTAAAGCCTTCCTGGAGTGTAGAGGGCATCACAGAAGCCTTGTCATTTGCAACCAAGTCAGGAGAAAAGCATGAACAACACCAAAGCCTACGCTGCCGATAGCGCCACCTTGCCCCTTACCGCCACCACCATTAAGCGCCGCGAACCAACGTCGCATGATGTGCAGATCGAAATCTTGTTTTGTGGCGTCTGCCATTCTGACCTTCACACGGTACGCGACGAGTGGAACAGCGTCATGCCAACCGTCTACCCCTGTGTGCCCGGACACGAGATTGTCGGGCGGGTTACCAGAGTCGGTTCGGCAGTCACCAGTCACAAACCGGGAGAGATAGTCGGGGTCGGCTGCCTGGTTGATTCAGATCATATCTGTCCGAGCTGCCAGGCCCATGTCGAGCAGTTCTGCGCCAACGCCACCTTTACCTATAATTCCCCCGACAAGCATCAAACCGCACCGGTAACCTATGGCGGTTATGCGGAAGATATCGTCGTTGATGAACGCTTTGTTCTGCGCGTTCCTACCAACCTTGACCTGGCCGGGGTCGCACCGCTGTTGTGCGCCGGCATCACCACCTGGTCTCCGATCCGGCGCTGGGGCAATATCAACGGCAAGAAGGTTGGCGTCGTCGGACTGGGGGGATTAGGTCACATGGGGGTAAAGTTCGCCAAAGCTTTTGGTGCCAGGGTCGTCGTCTTTACCACCTCCCCCGGCAAAAAAGATGACGCCCTGCGCCTGGGAGCCGATGAGGTGATTATCTCGACCAATGCCGATCAGATGAAACAGCATGCCGGTAGTTTCGATTTTATTCTGAACACTATCGCTGCCGAGCATGACATCAACGCCTACATTCAGATGCTGGGACTCGACGGGAATATCACCCTGGTGGGAGCGCCGGACAAGCCATTGCCGGTTTCAGCTTTTGCACTACTGTTCGGGCGCAAGAGTCTTTCCGGTTCGCTGATCGGCGGGATCAAAGAAACTCAGGAGATGCTCGACTTCTGTGGTGAACACAATATTACCGCCGACGTCGAAGTCATTGCCATTCAGCAAATCAACGAAGCATACGAGCGGCTGCTCAAGTCGGACGTCAAATATCGCTTCTCCATCGATATGACATCGCTGAAAAAATAGTTTTACTCTAGATCCCCGGCAGTTACCACTGCCGGGGATAGTGCCGGGCACGGATGGTTAAACTTTGTGCAAAAAGGACAAAAGGTTGCTACAACCTTTGCTTAACAACGTTCATCAACAGTAGCCCACGCGGTTATCAACAGCCACTGTGTACAACCGGTCATCAGCCCCTCTAAAACAATCCAAACAGTCGGACAGGACAAGGATAATCGCCAGACAAGCGGCACCATTAAGTAGTCGGCAACAGTGCAGATCAATCATCATCCAGATGATACTGAATGCGCCGCCCGACATACAGACCAGCAGAAGCTCCTGCTACCGCGACAAAATAAGCGGTCATGATTCCCCACGGACGACCCCCCAACCAGCCAAGCCAGGCCCCCAGGAATATAGCAATCATCACCACCAGGGGTTTTATTACCATCGCAGCTCCTATAACGCTCAGGCACAATAGCTGTTGATATTATTATAACCAGCAAGACGCCGTGATATCAGCCACTATTATGAGTCGAAAACAGGACTGTGCCAAGACTCACGAGAATCTTTCCTGGTTGCAATCGCACATCAGATGGCGTATAAACGTCCCCCATGCGCCCGTAGCTCAGCTGGATAGAGCGCTGCCCTCCGGAGGCAGAGGTCAGAGGTTCGAATCCTCTCGGGCGCGCCAGTAAAATCAAGGGGTTAGCGACTTTGGCAGGCCCTTTTTTTGTGTCTGTGCCCATCCTGTGCCCATTTTGTGCCCAACTCGTGCCCATCCACTTATGGTTTTGACCGTTACCCTCGGCAAATCTGCGGTTTTCCCGAGGGTAACGGTCCGTGCCCAAACGACCTTTGCCCAATTATGGGCACCGTGCCCATGTATTTACAATCAGTTACAAATTCAATATTGATGCCAACACGTCATTTGACAAAAATAATATAAAAAAATATAGCCCTTTTGACCTTTGCCTACTTCTCAAAACATGTTTTTTGGTAACCCCAAGCACCCCATAAATATTGATACCCACCTCTACGTTTGAATGCAAAAAGACCAACTACTCCGATGGTGGAAATCGGTTGCGTATCTCTCAATTAAGAAGCCATGAGCATCTCAGGGTTGATGACAAAAATTAAATGGCATCCACCCCACCCTCATTTAGCTGTTTTAAAATCTGATCCAATAGATATTGTAAAATGACGCTCCTGGATGATTTCTTGACTATTGTCTTAACTTAGCAGGAAAATTATCAAAAAATGGAGGTAGAAATGCCAACTTCAAGGATTGAGTCGCTTGCAGATATTATGGGTCTTAAACTGCGTGGACCTGTAGATATTGTTTACCGTGTCCGAAAAGGGTTATCGCCTGGAGTAAGTCGCCGTATCACAGAGGCCTACGGCGTTTCCCAGGAAGATTTAGCGCGCATTATCCATGTCAGCACAAAAACTATTCAAAAACAGAATTCTAAAGGGGCCTACAATACGAAAGTCTCCGATGGCCTTGTACGTCTTGCTGATGTTTTTGCTCGGGCTACCGAAGTCTTTGAAGACAAGGCAGAAGCCCGTGCTTGGCTACAAGAAGAGTCAATCGCTTTGGGAGGAGTCGCGCCATGGTCCCTTCTTGATACCTCAACCGGGAGCGATATGGTGGTACGAGAATTGGGAAGAATTGAACACGGCATAGTTTCCTGATGCTACTTTTCCGGCGGGTGTCAAGATAGTTGTCGCCTCAGTCTCATTATGCCGCTTCGCAACAAAGGGTCTCTTCGGGGGTCCTTTTCCGTTCAGGGTTAAGTCGAACTATTTCAACCGGTTCCCAGTTTCGAGTTTGCCGGGTCCAACGACAGGGATTCTTCTGTCGTGCCTGCTCATAAACGTCTTTCCGTTTTTTCAGCTTAGCAGCCTCTCGCCCATAATGCCGATCATCCGGCGTCACAAAGCGTATTTCACTATGCTGGTGCTCGGTGTTGTACCAATGAACGAATGCGTCAACCCACCGTTGGGCCTCGTACTCGGAGGCAGATGGGCGTGACGGATATTCGGGCCGATACTTTAACGTGCGGAACAGCGACTCTGAAAATGGATTATCATTGCTGACGCCCGGACGACTGAATGACGGTACAACGCCCAATTTTTGCAAGGTGCCCAGCATCGTGGATCCCTTCATCGGGCTTCCGTTGTCTGAGTGTAAAACCAGCCCCTTTGGATCGACACCGTGGCGGTGAAAGGCCTCAACACATAGCAGAGCGCTATTTTGACCACACTCTGTGGAGAAGACGGTTGCCGCCATGATTTTTCGACTCCAGACATCCAGGATCAGGTACAGATAAAAGAAGCGCCCGGTGATCGTCGACCTCAGATAGGTAATATCCCATGACCACACTTGACATGGACCGGTAGCCACTTTCTCACGGGGCCGTCGGTGCGTTGCTGGACGACAGCGTTCCCGGTGGGCCAGTTGATTCGCCTCGCGCAAGAGACGGTAGAAGGTCGATTCCGATCCAACGTACCTGCCTTCATCGGCCAGACGGGGAACAATCTGTTTGGGAGACAGCTCCCGATAGCTCGGCGCGTTGGCGATCAAGAGGACTTTCTGCCGTTCGTCTGGCGTCAATTTGTTCGCAGGCACGGTCAACGGTCCATGGCGACGATCCTCGCCACCCCTCTGTTGGATCCACCTCTGAATTGTCCGGGGGCTCAGTCCCAGCATTTCGGCTGCAGGCGTTAATCTGGCACCCCGAAGAACGGATTCAGCGATAAGATCAAGAGCTTGCTGCCGCTCTAATGATCGGTGTCGTCGTCCTCGTCCCCCCAAATCTCCTGTGCTTTTTTTTTGAGAACCAGCAAGGCCGCAGTTTCTGCTAAAGCCTTATCTTTACGCCGAAGCTCCTTCTCCAACGTATGGATACGCTTGCTTTCTGAGCGTTTAACCGCCTTGGGTTCAAGACCAATAAGCATCTGATCGCGCCACTGCTGAAGTTGCGCGTCATGTAAACCTCGGCTACGTAAAAATACGCCGAGATCTTCTTCAGAAAGGGCAGCCGCTTCCAGGACGGCCGCCAGTTTTTCTTCCGCACTCCAGTCTTGTGGTCGTTTCATATTAGACAGCCTCTTCATGGATTCAGCAAAGGATGGCGGTTCAGTTGAAACAGGAATATCGAGCGTATCAGCTTCACTCACCCATCGATAGAGTGAGCTGCGTGAAACGCCTATTTCGTCGGCTAAAGAAATTGGACTTGGCCCATCCGGATCAGTCATCTTCTGAATCATCAGGGCCCTGAAGGCTGGGGAATATCTCATTGGCATGACGGATTGTCTCCTCTCAGTTGTTATTTGAGGCGACAACTATGCTGACACAGGGGGCTTATCATCCACTACCTTCAGGGGATTTCGAGCAATTATTGTTGTAACAAATACATGATTGGTTTTCATAAAGGACTGGGGGCGAGGTTTGCTGAGAATCAGGAAATTTCTAGCAAAAAAGGTAGGGCTGACAAATCAATATCATTAGGTATCGATTTCTTGGACATGTTCCATTAGATCGCCAATCTGGCATTTAAAAAAAAGACACAGTTTGTCGATGTTGTCGGTTGTCGTGTTGTAATTACGCTGATTTGCAATTTTCGAAAGAGTCGTTCGGTGTATTCCCGTTTCAGTGGCAATTTCTTCGAACGTTAACCTATTGCCTGTTCGAAAATGATAATCGGCCATCAGTTCACGCAATCTGTAGCGAATCACATGTAACTCCTTTCTTTGTTCATCAATTCAAGCTTTAACAAAATACCCTGATGCTGGACACATATCAAGCAACAACCGATGAATGCTTGATGCAAATGTAAAAAAAAATCATAGAATGTGATTGACAGTCACTTAAAAACGATATATGATGTTTTTAAACATCAAACGTAGAAAGGAGACTACAATGGAACAACAAACGTATTTAACAACAGAGGAATTGGCTAAAAGACTTCGTTATGACGCTCGCTACATTCGAACTGCGCTAAAAGATGCCGTCCTTATCGAAGGCATCCACTATATCCGGCCTTTTGGTCGACGGCGCGTCCTTTACATGTGGGACGCGATTGAACGAGACATGGTGAAGCAGTCCATGAATGAAAAACCAAGCATTCCTATGGCAAATGGAGGGGTCTGTTATGGGTAGCATTCGATCACGAGGGAAAATGCTGTTTTTTGATTTTCGCTATCAAGGCACCCGATGCCGTGAGCAGACTCTCCTTGATGACAATCCGACCAACAGGAAGAAGCTCGAATCCTTCATGGTCCAGATTGACCGGGAAATTCAGCAGGGAACTTTTCAATACGAAAAGTATTTCCCCGACAGTAGCAACGTAGCTCGTTTCTCTGGTCGGGCTTCTGCGGCACCTGTTCAAAAGAAACCCAGGGCAAGCCACTCTGCGACACCCTTATTCAAGGATTTTGCCCAAGAGTGGTATCAGGAGAACGAAATCGCCTGGAAGATCAGTTATCAGAAAACCATCAAGGGCACTATTGATCGCCACCTGATTCCGGCGTTTGGAGAAGAAGAGGTCAGCTGCATCACCAAGGGAGACATCCTTAAGTTCCGTTCCACACTCGCCAAAGTTTCGAACGGAAACAAAGTAGGTCTGTCACCTGATCGCATCAACCACATCATGACGCCATTGCGCATGATCTTGAATGACGCAGCTGACCGTTTCCACTTTACCACGCCTTATTTCGGGATTAAATCCCTCAAGGTACCAAAAACCGAAGTCGAGCCCTTCACCCTGGAAGAAGTGAAACTGTTTATCGCAAAGGTTCGGGCCGATTACCGTGATTATTATATTGTCCGCTTTTTCACCGCTATGCGCACCGGCGAGATTGACGGGTTGCAGTGGAAGTATGTGGATTTTGAGCGGCGCCAGATTCTGATCCGCGAAGCTTTGGTTCAGGGCCGTATTGAAACGGTTAAAACGCCGGGATCCATTCGGGAAATCCAGATGACAACGATGGTGGAAGAAGCCTTATTGCGCCAACGGGAGCTCACCGGCGATTTAGGTAAGTTCGTGTTTTGTAACCGCAGCGGTGAACCTTTAAACCACAACAATGTAACCAAACGGATCTGGCTCACCACCCTGAACTATCTTGGACTCAAGCGCAGGCGGGCCTATCAAACTCGTCACACGATGGCGACCTTGTGGCTGGCATCTGGTGAGAATCCGGAATGGATCGCCCGACAGATGGGGCATACCTCAACGGAAATGCTCTTTACCGTGTATTCGCGCTTTGTTCCCAATCTGACCCGGCAGGATGGATCCGCTTTTGAGAATCTGCTGATGGCTCGCATGAATGGAGGTGAACATCATGTACAGCGTTGAGGCGTTAAAATTGTACCAACCAGGAGCGTTTACCAGCACCTATCGTCTGCGCGATGCTGCTTATTGTGAATCCCGACATGGTCACCCCTATTTAAAGTTCATGCTGGAAGACAGCACAGGGTCACTGCCCTCCTACATCTGGGATGAACATCTCTATCGGGAGCTGTATCTTCCCAACTATGTAATGATTCAGGTGACGGCAGCTACCCGTGTTTTCGATGGGCAACTGCGTGTCAACGTCAGCAACATGGTACCAACCACTGAAAAGACGTCGGGAGAAGTGCTTCGTTTGATTCCCCAGAGCCTCTGCCCTATTCCAAGAATGTTAACTGATCTGGAATATGTCCTGCGTCAGATCACTATTCCGGCTCTGCAGAACTTTGTTGAGGCGGTGCTGGCGGATGACGGGATTACCTTTGCCTTTATCTCAGTTCCAGCCAGCTTACGTCATCACCACAATTATCCCGGTGGCCTGCTCTATCATAGTTTAGACAGCGTTCAGATGCTGGAACGCCATCGGGATTATTCCCGGAACAGTTACGAGTTAGGCATCGTTGCGATGCTGTTTCATGATATTGGCAAGATCATGACCCTGACCAGCATGATGACGCGAACCTCGCTGGGCAGCTGTATGGATCATGACAAATTAACCCTGGAGGTTCTCTCACCCTATCTGCGCAAGCTTGAACAGCAGTGGCCTGAAGGAGCGCAGGAGTTGCGTTATCTGTTGACCTGGAAAATCAACAAACCGGTCCCAAGGTACGATATGGCAGACCTAGTGGCCTGTTGTGATCGTTTGAGTGCCGGGCTCGATATGCAGAGGGCCAAAAAGAAGCCATACTTATCAACCTCCCCTACTCATCACACGATAGACGCCGGTAACGTTACGGTAGCGTTATCGCCGAAACGTTACCGTAACAAAAGAGAAATGGCATGAAAACACCCATTACCCTCGAAAACGTCCAGCAGGCCATTGCCAACCTGAAACAGCAGGGAGAGCGAATCAGTCGTCGCAATGTCCTGGCCATCACCGGTGGCGGCATGTCAACGGTACACAGACTGATGATCCAAGTGGAAGAGATTGACGCACAAAAAGCCTTGGCAGCCGCCACTGGATTGTCTGCTTCCCTACTGGCGGCCATCAACACCGAGATCACAAATAAAATCAGCCAAAACACCCAGCTTTTACATGATCAGATCCAGGGATTGAAACGGCGTGAACAGGAAGCCCTTGACTCTTTGGCGCTAATGGAAAATCAGGCTGAGGGGTTGGCCGCTCATCTTAAAGAGTTGACGCAAGTGCGGGATCAGGAACGATCGGAATCGGCCAAAGCGCAGGCTGCTGCCGATCATGCTATTGCTCATTTACAGCAGAGCCTGGTCCATCAACGGGAGGCCAACCGGCAATTGCACGATAAAGCAGAAATGCTTGGGCAAGACAACGCCCGAACAGGGCACCAGCTTGCCATGGCCGAAGCACATGCCATCAAATTTGAAAACCAGTGTGATAATCTCCGAACGGAATTGGAACAATCACGGAACCAGCATGCTGATGCCGATAAACGAGCCGCTGTAGAAAAGCAGAAGGCTGCCGACCTGCGCGAAGCTCTGATGAAAGCTGAAAGCCGGCTTGCTGTTCTGGAAGAAAAGCTGGAAGGGGTGGCATGATAAAATAGACGTGCTTTCTCAGTTTCACCCAAAGAAAAACACACTGAGGAAAAGACCTACAGCTGACAGCAATCGCAAAAGCGATGGAGACAAAACAACCGGTCCTTCTACGTCATATTAATATTTTTTATACGGGTATTGTTTAACAGTTCATCAAGACATTCCTCCTGGCCCAGCCCGCTAATTTTCCAGCCCCCATAGGGTGCGCCCAGATATCGGCCGCTGCTGTTGATCCAGACATATCCCGCTTCTACCCGTTCCGCAGTGATCATTGCAGTACGCCATGATTCGGTGACGATCATGGCGGTCAAGCCGAAATCGAGCTGATTGACCTGCCGTAGCATATCCTGCTGGTCCGTCCAGGGAATGATCGACATGACGGGACCGAAAATCTCTTCGCTGGCGATGCGAATTTCATGCTGAAGCCATCAAATACCGTCGGCAGGATAAAAATTCCGGCAGCCAGCTCGGGTTCCGATGGTCGCTTCCCGCCAGTCAGCAACTCAGCCCCTTCACCTCGTCCAAGATCGCTATAGCTAAATAATTTCGAAGCTATCAAGCGCATTGTTCAGCAGGGTAATACCATTAGTTGTCTGTCACGTCTGGCGGTGCAGAATGAATTGGATTCAGGAGACCTGACCTCTTTGAAGGTCCCTTTTCTTGATTTGAACCGCGCATTTCACTTGTTGATTCATCGCCGGAAATACCGCAGTTCGTTGATTAACGAATTTGTCAACCATTGTCATCAAAGAGTACGATATTATCGGGAAACAGGAACCTGGTAGGCCTGATTACACGTCTTGATGCTTAGGTTTTAAAACCTTCATAGACAATTGGAATTGAAAGGGTAGAAAGATGGCAAAAGAAACAAAACCCCTGGTCACGTTAGAAGAATCTTTAGAAAAGTTGGACATAAGGGTCGGTAGAGTCGTTTCGGTTGAGCTTGAAACGCGCACGCATAAGCCGACCTATAAAATGACGATAGATTTCGGTAAGTTTGGAGAACGAGTCAGTTATGGCCGCTTCACACAACATCCTATCGAAAATCTGTTAGACAGGCTCGTACTTGGAGTATTGAATTTTGAGCCACGACAGATGGGGACTGTCACTTCAGAAGTATTAATTTTAGGCGTCCAGTATCCCAGGGCCGAAAGTGGCGAAGCTACGTTTGCAACAACAGCTGTCGAGGCAAAACTTGGCAGTAAATTATTCTAAGCACCGACCCCTGACTGAGGGCGCAAGAGTGTCCGGAATTGTGCCGTGCGGTCTCGGTAGCGTTGAAACAAATCGTTAAAGCGTGATTTGCGGATGAACCGATGGCATCCGCAGAGTGACGTTAAGTGCTCTTCTCCTGGATATGAGGGATTTGAATATCCATCATCCAAGGGACTTCTGTTCTTTTTCACTTCTGCGACATGTGAAATGTTTGTGGTTAAGCCGTGCAACTAACCACATCGTTGCCAGTTGAAGACCAATCGCCAGACCGGAAACAAGCCAGTAAATGACCGAAAAATTAGTGATAAGACCCGCATCAACCATTCCTCGGTTCAACCAGAAATGGGTCATCACGACCAGAGCCACCCCGGGGCAAACCAAGGCGTATGAACCCGCAGAGGCTTCAGTTCCCCAGACAAAACGGCTAAAATACCCTAATCGAATAAGCACCAGCCCGGTTAAAAGCGCGAAGAGCAGCTGCACTGAAAAAAATTGTGAGAGCATCATCAGGCGATCAGCTGCACTGCTTGCCAGCGCAAAATGTTCATCCAGACCGTGACTTTGACGCAAACCAAGAATGGCTAAAATCGTTAATACCGGGATAAAGATTGAAAGGGTCGGTGCTGTCTCAATGGTTGCGCCTTGTTCCAGCAAAGCACGAAACCCGAGTAATAAAGCAATCAAGGCAATCAGCCCGGTAGCAACAAAAAAGAAACTTGAAAACATCAGCCCAACTCCTGCTATTTGCGGGATGCCGGAGAGCCCAGCGGGTGCTGCCAGTCCCACGCCGACCATGGCGAACGCAAATGCCGGAAGAGCCTGAGCGAAAGAGTTGTTGCCGGCGCACAGAAAACCTCCCTGTGTCAGCACCCGTCCCAGAAAGGCCCCCAGTTGCCACAGGGCCAGAACACCAATCATCAAAAACATAATGATCGCCAGGGGGAACAGGTATTCAACCACCTGCCAGAGCCCTGGCACCAGAACCATACCGAGAACAAACAGCACATTGACAGTCATCGCCAGGGCAAGGGGCAACGCCAGTATTTGGGTCTCGGTATTGCTGCTGCGAAGTTTAAGATAATCGTCGCTTTGTCTCCAACTGCGAAAACGGAACAGATTCCACAGTAAATATTTCAAGTTAAGAAAGGCATAATAAAGAATGCCGGCGATAGCCAGCAGGATCATTCCCCGGGTCATGGGGCCACCGCTGGAAAATGTTTGGACAATGTCCTCAAATACGGGTACGGATCGGTCCGGATGAGGAGTCCAGTGCATCAACCACATGAAAAAAGTAACCGCCAACCCCCCTGACCCTAGAGACGCCAGAAAATAAAGGGGTGAATAATTGTCTGCCGGTCGGTTAAGCACATTCTTCACGTTGCTCTCCAATGAATCAGGAAGGTATGATTGGAAAAAAGAGCTGCTGTTGCCAGCGATGCATGTTCAAGGGGACCTTCATACAGTGCATCTGTTTTCGTACAACCATATTCATGCAGCCCCGGCACAAGGCCCAATGACTTTATGCCGTCGTACCTTATGCCGGGGTTGGAATTATTGTTTAAATTTAGCTGTTTTTTCATGCAGCAAGCAAAAACCTATCAGGCAAGAATCTCTTCCAGATTGATGTAACTGCCAACGTTACCTGTCATTTGCTCTACATCCGTGTTAACGGGAAGGGTCTTTTTCCCTTTTCGCCAGTTGGCAGGGCAAACCTCCCCGGTATTGTAAGCATGTTGCCATGCTTCCAGTTGACGAATCAATTCCATCACGCTACGACCGACACTGTCAGCAACTGTTTCTTCGGCAACAACAACGCCATCAGGGTTAATAATAAAGCGACCACGCAAAGCAACCCCTTCCTGCTCAATCCAGACCCCGAATTTACGGGCGACATTACCGGTATTATCGGCCCCCATGGTCAATTTTAAGCCTTTTAGCAGGGGCTCAGTTTCGACAAAGCGCTTATGACTGAATTTGGTATCACCCGAGACAGGGACCACAACAACTCCAAGCTCATTGAGCTTGTCCAGTTGGGAATTCATCGCCGCAATTTCGGTCGGGCAAACAAAGGTGAAATCTGCGGGATAAAAACAGACCACGGCCCATTTGCCTTTTAGTTGTTCACTCGATATTGTTGTGTAGTGACCAGTAGCAGCATCAAAAGCTTCCATTTCAAATTCCGGCATGCGCCGCATCACCAAGGTTGTGCTCATCTGTTTTTTCTCCTGTTTGGGTTGAGGTTGATTGTCAAACGGTTCTGTGTCTTCAATAATTTTTGTCGTGTCGCATGGCATGACTTGACTCCTGTTTAAAATATCTAAATCATCTTTCCCGTAGAAACCGGACTGGGATCCGGGTTAGCGCTGCATTGCGCGCAAGAACCAAAGATTTTTGGCATAACCGTTCGCGTGCTCTTCCATCATCGCCACGCTGGAAAAATCCCCGTCATGATCTGCCAGGGAACGGATCTCCACAGCAAGTTGCTTCATTTGTTCCATGTCCTCCCGAACGACGTTAAGAACTTCAGCGGAAGAAAAGTCTCTCGCCTGAACTTCCTTGATCGTGGCCAGTTTGATATATTCAGCGATCGAGGCTGGTGGAGTCTGCCCCTGGATCTTCAGTTGCTCTGCAACATCATCAAACTTCCCGAAGACATCTTCATACATCTCTTCGGTAAACTTGTGTATCGCAGGAAACTGCTCGCCAGTAACATTCCAGTGTAAATTATGTAGCTTGACATTCCAGACATGAAGGTTGGCAATATATTTTTTCATTTTTTCAACTTTACCCATGACGATCTCCTTTTTTTTGTAGAAGTAATTTTTGTAATCATCACGTCAATGATTAACCTTTTACAGTGTTATCCAGCAAAGTGCATGCCATGTTTTTTATCAAGCACAACAAATGCTTTAAATCAAATGGTTAGGAAATATCTCTGTCAGAGATCAGGCAAACTTTATTGACTTGCAACGTTATTTCGTTGAATCATCCAATGATATTTCGTTGCCCATTAAAGAAATAACGTTATATCGTTTATCTTGGATGATTAAAAAATCTTACCCGCAGGATACCGCGTCAAAGAAGGAAAAACATGGATCCTCAACAATTACTCTCCCCGATATCAACCGACAAGGTTCTGGAGCTGATTCTCAATGCCCTGCGCGACCTGGTCGACTATGAATTGGCCGTCATCCTGAAATTGACCGAAGGCAATATCCTGATGGTACAGAAAGCCCAGGGACCACTGGTCAACGAGCAGATCAAGGACTACAGTATTGATCTGAACCATCGCCGGGATCTTGCCCGCATTATTCGCCTTGACCAGCCCCACCTGTTCAACGAGCAGGAGGAGCACGAAGACACCTACGAAAACGTGCTGGAATTACCCCAGAACCATTCATGCCTGGTAGTCCCTCTGTCTGTTCAGCAGACCACTATCGGGTTGCTCACCTTGGACCACACGGCCTGCAATATGTTTTCACCGGCCATCGTGAAGTTTATTGGAACTCTTTCTGGGCTCATCGCAGTAATCATCAACCAGAATGAATCCAGCCAATATCTGGACACCATCAGACGCGATCTAACCCGAGAACGGAACCTTCTTCTGACCCGTGACGATCCGCATTTTCAGAATCTCATGGGTCACTCGCCGGCCTGGTCTCGCGTGCTCGACCAGGTGAAAATTGTTGCTGAATCAGACCTGCCGGTACTGATTCATGGTGAGACCGGAACCGGCAAGGAGCTGGTGGCTCGTACGATTCATAAGCTGAGCCCACGTAACGACAAACCCTTTATTACCCTTAACTGCTCAGCGTTGAACGCCAGCCTGGCCGAAAGTGAACTCTTCGGTCATGAAAAAGGCGCCTTCACCTCGGCGATAGCACAGCGTAAGGGGCGTTTTGAAATTGCTGACGGCGGCACCCTGTTCCTCGATGAAATTGCAGATTTGCCCCTGGAAATTCAGCCCAAACTCCTGCGAACCCTGCAGGAAGGGACTTTTGAGCGGATCGGTGGTGAAATCACGCGGTCTTGCGACGTTCGCATCATTGCGGCAAGCCATATGAATTTGCAGAAAAAGGTTCAGAAAGGCCAATTCCGCGAGGATCTCTATTACCGGCTTGGCGTCTACCCCCTGGAGCTCCCTCCTTTGCGCCAGCGGAAGGAAGATATTCTTCTTCTGGCCCAATACTTTATTCAGAAGGAAGCTCGCAAAACCGGAATCAGCCCTCCGAAAATCAGTGAAGAGGCCGCCACGGGGCTACTGGACTATCCCTGGCCTGGCAACGTACGCGAGCTGCAGAATGCCATCAGCAGGGGCGTCCTTCTAGCCAGGACTGACGAGATTGGATGCCGTCACCTCGGCTTGAAACAGAGCGCGCTTACGCCAACCAGTGCACCCTCCGACAGCCCCCCGGTGACCATACCTGAATCACAGGACCCGTTTCCAAGCATGGTCATCTGGGAAAAAAGGCACATCGAAAGTGCTCTTACTCGAACTGGCGGTAAAATTTACGGTGAAAACGGCGCAGCAGCCCTGCTTCAAATGAAGCCAACAACACTTCAAAGCCGTATTAAAAAGCTCAATATCAGCAGGCAGAAGATCATAAAAGATCAAATTTGATCGAGACCAGATTGTTGTGGCATCGCACTGTTTGAGAGCAGAATATAGCCCGACAAACACCATAAACCCTGCTCAAGGCATGGCGAAAGAAAAAGATATCCACAGAAATATTTGGTTAAAACTTCAAGATTATTGCCAAACTGATTTATTCACGCTAATATTACACAGTTATACATGTGATCTCTTGTGAATTTTTATCTATTGTTGGTGTTGATCCAACACCTCAATATAGTGGTACAAATTTTAATTCCAGCTGTAGTTCCAGCTCTTAAGACGAATCCCTTCAATAATTGGCGCCTAACATAGCCACCGAAAGGAACTTTACGAATGGTAATAGTCCTCTGTGAGAAAGGTACCGTATCCGAACTGGCTACTCAGATAAAAAATGTAGCTTCACAACCGAACATCAAATCCCTGATGATCCTGGCCTGTGATGCCAACGAATTCACCCCTGAACAAGTTGATTCGCTCCTCAAGCATTGCCCCCTGCCTGTATTTGGCGGCATTTTTCCGCAAATCATCGCAGGCGACAAAAACCTGAGCAAAGGAACCCTCGTAATCGGAATGGAGCATGTTGTTCATAACGTCATCATCGATGGGCTCAATGATCCCGAAGTTGATCTGGACGATAGGGTTGCAGAAGCCTTTTCCGGGATCGATTGCCAGAATAAAACCTGCTTTGTCTTCGTTGACGGGTTAAGTAAGCGTATCTCCTCATTAGTTGAAGGCCTGTTCAACAACCTCGGCCTGCTGCCTCACTATATCGGTGGTGGCGCAGGGTCGCTGAGTTTTGTTGCCAAACCCTGCCTGTTCACAAATAACGGATTAATTGGCGCCGCTGCTATCGTTACCGTTTCCGATGTCGCCGCAGGAATTGGTGTCGCCCACGGTTGGCAACCTGTGACAACCTCCATCAAGGTCACTGAAGCGCAAGGTAATCGGGTCATCAGCCTTAACTGGGAACCAGCCCTTGAAGTGTACAAGCAAGCCGTCAAACAGCACTCCAATCCGGATTTTGACACAACCGCCTTTTTTGATATCGCCAAGGCCTACCCACTGGGAATCACCAAACTGGACACGGAAATGATCGTACGCGATCCCATCATTGCTGAAGGTAACCATTTGATTTGCGTCGGCGAGGTTCCGGAAGGGTCCTATATCTATATATTGAACGGCAACCTGAAGTCCCTGGTCAAGGGAGCGGAATCGGCCCGCAATATGGCCTGGAAGGGAATGGACAACAACGCCATGGACAAAACGATCTTTTTTGTCGACTGCATCTCTCGTGTACTATTCATGGAAAATGAGTTTCACCAGGAGTTGAGCGTCGTCAGCCAGCGATGTCCCATGTTCGGGGCCCTGACGTTAGGAGAAATCGCCAATACCGGCAATGACTACCTGGAGTTCTACAACAAAACAGCGGTTGTCTGTGTGCTCAACGAGGCATTATGAATAACGGGATGGCCCAGGAAGTTTTGTCATAGTTCAGCCTCTATTTTTATACTTTTCAGAAATCACAGGTATCTTTTTATTTCATATAAATCCCCCCACTGATGGTATCCGACGAGATCCTAGATATCGATTCGCAAGTGGCATTCCATTCGTACTCGCTGCCACCATTGTCTCTGTTTCTATTTGATAGCAATACCAAGCTGATCTATCTTTTTGATAGTATCTGACAGAATCCAGTGATAATGTCAGTGAATAGGAGCATAAAAAAGGCTTCAGGCCGACGGCAATTCCGGGAAAAAGCGTATGGCGAAGGACATCACTGAAAAATTTACCTTAATGGTTGTTGATGACGATGCATATATCCTGTCGTCCATCAAACGCATCTTTCAACGCAACGACTATTATCTGTACCTCGCCCACAGTGGTGAAGAAGCCCTCTGGATACTGGATCGGACACGGATTGATGCGGCTATCGTTGACCTGAAAATGCCCCACATGGATGGCCTGACACTGCTTGAGCAGATTCGCCAACGGTCAATGTTGACCAGGGTGCTGATGTTGACCGGTCACGGTGGAATCCAGGATGCGGTGCATGCGATGTCTCTCGGTGCCGTAGATTTTATTGAAAAACCAATCTGCGCTGACAAATTACATGCTCGAATCAAACTCATCGCCAATCAGTGGCAGGAGTCCCAGGAACATCGCAGGCGGCGTTCTAATCTTTACCGGAACCATCATTTTCCCGAGCTGATTGGAGAAAGTCCAGCCATGCTTGATGTCAAGGAACTGGTGGCGCGAATAGCTGATTCGGATGTATCAGTGATGATTCAGGGCGAGACAGGAACCGGCAAGGAATTGGTGGCCATGGCCATTCATTACAACAGTTCCCGGCGCGACCAAAAATTTGTACCGGTGGATTGTGCCTCCCTTGGTGACGGGGTAATACAAAGCGAGTTGTTCGGTCATGCCAGGGGCGCCTTTACTGGTGCAATGAGTGCCCACCCCGGCCTGATTCGTCATGCTGACGGAGGAACGCTTTTTTTTGACGAAATCGGTGAAATGGACCTGCTGCTGCAGGCTCGACTGTTGCGAACGTTGCAGCAGCGACTGGTTCGCCCCGTAGGCAGCAATCAGGAGTATAAAGTCGATGTCCGGGTGATCTCTGCCACCAATCGACAACTCACCAAAGAAATTGCGGCTGGACATTTTCGTGAGGATCTATATTTCCGCCTGAACACGGTATTGATCGATCTGCCGCCATTGCGTGACCGACAAGAAGATATTCCGGCCTTGGTTGAATATTTTATCAAGCACAACAGTCGTAGGCAAAAGCAGGTAACCGGTATTGATGCAGATGCTCTAGACCTTCTCTGTACCTACGAATGGCCGGGAAATGTCCGGGAACTGGCCAATGTGGTGTTTCGCGCCATTGTGTTAAGTAATGACAATATCATTCGTCCTGACGCCCTTCCGCGAGAAATCACTCATTCAGTGTCCGAAACACCTCCGAGAACCGCTTCGCTTGCTGGTGACTCAATGGATGATTACGAGCGTCTCGCGATTATCAACGCGCTGGAGAAAGGCAACCACAATCGTCGCTGCGCTGCAGAAATTCTCAATATCGGCGAGGCAACCCTTTATCGTAAACTAAAAAAATACCACTTGAATTAACCTCTTGGCTCCTTCTATCAAATTGACAGTGTTATCTGTCGCAAAATGTTTATTACTGCTACAACATCTGCTTTTCTGCAATATCATCATATTGACTCTATCCTTTTGAACTTCAATAAAGCCCATTTTAATTAACTACTTACACGATCCTTAAATATTCATTGGCCTAAATCTATACATAAAATTTAATCGGTATGAAGTTTGCTGTGCAAGGTAGGCAGCAAATATGTCGTTAATATTCGCATTTACGCCAGGCGGAGCTCAATAGACTGGCAAGTGCTGGAGGAGGGCATGACATGACGAACAAGAGAGTGCTATTTGTCGACGATGACAGAAATTTCTTATCCGGGATTCAGCGCAGCCTGTTTCGCCGTTTTGACATCTGTGTAGCATCATCGCCGACGGAAGGCCTTGAACTGCTGACGCAGGAGACCTTCAGCGTGGTCATTTCCGATATGAAAATGCCGGAAATGACCGGGATCCAGTTTCTTTCCCGGATCAAAGACCTGTACCCCGATACGGTACGGGTTCTCTATACCGGTTTCGCCGATCAGCAGACCGCCATCGAGGCCGTCAATCAGGGGGAAATTTTTCGCTTCCTCACCAAACCCTGCAGCCTTGAGCTGCTGATCCGGGTGTTGCAGGATGCCATCCGCCAATATCAGTTGATCACCTCAGAGCGCGAGCTGGTCGAGAAAACCCTGTTGGGGGCCGTCGATCTGCTGTCACAGATTCTTTCGGTAAAAAATCCGACTGCCCAGGGGCAAGCCAAGCGACTGAAATTTTATATTCACCATCTGGCGAGCGCTCTGGGCTATGGTGATCTGTGGTTCTATGAAATGTCTGCCATGCTTTCCAGGTTGGGTTGTCTGACCATTCCAGCCAGCCTGTTCGACCGCTATCTGGCGGAAGAAGAACTAAGCGATGGCGACTTAAGTCTGATCAACGGTCATCCGGCAGTGGCCGAAGAATTGTTACTCAATATCCCGCGCATGGACGATGTCGCCGCTGCCGTGGCAATGCAAAACCTGCCCTGCAGCGCGTTCAGCCAGGGGCCCGACCAGCAGTACAGTGAACGGGTCAGGATGGCCGCACAGTTGCTGCACGTATTGAATGAATATGATCGTCAACTGAATATTCGCCATCGTTCCTGTGCGGTAGTGATGAAACAGCTTGCCGACGACCCGGTTGAATATCATCCGGATATGGTTGCCGCACTGGAACAGCTGCAAACCCTGAAAGTACAGTATGAGCCGGTATCCATCGGTGTCATGGATCTGACCATGCAAATGCAGCTGGCAGAAGACATTTTTACCAATACCGGGGTCAAGCTGGCCGCCAGTGGTCAGGAACTGACAGATTTTCTGCTGATCGGCATAAAAAATTACGCAAAGAAAATCGGTGTGAAGGAACCCTTCACGGTGCTGGCTCCCGTTGATTATGTTGAAAAGCATCGGGTGAATAAAGGAGCAGGAAAATGAAACAACTCATGTTTATCGATGATGAAAGAGCACTCCTTAACGCGCTGGCGCGAATGCTTAAGCCGTTGGAGAAACAGTGGAAGTTCATTTATGTCGAACGTGCGGCCGAGGCCCTTGAACTGCTCAACACCGTGGATGTTGACGTGGTCATCAGCGATCTGTGCATGCCGGGGATGAACGGACAGGAATGCCTTGAACATGTGCGCGAGCGGCATCCTCATGTCACCAGGGTCATGATGACAGGTCGCTCGGAATACGACGTGTATCGTGAGGGGATGACGGTAGCGAAATATTTTCTCTGGAAACCGGTATCGCCGCAAGCCATGTCGACGCTGCTCCAGCTGTTATCCAATCAGGAGGTCACCTTGCCGGGGGAAGATCATGATACCGATCCCCCACAGTAACCCTGTCCGTCCGAATCAGGTGTTAATCAATGGCCCTTCAACCGATGGGAGATCTCTGTGAAAATGACGGCATGGGCGCCCGGTGAGCGTCAGGCTGAAGTTCTGTTTGTCGATGATGAACCCGACAATCTGGCATCAATCCGTCGCCTTCTTCACATGTCGCGCAGGACCTGGAACAGTACCTATGTCGGCAGTGTCAAAGAGGCCCTGCAGCAGATCGACTCAAGGCCGGTTGACGTGGTAGTTTCCGATATCTACATGCCGGCGCAATCCGGTTTTGATCTGCTTCGCCAGCTGCGGCACCAGGAACATACCAATGATATCCCGGTCCTCATTCTTACCGGGAGCACCCAGACCGTTCTCAAACGGGAAGCTCTCGATCTGGGTGCAACGGATCTACTGTTCAAGCCGGTTGAACACGATGATCTGATCGTTCGTGTCAACAATATGCTGCGGATGAAATACCAGCAGGATCAGATCAAGGAACAAAACCGCCTGCTGGATGAAAAAGTCAGAGAGCGCACCAGAGAATTGGAACATGCGCACATTGACCTGATCTGGCGGCTGGCAAAAGTTGCCGAATGTCGCGATCAGGAGACCGGCAATCATATTCTGCGGGTTGCTCATTACTGCCGCATCCTGGCGGTAAATAGTGGCCAGGATCACCAGTGGTGTGAACAGCTCTTTCTGGCGAGCCCCCTGCATGATATCGGCAAGGTCGGTATCCCTGACCCGATTCTGCTGAAAGCCGGAAAGCTTAATGAAGAAGAACGGCAAACGATCAATCAACATTGTCGTATCGGGGCCGAACTGCTGGAGCGGAATCTACTGGAAACCAGCGGCTTTGGGTCCTTGTCTGATCAGACCTCTTCCCGGCTCCGGTATCCAAATCCGGTACTCGATCTGGCGGCGGAAATTGCCCTGAATCACCATGAACACTGGGATGGCAGCGGATATCCCAATGGACTCAAAGGAACAGACATCCCTGTCAGTGCCAGGATCTGTGCGGTTGCCGATGTTTTTGATGCCCTGTCCACCGCGCGACCTTATAAAAAAGCCCTGCCCGAAGAAGTGGTACTCAAGATCATGAGCGACGACCGGGGCAAACACTTTGATCCGGATTTGTTCGAGATTTTTTTGCACAGCCTGCCTGAGTTTAGGGCCATTCGCGACCGGCTGGTGGACTGACAGGATGGCTGACAAAGGACATGTTTTCGTACGGGGGACAGAATGAGGCGTGAACTGTATCAGGAAATATTGCTGGAAATTGCCCTGTCGATCAGTGGTGAGTTTGATCTCGACAAGTTGCTGAAGAAATGTCTGCCTCTGTTTCAGCGCAAGCTCAATTGTTTATTCTCCGGAGTCTATCGTGAAACGGAAGGGATGCTTGAGCTTCAGATGGTTCTGCCAGGCGCCATTCGTACCAGTGACGGATATCGACGGGTTCACGCTGAACTGATCCGGGTTCATGGCGAGGGGAACATCGAACCGCTGGTCGTTATCAATCTGGGTGATCTGTATCTGTATCTGATTCATCTGAGCGGATTCGGTCGGTTGCTGCTGTGCCGGGCAACAGCTTTTGATCAGTATTTCCTCAAAGAGCTGCTCCCCCTGGCGCCAATGCTGGCTCGCGCCTGTACCTCCTGTCAGGAGGTGGCCAGGCGCCGGGAGATCGAAGCATCAATGGTAAAAGAAAGACATCTCACCGCCGCGATTATTGATCATGCTCCCATCGGTATCTGGCTGACCGATTATCGCGACCGATCCCTGCAGCTGGTCAATCGATTTATGAAGGAGCAAGTCGGGCTTGGCACAGATGACAACTGGATGAGTCAAGAGGAGATGAGTGTCTGCGCCCAGACTGACAATCAGGCGGTTGCGACTGAGGGGTCTTTTGAATGCGAAGAAGTCATCACCTTTAAGGATGGCCAGCAGCATACACTCAAAACGATCAAAACGAAAATCCTGGATGATGATGGTACCGTAGCCGCTGTTCTAGGCCTTGGTGTCGACATTACCGACACCAAAAAGGCTGAGATTGAAGCTCTGCACCAGTCCCGGCTGCAGCAGTTGCTGATGGAAATCGCCGCCACCAATATCAACCTTCCTCTAGACCGGGTTGATGAGGCTATCAATGCTTCATTGCAAAATTTGGCGCTGTTTGTCAATGCGGATCGCGCCTACATTTTTGATTATGATTTCACCGCCAGGGTTACCTCCAATCTGTTTGAATGGTGCAATAGCAGCGTACAACCTCAGATAACTTCCCTGCAACAGGTGCCAATGGAAGAATTCCCCGACTGGCTTAATGTGCACCTACAGGGGAAGTCGATGTACGTTCCGGATGTCGGCGCTCTGCCTCCGGGAGGCTTGCGCAATATACTTGAGCCCCAGGGAATCAAAAGCCTGCTGGCCGTACCGATGATGAATCATGATAAATGTCTCGGCTTTGTTGGCTTTGACTCGGTTCGTGATCATTATTATTATAGCGAGAACGAACAACATCTCTTAACCCTGTTTGCCCAGATGCTGGTCAATGTGCAATTGCGACAAAAGGCCGAACAACAGCGACAGGAAGCAGAACAAAAAGTCGTTAAGATGAACCGAACTCTGGAGATCAAGGTCAAGGAGCGTACTGTCGAATTAATGGAGGTCAACGAAAAGGTTCGTCTGGCATTGGCACAATCAACACGTGCCGAAGCAGAGGCAAGCAAACTGGCTCGGCAGAACAAGCTGTTCCTTAATTCCATCAGCGAAGGCATCTACGGTGTTGACACTCACGGCCTGATGACATTTGTGAACCCTGCTGCAGAAAAGATGCTGGGGGCTGATCCTGGCGGACTGATCGGACAACCCATTAACCTCTTAGCCCATGACTCATTGACGGGCGATGGTCACCATTCCCCGGCTAAATGCCCTATCCGCTATCAGGTTCTGCAGCAGGGAGTAGCTCTGTCAAAGGTCAGGGGAACATATCGACGCAAGGACGGCACCAGCTTCATGGTGGAATTTCATTCTGCTCCAATCCGTGAAAACGCCCGGATAACCGGCGCGGTTGTTGTCTTTACCGACATTACAGAGAGAATGATCCTTGAGCAACAACTGCTGCAGGCGCAAAAACTTGAAGCAATCGGTCAACTGGCCGCCGGGGTCGCTCATGAAATCAATACACCACTGCAGTATATCCAGAACAATACGAATTTTCTTCGCAACTCCGTCGAGGAGCTGAACGTCATCCTGGAGTCGGTACAGCAGTTGTTGACGGCTACAGCTCCGGAAGAAAAATATCAGAGAATGAACCAGTTGATAGCCGCAGCCCAGGCTTGCGATCTTGACTTTTTGCTGACAGAAATCCCCTTAAGCATTCAGGAGTCATTACAAGGGACTAATCATGTTGTCCGTATTGTTTCAGCGATGAAGGAGTTCAGTCATCCAGGTCAGGCAAACCAGACACCCACAAATCTGAATCACCTGATCGAAAACTCTACTATAGTCACGCGTAACGAATGGAAGTACATTGCTGAACTGACCACCGACCTTGATCCGGCCCTGCCACTACTGGTATGTGATCCCGGCAGCTGGAGCCAGATCATGCTGAATCTGATCGTCAACAGCGCCCAAGCTATTAAAACTTTACAATGCCAAGAGGGGGCTCTTGGCAAGATCAAGATCGCCACCCGCAGCCAGGACCAGCGACTGATCCTGTCTGTAGAAGATAACGGTGCCGGAATCGCCGAAGAACATCTTGATAGAATTTTTGAACCCTTCTTTACCACCAAAGATGTTGGCAAAGGAACCGGCCAGGGACTGGCTATCGTATATGACATAGTGGTAAATAAGCATCAGGGAAAAATCTCCTGTAACAGCGCGCCCAGAAAGGGTTGTCAATTTACTATTGATATCCCACTTACAAAGGACATCTGACAAGGAATATTGCTTTGAAAACCCTGCTTTTTGTTGATGACGATCCCAATCTGCTGCGTGGTCTTAAACGCGGGTTGCACAGTCTACGCAATCAATGGCAGATGCTCGATGCCGAAAGTGGCAAGCAAGCTTTGGAGATCATCGCTTCCTCGCATGTTGATGTGATCGTTTCCGACTATCGAATGCCAGGAATGAATGGCTATGAGCTTCTATTCCAAGTGCGCCGCCATTACCCGAAGACCATCAGAATCATGCTCACCGGCCAGCCTGACCGCGCAACTTACTCCGAAGCCATCAGCCTGTGCCATTATTTTTTGTGGAAGCCCGTCGATATCGCAGCCTTTACCCAGCTACTGGAGAGACTGTGCAAACTCGATGACATGTTATCGGATAAAAAGCTCAAGGGATTAATGAACGGGTTAATCTCTTTGCCGACCTTGCCCAAAACATACCGGCAACTCACTGCCCTGCTCGACCAGCCGGAAGCTGATCTTGCCGGCATTGTCAACCTGATCCGGAATGATGCCGTGCTGACCCTTCAAATCCTGAAGCTGATCAATTCCTCAGCCTTTAGTTTGGTCCGTCAAATCCAAACCCTGGAAGAATCCATACAATACCTGGGCATCAATACCCTGCGCAGCCTGGTATTAGCTCACCATATCTTCAGTTGTTTCAGCCCCACTCATCCCCACAAATCCCAGTTGGAAGATCTGTGGCAACACAGTTATTTTACCGCCCGAATCGCAGAAGCCCTGGTCCGCAAGCATAACGACAGCTACCTGTCAGCCCACGCTTCGTTTGGCGGTTTATTACACGACATTGGCAAACTGGTACTGACCCACTGTCTGCCTGAGATATCTCAAACGATCAACAACAAACAACTGAAGGAGAACCTGACCTACCTAGAAGCGGAAGTGCAGACACTTGGCGTCAGTCACGCTGCCGTGGGGGCCTACCTGGCCAGCCTCTGGGGGCTACCACATCCGGTCATTGAAGCCATTTCTCTTCACCACACAGAGGATATGTCAGATTTTCAAGGCTTGTCTGAAATTGCCATGGCCGTCTGGCATGCCAACCGCATCAGCCGTGGTGACTATGGCCGCTCGCTGGAGGAAATCAAAACACTGTGCCTTATGCCTGAATTCAAGCAAATCAAGTTGTCTTAAGGGAGGTAACTATAACAATCAGGCTCACCAACGACATCATCACTTTCTTTTATGATGGTGTTCACCGGCATCATCAACAGCTAACCTCACTGCAAGGCTTTCCTGATAAAACTGTTCAATCATTTTTTTCTCCTGTCATTGCTGGTTGATATATCTGTGGCCGGTGTTTCTCCAAAGCAGCGCATCCATTCGATTTGCGCACTGACTTGATAATTGTGAATACTTTCATGACTGATGACCTTAACCTGAAACCAGGCAACCCGCCGATCAGCCATTAAACGGGCAGCAACATCGCGCGCCATGTCTTCAACAGACTGCTGATTGTCATAGGCCTGCTCGGTCACCGCCTTTTCATCCTCACGTTTAAGCAACGCGAAGACCGGCGCAGACGCTGATTGCTCGGCAATATCGATCAGTTCTTCAATCCAGATCAATTCCAGGCGACCATCTTCCTTATGTTCCGGTCGCACGTCTATCGTGAGGTAACTGCGCTGACTGTGGGCCCCGTAATCAGCTATTGCCTTACTGCAAGGGCAAAGGCTGGTGACCGGTACAGTGACCCCCTGGATGTATTCCTCGCCATGGTCATGAAGACAACCGACATAACAGCAATCGTAGTTCATCAATCCGGAACGTTGGCTGACCGGAGCCGCTTTCGCAACAAAATAGGGAAAATCGATCCTGATCCGGGCGGTCTCTGCCGGCAGTTGCTGCTTAAGTTCGGCCAACAGAACAGGCAGGGTATAGATGCTCATCTCTTCACGGTAATGATTAAGCACCTCAATAAAACGACCATAGTGAGCCTCGTCCAAGGGCTGCGCAGGGGCAACGGTCATTGACCAGGTGGCTACCGTCCGCTGCCTGCCGGCAGTCTTATCTAAAACAGCGATGGGATAGCGAATATCGCAGACACCGACTTCATCAATCGGGATACAGTGGGGTTCGGGAGAAATGAACTTCATAGAGATCATATTCATGGGCTGAGACAATCAACAATCTACACCATTCCAGGATTGCCATGCCCTTAAAGACTTCCGATCCTTTAAGAAAAAACCAGCATTACAATCTGTCCGGACTATACTCCCCCATATTAGTTGACGCCTCCAGCGCTGGAAAGGTTTCCTGATAAAACTGTTCAATCATTTTTTTGGTTTGATCATACTCATGAACCAGGCAGGACTTCACCTCGGCTGTCACATAATAGCGTTCGCAGATCAGGCAGCGGCGAACTCGCTGAACATAGAGCCTTTTCTGACGTGAGTCCTGCGCCCCTTCTTCAACAATTTCCATCGGCTGCTCGGTTTCGCAGTACGGACAATAGACAAGCTGCATCGACACCTCCATGAAAACAGGTTGACCTGCCCTCCAGGGAAAACCCCGTCCCGGCAGAAACATTAAATATTCATGCAGGAGATCTGCAAATTTCGCTCCCTGCCTGACCAACATCGGACAAAACAAAAATCTTGTTGATTATCAGCTTGTTACGAGAATCTTATTTGAAAGGACTGGAAGGATGCACGATAGGGACAAGGAAAACCCTGTCATTTCTGAAGAGACTGGAGGCAGGAAAGACTATCAGAATGAAAAGTCGGCTGAGGCTATATAAAGGCTATCCAAAAAAGTGCTCACCTGCTGCTTGCCAGACAACGCACCTGCAAGGTAGCTACTATGTTGTTGGTCAGTAAGGCTTCCGATAAAAATACCAGATCAGCACCAACATACATAACGATGTCCATTGGCCTGCCGCCGTTAACCGGCACTTCCAGCAGATAATCTTTGCCGATTTTATTCAGGGAAATATGATTTCGGGACTGAACTCGCAGATTGGTGATGTTGACTTTATCCTCTATGCCAGCAGGCACCTGGACGGTTACTTCCAATAAGATTTTTTGTCCTGGATTGGCCCTTATCTGAAATACACCTGGCGCCGGATACGATCGATGGGAGAGACTAAGCCCTCTGGAAATCTGGAAACTCCCATCAGGCCACAGGCTTACCCACCCCGGCTTGAAGGGTTGTTGATACCTGTAAAGCCCGTAGTCAATCGGCCTTGTGGAGTGGAAAACAACATCGTCACAGGCAGACCAGGAAGGTATTGGTAGAACCAGCATAACCAGCATAACCAGCATGGCAACGAGGCATTTAATCATGCTGCCTGCCCGCAGCGTCAAGAAACTGATCATGGTTACCGGCAGGGATGCCCTGATCATCAAGTCTCCACAAGGTAATGATCAATGTTGCTTACCTGGTTAAGGGCGTTATGCTTACCGTCCGTTCCCGAACGATTTCCCAATGAGAATCAGTACGTCTTAAATCGAACAGCTTCCGGGATATATCAGCATAAAGATTACTCTGATACTGTTGTACCACCTCAATTTGAACCAGATCACCGTCTACTTCACGTTCATTCAAATCGAGAATGACAACTTGGATAGTAGTTGGTTTGGAAAGGCGTCCACGCCTCACTTTCTCCCAAGCATGACGATCAATCCCTCCTGCCGGGAGATAGTCGCTCGCATAAAAACCCAGATAGGTCTCAACATCCTGCATCGACCAGGCATCGGCCCAGCGCTGCAGGAAGATGTCAGGACTTTCGTAATGATCGTCCAACGCAGGTAATATGCGCAAATTTTCCGGAACTGGCAGAGGCACGGGTGCCGGCGCATTAACAACTGGTAGTGTTTCTGACGGCATTTCAACTACATCTTTCACAGCATTGCCGCTCCATAAAGTGTAGGGGAACACCACCTTAACGTCATGAACATCAATGTCGCCCGGTAAAATCTCTATGGTGCGGGAAACCTTAAGCGATTGTCCACTTTGCCCTAAGCGACTGCTTTCGGCTTCGATCTCCCATTCACCCGGATAAAGATGTTCAAAGGAAAAAAATCCGTCCGAAAGCGCACGAGTGACAAAAGTGCCGGATCCATCTGCCGACCGGACCCTGACCTCACTCAATCCAAGGCCGTGCAATAGTCCATCGCCCGTTTGATAATAGATTTTTCCCGATACATATGTTGCCTCAATAACCGGTATATCAATTGAAAAGATCCTCCCCGGTCGCGGCCACAGCAAAAAATCACTATTGGGACTGGTTCTGAATTCAGCAGCTAATTGTTCCCGACCGATTTTCAGCCAATGTTCAGAGAGATGGTCCAACCCCCAGAGCAGCAATTGCCCATCATCATCCGTTGTGTTTTCCAGTAATCTGCGATTGTGAACCACGTCAACCAAGGGGTGGCCCTGCTCCTGCCGCTGGCGTATTCCGTCGCCGTTATCATCATGAAAAACTTGCAAACGTGAGGCACCGTAAGTAGCACGTTGGCGGTTGCTGAGGTGTAACCCGGCTTGTTTATCACCGGAGAAGGAAAAAGTCAGCCGCAGGTTGATCACTGTGTCATCATCCGTGTGGGATATCCCGCCGCCAAGCACGAACAGATCCCCGATATCTCTACTGAAACCGGCGCTGATACCGTGACTGCCGGCAAACGAATAGCTGTAACCAAGGTGATAGTTGGTGCGATCATTCTGCCGGTATGAACCCTGAAGATTGAGATATTGTGAGGCAAAACCCGGTGAAATTACCGCACTGTATTCTGTTCTGAACTGATATTGATGAAAATCGTAAGCCAGCAATCCACGGTACCAGCCGTTAAGCTCCGACCAATCGCCGGCTGGATTACTGGAGCGATTAAAACGCACATCATGAGTTAGATGTGCGGCACCGAACTGACTGCTATACACGGTGTTCAGGGAATCAGTAACACTCCCTCCGTGGGTTGTTACCCGTTCAATATATACTGGAATGCTGAATTTTTTCCTTTTCCCAACAGTAAAAGCCGTTGAGAGGCGAATACGTTGCTTAAGCGCTTGCAATCCCTCACCGATATAACCTGAACTGAATGACGGATCAGCGGATTCAATACGCAAATTAAAGGGATACCGCAGGGCCGAAGCCCCCAGGTTCAAGTACCAGGCAGCTCCGCCGGTCGTATGTTGATGAACATGGCCCACACTGGCGGACATGTTGGCAAACCGGGTACGGATCTCACTACCAACATAGAATTCCCGATCCGTCTGTCTGGCTGGATCAACATCATCTAGTCCGGCCCCTGGAAGAGACGATGCCTGCAGACTGATGCTGAGATGATCGGTGATCCCCACATCGCTGCGCAGGGAATACGCCAGGCCGCCGGAGCTGCCGGTTGAGTTGTTCAGGGGCCAGACATCCTGGTCAGGTTCAAGAACGGAGCCCCACAGATAAATCTTTCCGGGCGGAAGAATTCCCGGCGAGACCGAGGCACTATAATCGACCAAGCGCACCTCACCGGTTGGGCTGTACAAGCGAACAACGATCACATTGGTACCGTAGAACAAATCGACATCATTAAATCGGTAACGCCCATCGTCGCTGATACGTTGAAAATCCCTTAGCTGTCCGGCGACATAAAGCTCGGCATCCCAACCCGGAGGAGCATCACCATCAATAGTCGTTGATGAAAAACCGTCGCTTAGTTGAAGAGGGGCAGCCTGAAACTTTAGTCCGCGCCCTCTGGCGCCTGAGCCCACAAGAGAAATAGACTGGCCGACAACATCGCCCAGAGAAAAACTTTCCAGTGATTCGATGCCGAACAATCCGCCGCGAGGGTCCTCCCGACCGGCAGTCCAACGCAACGAGTCAATTCCATCATCAGAAGCGGCGATAAAAAAGCGATTGGTCAGAAACAACAATTCGGAAGCAGCGCTGAGACTCATACGGGTTGTGGTTTTATCGGATCTGCTTTCATAAAACGAACCCAGCTGAAAATCAGCAATCACCCCGCCGGCCAGGTGATAGGGGATTTCCATGGTAGGAAGTGGTTGTTCCGGCGCACCGTTGGTACGCCCTAGACGTCGCCACGAACGTTCCCGCAGCAGACGTAAATCCCGTGGCAGGGGCCGCGTACTGGACACATCCAGATATCCTTCATCCAACCGGGTAGTCAAATACAGGCCAAAATATTCCTCCAATACCTGTTTTTCAACAAACAGCCTGTCCTGATCGAATCTGATGGCCGTTTGGGAGAGAGATTTTATTGATTGCGGGTAAATGATGAGGGATTCCAGGGCGTCAAGAACAACCGGATCATTGTCACCATACAGGTTTACTGAATAACGACCCGGCTTGTCCCGGCGAAACACCCCTTCGGCGAAGACCACCAGCGATTCCAGGTCAAGCCATACATGCCCCATATCGCCATGCAGCACCTCTTGAAACTCAGGAAGCACGGAGCCGTTAAGGCGCATCTCAACAACCCCGAACATGACCTCTTCATCGACAACAGTGGTATCGGCAAGAAGATTATCACTCTTATTCGCCGGGATTGCTCCGACAGCAACACCGTTGAAACAGGCCATCACCAGGCAGACAATCCAAAAAACCCCTAGAATCAGTTTCGGCCGGGCTAAAACGCCGTGTCGCGTCATTCACTTTATTCGCACAAACTGATGTAAGGTTCTCCTTCACCGGGGAAATGATCCCACAGGCGCAGGCAATAACCCTCCGCCCGATCAGCAGGATAAAAAACCCGTGGCATCGATACTCTAGCGTTGGTTCCCTGTTGCGCCAGATGCAGGCGTCCGCTGCTCAGAACCTCACCCGTATCCCTATCAACCACCTGAATCTGACCGACAAAGCTGACATTGGGAACACGTTTGACAACCTTGAAGTAACCCAGGTTGTCCTCGTCCTCAGGAGTAAGAACCAGAGGCTCCGGGTCGACCCGAGGGGTCTCCATACGATGACGCACATAAACCGTCACCGGCAGTACCGGCACCACCGGCACCGATGCCGAAATCAAGGGTTCGGGTTCTTCGCCATCCTGAAGCATGCGGATCGGCGGAGCCTCACGCTGGACCTGGGCACGGACACCAAACTGATAGGCATATTCACCCGGCTCCAGTTCAGGAGACGGTCGCGCCAGCACCCGAAACGACAGTGACCGGTGAGCAGCAGCAACCGCTCGTTCCGGGGCCCAGCGCAGTATTGGTTCCGCCGACGCCACGATGCCGGGCGGATCTTTCATGGGAAACACGGTAAATTCCATGGGATCTTCGCCGCCGTTGACCAGATCGATCTGACCCGACCGCGCCCTGCCTTCGATGACGATCAGATTATCCGAGATCGCAACCGATATGCCTGCTTCCGCAGAGTTTTCTTCGGCTACGGCGGCCCCTGAGGTTAAAAACAGAAAAAATAGCGGCAGCATGACCAGATGAGTCACAACAGTAAACATTAGATTTCCTTTAAGGCAAAGCCGTGTCAATAACTGTGATCGTTGCAAGGTTGTCAGCCGCTACCGCTGCGGCAGAATAGGCCCCGTAATTGTCAACAGTAATCACCGGCGGCAGGGTCATGATACCGATCACCCGAAAGGTTCCGCGCCCGGCAGAATCAATCGCGACAAAATCCTCCATCAGCTCCAGATCCGCCTTGAGTGCTGCATCTTGATTGGGGCGCTTGATGAGCCCACGATCAGCTCCGGCGAGATCGAGGTTTTTGTTATTACTGATGGTAACGCGTATTCGTTGATTCGGATGATGGGAACCCTGTACCACACAGGTTCCAGCCACGGCACCCTCGTAGTCAGCGACCCGGGCAATAAAGAGGGCATCACCGCCGATGGTTTCAAGCGTTTTGACACCAGCTTTATTGGCTACGGCAGATATAAAAATGGTGGTGGAGGTCGTACTTGTCTGACGTACAGGAACACGCCAGACACTGAAGTCGACATCCGTACAGGACAAGGACAACACCGGCTGCAGCCCGGTATAAGCCTGGACATAGGCCGTACGTGCGTTATCGGCAAAGGCATCAGAAAAGCCGAAACAAGACATCAGCAATAAAAAATATTTCAGGAATTTTATTCTTGCCTGGCTTGCCATCTGTCAATTCACCACCCGGACGAATCCTCGCGCATAAAAAAAGCCCGGCAGGTCACCAAGACCCACCGGGCTTTTTCATCCGCAATAGATTATTGCACCAACGTATCAGTCACCGTCACGGTAGCAGCATTGCCTTCTCCCTCTACACCGCCGGTACTGGTGCGATAACCACCATAGTTGTTCGCAGCAATCGTTTCAGGAATTGTCAATACACCGACAACCCGGAACGTACCAGCACCTGATGTGTTGATAGCAACACCGGTACCACCGAGACCAAGATCGGCCGACATGCCCGAAACAACCTGGCTTGGATTGTTCAGATTGTTATGGTTTGATGCGCCAAAAGTTAAGCCTTCATTGTTGGCAATCGACGTTTGAATCGTCTGTGAGGGGTTATTGGAACCGTTGACCGTACACACCGCAGCACTAGGCACGTTGTAGCCGGAAGCAGCCGCAACGCCTGTCGTGTTGCCGCCACTGGTTGCCGTCGTTGCGCCTGCACTGGTATTTGCTGAGACCGTCAATGTTACCGACGTTGTTCCGCCACTGGAACGAACCGGTACTCGCCACACGCCGAAATTGACGTCGGTACACGTCAGGGACAGTACCGGACTCAGACCGGCCAGGGCATTGACACTGGCACTGACGGTGTCGTTAGCACTGGCGTTTAGCGCGGTACCACCGAGCAGCGCCAGACATGAGACAGCAACCATCCCCTTTTTCCATACTCCAAACTGTTTTTTCATGGTATTTCTCCTTGGGTTTATCGTCGATTGATCACCTTATCGACTGGCTCATAAATACGATCTCAAGGATCGTCAGCGATATATTCGCTTTATCGGAAAAATACACTACTTATTCAGTCAACTATCAGTATCATTTGCTCTCATGAATCTCTCAATCGGCTTGCTACAGACCGCATCGGGTGACCACGCTGGCTATCTGTTTCCTTCGCCGGGCTGGACAAACACCACCCCTCTACCGAAAACAGCGCGCATAGGCAGTTCCATTCCGACATCCCGCGCTTTTTTACGCACTCTGCTGATAATCACCTCTATGCGATGTGGTTCATAGTCCACATATTCAGGCAGAACCACCTTATGCAAATGCTCCTTGCTTAACACTTGCCCGCTGTTCCTAACCAACTCCTCCATCATCATGAATTCTCTGCTGGTCAGAACCATTTCAGCTCCCGAGGGGGAAGAAATCAACAGCAGCCCCTTGTTCAGCTGCCACTTCCCCCCAATATCGGCGGCCCGTACCCGGTCCTGGCGAATCATCCGGCGCCACAGTGCATCAATAATCCCACAGAGTTCAGGCAGATCGACGGGTTTCACCAGGTAACAATCCGCTCCTTCCTTTAAACCGGCAAGTCGATCCTCCAGACGACCATAACCGCTCACAGCAATGATCCCGACCGGCGAACCGGTACTTAAAAATCTGATGAGCGATAAACCGTCCTCGCCGGGCAGACCGATATCCACCAGAACGATATCGGTTTCTCGTTGATGAAGTTGTTTATAAAAGATCTCAGCGCTCTCGGCACCCCAGGCATCATAGCCATGAGCAACGAGATATTTGATCATGCCTGTGCGCAAATCATTCTGATCCTCAACCAGGGCTATCGTCGGCAACATGAATATGATCTCCGTTGGAAGCAAGACGGGAATTTTCACATCTGGGCAAAGTGAAAACAAATAAACAGCAATCACATCGATCAGCCAGGATGAGTTCACCACCCAGCCTGCGCACAATCTGACGAGCAGCAAACAACCCGAGCCCGGTCCCTTTGGACGCAGGCAAGCCATCGGCAACTGTACCCTTAAAGTAGCGCTCGAAAATCTGTTGAGCGTATTCCGCAGGGATAACGGTCCCTTCGTTTTCAATATCAATCCGAACCTGCGATTCGGTGACGATGACTCGTACTTTAATCAGCCCGGGAGGAGAATATTTCACCGCATTGTCAATCACATTGGACAGAGCAATACGTAACATGGCGCTGTCGGTGCGGAGTGTGACATCTTTCAGGTCACTAACAGGCTCTGCCGTGCCGTGGTCAACAACCGTTAACAACAACCTGTGATTGGTCGAAAAACTGACAAGATTTGCGGCTTCCCTGATCAACTTCATGAGGCTGACGGAATGAGTATCAATGACACTTAAAGGATCAGATAAACGGGCATCAACAAGGCAATTATCCGTCAGCTGCGTCAAACGGCGCGATGCCTGAATAATTTTATTCGCTTCTACATCGAGTTCTTCCTGGGTGAGGGGGGGGTCAGCTTTCAGATTACTGGCTATGGTATGGACCAAAGCCAAGGGCGTGCGAAGCTCGTGGGATACCATGCCTACGAACTGTCGCTGGATAAAGGTCGCTTCACGCTGACTTTGAAGTTCCAGTTGCTGCTCCTTCAAACGCTGTTCATTTTGCTTGCTGCTCCACAATGTGGCAATGGTGATGCCAAGAATAATCACCATCAGCCCCAGCATGCTGTGCTGCCACAGTTCATATACCAGGGGCGTTAATGGCAACATGTTGCCGATCAGCAGACACAATGAGCCGAACAGCAGATACAGGGCATAGCAGAATGCAATGAAAAATTGGCCGGCATTGCCGGACCTGAGCGATAATATCAACCCGGCCACGGCAATGGTCCACTTGACAGGTTCCAAAATCAGGATGGCAACCCTGATTCCCGTACTGTAATATCCGAAGGGAATCGACAGAGATAAGAACCCGATGACAACGATGGAAACAAGAATCAACAAGTCGAGTCTTGGAGCATGATTCTTGATGTGAAACAGAACCCTGCCAAGCCATAACACCAGTATCATCGTCAAAAAATAGCTGAAGCCGGTTAAATGATCAGTAAGCCAGGGCCATTCAGGCAGCAACAGCCAGCTGACATAACCCTGGATGGACGCAATAAACAGATAACTTATCCCGTACAAAGACAGAGCGATTAATAGATGTTCTCTGGTAAAGACAGAAAGAGCGCCGGCAAGCAAGGTGGTTAACACAGCGATACCGAAAAAAGCTCCCCAGTATAGATTTTTGCGCGCTGAAGCTGCGATAAAACTACTCATGTCCCAGATCTTTCCCACCATCATCAGCAAACTGGAGGTCTGGATACGCATCAGCAGATCCGCGCCCTGGCGTGAATCAATCAGAGGAATGACAAAAAAACGGTGATTTATTTCCCGCGTTGATACCGGCAGGGTATCGCCCAATGACGAGACGTGCCAGTTGCCTTCGGAATCGGAGAGCCGCTGATAGACCGTCAGATCGTCAAGATAAGGGGGAAATATTTCCAGTAACAGTTCGTTCCCGGCAACAGACACATCCGGTAATTGCACCCGAATCCAATATACAGAATTCGTATAACCTTTATACAGATAACCCTCGGATCGACTAAAATCGGAAGATGCTCGATCAGCAACCTGTCGAACACTCAACCTGCCATCCGGATCTTCCAGATAATCAAAGGGAATATCTTTGCCGAGTTTCAGCGGATAATGTCGAGCGGATCCGTCATCGCTCAAGAAAGCCCACAGCAACAGCAAACCCAGCAGAGCGGCACCGATCATTACCGGATATTTCATAGACACCTCACCTGGCGGATGACTTTACCTTCAAACAACACGCTGGAGCAGTGAGGGGGGTTGGGGCAGATCGGGGAACAGCCACCAGATGATCTGGTTGACGGGCAACAGGAAAACCAGCAGGGCGCTGAACAGCACCAGAAGATAGGTAGTAAAATTGTTGTTTTCAAGATGCCATTCATCCAGGGCATCGAGATAGCCACACATCATCCGGCATTTATAGCCGACATCGTTCTTGGCGAGTGACAGCTTCCCCCCCCTGCAAACCAGGGTGCTGATGTTCAGACATCCGGGAACTACAGCAGCCCTCCTGAGCTGCATCGGCTTCGGTATTTGGGCAAAGCACTCAATAGAGATGGGATCAGGTCCGACCAGGCAGATATGACCGGCGAGGACATTCAGCAACCGGGGTACGCCGGCCACAATACCGCGATCAATCCGCGCCAGCCGCAGCAGATCAAACTGTCGCCCGTTTCGGCCCACACACGGTTCTCGATAAAGCACCTGACGATTACCTGTCATCCGTAACATCAGCATCACCGGCAGCATCAACGGCAGGAGAACCAGCAAAGCCACACCGGCAAAAAGAAGGTCACAGCAGCGTTTCATGATCAACCTCATGGGCTCCGGAGAACAAGAGACGTCCTGTTGCTACAGTCTGTCTACCAACCGATAGCCAGACCACCGCCGTAGCTTCTGGTGCTGCCGGAAATCCCGGCACTGACCCGCACCGCAATATTTTCGCGGATGGAGCCGATATAACCAACAGCCAATGCGGTCTCCCCTTCCTGGGTTCCCATGCCCACCGCCAGGCCATTGGCATAACCAGTCGGCAAACTGAGTTGCGAAACCGCCATGGCAACCGCCCCGGTTCGATTGATCTTGTCATCCAGACTGGAATAAGAGGATCTGATTGCCGAATGGAGTTGAGAAACATTAACTGCATCGGTAGCGGCTTCTCCGGAAGCAACATTGGTAATTTGCCGGGTTAATCCCTGGGCGGCATCGCCGACACTGACTGTCTCGTCCCTGACTGCAACAGATCCCTGCCCCAGCGCAACGGAATTGTCTCCGCTGGACTGTGTATTGGCGCCAAGGGCAACGCTGTTGTCACCAGCGGCAATCGCATCATTACCGATGGCCGTTGTTGGATCCGAACTCGCCCGCGCCCCTGCGCCGATGGCGACGGAGCCATTAAACAAGGCAACAGCGCCATCTCCTACAGCAATGGCACCATCCCCGCCGGCGGTAGAAGATCCAAAAGCCAGGGCCCCAGCTCCGGAACTTTGCCCCCAGTGACCCTGCAGCTCGGTAATATCCTCGTCATGCTTATCCAAAGACTCCCTGAGCTTGACGATGTCGGCCGAGTTGGTTGTGATATTGCCCGTATTTGTTTGCTGCCTGTTGTCCAAAACGGCAATCTCGGTGGAGTTCAGTTCAGCCTGGGTTGACACTTGCCACAGCTGGCTACCATTAACGGCGTCTGTTGAATACGCCGACAGATCACCAGGTGCCATATAGATCATTTTGCGCTGTTCGAACTCCGAGCCGATGGACACGACATTATCTGCCCCATTATCTTGACTGAAGGCTCCAAGAACGACCGAATTGTACCCCTCAGATTGTGCCGCCGTACCCACAGCGACCGAATCACCTCCGGTAGCTGATGGTTTAACAGAGTCCGCCAAAAAAACCATCCCGGACCCAGGATATTGCAACCATCTCGAACCAACGCTGCCAACCGCTACATTACCGCTGGTTTGTTCCCCGTCAGTAACCTGAGTAACAGCCTGTCCAAGAGCGATATCCCCCGCACCACCTGCATAACTACGTGAGCCTATTGCTGTGCTGTTCAACCCACTGGCCTGGCTTGTATAACCAACGGCCGTACTGTCTCCGGCCTCAGCTCTGCTGAAAGCTCCACTTGCCGTACTGCTAACACCATGAGCCTCGCTGCCGTAACCGATCGCCGTAGAGTACGTTTCGGCGGCCTGACTCTCTGATCCGGTAGCCGTACTCCATGCACCACTCGCGCTGCTATAACTGCCCGTTGCCGTACTGTTACGGCCAAGGGCCTCACTGCTTACCCCCAGTGCCGTTGAAATTATGCCGGAAGCAACACTCTCCGCCCCGCTTGCGGTACTCGACAAACCGGTCGCTTTACTACCGTAACCAACCGCCGTTGTAAACGACATTTCCGCTTCGCTACGCAGACCCAGGGCAGTGCTGTGCCAGCCGGTTGCCTGACTGCCGCTGCCAAAAGCAGAACTGCCGGAAGCGGAAGCATTACTTTGGTATCCAACCGCAGTCGCGTGTGAAGCATCTACGGCACTTTCGTTTCCATATGAGGTATTCGATGGTTCACTGGCTATGGTCATTTCCGCTGCCCCTGTCAGCAGTGAAAAACATAGAAGAGCGCAAACTGAATATGGGTTAAGCAACCAGGAAACCATTCCTTTAAGACAGACTGAATTTTTCATCATGATCCCTCCAGGGAACGTTAATAGAGAACGAAACAACCGAACACGCTGAAAAAAAACCTTTTATTCCGGACAAAAAACTAACTCTTGACAACAGATTTACGAACATGATGGATGTAAAATCCGCTTAATCTCTGTCATAGCGAGGCATGGCCCATGACGGGAATGCAAAAGAGCATCAACTGCAGGAAACATTGAAGGGGCAGGCCGCGGGAGCCACTGCCGTAGTTACAACGAAGAATCACGTTGTGGTTTGAACACCCCGCCGCCTGCTGATCCAGACCAGAGGCAAACCGATCAGCACACCCACCAGGTTAAAGACGCCATCCAACGGATTGAAACAACGATAGGGAAGCAACAACTGCAGCCCTTCCAGACCAAGGGCCGTCATCATGCCGACCAGCACCAGGGTCAACAGCGGCAGCAACCCGACAGATACCGGCTTACAGGTGTCAGGCGCTACCGACAAGCAGACCGACTGCCGTCTGAGACTTAAAAGCCACTGGGTACCAATCGGTGTCCAGGGAATGAACATCGCCACATGCAGCAGGTCTTCCAGTTGAAACATAAAAATATCTGCCTGGCCCAGGACCATCTCGCCAAAGGGGATCAGATGGAGCGCCAGTAGAAACCAGAGGTAGGTGGAAGTAACAACCAGAGCCATGGGCGGCAAGATTCCCGACATGAAAAGAGCACGCAGACGCGCGGATGAAAAAACAGAATTGACAAGAGAAAAATCAGAGTTCAGAAGGTTTTACATGCGATATCCCATATCCTGACATATTTGTTATCCGTGTCAGTTGCGCGCGTTCCCTGCACGGCTTGATTTCAACCAGCTGTTTTAGGCAATCCTGGGATCTTGCTGACGCGGGATCAAGCTGGCCAGATGGGTGGGCGTGTCCATTCGATTTGCGCACTGACGTGATGATTGTGAATACTTTCATGACTGATGACCTTAACCTGGAACCAGGCAACCCGCCGATCAGCCATTAAACGGGCAGCAACATCGCGCGCCATGTCTTCAACAGACTGCGGGTTGTCATAGGCCTGCTCGGTCACCGCCTTTTCATCCTCACGTTTAAGCAACGCGAAGACCGGCGCAGACGCTGATTGCTCGGCAATATCGATCAGTTCTTCAATCCAGATCAATTCTGGGCGACCATCTTCTTTGTGTTCCGGTCGCACGTCTATCGTGAGGTCGCAACGCTGACTGTGGGCCCCGTAATCAGCTATCGTTTTACTGCAAGGGCAAAGGCTGGTGACCGGCACAGTGACCCCCTGGATATATTCCTCACCATGGGAATGAAGACAACCGACATAACAGCAATCGTAGTTCATCAATCCGGAAAGCCGGCTGACCGGGGCGGCTTTCGCGATAAAATAGGGGAAATCGATCCTGATCCGGGCGGTCTCTGCCGGCAGTTGCTGCTTAAGTTCGGCCAGAAGAACCGGCAGTGTACAGATGCTCATATCTTCGCGATAATGGTTAAGCACCTCAATAAAACAACTATAGTGAGTCCCGTCCAAGGGCTGCTCAGGAGTCACGGTCAGCGACCAGGTGGCTACCGTCGGCTGTCTGCCGGCAGTCTTATCCAAAACAGCGATGGGATAGCGAATATTGCAGACACCGACATCATCAATCGGGATACTGTTCCGGTCGTGTAAAATGGACCTTATTGAGGTCATCATATGTGATCAAAAGTTAGTGGACAGAACAGAGAGCATGGATCTTAGGGCCAAAACAACACCAACAAGGCAAACCCTGTTTTTCAAGGAGAATTGGGCTAGTCTGCTGATAAAACGTGAGGGAATGCTTTTTTTTGAGCCGTAGATGAACGCTGATAAACGCAGATCAAAACGGATCTAAAGCAAGGCTTTTTGTCGCGGTGAAAACCTTAAAACATACGCGGTGAGGGTCAAGGTCAAAGGCAAGGCAAAACCTTTTTTTGGGGTTAAACCTTAAAATCTTTCTTGGTGGCCTTGGTGACTTCGTGGCTTCGTGAGAGATGGTTTTTTTCGTGTTTTTCCGTGTTTTTACGTGGACTTCTTTTTTTTAGCCGCGGATGGACGCTATCCGGACATATCCGGCAAATGCCGGACAGGATCCATGTTTTCGTGCAAGACGTCCACGATCACGATCAACTCTTTATCCCGAATGAGATAGAACACAACATGCTTGTTCACCGGGTAGCTGCGCAGTTGATCATGAATTTCCGGCCGTGCCCTTCCCTGCATCGGAGTATCAGCAACCACCTGAAAACAATCATCTATCGCTTTCAGATAGTCCACTCGTTGCTGTCGCCCCCAGCGCTGCTCTGTATACAGACCTATCTGCATCAGGCTCGATCGGGCGCGACCTGTTAACCGGAAAGAAGCCATCAGATCGTTTCCCGATCAAGATCACGCATCAGCTGTTCATACGAATAGTCGGCATAGATACCTTTGTCAGCATCCTCGATACCGGGTCTGAGAGCCTCTTTCAGGCGGACCAGTTTCAATTCATAGAGCAACTGCTCATTGCCATCCAGGCGACGAATGGCTTCCCGAATAAACTCACTGGCATTATTGTACATGCCGCCGGCAACTTTGCTCTGAACCAGCTTCATCAGTTCAGGCGTTAGCGATACATTCATCGTTGGCATAGAACACCTCCTGCAGTATTGGCAATATCAATACAAAGATTGCCATAACTGCCTTATGCCGTCAACACCGCAAAGGGGTCAAAGGCAAGGCAAAACCTTTTTTTGCCACAGACCCACACGGACAACAGCGGACAGTGAATCACATTATTGAAATCAGTTTTTAAGGTTTAACACCCCAAATCAGACTTTCTTCGTGACTTGGTGGCTTTGTGAGAGGTGGTTTTTCCGTGTTTTTCCGTGTATTCCGTGGACTTCTTTTTTTAGCCGCGGATCGACGCTGATGTACGCAGATAAAGGCCGATAATCCTTTCTAGCGCGTGGAGTGCTTGCTCAAAGCCAATCACTTCGTTCTCGGCACCATACGACATACTTTCGACATACCAGGTGTACTCTTTTTGGTATAAATGGTCTTCTTTTAAGACGTTCAGGGCGCTAATCAGCCGATCAGCGACGGCCATTCCGGCGATAACATCGCCACCTCGACGATTATTGTCCTGTTCCAAAGAACCTCTAGCCGTGGAGACAAAGCTATCTGCTGCTTCTGTAACCATGCTTTCCAAAACGGCAAGGTCGTGAAGATGGCGTATCGTCGTGGGATCATCTTTGGCATTCGCCCGATCACGAACAAGAACGCGCCAAGTCAATGCACTGAGTTTGTCACCAGCCGTTTCAATAGCTGAAACACAATCAATTTCGAGTTCCGGTCCGGACCTTGCCACCTCTGATACAAGCGAATGAATATCCATGCGCCGGGGAAGCTGCTTTGGTTCCGTAAAGGTCATTTCAAGTTGCAGATATGGCCGCAGGAATGAACCAATGAAAGTCCTGTCGTATTGAATGGGAAGCTTGAAAAAACGATGACTGTCACCGCACAGGATTGCGTCTTCATCAATGCTGAAACGTGCATCATGTTGTATGGCAGACACCACTGCTTTGCGGTAATTTCTCCTCTGTCCGACAGACAAAGGGCTTCCATCAGAGCTGGTAAGAATAAAATCCAAATCTTCAGAAAATCGCTTGATTAAACCATAACCCTTGGCAAGACTGGTGCCTCCGGCAAACACCATTTTCACCTTGCTGTCACTTTGCAGCTCAGAGACAAGGGCAAGAAGCTGTACCGCATACCAATCCTTTTCAATAAAAGACGGGTCAACGCCTAACTCCAGAGCGACATCGCGGATAACGTTGTTATCAAGAGGCTTTTTCAAAAGAAATGTACCTTCCGTTATAGCCGATCCGCCTGACAATTCTGCTTTTAACGCCTATGGTACGGCCGGTTGGAACCTGTGTTGATGTCCCGGAATTGTAAGCCCGCTCGGCAGAGGACGAAAAGGTTTCAACCCCAAGTTTCTTCAACAGCTCCAGGGCCAGTTCCGGCAAGGGTTTTTCCGGGACAACAGCACCACTGACAGTGGATTTTTTCGCCCGTGCATAGGTGCCGTACCCCAAACTGACAACAAGCTCCTTTTTGACCAACCCCCTCAGTACGCGGCCGACCTGATCGTAACCACCCATATCATCAAAATCAGCGCGCACAAAAACAGACGCCTTGCTGCGTTTTATGCGGCTAACGATTTTCCTTTCCAACGTGTTTTTAACCGGCATCGCCTTCTCCATGCTCCATGCAAAAATACGACATTCTCATGTGCAAATATACGACAACTATAAGGTCCATGCAAGGATTATAAGTCACAACGAAATAAGGGTAATCTGCTTATAAAATTTGAGGGAAAGCGATTTTTTCAGCCACAGATGAACGCGGATGAACGCGGATCAGGGCAAATATGATCTGTTGGCCACAGACGCAGGCGGACGGAAGCAGACAATGGATCAAAGACTAATAACCGGTTTTTAAGGTTTAACCCCAAAATCAGATTTTCTCAGTGACTTCGTGGCTTTGTGAGAGATGGTTTTTTCCGTGGACTTCTTTTTTTAGTCGCGGATCGACGCTGATGTACGCAGATAAACGCTGATAAAAACGGATCTGGGCCAAGGCGTTGTCGCGGTAAAAACCCTATTGTGCATTCACTAATTGTTTTATTAATTGCGCCATCCCCGGCAAATCAGATTCTATTGTACGCCACACTACGGCCATATCCACCTGAAAATAACCGTGAGCCAGCACGTTACGCATTTCGTAGGCGATAACCCAAGGGACTTCCGGATGCCTTGCTCATACAGGTCTGGCCTCTTCAAGGACAGACTGCCTGAACTTCTCGGGTAACGACATCGGCGTTAATACATCGACAGAAACTCCTAAAAGTTGGCGAAGTTCATAACGAATTGCGCCTATATCCATCAGTGTTGTTTGGGGTGTTATATCAACTAAAAGATCGAGATCACTTTGTTCTGTATCGTTACCGTGCAAAACTGAGCCGAAAACGCGCACATTTGCGACTCGTCGCTTAGCGGCAATATCCCGCACCTTATCCCGGTGGAGTTGAAGTGCTGTTGATGGTTTCATCTTCTCCCCTTTTCTTTGTCTGAAGACAATTTATCACAAAAAACACTCAGACATGAAATTCTTACGAGGGAAAACAATGACAAATGATGACTGTTGACTCCTTTCTTAGCCGCAGATGAACGCTGATAAACGCAGATCAAAACGGATCTGAACCAGAACCCTTTGTCGCGGTGAAAACCTTCAAATATACGCGGTGAGGGTCAAGGTCAAAGGCAATGGGCTTGGTTTAACATCTTGAAAAGCTGTCTCGCGCCCGTTCGCTTTGCTCTCTCACGACGCAAAGGACGCAGAGAAAGGCATGGAAAACCCAGCATTTTTTGGATAAATGGGATCAAACGAATTCTGCTTTTATGGCGAGGCTAGACGGACTTTTTCTTTTTCCCACTTCAACAACAGATTCTTTATAAACCAATCGGGACTGAACCGCCCCGGGATTGTCGGAGACTCCAAACTTTGAGAGTATGGGGTCATGAATACAAACAAGAGATACAGTCCCGAGGTTAGAGAGCGCGCAGTCCGGTTGGTCCTTGAACAGCAAGGAGA
>NZ_JBXUCV010000010.1:0-39076 GCF_057178085.1 Pelovirga sp. C15f
CTGTTCGGCATGACCAAAGCTGTCGCTCAGGGCTCACGCAAGACGGCTGCCGCTAAAAACTAAAATCAGACTCATCACTGTGCTTGACCTAAACAATGGCAGGTGACCCGCAGGTCACCTGCCATTGTTGTTGGGTTATCCCCTTCAACCATATTTCAGAAATTAAAGCAATCAGCAGGCATCAAGCCAGTCGTTATCCCGGCGCATCATGCGCGAGTGGTGTAACAGATAGGCAAGATAAAGGGGGCAGGCATCGTGCTCGTCTGTCAGGCACAGGGGGCGACGTATGGCTGTTTCGGCTGAGGAACGCTGGCAGCGACAGGCCTCTTGGTCATACAGGGGGCAGGGAATATTCAATTGATGAGACGTCTCGGTGGAACTCTCAGTGATGGGCATCGACTACACTCCTTTGGGCATTTGTTGATCTGCTGTCAAGGATGCCGATGAACCATTGGAATCATGTTAGAGAGGTGTTTATATTTGACGAGAAAGGGGCAACCATCCTGGCGATGGTTGCCCCTTTTTATTACGCTGATTTACGTGTCAACAAAGCATGGCTAACGCTGTCTGACTACTGCTAATCGGCGTTGGTTTGAGCCTATTCGTGATTTTCATAAGTGCGCCGGATCAACAACGCGATACAACCGGCGAGAATCAGCAACAACACCAGGGCCCCACCGGCAAGTTTACGCTGACCCAGGGTTTCTTCCAGTTCATCAATCGTGGCTTTGGTTTCTGCCAGATCGGCATCGAAACCTGCGGTTTCAGCGCGGATTTTCTCAATATCGACACTGTGGAACAGGCGCCGGAAATTATTACGGGTCGAAAACAACTCATCCTGCAGGCGACCGGTATCAAAACCGACGCGATAAAGGGAGCCGATTGAGTTTTCCAGTTGGCTGAGCATTGCCTCGGTGTCACTGATTTCCTGTTTGATCAAGGCCGGTTTGTCGTAAGTGTGACAACGTGAACAGCTGACTTCGTTAATCAAGTCAATTGTAGCGACCTGCACAGCGTGATTTTCGTGACAGCTGACGCAGTTGGGACCACCGAACTCAACCACCTGGCCGTGCAGACTGGCACGATAATCTTCTTCCACCCCAACGTGACAGCGGCCGCAGAAAGCCGGAACTTCGGCATAGTCGGGCACGCCGATGAAGCCCCGATCAGATGACATGGCCTCGACATAATCAGTAGGATCACCACCGTGACAATCGTGGCAGGAAACCCGATGAACTGCGTGGACACTGGTATGCCACTCAGCGGTGGGAATTTCACCAAGTTGACCGGACAGCCCGCCGTGACATTCAATACAGACACTGGCACCGGCAGCAGAGGCGGTTGAGCCGACCAGCAAAAAAACCATCAGAAAAAAGAACAGATTGCTCAACAATATTTTTTTCATGAGTAATGCCCCCACAGTGACAGGCCGACAAACAGCAGAATCCCCAGCAGGTAGAGGGTGACAAAAAGCGGCCGATGCGCTGGACGGCGCTCCAAACCCCGATCCAAAAACGGCAGCACCGCCAGAAAACCCATGGCTATCCCTTGAGAGGCCAGACCTAAAAGCTCATTGGGGAATATTTTCAGCGCCTGATAAGCCCACAGGAAGTACCACTCCGGTTTGATATGAGGTGGAGTGAAAAACGGGTCGGCAGGTTCCAGTGCGGCAGGCGGGATAAAGAGCCAGGGGGCAAAAAATGTGATAGCCACCAGCAGTGCCAGAGCAAAAAAGACCATGGCTGCATCTTTAATGGTGTAGTTGGGATGAAAAGGCACACCATCCGGATGTTCTTCGTGGTGGAAGCTGAGTGGCATTTCAGTTGTCCGATAGTCGTCTCCAAATGGCGGTTTGGAAATACCAACTCGACGGACACAGAACAGATGAACACCGATCAGGGCAAAAAACACCAGGGGCAATCCCATCACATGCAATGCAAAGAATCGCCCAAGAGTCGCTTCATTGACGGTAGGCCCGCCACGCATGAAGGCGACCAGCTGATCACCAACAACCGGTATCGCACCGGCCGCGTCGGTGGCGACCGTGGTTGCCCAGAATGACAATTGGCTCCAGGGGAGCAGATATCCGGTCAGACAGAAAACCAGCGCCAGGTTAAACAGAACAAAACCCGACACCCAGGTCAACTCCCGGGGACGCTTATAACTCCCCATAAACAGCACTGAGAGCATATGGGCCAGGAGAAAGACAATGATCAGATTAGAACCGACCACATGCAGATAACGGATCAACCAACCGTAGGGAATTTCGTTCATGATCATGGTGACGCTGGCAAACGCCTTTTCCGTATCAGGCACATAAAAAACCAGCAGCAAAGTTCCCGTAAGAAACTGCAGGCCGAACATCGCCATCAGTACTGCCCCCAGAGTGTACCAGATGTTGATATTACGTGGCAGCAGATAACCGCCGAGATTCTTATGCATCAGTTCACGAACGCCCAGGCGCCGATCCAACCAGTTAATTGCTTCTTTAGCAGGATTCATTATTTTTCCTCCTTAACCGATCAGAATATCGTCGCCATCAAGGGCAACCGGGTAGGTATCAAGGGCGCTTGGTGGTGGTCCTCCGAGAACCTGGCCGGTGTTGGCAAAACGACCGGCATGGCAGGGACAAAGAAATTCCTGTGTTTCCTCAACCCATTTTATGATACATCCAAGGTGTGTGCAGACTGCGCTCAAAGCGACAAACTCACCTGCCCGTGGTTGCAGTACAACTGCCGGCCGCCCTTGAAAGGCAAAGAAATGAACACTGCCAAGCGCCACCAGTTCACGGGCAACTCGCACCTGGCTGCCCTCACCGCTGCGTTCAACGGGGGAGAGAAAACGAAATACTGACCAGCCAAAGACTCCAGCTGCAAAGGCACCGATAGCCGCCAGAAGAATGCCCAGAAATGTTCTTCTTTCATTAGGGGAGGCAGGGGCTTCACTCATACAAAAACTCCTTCGTAGTAGCTAATTTTTAGCAATACCTGGCGACAATCGTAACGGAACAATAACATCCATTGCCCGCAGAAAAAACACGAGCGGAACTATAGCACAAAGATTATTTCAAGATAATCATTAACATACTTTTTGGTAAAAATACCTTTACACCACTAGCCCGTATGTTTTTACCACTTATCACGAACTGCCCTTGCAGCGGCTGACCAATAAGACTTCAATCTCCGGATTTTCCTCTGTTTTGAGCAAAACTCCAATGAATATAGCATGTTGTAGTAGCACAAAAGAAACGCTGAACGGTGTCCTTTCAATTGACAAGGGTTATTTTTTCCTGCTATAGATTGCTCTTATTAATTTTTGATCAGGGAGCAGCAATGACAATAGCGGACAAAGAGCAAAGTATTCTGTTTCCACGAGAATTCATTGCCGCAGAGGTCGAACGTCTAGGCACAGAAATTTCCCGTGATTTTGCCGATCAGGAAGTCATGCTGATTGGTGTTTTAAAGGGCTCTTTTATTTTCATTGCCGACCTGATTCGCGCCATCAAGGTGCCGACCGTTGTTGATTTTGTGCGCCTGGCAAGCTACGGCTCGGAAACCAGTACCTCCGGTATTATCGAGTTTCGCAAAGGGCTGGAAATGCCCATTCGTGGTCGTCATGTAGTGATTGTTGAAGATATCGTCGACAGTGGCTACACCCTGGAGTGTCTATACCACAAATTACTGCTTCAGGAACCCTTATCGTTAAAAATCTGCACCTTGATTGATAAACGTGGGCGCCGCGAAGTCGAGATCGAGGCTGACTATGTTGGCATGACAATGGAGGATGGCTTCATTATCGGCTATGGCCTTGACCACGACGAACATTATCGCAACTTGCCGGACATCTACCTGGTCAATCACGTCTGACATTATCCCGCGGAACAATCGGCATGATGTCTGATTAATTTGCTGAAGTTCTCGACCCATTCACTAAGGAGGTCGCCATGGTTATTACCTGCCCAGCATGTTCCACCCGTTTTAATATTGCCGAAGAACGCATTCCCGATGCGGGAGCGAAACTGCGCTGCGCCCGCTGCCGGCACATTTTCATGATCCACAAACCGGAACCGGAAGAAGTCCTACTAGAAGAACCAGAGGTGGAACCGGAAAAAGGGACGGCAATCGACTCGGCCTCACAGCCGGACAGATCCAGCGTGGCCGAAGCGACAATCAGCGACAGAATCGACACCTTTTCTCACGGCCCGGTTGCGTCCCCGGATGATCCAGCGACCTTCAGCGACGTTGATACCAACGACAGCGACTTCGACTACGATCGCTTCCGCGAACTTGATAAAAGCGACTCATCGTCTGAAGAGTTTTCCTTTGGCAACGAAGAAGAATTGGCACCCCCTCCGGCCCAAGATGCCGGGTCTTTTGCCGAGACGGCAAATGAGCCGCTTAACGCTTCGCTGGAGCAGGAAGAAGCCAGAGAGCTGGCTCCCGAGCCGTCCCAAAAACACAAAAAAGCTGCAGCGTCAGGCAGCTCAGCCTTCTCGATTTTAATCAAAGCGATGCTGCTGATCATTCTGTTCGCCCTGATCATTGGAGGTGCCTATATCTATTTTGGCGGACCGGAAGAAATCAACGAAACACTCAAGCAATACTTTGGTCAGGCAAGCGAGGAATCAACCGGCATTGATCAGATATCTCTGGGGACTCTGGAAGGCCGGTTTTTAAGCAATGAACACGCCGGGGAAATTTTCTTGATTCGTGGTGAAGCCATCAATAATTTCAATCAACCCCGTTCAGCTATTCAGGTCAAAGGAGTGTTGTACGACCAACATGGCAAACCACTGATGCAAAAAACCGTATTCTGCGGTAACCCGATCAGCGATGAGCAACTACGCACCCTTCCCTTTGATGAGCTGGAACAGCTGATGGGGAACCAGTTTGGTAAAGACCTAAGCAACATGAAGGTTGACCCGCGAAAGAATATTTCCTTCGACATTGTCTTCAAGGATCTGCCGGCGAATATTGCCGAATTCAGCGTTAACGTCACATCCTCCCGCCCAACTGCCCGCTGATCCTCGCGTCCAGCTACCACACCAGCATATTTGACCCACGCCTTGTCACCAACTCTGTATCAATAAAAAACAAAAAAAGCGGCGACCGTCAATAACAGCCACCGCTCTCTCGTCTAATAACTGTACGGTAATGAATCAGGCTTGGCTGATTGCATCCACCGGACAGGAGTCAACGCAGGCACCACAATCGGTGCAAGTTGCTGCATCGATGGTGTAGATGTCGCCCTCGGAAATTGCGTCGACAGGACAGGTTGGTTGGCAGGCGCCACAAGCAATACATTCGTCAGAAATTACATGAGCCATGGTTTTTTCCTCCTGAAAATTAAGGTCTGGTATCACCTGATACGGTTATACCCTCGTAACAGGTGGCACTTTACCCGATCTCAACCTTCCTGTCCAGACCTGAAAAACACTTGCGAAAAATGGTGCAATCGCGCTAGCCTGTGCGCTTGGCTGTCCCGGTATCTTATCGTTAAAAATATTTTTCACCACGGCGATCAGAAGGACGTGAAGGTTTACGAACCTTTTTTATTTATCAATAAAGGAGCTGACAACATGGATATTCTGGCGTTGAACTGCGGGAGCTCATCGGTCAAGTACCAGCTATTTGACTGGAAGCGCAAGGAAGTAATCGCCAAGGGGATGGTTGAACGCGTTACCATCGGTGATTCCTACATTATTCACGAAGTACCGGGGCGTGAAACCTACCGCGAAGAATATGAGTGCCCCGACCACAAAACCGCCGTTCAACTGATTGTTAAAACCTTGAGCGGCAAAGAACATGGGGTTGTCACCGATATGAGTCAGATCGCAGCAGTCGGTCATCGGGTCGTTCATGGTGGCGAAAAATTCACCTGTTCGATCCGTATCGACGATGATGTGCTTGCCGCCATCAAGGAGGTTCAGCACCTCGCCCCACTGCACAACCCACCTAACATTTCCGGCATTGAAGCGGCGCAGGTGGTTCTCCCCAAGGTTCCTCACATTGCCATTTTCGATACCGCTTTCCATCAAACCATGCCGGAACATGCCTATACTTATCCGGTACCCCAAGAATGGTATACCCGGCACGACGTTCGACGCTACGGCTTCCATGGTACCAGCCATCTCTATGTATCCAAGCGAGCGGCGGTTCTACTCGGAAAAAAAGCGGAACAGTGCAACATGATTACCATGCACATCGGCAACGGAGTATCTCATTGTGCCATCAAAAACGGTATCTCGGTTGATACCTCCATGGGCCTGACCCCTCTTGAGGGCGCGGTCATGGGAACCCGCTGTGGGGACATTGACCCGGCGATCCCGGCCTTTATCATGGAACGCGAAGGCTTAAGTCCCAAGGAGATTGACAGCATCCTTAATAAAAAATCAGGAATTTTAGGTATTACGGGTGAATTTACTGATCGGCGCGATGTTATCGAGGCCGCCGAAGCCGGCAACACGCGCTGTCAACTCGCCCTTGACATTGAATCCTATCGTCTGAAAAAATACATCGGTTCATACTGTGCTGCACTGGGACGCCTTGATGCAGTTGTATTTACCGCCGGAGTTGGAGAGATGGCCTCGCTGATCCGCGAAAAAGCCCTGGACAATCTCGAGCACATTGGGATCAAGCTTGACCGTGAGAAAAATCGCAACACCATGACCCGCAAACGTGAAACGATGATTTCCACCCCTGACTCGCCGATCAAGGTCTTTGTTATTCCCACGGATGAAGAGCTGGTTTTTACCGAGGACGTTGTTGCTATCCTCGAGGGAACCTATACGGACCACATGAATTTCAGCTACTCTTTCGCGCATGACAGTTTTCAGCGTAGCTGATCATCACAACCGATCAACCTTTAACACCCTGGTTTTTCGTTCTCCAAGGAAAAACTAGGGTGTTTGACCACCCAATGCGACACGGTCAATTTGTAGCCGAAAATCAGACAAAGGTACCCAATGACCGACACCAGCGATGACGTCCAGCAGCTGCTAACTCAACTCCGACAGGAAAACAAAGAACTCAAACAAACCTGCGAGGACCTGATCAGTGAGCGTGAAGCCCTGGAAATGGCGATTGCTGAATTTGGCAATAAGCAGCTGCGCGCAGAAATTGAGGCGATGGAACTGGAGCAGATTTTTCTTTCCGTCAGTGATGCCATGTGGGCAGTTCGTGATGACGGCACGGTCATCAGAGCCAATGAAGCGATGGTGACGCTGCTTGGCAAACCAGCTGCTGAAATTGTCGGCAAGAAATGCCGCGAGTTGCTCAATTATGGGCTCTGCCAAAACAACTCATGCCCACTTCAAATCTGCAACAGTCGCACCAAACAGGAATATGACGTTAAGTTGGCAACCACACCTGATAGTTACGACCACTACATTATCAGCGTTGCCCCGCTGACAACCATTGTCGGCACAACGGCCATCATTAGCCAATTCAAAAATATAACGGCGCGCAAAGAAGCCGAGCAGCAACTCGAAGATCTGAACCGGGCGCTGTCAGAAATGGCCCGGATTGATGGCTTGACCGGGATAGCTAATCGGCGATTTTTCGACGAGATCTTTGATAAGGAATGGAAACGCCTGGCACGGGAACAGAACCAGACCTTCTCATTGATTCTCGCCGATATCGATTTTTTCAAAAAATACAACGACAATTACGGTCATCAGCAGGGGGATGACTGCCTGATCCTGGTCGGCAAGGCCCTTAAAGAAATTATTCTGCGCCCAAGTGACATGGCCGCCCGCTATGGTGGTGAAGAATTTGCCCTGCTGTTGCCGGGGATCGATCTTGCTGGTACCGGAACAGTTGGCGAACGTGCCCGTCAGGCAATTGTTGACCTACAGATTCCCCACGAATATTCAGACGTTGCCGGGCATATTACCATGAGCCTCGGTGGTGCGATGATGACTCCCACCCATGACAATTCACCGGCCGACCTGATCGCGTTAGCAGATCAGGCACTCTACCGGGCAAAAGCAACCGGCAGAAACAAGCTGGACCTGACAGAAACCTTGCAGGTCTCCACTCCATGATCAAATGCTTGGGATACGCCCCCCTTCAATGATGCGCAGATATCTGCGCGCCCGGCCAATCAATTCTTGATCGTTGGATAAATCGATCGCCGCCAGAAAATAATGATAGGCGCTGGTCAGGTAGCGCGGATTTTTCAGCATGGCCTGCCCCGCTCCCAGATACGCCTGGTCAAGATTACCATCGCGTGGCCGCTCAGCTATCAGACGGCGGAAAAGGCTCAAGGCTTCCTGATCCCGTCCTTGAGCCAGCAGATGTTCTCCAACCCTGAGCAAATCCTCGGTCGCGACCTGACAGCGCTGTTCACGGCTGGTCAGGTTGAAATAACACTGTGCGGCCTGATCGAGATCGTCCCGACCCACTTCCGGACAAAGATTGCGCAAAGATTCCAGTGGGGCATTGTCCTGTTGCACCTTGTGCAGGGAAAAGAGTCGACGATAGTGATCTCCTCCCCAGGCAATTCCCAACCCTGCCAGAAAACCTCCGATATGGGCGCCGTGAGCAATACCACTATCCTGGGTTCCAGCAACAATGAAGGGTAGCAGGTTATCAATAATCAGATAAAAACCGAGCAATAAACGGGCGGGCAGGTAAATTGTTGTCACCACGATGGGGAATAAAAAGATCAGGCAACGTACCCGATTTTTGGGAAACCACAGAAAGTAGCATCCCAGGACACCAAAGATTGCTCCGGAAGCACCAATTAACGGGATCTGTGAATTCAGTGAAAACAGCGTGAAAAACAACGTTGCTGAAATTCCACAACCGAGATAAGCAAGTAGATAGCGCAGATGGCCAAGGCGATATTCGACATTTTTACCGAATATATAGAGAAACATCATATTGCCCGCCAGATGCATGAAACCACCGTGGAGGAACAGGGAACTCAACAAGGTCTGCAGTGAAGCGGCAGCGGGTCTGAAACCGTACTTAAATACCAGCAGATCGTGAGCGCTCAGATGCTCAAGCACCTCGCGCGCTGAAATTCTGCCATATAAACCAAAAGACCTGAGATAGTCCAACAGCAGCGGATCGGTCAGATCAACCCTGGTACGGGTCGCCGGAAAGGTGATAAAAAGAAAAACGCCGATATTGATAGCCATCAACCCCCAGGTAACATAGGAGCGGCCTGGCGCTTTCGGAGTGTCGGCGATGGGGAAAAACATTGCAATCCTGTCGGTCGGCAGGCAATTATAATAGCACAATATTCCCCGTTGCCGGTATTGTGAGCGCAGCGAAGGTTTTTACTATGAATCTTTTGTTTATTCTGGATATGATCGGCACCGTCGCTTTTGCGGCCTCCGGAGCCTGGGTCGCTGTCCGCAAGGAAATGGATCTGTTCGGTGTCGTCTCCCTAGGGATGGTTACCGCTATCGGTGGCGGCACCCTGCGCGATCTGCTCCTTGGTGATCTGCCGCCTTTTTGTCTGCAGAACGAAATCTACTTCTGGGTGCCGGCGGTTACTGCGGTGCTGGTTTTTGCCATGCATCGCCAACTGCCCAACCTGATGCAGCCATTACTTTATCTGGATGCCATTGGCCTGGGAACCTTTGTGGTGATTGGCGTCAGCAAGGCACTGTTGTTCGACACCGGTCCCTTTGGCGCCGTATTGATGGGGATATTGACCGGCACTGCCGGCGGGGTTATCCGCGACATTCTCGCTAACGAAGTCCCTTTGATTCTGCGCCAGGAAATCTATGCCTCCGCCTGTATTCTTGGCGGTATACTGCTGATCATCCTGACGCACCTTGAATCTCCGGCGCACCTCAACCTGCCACTGGTTGCCGGCAGCGTTATTCTGGTAAGGGTACTGGCCATCCGCTACAAGTGGTCACTACCCAAAGCTCCAATACAATAGTTTTTTTCTCCAAACTTCATAAGGATCTTACCATGCATCAGATCAAATTCACTGACGGCACAACCCTGAACCCCGGCAAGATCATCGGTCTGGGACGCAACTATCTGGATCACATCCGTGAACTTGGCAACAGCGTACCGGAGCGTGCGGTCATCTTCTGCAAACCCCAGAGCAGTCTGCTCAATGATGGCGGCACGATCATTCTGCCGGAATTTTCCGAAGAATGTCACCACGAGCTGGAACTTGCCGTACTGATCGGTAAAACCGGCAAGAAGATCAGCGCAGAAAAGGCCCTTGACCATGTTGCCGGCTACGCTGTTGCCCTTGATCTGACTCTGCGTGACCTGCAAGCAGAGCTCAAGGAAAAGGGTCTCCCTTGGGATATCGCCAAAGGATTCGATACCGGCTGCCCCATTTCTGACTTTGTTCCGGCTGACCGGGTCACGACCCCCAACAACCTTGAGTTGCAATTGAAAGTGAATGGCGAGATTCGCCAGCAGGGAAACACCGCACAGATGATGCGTTCGATTGAGGAAATCATCGCTGAGATTTCCATCTATTTCACCCTCGAGCCCGGTGATATAATTCTCACCGGCACTCCGGCCGGCGTTGCCAGGCTAAACAGCGGTGACCTGCTTGAAGGAAATATTGAGCAGGTCGGCTCCTTAACGGTGTCTGTTTCGTGAATAAGCGTTTTGCCCTGATCGGCCCCGGCAGGGTCGGTTCGACCATCGCCAGAGCCCTGCTTGAGAACGGCTATCAGCCGATTGCCATCATTGGCCGCAGGCTGCAGCCAACCCGTCTAGCCTGTTCTTTTATCGGCTGCGACGCAGGTCTGGCAACGACGCAGCTGCGCGTTGCCGACGAAGCCGATCTGATTCTGCTTGCAGTACCGGATGACCAGATCGCTGCCGTCGCCTCTCAACTGCAGCAGGATTTTCTGTCTTCTCAGGATCGGGTGCTGATTCATTTCAGTGGCGTCCACCCGGCGGCAATCATGCGCCACTCCAAAGGGCATGCCTCCCTGTTTTCCCTCCACCCCCTGTTCCCCTTTGCCGACCGCCGGCAGGCCTATGAACAATTGAAGCTTGTTCCTTATTTCGGTGAAGGTGATGCCGCCGCTTATCCCGTCGCCGAGTCCCTCTGTAACGCCCTGGGGGGAAAGCTCCAGCTTATTGACGCACAGAAGAAGCATCTTTACCATGCTGGTGCCTGCCTGGTCTCAAATTATCTTGTCACCTTGATTGAACAGGCCGGTTCTATACTCGAAGAATGCGGCATTGATCCTTCCCAGAGGGAAACTTGCCTGTTCCCGCTACTTGAGGCGACCTTGCACAATGTCGCCACCAGTGGCACTAAAAAAGGACTGACCGGTCCCATAGTGCGGGGCGATATCGGCACCCTCACGGCCCATCTCCAGGCATTGGAAACCAGCCCTACCGGCCTGCTCGACCTCTATTGTCTTCTGGGCAATAAAACCGTGCTGCTCGCCGAAAGTTCGGGACGTCTTAGCACCAGCAAAGCGAAAGCACTACACAAGCTATTTTCTGAGAGAATTATAACTAAGAGCAACACATGAAATTATTAAAATCCTTGCCTTTCTCCAGTGTTTTAGTTAATTAGATAAGTCTATTGGTTGTAAACGGCCATCCAATAGTCCGTTTGCCGGGGCGGCACGAAAACTGTCAAATCTACTGAACATCTGAGAAGCGATGAACCTCACTTGCAGCAACAACAAGAGCTACAACATCTCCCACCTCCCCACTGTGCCTCATCTGTTGGTGGAACTGTTCAACCTTTGCCATCAGGATGATGCTGGTTTTGACAAGTTTGCCGAGATGATCGGCAAAGATGCCGGGATGACTTCGAGAGTGATGCACATTGCCAATACCCCGGCCTTTCGACAATGGAATGATGTAAGTGATCTGCGCCGCTTTTTGATCGTTCTGGGTATGCGCAACCTCAAGACCATTGTCACTACCTCTGCCATCGAGCAATTCTTTTATCAGTTCAGCAATACTTTTAATCATCAATTACGCCAGATCTGGGTGCGCTCCATCTGTTGTGCCAATCTGTGCGAACGCCTGGCCCGGCTGCTGGATTACCACAAACCCGGAGAAGCTTTTCTTGCCGGCCTGCTCCATCAGTCCGGCATGCTGATCCTGATGATGAACGATTGTGACAACTATCTGCAGTTGCTGGACAACTATTACGAGGCCCCGTACAGTTTCTGTGATCAGGAAAGGGCACTTCTGCAGATCGATCATTGTGAACTCGGTGCACTGCTGGCGCAGAGCTGGAAGCTCGATTCCTTTATTGCCGATGCCATCCAGTTCCATCGCGCTCCCGCTGATGAATTACGCAGCACTCCGACCCTGATAAAAATTCTCGCGGTTGCTTCTCGCTTCACCGGAAGCCGCAAACCTGATGACAATCCCAGTGCTCTGGCTAGAGCTACGGAGCTTCTCGGACTTACCTCAGAGACAACCCTGACCTGCCTTCAGGAGGCACTGGACAAAAGCATCACCATGCTGACCGCACTGAGGATTCCGAATGCGGCTTCACTTATCAACCAGCATCAGGAGTCAGGACAACTGCCCGAAGACGAAAATTCCGCACCACAGTTGCGCGAGTCGGTTCGCAGGTTCACTCTCAGCAGGGCTGCTGCGCCTGATGTAAATCATGATATGATCGCTTTTGCCAAACAGGTTAGAATCGGCTTCTGCTCTGTTTTTCCTTTGCAACAACTGCTGCTGCTTCGATATGACCAGAAAAATAATCGCGTAATTCCAGTCAATGACCTTGGTATTCAGCAGTTGGACGATCTGGCCTGGCAAGAATCGGATAAAAAAAGCCGGGTGATTGCAGCCCTCTACTCCGGCAAAGAAATAACCCTGACCACGGATGGGTCCACTATCGCAGATCGGCAATTACTCCGCCTTCTCGACAGTGCCAGCGCAGCTCTTATCCCCCTGACTTACCAGAATAATAAAATCGGAGTAATGGCCCTGGGGCTGGGCCGAGACAAATCCCCTCTCGCGGAAGGAAACAAATCATTGTTGTCATTGTTCTGCGACGAGATCGCCCAACGCGCTGCAACCCTAAATAAAACCCTGGACAACTCTCTTGGCATGGGTGCTAATCACTACCGGCAACTGGTACATGAAATCAGCAACCCCTTGTCAATTATCAACAATTATCTTTATGTTCTCGGGAAAAAGCTTCATCAAGAGGACGCAGCACAGGAGGAATTACGCACAATCTCCGAAGAGATTGATCGGATTGGCCGTATTCTGCTGCACGCCGGAGAACAAAAGTCCGGATCTAAAAACAGTCAAGACATTACAAACATTAATGAACTCATCTCCGAACTTGACCGCATCCTGAACAATTCACTTTACAGTTCAGGACACATCCAGTCGGTTCTGCAGCTTGACAGGCAATTGCCTCCTGTGCGCTGTTCCGCCGACAAGCTCAAACAGATCTTAATCAATCTCCTTAAAAATGCGGCTGAAGCTCTTGATACCGGTGGATCCATCCGGGTTTCCACCAGAGACAACATCTTCCAGGATCAACAGAGTTATGTTGAGATTACCGTCAAGGACAATGGTCCCGGCATTCCTCCTGCTGTTTTGCAGAGATTATTCAGTCCTGTTGACAGTACCAAGGAGGGACACTCCGGTTTGGGACTGGTCGTCGTCAATACGCTGGTCAAGGAATTGGGCGGCAGCATTTCATGTTTTTCAAGCCCGGCAGCAGGAACAGAGTTTAAAATATTACTGCCACGCAGGACCGCATGATACACTGCACCTCATTTTGAAATGAGCTCACGTAGAAAATGAGGGGAGAGAATAATGAAATATGTTCATACTGATTATTGATGACGAAATCAAGGTAGCGCAGAGCCTGCAGAGCATCCTCAATCTGGAGGGTCTCAAGTCGCAGATTGTGACCTCCGGCAACGAGGCATTTAAACGGTTGGCGCTCCAGCCTTACGACATTGTGCTGCTTGACCTGAATATGCCGCAGATCGATGGCATGACTGTTCTTGACTATATCAATCAGCACCACCCCGATACTAATGTTATTGTTGTCAGTGGCGAATCTGAAATCAAAAAAGCTATTCACGTTCTTAAGGCCGGGGCCAGGGATTTTGTTCGTAAACCTTACACCCCGGAGGAATTGATTTTTTCCATCAATAACGTGCGCGAAAAAATCCAATTGGAACGTGACAATAAAGCGATGGTCGCGACCCTCCAGGAATCGGAAGCACTGCACAAGTTTATGGTTCACCACTCCCCCGATCTCGTTTACATACTAGACCACCAGGGCAATTTTACCTTTGTCAATAAGAACACGGCAGACCGTCTCGGATTCAACAGGAAGGAACTCCTGGGCAAACATTACAGCAGCGTTGTCCACCCCGATGATCTGGACCTGGCCCAACGCTACTTTATGCCCGGATCCACGTTGGCACACCACGAAAGTATCGAGTTGCGCCTGCAGGGTAAAAGCCGGGACAACGTCATTCATGTAGAGATCCGATCGATTCACATTGAACGCAAACTTGCCGGAGGCTACCGTTTAGGTCATGCCCGGCGCCCTGCCAGCCATGCTGTTGGCACTTATGGTGTTGCCAGAGACATCAGCGAAAAAAAACGCGCAGAAGAAATTATCCGTTTTCAGAACAATCACGACCTGATGACCGGCTTACCCAATCGTAGCCTCTTCCATGAACGACTGGATCAGTTGCTCAATCGAGCGCGCAACACCTGCGAAAGTTTTGCCTTGATCCTGATTGACATTAATCGCTTCAAACTGATTAATGATACCTACAGTCAGGCGGTTGGCGACAGTATCTTGCGGCGCTTTGCTGAGCGCCTGCAGCGCTGCTGTACGGCCGTTGATACCCTGGCGCGCATCGGTGGAGATGAATTTGCCTTACTGATGCCAGCCAGTGGTCATGCCGATCAATCTGCCCGGGAAAGAGCTGAACGCATTGTAGATGAGACCCTTATGCCCTTTAAAGCTCATGGGCATGAAATCCATCTGAGCGTCAGCATCGGTATTACAACCTATCCTGAACACGGCAACAGTTGCCAGGACCTGATGAAAAATGTAGACACGGCACTTTGCAACCTGAAAAACCGCTCCATCAACTCTTTCGGCTTCTACAATACAACGCTGGAAAACAAGAACAGCCAGAAGGTTTTTACCGAAAACCTGATCAGACAGGCGCTGAAAAACGACCAGCTGATCGTTCACTATCAACCCCTGGTCGATGTCAACACCCTGAGGGTAAGCAGTATAGAAGCCCTGGCCAGAATCCAGTTATCTTCAAGCAAAATCGTCTTACCGGGACATTTTATCGAGACCGCTGAAGAGACCTCGCTGATTCATGATATCGGTGAGCGCGTTATTGATATCGCCTGCCGTGACATCAAAGACTTAAACCGTCGGGGGATCTATATCCAGGTGTCGATCAATGTTTCTGCCGTACAGTTACAGATGGACAATTTTGCTGCAAAAGTGCTGGAACGGATTCATTTCCATCGCCTCAGACCACAAGATATCGAACTCGAACTGACGGAAAATGTTCTGATACAGGATCTTAAGACAACCGTTGCCAACATTGTTGAACTTGCCGGTGCCGGAATCAACATTGCCGTTGATGACTTTGGTACAGGATATTCTTCCCTCTGCTATCTCGATCGTCTCCCCCTGAACACCCTTAAACTGGATAAGTCATTCGCTCAGAGGATTACACCGCAGAATCCTGCCGATCCGATTATTCCGGCCATGATCAGAGTGGCCGAGGGACTACAGCTACGTTTTGTTGCCGAAGGGATAGAAACCCGCCAGCAGCACGAATACTTGTTAAAATATGGGGGAGTGATAGGACAAGGCTACTATTACAGTCGACCGGTGGCAAAGGATCAGATAACCAGCTATATCCAGACGCACAACGACAAAACCCGAGGAAATCAGCAGATCAGACGACGTCAGGCGAGCCCCCTGTAACCGGAAACCCGCCTGCACTGTCCTACATCAATCAGGACAAAAAGAGAGTTTATTTGTCCAAAATAGCGGCATGGGCGGCTGCCAGGCGCGCGACCGGTACCCGGTAGGGAGAGCAGGACACATAATCAAGACCGATCTTGTGGCAGAAAATGACACTGGAGGGCTCACCACCATGCTCGCCGCAGATCCCTACCTTCAGATCAGGACGGGTTGAACGCCCTCGCTCAAATCCGATCCTGACCAACTCGCCGACCCCACGCTGATCCAGAGCAATAAACGGATCTTTCTTCAGGACGCCGCGTTCGACATAATCAGGCAGGAAGTTGCCGGCATCATCACGCGACAATCCATAAGTAGTCTGGGTCAGATCGTTGGTGCCGAAAGAGAAAAACTCAGCTTCTTCGGCAATGGCATCGGCCGTCAGGCAGGCGCGCGGTAATTCGATCATGGTACCGATCAGATACTTGACCTTGACCCCATAGCGTTCACAGACGGCATCAGCCATCTTGACCGCATTCCCACGTAATATTTTCAGTTCATTAACGTGGGCCACCAGGGGAATCATGATTTCCGGCTCGATATCAAACTGTTCATCACGCACCAGTTCGCATGCTGCTTCCATAATTGCCTGAACCTGCATGTCGTATACTTCCGGATAGGTGATCGCCAGGCGACAACCACGGTGCCCGAGCATCGGGTTAAATTCATGAAGCTTTTCCACATGCGATTTAACCTCAGAGAAGCGGATACCAACTGCCTGGGCCAATTCGGAAACGTCATCATCATTTTGCGGAAGGAACTCATGCAAAGGTGGATCGAGCAGGCGAATTGTAACCGGCAGACCTCTCATCGCCCGAAAAATCCCGAGAAAATCGCTTTTCTGCATCGGCAGGATTTTATCAAGGGCACGTTTGCGTCCGGCCAGATCATTGGCCAGAATCATCTCGCGCACGGTTTGAATGCGGTCCCCCTCAAAAAACATATGCTCCGTTCGGCACAGACCAATCCCCTCGGCCCCGAATTCGCGCGCCACCTTGGAATCGTAGGGGGTGTCGGCATTTGTTCGCACCTTCAGGCGCCGGAAACCGTCGGCCCAAGTCATCAGGGTAGCAAAGTCGCCGCAGACCTGGGGTTCGACCTTGGGAACATTGCCCAGCAGTACTTCGCCGGCGGTGCCGTCAAGGGTAATATATTCCCCACGCTTTACCACCATGCCTGATTCAGTGACAAATTGCTGCTTTTCATAATCAATATTGATGGCACCACAGCCGGAAACACAGCATTTTCCCATGCCGCGGGCAACAACTGCGGCATGGGACGTCATGCCACCACGAGCGGTCAGGATGCCGCGAGCGGCATGCATGCCGTGGATATCCTCCGGGCTGGTTTCAACCCGCACGAGAATGACATCTTTTTTAAGCCGCGCCAGTTCTTCTGCCTCATCGGCGGTGAAGATGACCTGGCCACTGGCGGCCCCGGGTGATGCCGGCAATCCTTTGGCGATAACATTCTTCTCCGCTGTCGGGTCGAGGGAGGGGTGTAGCAGTTGGTCGAGCTGATCGGGGCTGACCCGCAGCACCGCTTCCTGTTCGTTGATCAGACCCTCATTAACCATCTCCACGGCGATCCGGATGGCAGCGTGCGCCGTGCGTTTACCGGTACGGGTCTGCAGCATGTAGAGTTTCCCCTTTTCAATGGTAAACTCGATGTCCTGCATATCCTTGTAATGACGTTCAAGCAAGTCGCGAATCTTCGCCAGTTCCTGGTAGCTTGCCGGCAGCACATCTTCCATCGCCGGCAGATCACCTTCCTGATATTTGGCACGATTGATCGGCTGCGGGGTACGAATCCCGGCAACCACATCCTCACCCTGGGCGTTGACCAGGTATTCTCCGTAAAAATAATTTTCTCCCGTCGAGGGATCACGGGTAAAGGCAACACCGGTGGCACAGTCGTCGCCCATATTGCCGAAGACCATCGCCTGGACGTTAACGGCGGTGCCCCAATGGGCAGGAATACCGTTAAGTTTGCGATAGGTGACAGCACGAGGATTCATCCAGGAACCGAACACCGCACTGATCGCTCCCCACAACTGCTCCAGAGGGTCTTCGGGAAAATCCTGTTGCAGGGTTTGTTTACAGCTGGCCTTGAAATCGACAACCAGTTGTTTGAGATCATCGGCAGTCAGCTGGGTATCGAGGGCTACGCCGCGTTGTTGTTTTTTCTGGTCGAGGAGGTGTTCGAGAATTTCACCATCCATCCCCATGACAACATTGGAATACATCTGGATGAAACGCCGGTAGGAGTCATAAGCAAAACGCGGATCATTACTCTGTTTGATTACCCCTTGAACGGTCTCATCGTTGAGGCCGAGGTTGAGCACCGTGTCCATCATTCCCGGCATAGAAGCAGGAGCTCCGGAACGCACTGACACCAACAGCGGATTAGCGGGATCGCCGAAACCTTTCCCCATCCGTTTTTCCAACAGCTGCAGGGCATCAGCCACCTGCTGACCCACCTCAGCGGGATATTGCCGATCGTTGGCATAAAAAGCTTTGCATACCTCGGTAGTCATGGTGAAGCCCGGTGGCACCGGCAGGCCGATCGACGTCATATCCGCAAGATTCATCCCTTTGCCGCCCAGCAACTCACGCATCGTGCTGTCACCGTCTGCCTGCCCCTCTCCAAAAGAATATACGAATTTAGCCATCCTGATCTCTCCTTCCATGAAAAAGTACCACCAGTAAATACGGTCTCAGGACAAACGACTAAAGTCAGCAATCCCGCTGAACAGGGCGGAAATCGCCTTTAGCAACGCCAGTCGATTGTTTCTGATCGAGGCATCCTCTACCATCACCATCACATCATCAAAAAAGGCATCTACCGGTTTGCGTAACCGGGCGACGGACTCAAGAGCAGCGACGTAGTCACCCTTTTTTATGGCAACAGACACATTTTTTTCCACCAGTTGCAGCTGCTGATACAAATCCTTTTCACTGGACTCCATCAACAGCTGTTCATCAAGTTGGGCATCGGTCTGCTGCTTGACCATGTTACCAACCCGTTTAAAGGCCACGCTCAACAGATCGAAATCATCACGTTGCTTCAACGTTGTCAATGCCTTAATGCGTGCCAGGGCATCAACGGGAGCGGTAAAGGAGGCACTCAATACGGCATCAACAACTTCAGCTGGATACTGCTGCGCCAGCTGGTTGACCAGACGCAGGCGGATAAAGGCGACCACATCATCCACAACTTCCTGTGCCGGCCGCTGACGTTTATTATCCAGCAGGGCGACACTGCGGGCAACCAGTTCAGGGATTGACAACGCATAACCGCGATCAAGGATGATGCTCAAGACCCCGATAGCGTTGCGCCGCAAGGCGTAAGGATCAGCCGTTCCCGTAGGAATAAGACCGACACTGAAACAGCCGCAGATAGTGTCAATTTTGTCAGCGATGGAAACAAAAGCTCCAATATCATCGCACGGCAGAACACCGCCGGCCTGGGTTGGCAGGTAGTGTTCATAAATAGCTGTAGCTACACGGGGATTCTCGCCTTCAAGCAGGGCATATTCGCGCCCCATCACCCCCTGCAGTTCGGGAAACTCATAAACCATGCCGGTTTCCAGGTCACACTTGGCCAACAAAGCGGCCCGGCGCGTTAGTTCAAGGGTATCCGGAGCAAACTGCTCTGCCAGAGCAGCAGCAAGCGCGCCGAAACGTTCAACTTTTTCAAAGCTGGTACCGAGTTGCGCCTGGTAGACAACCTTTTTTAGCGCATCTAGACGCTTCTCGAGGGGTGCCTTTTGATCTTCACGCCAGAAGAACATGGCATCAGCCAGTCGTGCTTTAAGCACCCGCTCGTTACCGGCAATAACCACGCCGGGATCAACGGCATGGGTGTTGGCAACGGTAATAAAATGAGACAGCAGTTTTCCCTGCTGATCAACCAGAGTAAAGTAGCGCTGATGTTCGCGCATACTGGTAATCAGCAGTTCCGGCGGCAATTGCAGAAAGCCTGCTTCAATGCTGCCGGCCAGAGCCTGCGGCGACTCGACCAGGAAAGTTACCTCCTGCAACAATTCATCATCTGGATTGATGCGCCCCCCCAGCTGCACAGCCAAGGCCTGCAACTGCTCTTCGATCAGCTGCCGGCGGGCAGCAGTATCGACAATGACATGATGTTGCCGGGCTTTTTCGATATAATCCTCAACGCCGGCAACACTGAACTCAGCCGGCGCCATAAAACGGTGCCCGCGCGAAAGATTCCCGCTCTGCAGGTCACCATAGCTCACCGGAACCACGTCACCGCCATAAAGGGCCACAATCCAGTGAACCGGACGGGCAAAGCGTACATCCAGATCTTTCCAGCGCATGGATTTTTTAAAACTGATTTTATTGATGACACGGGTCAGTATCTCCGGCAGTTGATCGCTGGTGTCCCCCCCTTCAATAACCTTTGAGATACCAAGGTACTCACCTTTTTCGGTCTGAACGATTTTCAGGTCCGCCACCTCGACACCGTTGGTACGAGCAAATCCGATGGCGGCTTTGGTTGGCTGCCCCTGCTCATCATAAGCGATGCGAGCGGGCGGACCGGTCAGCTCAAGCTCCTGACGTTGCTGCACCCGTGACACATCAGCAACTGAAATGGCCAGGCGTCGCGGCGTGGCAAAAGTGCGCACCGGACCATGGCTGACGCGGGCGTTTTCAAGTTCCTGACGCAGCAGGTTTTCCATATCGGTAAGGGCACGAGGAATAAACCCGGCGGGAATTTCTTCGGTACCTAATTCGAGAAACAGTTCTGCAGACATGTATGTCTCCAATCCTTGCAGTCAGTTGGCAACCGGTAGCTGCGGCTATTTTTTCAGAAGGGGAAAACCAAGTCGTTCCCGTTGTTCAACGTAGGCGCCAGCACAGAGTTTGGACATATTACGCACCCTGCCAATATAGCCTGCACGCTCGGTCACCGAAATAGCTCCGCGGGCATCGAGCAGGTTAAATGTGTGAGAACACTTCAGGACAAAATCGTAGGCTGGAAATACCAGTTTTTTCTCGGCAAGACGCACCGACTCCTTTTCGTACATGTTAAATAGCTGGAACAGCATAGTGGTATCAGCTTCTTCAAAGTTGTAATGGGAAAATTCGACTTCGGTTTGATGATGTACATCACCATAGCGGATTCCCTTGACCCATTCCAGATCGTAAACATTATCTACCCCCTGAAGGTACATGGCGATACGCTCAATACCGTAGGTTATCTCTCCGGGAATCGGCTTTAAATCGATGCCGCCGCACTGTTGGAAATAAGTAAACTGGGTAATCTCCATACCGTCGAGCCACACCTCCCAGCCCAACCCCCAGGCGCCCAGTGTGGGAGATTCCCAATCGTCTTCAACGAAACGGATATCATGAGCTAGGGGGTCGATACCAAAACTCTTGAGCGAATCAAGGTACAGATCCTGAATATTGAGTGGCGACGGCTTGAGGATAACCTGGAATTGATAATAATGCTGAAGGCGGTTAGGGTTTTCACCGTAGCGCCCGTCAGTCGGGCGCCGTGACGGCTCGACATAAGCGACATTCCAGGGTTCCGGGCCAAGAGCGCGCAAAAACGTAGCGGGGTTAAAAGTTCCGGCGCCCTTTTCGATGTCGTAGGGCTGTTGAATAATACACCCCTGGGCGGCCCAGAAGTTCTGCAGGGAAAGAATTAGTTCCTGAAAAGTCACGGTACCTCCAAGAAACAGGCATAAGCCCGTCACAACGGATAAAAGGAAAGGTCATCTGCGTCCGGGAGTTTAGCTATCACCCCCAAGGATGTCAAGATTCACGGGCGCTTAAGCGAGTGAGAAATTTCAACGACTTCGGTTCACGTGGCAGAATCTGACGGAGCACCTGGGAGAGCATTAGATGACCATCATGAATCGTTGTAGCGCCAAGTTTAAAGCCGTCAAACTGTTGATGGGAAACACGCAGTGAGCGGGCGAGCGAGCCTATGCTGCCTAAGCTGATTTCAAGATCTTTCGTGCCGGCACAATCGCGGCAAAGACTGCCGCCACGCTGGGAATCAAAACGAACCGGCTCATTATCAAATATTTTGAGGCACTCACTGCAGTGCAACAGGTGGGGGATATAACCCAGCAGGTACACCAGCCGCAGCTCCAACAGCAGGCGCGCAACGGCATGGTCCCCACCTTTGTCAAGGTAGTCAAGATAACTGCACAGCAACTCATAAATCCGTTGATAATCCTCTGTCTCGGCCGCCAGCAGTTCGACGAGTTCTACCCCGTAGCCAGCCAGAGCCAGGCGATTCAGATCTGTACGCAAACCACTGCGGGGAGTAAGCAAATCGGCTTCCTGCAATGTCCAGAGATCCCCTCGCCCCTGACGCCAGTGGAAAACTGCCTGGGTAAAAGGTTCCAGAACCGGGCCAAAGCGCTTCCGGCTGTTACGTGCTGATCTGGCAAACCCCTTTTTAATTCCCCATGCTGCGGTTAATACGCTGACAATACGATCCGCTTCACCATAATTGACATAGCGCAAGACCACTCCTTCACAGCGTAGCAAATCACCTTTCACGGTCGCATCCTGGTCAGATCAGCAACCGCAGGAAGATTGTCGCCGTACCGAAGTAGATGAGGATTCCAGTGATATCATTGGCAGTTTGAATAAAGGGGCTCGATGCAATAGCTGGATCGATCCCCACTTTTTTGAAAAAGGACGGAACGATGACACCCATACAGGCAGCCACGGCAATAGCAGCCGCCATCGCAATACCGACAACCAGCCCGATGTAAAGATTCTGGTGCCAGGTCATCGCTACCAGGGCAATCACCACGCCACAGACTGAACCCATGATCAATCCAACCCGGAGCTCCTTGAAAAACACCTGGCGCAGACTACCAAAGTCGATGCGGCCGGTAGCAAAGCCACGAATCAGAATGGTCGAAGATTGACCGCCAACGTTACCCCCCATGCCGGTAATAACCGGCACAAAGGAAATCAGCATAATCGCCTGTTCAAGGGTCGCTTTGAACATCCACATGAGAAAGCCGGTCGTCACTCCACCAAGCAGGGTCATTAACAACCACGGCAGGCGCAAACGGGCAATACTGAACGAGCGGAATCCAAGCAGCAGTTCCTCTTCAGTTGTCCCGGCCATCCGCAGGATATCTTCGGTTGCCTCATCGCGCATAACGTCGATAACGTCATCAACAGTGATAACTCCCATGAGTTTGCCGTGCTCATCAACAACCGGTATTGCAAGAATATTGTACTTGGCGACCAGCTCAGCGACATATTCCTGGTCCATGTCAACCCGCACGCGGATGACATTGGTCGACATGATGGCCGATAGTTTAGTATGAGGTGGTACCGTAAGCAGCTGGCGAAGCGAGAGAACACCAACCAGATGGTTATGCTCATCGGTAACATAGACGTAAAAAACCATCTCGTAATCCTGAGCATCGTGCATTTTTTCAATCGCTTGTTTTACCGTGATATCCTGATTAAGAAAAAAAACATCCGTTGACATGATGCCACCGGCTGAGTCTTCGTCATAAGCAAGTAACCGCTCAACGTCCTCAGAGTGCTCATCATGCATCTCCGTGAGTAAGTCTTCAGCAAGACTATCAGGAAGACTGCGGATAAACAGAGCGCTGTCATCATCAGCCATTTGGTGAACAACGGAAACCAGATAGTCACGATCAAGAAGACCGGCTAGTTCCGGCCAGGAATCGGGATCCAGTTCAGCAAGCACATCTGCCGCGCGTTCAAGGTCCGGGATCAAAGAGAGCAGGGTTTTTTGTTCTTGGATAGTGAAATAACGAAAAATATGCGCGATATCGGCAGGGTGGATCTTTGTAAGTACTTTTTTTAAGTTTGGAGTAGCATCACGGCGGAGCAATTTGCTGATCGACTCCTGAAGCAAACGCATCTTGTTTTCATGCATAATGTCCACCAATCCAAGTTAAAAGCAGCCGGATTACCGTTTGCAGCGTATCACAATATCAGCCCTTATAAAGCAAACACAACCCGTCATATCATTACCAATAACGAAAAAAGGGCAAAGAGGATGATATCTCTTTGCCCTTAAAGATTTAGCGACTGGTTAGAATCAACTCGCGACTGCTTCCTTTTTCTTTGGCGTGACCGATTTTACGTCATTATTGTCAGTCTCATCAGTCGTCTGGGCAACATAACCCTCTTCAACCAGTTCAATAATAGCCATCGGCGCATTATCACCAAGGCGATTTTCAAGACGCAAAATGCGCGTATAACCGCCGGGACGCTCAGCATAACGCGGCGCGATCATCTCGAACAAACGAGCCACCACCTTGGGATCACGAATGACGCGCAGGGCTTGACGGCGGGAATGAAGATCTCCGCGCTTGGCAAGTGTAACCATCTTTTCTGCTAGCTTGCGCAATTCCTTGGCACGAGTAACAGTGGTTGTTATTTTTTCGTTCTCAAAAAAAGAGGTCACCATATTACGCATCATATGCTGACGATGGTCCGGTTTACGACCTAATGTTCTTCCTGATTTATTGTGACGCATCGGGATGTTCCTTTCTTAAACAATCACAGGACGATTATTCGTCATCCTGACCTTTTCGTATCAGTTTCAAGTATTCAGGATCAGGAAAAGAATCGATCTTCATCCCCAGACCTAAGCCCATGTCGGCAAGGATATCCTTGATTTCATTCAGTGATTTTCTGCCGAAATTCTGGGTCTTCAGCATTTCCGACTCGGAGCGCTGAACCAACTCACCAATCAGATTGATTTGAGCGTTTTTCAAACAATTGGCGCTGCGAACTGACAACTCCAACTCCTCGACAGAGCGATAGAGGTTTTCGTTGATCTTGTTCTTTTCGCCCTCTTCTTCCTCAACCTGCGGCTCTTGATCTTCATCAAAATTGATAAAGATCTGCAGTTGCTCCTTAAGAATCTTTGCAGCATAGGCTACTGAATCATCAGGGGTTACGCTGCCGTCGGTATAAACTTCAAGGGTCAGTTTGTCATAGTCAGTCATGTTTCCGACGCGCGCGTTGGAGACATTATAGTTGACCTTGACGATGGGTGAAAACAGCGCATCAATCGGAATTGTTCCAACCGGGGCACTATCATCGCGCCCGCGATCAGCCGACACATAGCCTTTCCCCATGGAGACATGCATATCCATCTCCAGGTCTGACTCTTCGCCACAGGTAACGATGTGATGCTCAGGGTTGAGTATTTCAACATTACTGTCGGTAATCATATCGCCGGCACGAACAACTCCCGGGCCTTTTTGAACAATCCGTATGTTACGGCTATCATGGCCATGCAGACGAACCTTAACCCCTTTGAGGTTAAGAATGATATCGGTCACATCTTCAGTAACACCGGGCACATTAGAAAACTCATGAGCAACATTCTTGATGCGCACAGATGTAATTGCTGCACCCTGAAGTGACGATAACAGGACCCGGCGCAATGAATTGCCGAGGGTTGTCCCAAACCCGCGCTCAAAAGGCTCAGCAACGAACTTACCATAGGTCGAAGTCAGTTCGGCAGCCTCAAGTCGCTTGGGGCTGATCAGATTTCTCCAGTTTTTGTACATATTTATTGAATCTCCCTCTCAAGAGTCCTTGGCGAGGTTATGATTATTTTGAGTAGAGTTCGACAATCAGTCGTTCCTGAATCTCTGGTGTTGTCAACTCCGCACGCACCGGCAGGGTCTTCATCGTTCCCTTATATGCGTCACGATCAAGCTCTATCCAGGAGGGCACACCACGCCGCATCACACTATCCAGTGATTCATTGATACAGGCAATCTGACGGCTTTTTTCAATCAGACTGATAACATCATTGGGACGAATCAGCTGTGACGGAATATTGGCTTTATGACCATTGATCTGGAAATGTCCGTGACGTACCAGGGTTCGCGCCTGAGCTCTTGAAGCAGCAAATCCCAAGCGATAGATAACGCTATCGAAACGCCTCTCCAGAAGGATCAGCAGGTTTTCACCGGTTACGCCACGCATCCGATCAGCCTTGGTAAAATACAGTCTGAACTGTTTTTCCTGCAAACCGTACGAACGCTTGACTTTTTGCTTCTCACGCAGCTGAGCACCGTAGTCGGAAAGTTTGGAACGACGCTGCCCGTGCTGTCCAGGTGCGTAATTACGGCGTTCCAGAGAACATTTATCGGTGTAGCATCTGTCCCCTTTAAGGAACAGTTTTGTGTTTTCTCTTCTGCACTGGCGGCAGACAGGACCTGAATACCTAGACAACTTCTTCCTCCTTGTTGCTTAAACGCGACGACGCTTGGGTGGACGACAGCCATTGTGGGGGATTGGAGTGACGTCCTTAATCATTGTCACTGTCAGTCCGGCAAGGGAGAGCGCACGCAAAGCAGACTCTCTACCGCTACCAGGACCCTTAATATAGGCCTCAACTGAGCGCATACCATGCTCCATAGCCTTGGTTGCAGCTTCTTCGGCGGCAATCTGGGCGGCAAAGGGCGTACTTTTACGCGAGCCCTTGAAACCTTTTGCGCCTGAGGTTGACCAGGCTACCACATTACCCACAGGGTCGGTGATGGTTACAATAGTATTATTAAAGGTTGATTGTATATGTGCGACTCCGCGCGCAATATTCTTTTTTTCAACCTTTTTACGTACAACTTTCTTACCTGATTTGGCCATGATAACTCCGCTTATTTCTTCTTGCCGGCAACAGTCTTTTTAGGACCTTTACGTGTCCGCGAATTATTCTTGGTGTTCTGTCCGCGTACCGGCAAACCTTTACGGTGACGAAGTCCGCGATAGCATCCAAGATCCATCAGACGCTTGATATTCATCGAAACCTCGCGGCGCAAATCTCCCTCAACGCGACAGTTGTGGTCTACCAATTCACGAATCGTTGCCAGTTCGGTCTCGGTCAGATCATCAGTGCGAGCGTTATAGTCAACCCCTGCCTGATCAAGAATTTCTTTAGATTTGGTGCGGCCGATCCCATATACATAGGTCATTGCCACTTCAATGCGCTTGTTGCGCGGGAGATCAACTCCAGCAATACGTGCCAATTTTTCCTCCTAGGGCCTTATCCCTGTCTTTGCTTGTGTTTGGGATTCTCGCAGATGATCCGGATAACACCTTTGCGTTTGATTGTTTTGCACTTATCACAGATCTTCTTGACCGAAGCTCTTACCTTCATTGTGAGATCCTTTTCCTATCCATTTCCCATAAGATTGAATGGGAGTTACTATGAATCAATCCGGGAGAGTATTTCCGGACCGTTTTCAGTTATCGCTATCGTATGCTCAAAATGAGCTGAGCGTTTACCATCAACCGTCACTGCTGTCCAGCCGTCATCGAGAATCGTCACTCCGGGCTTGCCGACATTGACCATCGGTTCAATTGCCAGAGTCATTCCCGGCCGCAATCTGGGTCCGGTACCAGGTGAACCGTAGTTCGGTATTTGTGGATCCTCATGTAACTGACGACCAATACCATGACCAACAAATTCACGCACCACACTATAACCAGCCGCTTCGACACAAGTCTGCACGGCGTGCGAAATATCTGACAAATAACCATCAGGTTGCGCGGCATCAATACCTTTTTGCAGCGACTGACGGGTTACATCCAGCAATCGCCGGCTCTCACTGTTGACCTCGCCTACCGAGAAGGTAATCGCATGGTCACCGTAAAAGCCCTCAGAGATCAGGCCGAAATCGACACTCAGAATGTCGCCCTCAATCAATGGTGAGGTATTTGGAAAACCATGAACAATCTGCTCATTCAGTGATGCACATATCGTATAAGGAAAACCACCGTAACCTTTGAAAGCCGGTTTGACATTCCACTTACGACACTGATTAAAAGCAATGGTATCGAGCTCAAGGGAAGTGACCCCAGGTTTAATCTTGTCCCGCAGCAACATTAATACTTCTGCGACCATACGTCCGGCACGACGCATTTTTTTAAGTTCAGCATGCGACTTTAATACTATCAATTCAGCGCGCCTGCAATCCAGCCAGAATCTCCTGCTGGACATCTTGGATCCCTGACATGCCGTCTACTGTCAGCAATATCCCCGCATGACGATAATAATCTTCAAGCGGCGCCGTCTGTCGACGATATGCTTCCATCCGATGGCGGATTGTCTCTTCATGGTCATCGTCACGCTGGGTTAACTCACCGCAGCAGACAGAACAGGAACCATCTGGTGCCGGGGGATCAAACTTAAGATGAAAACCCTTGCCGCAGTCCTTGCAAGTGCGGCGTCCGGTCAAGCGTTCAACCAGAGCACCAGTATCTACCTGCAAGGAGACAACGGCATCCAGCTCCTTATTCAGCTGACCCAGAGAATCATTCAGGGCGTCAGCTTGAGGAACGGTCCGTGGAAATCCATCAAGGATAAATCCTTCGGCACAATCAGACTCCTGCAATCGCTCATGAACAATTCCAACGACGACAGTATCTGGCACCAGATCACCTGCATCCATAAAGGCTTTTGCTTTGAGGCCCATCGGTGTTGACGCCTTGACCGCAGCCCGCAGCATATCACCGGTGGAAATCTGCGGGATATTGAAGCGCTTTTCCAGCAAAGCAGACTGGGTACCTTTTCCTGCACCTGGGGGTCCAAGCAAAATCAAATTCATGGCAAAACCTAACCGTGTCGTCCCTTAAGGGTGACACCCTTCATAAAACCCTCGTACGAACGTGATATCAGATGTGCATCGATCTGTGCGGAAGTATCCATACCAACAGCAACAACAATAAGCAAGGCCGTACCACCAAAGAAGAATGGAACGTTCAGTTGACTAATTAATATTGTTGGCAACACACAAACAGCTGATACGTATATAGCACCGGCAAAAGTTAAGCGACTCAAGACAGTGTCGAGATACGTCGCAGTCTCCTTGCCGGGCCTTATCCCCGGGACAAAACCACCCTGATTCTTAATATTTTCAGCTACGTTAACCGGGTTAAAGGTTATAGCCGTGTAGAAGTAGCAGAAGAAAACAATAAATGCAACATAAAATATATTATAGACCAGATGCTCCGGCGACAGATAAGCGGAAACCTGCTGAACCCAGGGGGTATCGACAAAACTCGCAATGGTAGCTGGAAACATCATGATCGAGCTGGCAAAGATGGGCGGGATAACACCAGCCATGTTGATCTTCATAGGCAGGTGACTTGATTGGCCACCCATGTTGCGCATGCCGACAACTCGTTTTGCATAGTGAATCGGCACCCTGCGCTGCGCTCTTTCCATGAAGACAATGGCAGCAACAGTGCCCAGCATCAAGGCCAGAATGAAGATAATCACCGTTGGCGTCATAGCACCGGTTTCCAGCAGGCGCAGGGTATTGACGATGGCTGAAGGCATTCCTGCCACAATACCGGCAAAAATGATCAATGAAATCCCGTTACCGATACCCCGTTCAGTAATTTGCTCACCAAGCCACATGACAAAAGCAGTACCAGCGGTCAGGGTTATTACAGTCATCAGGATAAAGCCGAAACCCGGATTCGGAACCACTGGTTCGCCCGCTGGCCCAACCATCCCCTGAAGACCATAAGCCATACCAGCACCTTGTATAATCGCTAGAACGATTGTTCCGTAGCGGGTATATTCGGTAATCTTTTTACGACCTTGCTCACCCTCCTTGGATAATTTTTCCAAAGGCTCATAAACGACTGTGAGCAGCTGTAAAATAATGGAGGCACTGATATAGGGCATGATGCCCAATGCAAAAACGGCCATCATTTCAAGGGCACCACCAGTAAAGGCACTGACCAGGCCCAGCAGTGTTCCTTCAGATCCGGCAAAGAACTGAGAAAGAACCTGGCCGTCAATACCAGGGGTCGGAACATGGCAGCCGATGCGGTAAACTGCAAGAATAGTAAGAGTGAAAGCAATCCTGCGGCGCAACTCCGGTATTGCCAGAATATTCTGTACAGTTGATAGCATTAAATAACCTCGGCCTTACCACCTGCGGCTTCAATTTTTTCGACGGCTGCGCGACTGAATTTATGGGCCTGGACCGTCAAGGCCTTAGACAATTCGCCATCAGCAAGGATTTTTATTCCATCTTTCATTTTCTTCACCAGCCCTGCCTTACCATAGAGCTCGAGAGTGATGGTCGTATCGGCATCGAAACAATCAAGATCGCGCAGATTAACAAGGTTATAATCTTTTTTGTTAATCGAGGTAAACCCACGCTTGGGCAAACGACGTTGCAGGGGCATCTGTCCACCCTCAAAACCGGGCTTAATACTGCCGCCGCTACGGGCCTTTTGGCCTTTGTGACCCTTGCCGGAGGTTTTTCCCGTACCTGAGCCTGGACCACGACCAATGCGCTTTTTATTTTTAGTAGAACCGGGAGCCGGCTTCAATTGACTTAAATCCATGATACTGCCCTTTATTCTGTAGTCAGTCCTCAACGACAACCATATGCTCGACTTTGCGAATCATTCCACGAATTTCTGGAGTATCCTGCAATATCACTGTCTGATTCAGGCGTCTAAACCCGAGGCCTTTGAGTACATTGGAAAAATACGCCTTACGGCCAATAGGACTCTTTTTTAAGGTGACTTTAACTTCTGTCGCCATCCTGCTTCTCCCTGATTTCTTGCTTAAAGCTGATTGATTCCGCGGCGTGCGTTAATTTCTTCAGGACTCTTAAGCATCTTTAAAGCGTTAATAGTAGCCTTGACGACATTGTGAGGATTGTTAGTGCCCAAACACTTAGTCAACACGTTACCAACCCCTACCGACTCAAGAACCGGTCGCACTGCGCCTCCGGCAATGACTCCAGTACCCTCAGACGCCGGTTTAAGCAATACCCTGCCGGCTCCGAACTTGCCAATAACATCATAGGGAATTGTACTTCCCTGCTGGATCGGAACCCTGATCAGGCTTTTTTTAGCTTGTTCAACCGCCTTACGGATCGCTTCAGGCACTTCTTTGGCTTTTCCGAGACCATAACCAACATGACCATCACCATCACCGACAACTACCAGGGCGGAAAAGCTGAATCGACGTCCACCTTTGACAACTTTGGCATTACGATTGATATGAATAACACGATCGGTCAATTCCAATTTATCTGGATCAATGCGCAGCACAGATCATCTCCTCTATAGTTTGAGTCCAGCTTCCCGTGCCGCATCGGCCAGAGCCTGAACGCGCCCCTGATACAGGAATCCATTTCGATCAAAAACAACATTGTTGATATTTTTTTCCAGTGCCTTGCGAGCAACAGCCGCACCTACAGCCTTTGCAGCTTCAACATTGCCCTTGGAATTCATATCGATGCCGCTTTCCAACGTAGAGGCAGCCACTAAAGTAGCACCTGCAGTGTCATCAATGATCTGGGCATAAATATGTTTTGCACTGCGAAAAACAGAAAGCCGGGGGCGTTCACTTGTACCACGAACTTTTTTACGCACGCGGGCTTGACGCTTGAGTCGTGCCAGACGTCTCATCTGAGAAACATTCACAGTTTTGCTCCTTGCTTTATAATCATCTATTTACCAGCTTTGCCGGCTTTACGCAGAATACGTTCATCGGCATACTTGATGCCTTTTCCTTTGTAAGGTTCCGGGGCACGGAATGAGCGTATTTTTGCTGATGTAGAACCGACCAGCTGCTTATCAATGCCGATCACGCTCAACTTAGTCTGCTTTTCAACCTCAACAGAGATACCTTCGGGTAATTCATAAACCACCGGATGGGAATACCCAAGCGCCATGGTCAAAACTTTACCACTGATTTCAGCCCGGTAACCAACACCATTGATTTCAAGCGCCTTTTTAAAACCCTGGGAGACACCGACCACCATGTTATTAATCAGGGAACGTGTCAAACCATGCAATGCCAGATCGGTTTTTTCGTTACTGGGGCGACTAACAACAATTTGATCGGCCTCCACAGCAATCACCATACGCTCATGCAATGACTGCTTAAGTGTTCCTTTGGGTCCAGTCACAGTCATCTCATTTCCGCTCAGAGAAACCTTTACGCCTGCGGGAACGGGAACTGGCAACTTTCCTATACGTGACATTTTGATACTCCTCGCTCTGCTTTACCAGATTGTACAGATTACTTCGCCACCAACATTCTCACGGCGCGCAGAGACGTCGTCCATGACTCCCTTGGAGGTCGACAAAATAGATACTCCAAGGCCATTTTTCACCTTGGGAATATCATCCGTACTGACGTATACGCGGCAACCTGGCTTTGAAATTCGCTTGATCTCGTGAATAACAGGCGACTGATTATCATCGTATTTAAGAAATATACGCAGTATACCTTGTTTATTATCACTGATAACTTTGAAGTTTTTCAAATAACCCTGCTCATGCAATACAGTTGCAACCGCAACCTTCATATTGCTCGACGGCACATCAAGCTTTGCATGACCAGCCATACCTGCATTGCGAATGCGGGTCAGCAAGTCTGCCATCGGATCTGTCATGGACATAGATGGTTCTCCTTAACGCTGTTACCAGCTGGACTTGACGACTCCGGGAATCTTTCCTTCGGACGCCAGTTTCCGCAGACAAATTCTGCACATATCAAACTTACGATAATAAGCTCGTGGACGACCGCAAATCGGGCAGCGATTATACTGACGAACTCCAAATTTTTGGGTTCGTTGTGATTTAGCAATCATCGATTTCTTTGCCACTGTTTCCTCCGCTTCGTGTAGTAACTATTTTCTGAACGGCATGCCGAGACCAGACAATAGAGCACGTCCTTCCTCGTCAGTTTTGGCCGTTGTAACAATGGTGATATTCATTCCAGAAACCTTGGCAATGCGATCGAGGTCGATTTCCGGAAAAATAAGTTGCTCACGGATTCCGAGGGTGTAGTTGCCGCGACCATCAAAAGCCTTTGGTGAAATCCCCTTAAAATCTCGAACACGCGGTAATGCAACGTTAATAAGACGGTCGAGGAATTCCCAGGCGCGATCGTGACGCAACGTTACACACGCTCCGATCGACATCTCTTCGCGCAATTTGAAACTGGCAATCGACTTTCTTGCCTTGGTGATGACTGCCTTCTGTCCGGTAATACGACCGAGCTCCTCAACTGCGGACTCGAGAAGCTTAGGGTTCTGGATAGCCTCTCCTAGCCCCATGTTAAGGACTACCTTCTCAATTTTCGGAACTTCCATAACATTTCTGTACTGAAATTCTTTCATCAGAGCCGGAACCTGCTCCTGAAGATGCATCTGCTTTAACCTGGCCATCAAGATCTCCGTTTATTTATCAACGCTCGCGTTACATTTTTTGCAGTAACGGGTTTTATTGCCATCTTCGAGTTTACGCACGCCGGTTCGGGTCGGCTCATCACAGGAACCGCAGACCAACATGACGTTGGAAAGGCTGATTGCAGCTTCCTTTTCAACAATGCCACCCTCCGGGTTAAGCTGACTCGGACGCGTATGACGCTTTACAACGTTCAAGCTTTCTACGATGACCCGCCCCTTGTCAGGCATGACGCGCAGCACTTTACCGGTTTTACCACGCTCTTTACCGGCGATAATCTTTACCATGTCATCTTTTTTGACATGCAGTTTAGCTATAGACATTACTTAATTTCTCCAGTGATAATTTACTACAGAACTTCCGGAGCCAGCGACGCGATTTTCACGAAATGGCGAGCACGCAGTTCTCTGGCAACAGGGCCAAAAATACGGGTTCCGATCGGCTCATTACCATTGTTGACAACAACAGCTGAATTGTTGTCAAAACGGATAAAAGATCCGTCAGGACGCGGGACCTCTTTCGTTGTCCGGACAATTACTGCGCGCACAACATCACCTTTTTTAACTTTTGAATTAGGCAACGCCTCTTTCACGCTGCAGATGATGATATCGCCAACTCCGGCGTATTTGCGCTTGGAACCACCGGGAACCTTGATACAACAAAGTTTTTTGGCCCCGGAATTATCTGCCACGCTAAGCATGGATTGCATCTGGATCATGACATCAACTCCTACGCCGTAACGGCTTTCTCCAGAATCTGGCGCACACGCCACCGCTTATCCTTGGACAAGGGTCTGGATTCTACTATAAGGACCTTATCACCGACAGAACAACTGTTCGTCTCATCGTGAGCTTTACAGGTGACTTTCCGCTTGATGATTTTTTTGTACATACTATGTTTAACCAGGTTATCCATCTTAACGACAACGGTTTTATCCATCTTGTCGCTGACAACAATCCCAACCCTGGTATTTCTCTTGCCGCGTTCTGTGACTTCTTGACTCATGTGACCTCTCACTTAAGCTTGTTGCTTGCTGGACAGAAATGTCTTAACCCGAGCAATATCCTTGCGCACCTGGGACACTCTGGCTGAATTTTCTAAGTGGCCGGTATGCAACTGGAAACGCAGATTAAATAATTCTTTATGCAGTTCGGTCTCTTTGGCACAAAGCTCATCGATACTGAGATCCTTCAATTCACTAGCCTTCATTGCCGTCCTCTCTCTTCACAAACCTGGTTTTCATCGGCAGCTTGTGGGCACCAAGACGAAATGCCTCACGGGCGATTTCTTCCGTTACACCCTGCATTTCATAAAGGATATGGCCCGGCTTAACGACGGCTACCCATTTATCCAGGGAACCTTTACCTTTACCCATACGGGTTTCAGCTGGTTTGCTGGTGACCGGCTTATGAGGAAAAGCACGAATCCAGATTTTTCCGCCGCGTTTGATGTAACGAGTCATGGCGCGTCGCGCAGCTTCAATCTGACGGGAGGACAACCAACCGCACTCAGTCGCCTGGAGCGCGTAATCACCGAAGCTGACCTCGGTGCCACGGGTGGCCTGACCAGTCATCCTGCCGGTAAATTGCTTTCTATGTTTAACCTTCTTGGGCATTAACATGATTTGTTACTCCTGATCAGCCCGCTGGCTGTTCTTTCTCTTTGCCTAGCACTTCACCTTTGAAAATGAGCACTTTCACTCCAATAATTCCGTAGGTCGTCTTTGCTTCAGCAAAACCGTAGTCAATGTCAGCGCGCAGGGTATGCAGTGGAACGCGCCCCTCACGATACCATTCGGTGCGACTCATCTCAGCACCACCGAGGCGACCGGAACAGGTGATTTTGATCCCTTTGGCACCAAATTTCAAGGCCATTGTGACGCTTCTTTTCATTGCCCGGCGGAAAGCAACCCGTCTTTCAAGCTGAAGAACCACGTTCTCAGCAACAAGTTGCGCATCAACTTCAGGCTTGCGTACCTCCTGGATATTGATAAAGCATTCGTCATCAGTAATCTTGGCCAGTTCTTTCTTTAGAACTTCAACTTCTGACCCTTTTTTACCAATGATAATCCCCGGGCGCGCAGCATAAATATTAATTTTGACCTTATTCGCAGCGCGCTCAAGCTCTATTTTGGAAATACCGGCATGAAAAAGACGCTTTTTCAGAAATGCACGCAGCTTCAAATCTGCATGAAGCTTAGCTGCATAATCACCATCTGCATACCAGCGGGACTCCCAAGTCCGGTTGATACCCAGACGAAATCCTATCGGATGAACTTTCTGGCCCAAAGGGATACCTCCTCGAATTACTTGACGTTCAATACCACAGTAATGTGGCTGGTCGGTTTACGAATCCGGCTGGCACGCCCTTGAGCACGCGGCATAAACCGCTTGAGCACGGGACCCTGATCAACCATAATCGATTTGACAAACAACTTATCAACATCAGCTGCACCCAGCTGCTCAGCGTTGGCCACTGCCGACTTGAGCAACTTGCTAACTATCGGAGCACTTTTCTGAGGAGAAAAGCGCAACAAGTTAAGGGCATCCTGAATGTCCTTACCACGTATCATATCAACTACAAGTCTCGCCTTACGTGGAGAGAGACGGACGTTTCGTAACTTGGCTTGTGCTTCCATTATTCCAAACTCCTGTCAGGATAGAAACTATCTGACCTTGCTTTTCTTGTCACTGCCATGACCGTAGTAGGTACGGGTTGGCGCGAATTCACCGAGCTTGTGTCCAACCATATTTTCACTGACAAACACCGGCACAAACTTTTTGCCGTTATGCACGGCAAAGGTCATACCAACGAACTCAGGGATAATTGTCGACCGCCGAGACCAGGTCTTGACTACCTTATTACGGCTAGTGTCGCCCTCAACCTCAAACTTACGCATCAGTGATTCTTGAACGTAAGGTCCTTTTTTTACCGATCTTGCCACGTACGCCTCCTACAGGCTTAAATACTATTTTTTATTTCTACGACGAACAATAAAATTGTCAGTACGCTTGTTGGATCTGGTCTTGTAACCTTTGGTCGGAACGCCCCAGGGAGTAACGGGATGACGACCACCAGAACTCTTGCCCTCACCACCACCATGGGGGTGATCGACCGGGTTCATCGCCACACCACGGGATTGGGGCCGCTTGCCCAGCCAGCGGTTACGACCAGCCTTGCCAATCTTGATTTTTTCATGATCGAGATTGCCAACCTGACCAATCGTCGCACGGCATTCCTGAAGCACCAGACGAACCTCACCTGATGGCAGACGCAACTGCGCATAGCGTCCTTCTTTAGCTGCGATCTGAGCATAAGTACCAGCGCTACGAGCTAACTGTCCACCTTTGCCAACTTTTAGCTCAACATTGTGTACCCAGGTACCCAGGGGGATCGAGCGAATAGCAAGTGCGTTACCGGGCCGGATATCTGCGCCTTCACTGGCAACAACAGTATCACCCACATTCAAACCGGAGGGCGCAAGGATATAGCGCTTTTCACCGTCGGCATAAAACAACAAGGCAATCCGTGCGCTACGGTTGGGATCGTACTCAACAGCCGCTACTTTTGCCGGCACTTCCAGTTTGTCACGACGAAAATCGATTACGCGATATTGTTTCTTATGACCACCACCGGTGTGTCTTTTGGTAATGCGTCCTGCATTGTTACGACCGCCACTGCGCTTAATCGGTTCCAACAATGATCTTTCCGGCTTGCTTTTGGTAATTTCTTCAAAAGTCGAGGACGTCATTTGACGACGTCCAGGAGAAGTCGGATTATATTTTCTGATGCCCATAATTAGCTACTCCATACCCGCTAAGCGTACTGATTAGACGCCGAAAAAATCGATGTCATTACCCTCTGCGAGGGTTACAAATGCCTTTTTCCAATTATTGCGTTGCCCCAGGCTGGTGCCGACACGCTTTACCTTGCCGCGAACAACAGCAGTGTTAACGGTCTTGACTTTAACATCAAAGGCATCTTCAATAGCCCGTTTGATCTCAATCTTGTTGGCATCACGCGCAACTTCAAAGGTGACGACGCCGGACTCTTCTTTAAGAAGATTCCCTTTTTCAGTGATCAACGGTTTGCGAATAATCTGATGCAGTGGTTTCATTGCTCCATGGCTCCTTCTACTTCTGTCACGGCTGCCTCTGTCATCATCAAATTCGGATACTTGAGAATATCATAGACATTGATGCCGGCAGCACGCAGTACTTTGACTTTTGGCAGATTGCGAGCGGACAGTTCCACATTCTTGTTTTCACTGTCAATAACAATCAGCGCACCTTCTAATTCAAAGCGCTCGATAATCTGGCGGAAATCCTTGGTGCTGATCGCATCAAGGGAGAGCTCTTTGAGAAGCAGCAACTTTTCTGCCTGGAATCGAGCAGAAAGGGCACTGCACAGCGCCGCCTTCTTCACTTTACGATTCAACTTGAAGGCGAAAGAACGCGGAGTCGGACCAAAGGCTACACCACCACCAACAAAATGGGGCGCGCGAATTGTTCCCTGACGGGCATTACCTGTCCCCTTCTGGCGATAAGGCTTCTTTCCGCCACCGGCAACTGCACTGCGATTTTTAACAGCGGCAGTCCCCTGACGTCGAGCCGCACGCTGATATCGAACCATATCATGGAGCAAATACTCCCTGACTTCGACATTAAAAACTGAATCGGACAGGGTGCACTCACCTATCTGATTTTTATTCTGATCATACAAGGTTGCTGTTGCCATTATCTAACTCCTGAAGCTCCTGGCCTGCTAAGCCTTAATGCCTTTGCGAATTTCTACCAGTCCGTTTTTTGGGCCGGGAACAGCACCACAAACAAGAATAAGGTTTTGTTCCGGTCTGACATCAACAACGACTAAATTCTGTGTAGTAGTCCGTTGATTACCCATCTGACCGGGCATCTTCTTGCCTTTGACGACCCTGGATGGGGTAGCTGACTGACCGATGGAACCGGTTCTGCGCTTGAACATGGAGCCGTGGCTGGCACGACCGCCAGAAAAACCCCAACGCTTAATAACGCCCTGGAAACCCTTGCCCTTGCTGGTAGCGGTCACATCAATCCGGTCTCCCGGCTTGAAGATATCACAGGAAAACTGATCTCCAACAGCACAGGTACCAGCCGTTGGAAACTCACGGACAAAGGCAAAGGCACCCTGACCGGCCTTTTTGAAGTGCCCCATTTCCGGCTTATTTACGCGGTGTGCGCTCTTGACACCAAAGCCGAGCTGAGCAGCATCGTAACCGTCAGTGGCAACAGTCTTCAGTTGCAGCACAGTACAGGGACCTGCTTCGATAACGGTCACCGGAATTCGGCGCCCATCAGCCGCATATGTCTGCGACATGCCTATTTTTTTACCTAACAATCCATTGATCATTGTCGTAACCTTAATTTATCGCTTAAATAACAACGCTTAGAGCTTAATTTCCACGTCTACACCGGCTGACAGATCAAGCTTCATCAGCGCGTCAACTGTCTGCTGGGTTGGATCCATAATATCGAGCAAGCGCTTGTGAGTCCGAATTTCAAACTGCTCACGGCTTTTTTTGTCGACATGGGGACCACGCAGAACACAGTATTTATTAATAATTGTGGGCAGAGGAATAGGGCCGACCAGGCGAGAACCAGTGCGCTTGGTTGTATCAACAATCTCTGCAACAGCCTGATCCAGCAGACTGTGATCATAGGCCTTCAGGCGAATTCTGATTTTTTGTGTAGACATCTGTATTCCTCGGTTTTTTATTGTTACTCGATCACTTCACTGACAACGCCGGCACCGACTGTACGGCCACCTTCGCGGATCGCAAAGCGCAACTCTTTGTCCATGGCTATCGGGGTGATCAGATCAACCGTCATGGCGATGTTGTC
>NZ_JBXUCV010000011.1:0-32394 GCF_057178085.1 Pelovirga sp. C15f
TCTTGCGGCTGCCCTGTTCGGCGGCATTGCGTGCTTCACCGGCCAGTTGATTGGCGGTGTTGGCGTTTTCGGCGTTGGTGCCGGTCTGTGACGAGAGCTGGTTCAGGGACGCGGAGATCTCTTCGAGTGAGCTGGCCGATTCCGTCGCTCCTTGCGACAGGGCCTGACTGGAGTCGGCGACCTGACCGGAGCCCGAAGCGATCTGCTCACCGGCGACCTGGATCTGGCCTAAGATATCGTTGAGGTTCAGCACCATGGTCTGCAGGGCCAGACCCAGCTGGTCCTTTTCCGACGCCAGCTGCACCTCGACATTGAGGTTGCCGTCGGCGATCTGTTCAGCGACATCGGCGTTACGCGAGAGGTTTTCGGCCATGTCATCCAGGGATTTGGCCAGAATGCCGATTTCGTCACCGCGCTCCATGTTCAGGCGCATGCTGAAATCACCCTTGGCGATCTCCTGGGCGAGTTCAACTCCTTTTACGACCGGTATGCTGATACTGCGAGAGAGGAAAAATCCCAGTGTCAACGCCAAAACGACGCCGATTGCACTGCCACCAATAGAAAAGGATTCAGCCATAAATGTTGCCGCGTGGGCTTCTTCAATGGCATTTTGGGCAATCCCCTCATTGATATGAGTCAGCTCCCCCAGCACGTCCATGGCTTCTTCAGCTTCAGTATACATGGGTCCCATCACCATGGCTGTCATCTCATTGCGCATGCTATTGGCCTGTTCAGCCACCTTGATCATCTGATCAAAGGCGGCAAAGGACTTTTCGGCGGCCGGCTGCATCACATCAGAGAACAGACGCCGGGATTCAAGTCGGTTGACATCTTGAACGGCCTGGCGAATATCGATCACCGCATGGTGAAAGATGTCATGGTTAGCGCGAACATCAGTAAGGATCCGATTAAAATCTTGATTTTGCGTGGTATAACTGGCCAGCCAGCGACCAAAGTTGCAGTTAGTCGGGTTGTCTCCCCCGTCAAAGGGTTGTCCGTTTAAAATCAAACCGGCAACACTGAGTTGCAAATTATAATGATCGCCACGAAATTGTTGCAGCTTGGAGACCAGGTCTGCCGGGTCAAGAACATCCAGGGCTTCAAAACGCTGGTTGTGTTGGCGCCATTGCTCATCCAGACGACGCCAGTCCGCTAATTGCGCCTCAAAGGCGCTACTCAGGCGTTCTTCTTCAGCGGTCGCCGGTAACTCCATAAAACGGGCCCAGGTTTGATCAAGTTCCTGCCAGCTCTCATTGGTTTGGGCCAGATACTGTTGGCGTTGTTCCATACTGATGCGTTCCGTCATCATAGTACGATGAACCAGCATGATTCCTTCCATGACTAATTCGGTTTCCTTCAGACTTTCAATGCTCGGCAGACGGACATCGCCGACCTCAACCAGGTGGCCGTCCAGATCATTAACACCCCACCAACCGATTGCACCGACAACCAGCGTGATCAGGGCAACAATCAGAAATCCTCCAATCAGTTTGACGCCAATCTTCAGGTTTTTCATTTATCTCCTCCTTGTATTGTTAAGTGGCAGGTTGACGGTTAAACCGCTTCGATCGTTTCCAGTTCCTCATCTTCCAGCAGGGCTTCGATATCCAGCAGGATCTTGACCTGCTGGCCGATCTTGCCCATGCCGGCGATATAGTGTCTGCGAGAGCGACCGGTGGCAGGCGGGGGCTCAATCTCATTGGCTGGGATGGTGATGACTTCGCTGACCTTGTCGACCACCAGACCGACGGAATTATCGTTGACGTTGACCACGACGATACAGGTACGCTCATCATGATCGCGATGGGACAAACCGAAGCGGCGGCGCACCTCGATGATGGGAATCACCTTGCCGCGAAGGTTCAGTACCCCGATGACATGATCGGGCAGATCGGGTACCGCAGTGATCGGTTGAATCCCGATAATTTCGATCACGTGGCGGATTTCAATGCCGTAGCCTTCACTGGCCAGATCGAAGGTTAAGTACATTCCTTCCATGGAATCCTCATCCATCGTAAACAAGCGATCAGCGTTCGATTCTTCGACAGTGGTCATGCGAGCCTCCTTTCTCATGCGTTAAAAAAATGAACGATTTTTTTATAAACAGGTTGCTATAGATATAAATGCTACCAAAAATGTCTCATATCAGTCACTTAGAACCACAGCGACAGGATAAACAATAATCAACAAAACAAGGTTTTACAACAAAATAATTAAAATAATTAATCAAAACTATTTAATCCTTTTTTAGTAATCAAAAAGAAGGTCGGAATCAGCACACAAATTTGGACGAACGACGCTCGAATAGGGAGGTATTCAGGTTTGTCTTATCAATCATCCAGTATTTTTTGGAGGTGAGAAATTGGTCTGGGTTGGTAATTACTGGAGATCCTGCATTAACAGAATGCTCCGTCTGGATTGCGGAGCGGGGGTTTTAGAGTTTATGAAGCGGTGACTTTTCGAACAGGCTACTTTAACGACCAAGATTACCGGCGATAGGAGATCCTAGGTGTTGAGTTCGACCACATCTTGGACAAAAAAACTTGTCAGCACTCTTCGGTTTGGAAGTATGACAAATTGCACAGTTAAGTATCTGTGATAATATAGCGAATGTAAGTTGGATAATATGAAAAGAAAGGAGACTATACAAATGGGAACTCATTGGATTGATGAAGGATGTATCAATTGTGGGGCCTGCGCTGGTGTCTGCCCGGTGGATGCAATTAGCGAACAGGGGGATGTTCATGTGATCGATAAGGAGATCTGTACTGATTGCGGCTCCTGTGATAGCGTCTGCCCGGTAGATGTGATTAAGTGGGAAACGACCGCATAATTATATCTCTTGATGCCTCCCTGGGCTCGACGTTCGGGGAGCTATGCAGAGAAAGTATGAGGACAGTGAATGGATATTGAAAAGGTACAATTCGGACAGGGCAGCGTTTACGCCAACCCGAGTGATGTTTTTGAAGATTCTTCGCTGACCCGGGAGCAAAAAATCAAAGTTTTGCGGCGCTGGGAATATGACGCTCGCGAGTTGGCGGTTGCGGAGGAAGAGAATATGACCGGTGGGCCACCCAACATGCTAAGCGAAATTCTACATGCATTACATCGCCTCGATGCAGATATAGATTGTGAAAAATCCGCTCCAAACAAACAGGGTGGTGAATAGCGGTTTCAACGTTTCGGCAGTTCAGTAAATCATATTTCTGTAACTTCTGATCTAGGAAAAAATCTGGTTCTGTCAATTTACTAAAGACCCTGCATTACCAGAAAATCTCGCTCGGCTAACCGGGCGGGATTTTCATGTTTTAAAGGTGGTGCATCATAGGAAACGCCCACGATTTGATATCAGTGAGCGTTTCGTGCTCTGTGGATGCTGCATTACCAGAAAATCCCCCGCTTGCATCACCGCGCGAGGGATTATGGTCGTGAGTTATTAAGCCCACTACTAGTCAGACTGAAGCTCTACAATGAAGGAGTCTGCCTGGGAAATGGCCCTTTCCATGTCTCGGATCAATGTGTCGACATTCGCTTGTACGTTGGTCATTTCGCTGCTCAATCCGGCAATGGCCTTGGCATTCAAATTGTGTTTCATGAACAGGACTTGATCACGCAGTGGGATCAGGGCCGGCTCTAACCGAGCTTCGGCTTTTTTCATGGCGGCCATAAGCTCAGAATATTTCTTCCGAGTCAGGTCATATTTACGCTGGCTCGATTGACGCAGTGAATCGCTACTGTACTGTTTGATCTCCGCACGCCATTCGTTGAATAACGCCTCTGAAACATCCTCGACCGCGTCAATGTGTTCACTAACCTCGTCAGCCTTGGCCTCACTTTTTTGAAGAGTTGTATTGAGCCGGTTGTATTCACGTTCCAGATTGCCACCCTGAAAGTTAACGACATTTCTGAATTGCTCCATGGTAGTCAGAAATTGCTTTTTGGCTTCACCCTGACTGTCGCGAGCGGATTTAACACGATCCACCATAATATCGCGCTTGTGAATCCCAACCTTCTCCATGGCTCCGTAATACACGCTACTACAACCGAGGAGGGTCACGACTACGAGACAAATAATGGGCCATCGACAGTTCATAACGTTCTCCTTCCCTGTCGTGGAAATCGCTAATATAGTCACACAAGTCGGCGAGGCAGTCAGCCTGAAGATCCTGGCACACCGAGAGTTATTTGGCTATGTATTGACTCACATGACTGCTGCTCAGTTCTCTCAGCAAGTTGTCCGATCGAATTTGCCTGCCTTCAGATCAGCTTTTAAGGCAAACTTTTCCAAGCTGATCATGTGAAGATTGCCTTCTATCTGGCCGGCTCGACTTCCGAAGTGCAGTGGGGACAACGAATGGCTTTGATCGGAATGCTTGTAAAGCAGTATGGGCATTCCTTTTCAGTTGGCTCCACCGCCGGCGCTTCTCCTTCTCGTTTTAGTTTATTTAAGGATTTGATCAACATAAAGACTGCGAAAGCAACGATGATAAAGCTGATGACTGAATTGATGAAAACGCCGTAATTGATGGTGACTGCTCCAGCCGCTTGAGCTTCTGCTAAAGCAACATAAGGGCTTGGCGTTGAGCCTTCTTTTAAGACAAGGAATAATTCGGAGAAATCGACCCCACCAAGGAGCAGACCAATTGGAGGCATAATAACATCACTGACAAGGCTTTTGACGATCGTGCCAAAGGCTCCACCAATAATGATACCTACCGCCATGTCAACAACGTTGCCACGCATGGCAAATTCTTTAAATTCTTTGAACATAAAGCCTCCAAGTCGTTAAAAGATCGATTGATCCATATCCTCACTGCTGTGAGTGTTTGGAAACTCATTCAAAAAACTTTTTACGCAGTTATATCGTCAATCGTAGCTTCTGGTGAATTCTTCATTACTGAAGCAATGCCGTTCTCCATAGCCGACTTAGAGGAGTAGTATTCGCTCCGCCCGACTTCCTGGCCGTTGGTCGCTTTCAGAATAAAATACGGTTCGCCCTTGGCGTTGGTCCTGGTCTCAAAAGCGCCTTCGCGGACTGAATTCTTGCGCACCGATTCGATGCCGTTCTCTGCACTGGCCTTTGTCTTGTAAAGCTCACTGGTTAAAATCACCTGACCGTTGGTAGCTTTCAGGTTGAACATGAACTGCCCGTCCTTACTTTTTTTCAATTCAAATTTGCTTGCCATGGTGAACTCCATTTTAAAAATGTTATCCTGCGACTAACCAGTACCTACACATAAGAATTCTCTGTGACTATTAAGGTAGGTCGACACAATTGCAAGTATACCTGCTTATGCTAGTTCGGGTGGGCGAAAAACAGCACCATTAAAAAAATAGTGGCACGCTAATTATTGGTCGGGTTTTCTATCAACATTCAAAAGAGTGGATAGGAGGAATTCCCTGACAAGATTGCTCAGTAAGTAATTTCTTAATAGTTGCTCCACCGAATGCACAGAATTGAAATCCTCTGTTCGATCAATGTTACATATACCACGCATCACAAGAAATGCCGGAGCTGACGCAGGGCTCTTGCGAGATGCTGGCAAAGTAGTAGGTGAACTCCTCTGAGAGCGTCAAATTGAAGCGCCTCTTTCGAGCCATCGGAGGAGGAATTTTCTTTTGGGGTTGATTGGGATTTGAATCTTTCAGGAGCGATTGGCAATTTCAGTTGCAGGGGTTTTAGGAGGGACACTGAGCGCCCCACAATGGCCCTTCTGCCAAAGCTATTATTACAATTATCGTTATAATTCAATATGATGTTGGCTTTACAAACATAAAATACGAGGTAATATTGTAGCACGGATGATTCCTCATTGACTTACCTTTAAATGTTGCGTCTGGCTTGTAATTTCATTAACGGACCAGGGAAGGATTTTCTTCACAAAGGAGGTCAACAAATGAAACCGACAAGAATTTTGATCCTTTCGATCTATTGTGTTTTTCTTTTGGCCTCTGTTGTCACTGCGACACCTGTGACGCTTTCCGGTTCTGGCTCGTCTAGTGTAAGCCTCTCAAATTTTACGTGGGGGACAACACTCGATGTACCCATAATTGGCGATGTAACGGTTGGGCAATGGTCTTCTCTATCAGCAACATTAAACCCCGCCCTGGCAACCCAATCATTTACAATTGATGAGGGAGAGTATAAAGAAATAGAGTTTTTTACCCTAAAATCTGACGGTGTAGGTTATGGCACCTATGATATTTATGCAAATCTTGCTTTTGATAACCAAAGTATTACAAGTGGAGTAAACGGTGAGGGTAGCTGGGGGGCCGTCAATTGGAATATTCCGTATTGGTATAACGTTATTACCGGAGAAACATCCTATTTTTCTGGTGGCATCACTGGAGGCAATCTAGATTGGGATAGCAACTCAATTGACTATTTGTTGCCGGAATCGTGGGTTTTAAATTATTACACAAATACGTTTTTAACTGGTTTATGGAACCCCTTTGACTTGAGTGATAATTATCAACTGATAGACAATAACATGATAGGTATCTTCTTTGAGAGTGGCTTAGATATGGGTCTTTCTGACACTCTTACGGTTCATGCTTATATCCTTAACTTTGGTGAAATCCCTCCGGAACCTGCCCCCGTCCCGGAGCCCGGCACCCTGCTCCTTTTTGGCAGTGGCCTCGTCGGGCTTGCCCTCTACAGACACAGGACGAACAAAAAGTAAAGCCTTGCGATCACTGTTAAATATTTCGACAAGCGAGGCGGGGTCAACAATGGCTCCGCTTTTTTTTTATAGATATTACTGCATTGATTTGGTGAATTTTTTTGGTAAATCTGTCAACATCCTATAAAACCTGCATTACCAGAATATCCACACCCGGATCGCCAATCGAGGTTACGATATTTAAGATGCCGTGACTTTTATAAAAACCGCAGCAACTACTCTATTCATAATGCGTCCACATTCGCAGCACCTTCACGTCTCTTGTGTCTTCCAGAACCTGATAGACAAGTCGATGCTGAATGTTGATTCGACGAGAATATGCTCCGGCCAAATCGCCAACGAGCTTTTCATACGGGGGCGGGGTCTGATATGGATTCTCCGCTAGGATACTAAGCAGCTTTTCTGCTTTCGGCTTCAGTCCTGAAGCCGATAATTTCTTCCCATCCTTTTGGGCCTGCTTGGTAAAAACGATCCGCCAACTCACCAGTCAAGTTCCTCGTCGCACTCATCGACAGGGGTTTTCATCCCCTCAACGATTGATTCCTTCATTCCCGGCACAGAATGGAGATATAGCGTCTCCTGGACAGCCCGCCAATCGTCTTCAGCGATCAGGACCGCATTGCCGCGCTTGCCGGTAATTTGTACAGGCTCATGCGATTCGGAAACTTCATCGAGAAGTTTATAGAGGCTTTTCCTTGCTTCAGTTGCCGTTATAGTAGTCATTTTCGTTCTCCTCTCTAGGTACGCTAAAGCGTACGCCAGCTAGGGTTGATAGTCAACTAAAACAGAACTCAAAAACCATTGGTGTTCAGCGCCAACAAAAGAACCACGTTTCTCATAAATCATTTTAGATTGAATGGATGGTGTAAATTTTGTCTGGGTGGGGACTTCCCACAAACCCTGCATTATCAGAAATCCCCGCCCGGATCGCCAAGTGGGGATTTTCGGCATTACTGCTCCAGTAATTTTCTGGCTAGGCTATGCATCTCAGAGTTGGCGAGTGCTACCACCTTCTTTTTTACGGTTCGTGAGTAATATTCCTGCTCGGTTTTGGTCAGCGGATCACCTTCCAGCTTCTTTCTAAATAGCTCCTTCTGCTTAGGGGAGAAAACTTGTGACAGAGCGTACTCCAAAGAGAATTCGTCATAGCGGTCCTTACGCCTACGGTCTTTTTCAGCTTTCTGCTCAAAATAAAGCTCAAAAAGACCCCTGACGCGCTCTGGATCGACCTCGTCATTTGACCATTCCGGTGCGTGGCCGTTGGCAAAGGCTTTCTGCCAGGATTTAACACGGTTCTTGTCGTCGTTGGAAAACGTTTTTGTTAGCTTGGTCAGCCACGAAAAAGACAAGTGGTAATAGGCGTAGACTGCCGACGAGAGTAAGAGGAGGCGGTGATAACGTTTTTTAAGCACCTCTGAGGAGAGTTGCTGTTCAACCTTGTCTGTCGAAAACTGATAACTTTCTCCTGCGCTAGCCAAAAGAACGGGAAACCCCTCCCAAAGCCGGGAGTCGTTGCTCTCGACTACCTTGGCCAGAGTTTCGTTCACCTCAAGTTCTTCACTCGGCTCAAACATTGAGAATCCGAGTTTGGATAGGCTTTTGAGGAGTTTTTCGTCAGTCATTTTGTGTGCCCTCCTGCAGTAATTCCAGGAAGATGTTTATGTTTGGTTTTAATCGAAGTTCCGCAATATCGCAACTGACCATTTCATGAAAGTGGGCTGCAAGCCTTTCAAGATCCAGCTCGTCCTTATGAAATTTTGCCAGCGCCACGCAATCTTCATAGTCTACCCTGGTGCCGCGCATCAGTTTGCTGGATATCAAGTCATAATCATTCAGGATGCCAATATAGAGGTTCGAGAATTCAACAAGTCGTTTGTTTCGTCCAGCCTCCAAGGGCGACTCCAGTAATCCAGTTGTGTGAATGTTGTTGCCCCGAAACAGGTCATAATGAAAAGCTTCACCTTTGCGTTGCCAACCGGGACCAGTGGTTGGCGTGTAGCTCATTGCTGGTAATTGCTTTATCAGGTAGTTGTATTCCCTAACGTCAGGCACCATGAAATCGACATCTTTTGTTGATGCTTTAACGCCTAGTAGAGTCATGGCCGTGCCACCACAAGCGATCAATTGAACTTTCCGCCGCAACACTCTATTCCACGCCCTCAGATTGTTGAGGAGTTCGTCTTTGTCGAGTCTGTATTCATTTTGTACCATTAAGCACATATCCTTGTATTTATATCTACAATTAATTGTATGAAATTATACAATCTAATTAATTTTGTCAAGTCAGAGAAGTTGAAACTTTTTTCAAAAAACCGAGGCAATGCATCTCAGTAAATAAATCCATCATCAATAAACTGCGCTACCAAATCCGGCGTCTAGTTGCCATCCCTCACCGGTTTTATAGCAACAATCCCGGCACTCCCAGCCAGCCACCTAATTCCGGATAAACTTATGACTCCCTCAGAGTTGCCATGTCGGCAAGAAAGGAGATGGTCATGAACAAAGGGATGCGTGTTGGTTATGCAAGGGTCAGTACAGCTGGACAGAAACTGGATCTTCAACTTGAACGCCTTGCGGATTGTGATCGGGTATTTCATGAAAAGGTTTCGGGAAAACCAACCAGGAACCGTCCAGAATTACAGAACGCTTTGGGCTTTGTTCGCGATGGTGATGTCTTCGTAGTCACTAAACTGGATCGGCTCGCCCGATCCGTTGTGGACCTCGCCAATATCGTTCAAAAGTTTGAGATCAAAAATGTCGATCTGGTGGTGCTGGACCAGGGGATTGACACGACGTCGATTTATGGCCGGCTGCAATTTAATATTCTTGCCGCCATCGGAGAATTTGAAAGAGGAATTATTCGAGAGCGTTCTTACGAGGGTAGAATGCGTGCCCTCGCCAGGGGTGTGAAAGTTGGAGCTCGGCCAAAACTCACTGTGAACGAAATATCCCAATTGATAAACGACTACGAAGCCCCTGGTTGCAGCAAGACGGAGATCGCTGACCACTACGGGATAAGCCGATCATCCGTTTACCGCATCTATTCTGAAAACTGCCAGCAGATGTCCTGAAATAGGTGCAATGCAGGAATGCCCCTTCCAGCACTCCGGGCGGGGTATTCGTGTTCAAGAAGTAGTGACTTTTCGGACAGGCTTTTTCAACGGACCGCATAACCTGCTGGTAATGGAGCGTAGCGGAATTGCCAGTCCGAGTTCATGTATTTGTTGGAAGGTCATCTCTGTATGAGCTTTTTCCCCAGACAATTTGCCTTTGCCGTCAAGGATGACGAAATCTCTTTTGACTTCTTGGTTCCTGGTTTCGTTATTGTACCCACTACCTTGTACCCCCCATAGCGTAGAACCTCTCTGACCGCTCGGATGGCTCCTCTGCTTTCAGGAAAAATGAAATTGAAGGGCCATGGTGTCGTGCATGCCGTCACGACCACAGCACGCTTCCCTTTTTGTCTTGGAACTGGTATGGCCTTGGGACTTTCTCCCATAAATACTGGAACATTGCGGTCAAAAAGGAGTTTCAACGGTGCGCACATGTTCCCCCAGTGTGTCGGCGTACCGATGACCAGGGCTTCGGCGTCCTGAATTTTTTTCCCGCAATGTGCGCATCATCTTCAGGCAAAATGCATGTTTCTTTATCCCGGCAGGTCATGCAGGCTTTGCAATATTGCATGTTGAGTTTGCATACATCAATCCACTCGATTTCATGATCGGCTAAAAGTGGTTCCGTTACAGACTTAAGGAGTGTAACAACCGTTCCCCTTTGTCGATGGCTTCCGTTGAGTACCAGTATTTTCATCTTCTATTCTTCCTTCCAACACCAACAGCACGGCCGGTGATCGTTAGGAGTAGTCGGTGGTTCCGCCATTACGTCAGGTCTTGATAGGGGTTGTAGGCCACTTCCCAGTAATGACCTTCTGGATCTTGAAAGTAACCGGAGTAACCACCCCAGAAAACCTCCACCGCCGGTTTGATAATTTGTGCGCCTGCTGATACTGCTTGACTAAGGACAGTATCAACTTCTGGTTTGCTTGCAACATTGTGGGCCAGTGTAATGCCGGAGAAGCCAACATGAGCGGGAACGGCTAACCCGATGTCCTTAGCCAACTCCTCCCGAGGGTATAGCGCTAACCAGGTTCCTTCCAGACTGAAAAAGGATATGTTGCCGCCTTCAAAGTCGTGCTGTGGCAGACCGAGACCTTCGGAATAGAAACGAGTGGCCCTCTCCAGATCATCCACACCAAGCGTGATAATGCTAATCTTAGGTTTCAAGATTCTCTTCCTAACAAGCCTGCCCATAAGACACGCCAACAATTTGGTATCCGTGGGGGTGTCAAGTTCTGTGGGTAGCGAGTTATCGGACAGTTTAAATGGTTGTCCATCTGCGACAAATACTGAAGACCAAAAACTAGAACCGCGACCCCGGCTGCGTCAGAAATTCTAACTCCTCTGACGTGGAAGTACGTCCAAGGATCTCATTTCTGTGCGGATAACGACCAAAGCGGTCAATGATTGCTTTATGCAGCAGCTCGAATTTGTAGCTTTCTGATGGAGCAAAATCTTTATAAAGCGCTTCTGCTACGACGTGTATCTGTCTTGATTCGCTGTGCATGTACGGCAAGAGAAGGAATCCACATTGAGTCGGTGTGAGTGATATCAGCGCCCCGGAAGCAACTGCCTCTTGAGCTAGAACAAGTGCTATTGGGTCTTGGGCAAATGCCTGAGGTGTGTTGCGATACACGTTTCGGGAAAACTGATCCAGCACAATGATTTCTGCAAGACGCCCCTCCGCCGTAGCCCGCCATGAGTACAACTCTCCGGCAGCGGCTTGCTGCATCATGGGAAGAAAACGGTGCCGAACCTGATCGTCGAAGTCCTTGTCCGTAGCGAACCAAAGTCTGGCATCGATTTCTTGAAACCAGAATGTCAGAATTTCCGTGTGCATTTTATTAATATTGAACCTTCAAGTATCAGAAAGGGTAACGTTTTTGAAAATCTACAGCGACGCGAAGTTATTGTCACGACAGCAATTTCAGATTTGATAGCTTATTCGGTAGCTATCGATATTTTCCGACAATCTCTGAATTTAAAAACGATGGTTGTCCTCTTCTGCGTTCACCGCAATAACCAGTCGACCATATTCAGCTACTTATCAGTCGACGAAAAGCAGCATATTCTTGAAAACCGACTAAGGCACGGCTTTCGTAGTGATGGGTCGGCACGGAGCTGACACCGAGGCTGCGGGAGCGCTGCCAGTCGGCATCGACTGCGTCGGCAAACATCTGCTCATTCAGCACCTGTTGAGCCTCCGTTACCGAGAGTCCAAGTTCGGCGACAATGGCAGCCAGCTCAGTAGGTTTTGCGATATTACGTCCCTCAGCGAAATAAGCCTGGTAGATCGCCGCACGAAAAGCATCTCCCTGCCCTTGCTGCTCAGCCCATTTGCCCAGTTCTTGAGCACGGCGGCTATTGTAGGTATGGGTTCGGGCACAGAAGGGCAATTCCAGCGAATCCGCGACTTGCTTCAGGCGGTTCAGCATGCTCGGCACATCAATCCGACCTGCGAATAGCTGTTCAAGAGACTGCCCCTGCTCAGGCGTTTCCGGATGCAGGGGGAAAACGGTCCAACGAAGTTCCAGGTCAAATTCCTGCCGCAATTGTTCGGTGCGCACGGCACCGAAGTAGCACCAGGGTCAGATATAGTCGTAAAAAACTTCCAGAGTTGCCATCGTTATCTCCTGAGCCCCCCACTCTGATGAACTTTACGGGCGAGTTCTTCCAGTGTGACCGTAACCCTGAGCGGGCAAATGATTCCGCGGCGTTTGGCACTTCCGGCAAAGGGCAGGCCATTCAGGGTCGGCTCCGGTTTGCATTTGCCGCTGTGGAGCCCCTCACCCACCAGAATCCACATTGCCTCAGCACTGAAACTGGTAACCACTACGTCGAGTAGTGCCCGGTCTCGGTCTCGAGTTTTACTTTATCAGAGTTCTGCATCCAGAAACTCCTTAAGATTGCAAACTGAATCCAGGCTGAACCGGGCCATTGCCAATGGCGAACTGAGTCATACCCTTATTTTGGTCGATGAGAACGGAAAAATTGTCTGTATCAAAAGACTATGGTGCGCCTGTCTACCCGTACCGCACGATGTACCTGGAAATCCCGGGGGTTTTTCGCTATGTCCGTCAGCATATGAATTTACAGGCTTTAAATACTAGGCGGCTTGTCACCGTGTCAAACAGAGCCAGATCGTACTTCTGACCATCATCGACCGGCAAAACATCTACGGATACCAGCTCGTGGACGTTTTTAAACAAGCAGGGTGTCGATAAAGCTTGCCGTAAAAATAGGATTATCTGACCTAAAGCAGATGATGGCCCTTTCAGAGTTGCCAGTATGTGCTAACGCAACCCGCATAGAGTCAGCAGTCTACCAGTGATTCTATTGAGAGGATGGCTCCTTTCAATATTAGAAAAGATCGGTGCCTTACGTAAGCCAATAGCTTTCAGTTCTTGAATGATTTCTGAATTTCTCCCATGCTTTAGACCCGCTCGAAAAATTTTAATAGCTTGAGTTTTCTGATCAGACAATAACAACAGGCGCCCAAGAATCAGATAATGTTTCGGGGAATATGGATCCTGCTGGATGGTATTGCGACATAAAGCAATGGCATCACGAATGCGGCCCTGGCCTTTAGCCATGCAATAGGCGCGATAAGAGATAATAATCGGAACATCAGCGAACTCCGGGGCCTGGTCAATATACATCAGCGCCAAGTCATAAGCCCCAGAGCCCATCGCTGCATTGATTTGATACAAAACTGCGTCAAATGTTGTTTCATCTATGTTCATAATATAGCAAATGCCCCCTGTTTTTTAAGGATTATCTGGATGCTTTAAACGTCAAAGACTGTACTTACCAGATAACCAGTGTAAATGACGTAGCTGACCAACAACACCGCGCCCTCATAACGGTTAATACGGCCGGTTCCACGGAAACCAAAGCCGAGGATAAACAATGCAACCGTCAGGGCAACCATGACCAAAACATCCCGAGACAGGATTTCCGGCCCCACAACCAAGGGATGGACTATACCGGCAATGCCTACCACGGCCAGAGTGTTGAACAGATTAGACCCCAGGATGTTTCCCAGAGCGATCTCATGCTCGCCCTTGCGGGCGGCGATGATCGACGAGGCCAGCTCCGGCAGCGACGTGCCGACCGCGACGATAGTCAGACCGATAATCAGATCGCTGACACCGAAGCCATGGGCAATTGTTACAGCGCCCCAAACGAGAAGCCGGGAGCTGGCAATGAGCACCAACAAGCCAAGGGTCAGCCGAACAACCGCCTGGCGCAGTGGCATGACGTGGGCGTCCAGTTTTTCTGCCAGCTCTGCCCCGAGTGCATCATCTTTTTTCTGCATGCCCTGCCTGAAAGTCCAAATCATCAGACCGGCAAATATCCCCAACAGTACCAGAGCGTCGAGTCGGGTAATTTCGCCATCCCAAAGCTGCCATGCGGCCAGGATCGTGATGCCGGTGAGAATCGGCAATTCCTTCCTCAATACCTGCGAATGAACGGCGATGGGACTGATCAGCGCCGTCAGGCCGAGGATCAACGCAATGTTGGTGATGTTCGACCCATAGGCATTACCCAGAGCAATACCGGGATTTCCTTGCGCGGCCGAAATGACCGAAACCACCATTTCCGGCGCAGAAGTGCCGAAACCGATGATCGCCATGCCGATCAAAAGCGGCGGCATTCCAAAATGCCGTGCTGTTGCTGTTGATCCTGCCACAAAACGGTCGGCACTCCAGACTAAAAGCGCTAGTCCAAGAGCGACGGCAAAAAATGCTAAGGCCATTTAAGTGACACCTTCTGTAGGACGAATGACGACATGTGCCGCAATCTCCTTGATTATATAGATTTGCTGTCTGCGTGTGCAACTCCTGAAGATTTACATCATCTCAAACGGAATAATCAGTTTTGACATCGGTGGACGGTCAGAGCAGATAAGGAAGTTGCATGATCACAGCAAGCGGCTTCGCGAGCAAGGATTGCCCGCTTGCGCGATGGTCCCCAATGATAGCCGCCAATTTCTCCGTTTGCCCTGAGTACCCGGTGACAAGGTATCAGGTAGGCAATCGGATTGTGTCCGGCAGCGGTACCTACTGCCCGATGGGCGTTGGGGTGGCCGATTGCCTTAGCCAAAGAACCGTAGGAGACGGCATTCCCATCAGGAATGCTTAACAGGGCTTTCCAGACCTTGATCTGGAAATTTGTCCCTTTCAGCAGAACCTTAAGCGGAAACTGCAACTCACCGCGAGTTTGAGAAAAAATCTGCTTAACAATCTCCGTACCTGCACTCTGGTCCTCAACGAGCAGCGATTCCTGCCAGGTCGCCCGTAATTCATCCAGGGCTACCGATCTAGTTTCTGGTTCAACAAAAGCAAGGCTGCAGATTCCCCGAGGGGTGACAGCCAGCAAGCATTCGCCAAAAGGGGTGGCGTGAAACCCGTAGCTGATGAGCAGATTTTTCCCCTGCGCTTTGAACTCTCCCGGCGACATTGCCTCAACACTCACAAACAGATCATGTAAACGGCCCGGTCCGCTGAGTCCCACATCAAGGGCGGTATCAAGCACAGAAACGGAATCGTGCAAAAGCTTCTTGGCATGTTCAATGGTCAGATATTGCAGAAAGCGCTTAGGGCTGACGCCGGCCCAGGATTTAAACAAACGTTGAAAATGATAGGAACTCAAGCCGATGTGTTTTGCAACCTCGTCAAGAGATGGCTGCTCTAATGCATGTTCCACCAGATAAGCGATCGCCTGCTCAATGCGTCTATAGTCAGAGTTATCCATTGACTCTTCTCCATGACCGTCTTTGTAGGTTGTTTTCTGAATGTTATACAAAAAATCCTTATCATCATAATCGGCATCGTACTTCCTGGCCGTCGCGCTGACGGTTATACTTGAGAGGAATAGCGCAACGACGATCATCGTCCGATTAAAATCAGCTGTAAAGCTGGTGCCGGCAAAAGAATGTGATTGTTTTTTTCAGCCTGCTGAGGCAACCAGACAGTTCCCGCTGAACAGATTGTTTTCACTTTCCGGAACGTCACTTAAAATACCAACAATTCATTTTTATCAGGATTTCCATGGAACTGCTGCTTTACAACAGCATAGTGATGCCATCGGAGGAAAACCACCCGATTCTTGCTGGTCACCTTCCTTATTCCGTTCAGTACCATTCTGCCTGGTGGCATATTTATCGGAGAGCAATAAGCAGGTAAAAATTTAGACGGTATGGGACTGATTATCTTTGGCCCGGCCGCAATCGATGGGCGGCTCTTCTCATTTTCAAGCGGCAGAGGCTTCCCGCATCCACAGACAGTATGCCATCCCTGGAATCATCAATGTTGAAAGTCCCTGGTGAGTTTTGTCCGGCGACCGTTCACATTGCCTTGCTAAATGAAACGATGCGTCATTTCAGCGGTCCGGGTTTCAACATTTTCCAGGGTCACCTGGTGAGCAACCACAGCCCGTTCAGCATGGCCACGCAACATCCGGTCATCGAGGTCGGCAAGGCGAGAGAAGATGCCGGTTCGGCGACCCACCATGAAGAGCATCTGTTCTCGTGGCTGCATATTCAGAAAAGCCCTTATCGGGGCCGTCATCGCCGTGTGATCTTGGGGTAATTTTCCCTCCACCTCCTGAAACAGGTTGAGGATATGGTCGCTCTTGACGATACTGCCGATATCGTGAAGGTTATCTAAAAACAACAGCAACTCCTCCGCCTTCTGCTTGTCCCCCAGGGGCTTGAAGCGTCCGGCCTTTACGTCATTGTGAAGCTCAATCATCTCGGGGATCGCCAGCGTGCGAACGCGAATGAAATCGGGATCAATCCGGCTCAATGCAGCGGCGGATTCGAGAGCGTTTTCACGTGAGAGTTTTTCACCTCCTAAGCCGGGCATGAAGTACTCAGAAAGTTCGATGCCCGCCTTCTTCACCTTCTGTCCGGCAAGGATGTGGGTTTGCTTGTCGACACCTTTTCTGATCATATCGAGCACTTCATTACACGCCGACTCCATACCGACATGAATCCGGTTGAGTCCGACGGCGGCAAGGCGAGCCATGTCGCTATCGCTGATGCGGGCAATTGAATGAGAGCGGGCATAGGCTGTCACCCTCTCAACCTGAGGAAATGTTTGACGAAGATGTTCCAGGATGGCGACAAGATCATCAGGATTGATGATCAGGGTGTTAGCATCCTGAAGGAAGACGGACTTCATCCCGCAGCGCATCCAGGTCAAGGCCGAATGAAATGCCATCTGATCTGCAGCCGCAGCACCTCCCTGAAGAGTTGCAAGGTTGTTTCCGGTCGCCGAGACCCCGTTGCCGGCCTGGTTGATTTTATCGACGAAATAGCGCACCCGATCAATGTCCTTGCAGACATGATCTGCCGGGCGGATGCTGAACTGTTGCCCTTTGTAAAGTCCACAAAATGTACATTTGTTCCAGGGACAATTGCGCGTCACCCGCAGAAGCAGGCTGCCGGCTTCACTCGGCGGCCGAATCGGACCAAGCTCAAAGCCATGGTAGTTTTCGTTTATCTGGTTTTTCCAGGGCATCCAGGAGTTCCTGCTTTACCGGAAAGACCCGTCTGGCAGTCAAGGAAGGTCTTTCACATTCAAGAAGTGGTGATTGATTGGGACTGTCTGAATGAAACATATTTAAAAAGAAGAGCCATTAATATAAAATCTTTTACAGGCCCGATACGCAAGTTGCATGGTCGTGTTCAGGTTTAAATCCTATTCGCCCAGCATAATGCGAAGGATCTCTTTGTCGGTTTCACGCATACCGTCACGCCCCAGACGACCGATATTCTCTAGTGTATTTTCCACCCCTTCGGTGACAATGCCGTCACCTCCATAAAATTGCTGCCCCCTCTGAAACATCAGAAACCCCAAAATACCCGCGTCGACGGAAGAGGCGATTTTAGCTGCACAAGAAGGTTTTGCTCCGTCGCAAATAATCCCTGCGACGATCGCCAAGGCATTGACAATCGTATGGGCTACTTCCTCAAAACGGCCGCCGTGCAACCAGGCGATACCTGCCCCGGCGCCGCAGCCTGCGCTTACGGCACCGCAGAATGCCGAAAGGCGACCTATCCCGGTTTTTTGATGAATTGTAATCAGGTTTGAAACAAGCAGGGCGCGCAGCAGGGTATCGCGGTCGACCTGGAGTTTTCCGGCATATTCAATCACCGGAACGGAGGCGGTAATCCCCTGGTTTCCACTGCCTGAAACAATCATGACCGGCAGACTGCATCCACCCATCCTTGCATCTGAACCAGCAGCAGCTAACGCTTTTGCCCTGACTTTGACGTCATCGCCCCAGGCGTCCATTAGAACGGACCCGATATTGGCTCCCCAATCGCCTTTCAAACCCTCAGTGGCGATCTCCATATTGTAGTCGATCTGCTGCTGCAACAACTCCTCGACATCCTTGAGATCAACTGACTCGGCGAAATCGAGAATGTCTCGGACATTCAGGGTTGAGCGATCAGCCAGTTCGGGAATGTCTACTTCAGCGCAATCCTGATCACTGTAAATGACTTCATCATCCTTGGTAATACGAACAATATTCGTGTGGTAGTGAGAAATCTGAACACTGGCTTGAGACGTCCCGGAAAAAACGGTAACTATCAAATCAAAGGGCAAATTGCTGTTTATTTCAACGACTTTTATCTCTTTATTATGCAGAAACTCTATTATTCTTTTTCGGCCTGAATCATCAATCGATGAAATGACTTCCAGGATTTTTTCTGCCTGCCCGGCAACGACCCCTGCGGCAACAGATGTCTCAATTCCCTTGAGGTTGCCCGTATTGGGAACAATGACACTCTTTGCATTTTTTATAATATTTCTACTGACTTCGATCATGACCCGGTCAGGCTGGGTACCCAGAACATCACGTGCTCGGGCTGAGGCGTAGGCAATAGCAATCGGTTCGGTGCAGCCCATTGCGGGAATCAGCTCCTCGCGCAGGATATCAAGATAGGTTTGATAGCGTTTGTCATTTGAATTCATATGTTCACCTTGCCGCGAACAACAGTACATTGTATCCAGTGCTGCAGTGTAGTAGGCATGAAAGCGATCTCAGGTCTTCTGATCGCTTGAGCTGCGCTTAAGATGTGCGTCAGCTCAAGCGATCCCGAGACAAGCCCCTTGATCGGGATGGTCTTATGATTACCTCAGCGTTGTCATTTTTGCAAGGAAGGAGACGGCCATGGCGGCCGGGCTTAAACAAAAACTGTCTCCGAAAAAAGTCGGCGCAAAGATGTCAATACGGACAGTGGCTGCATTTTTTCAAAGAAGTTCTGCTCAGAACAAGTAAACTTATACACATGCGCTGGTTTTCCGGCTCAGGCGGATGGAGAAAAGATGGCTTGTCGGCTGGAGACCATTGAATAGACGTGTATTTTCAGGGGGATGATGTGCAGCACGAATTCACAACAAAATCCTTGTCGACTTTCACCACCAGGGGCCTGACCAAGGTCTACGGCGAAGGAGCGGCAGCGGTGCATGCCTTACGTGGTGTCGATCTGGACATCCCTGCCGGGGAGATGGTCGTCCTGCTCGGACCCTCCGGCAGCGGCAAATCGACGCTGTTGAATATCATCGGTGGTCTGGATCGGGGCACCGAAGGGACGGTTTATTTTCAGGACAAGGAGCTGAGCGCCATGAGCGATGTCCAGCTCACCCGTTACCGGCGCGAGCATGTCGGCTTTGTCTTTCAATTCTACAATCTGATGCCGAGTCTCACTGCCCGCGAAAATGTCGAGCTGGTCACCGAAATTGCCAACAATCCGCTCGACCCGGTCGAGGCCCTTGCGCTGGTAGGACTGCGCGCGCGGGCCGATCACTTTCCTTCCCAATTGTCGGGAGGGGAACAGCAGCGGGTCGCCATTGCCCGAGCGATCGCCAAGCAGCCGACGGTGCTGTTCTGCGACGAACCGACGGGCGCCCTTGACAGCACCACCGGGCGTAGCGTGCTCAAGGTGCTCAAAGACATTAATGAGCAGCTTGGTGCGACGGTGCTGATCGTCACCCATGCGGCGGCGACCGCCGCCATGGCCGACCGAGTGATTCATTTCGCCGACGGAGCGATCCGCCAAGTCGTCGAAAATCAAACCAAGGACAACCCGGAGGATATCGAATGGTGAGCCGCAGATGACTCCTTTGAATCGCAAGCTGCTGCGCGATCTCTGGCGCATCAAGGGACAGGCTGTCGCTATCGGCGCGGTCATTGCCGTCGGTGTGCTGTTGCAGGTGATGCAATCCGGCCTGATCACCTCGCTTGACGAAACCCGGCGGGCCTACTACGAACGCTACCGCTTCGCCGAGGTGTTCGCACCGGTCAATCGCGCTCCCGAACAGCTCATCGCCAATCTCGCGACCATTGCCGGAGTAGCCGCCGCCCAAGGACGGGTGACCGGTGGTGCCCTGATCGACCTGCCCGGTCGGGATCTGCCGTTGCAGGCGCAAGCGGTCTCACTCCCCGACTTTGGTGAACCTCGACTGAACGAGATCTACCTCACCGAGGGGCGCCAATTGGAGGGCGACCATCCTGACGAAATCCTGCTGCTGCAGGGTTTCGCTACGGCGCACGGACTGCGACCCGGCGACCAGATCGCCGCGACCATGAACGGTGCACGGCGCAATCTGCGCATCGTCGGCCTGGCCATGGCTCCGGAGTTCCTCTACACAACGGCACCCGGAGAACTGATCTCCGATGACTCCCGTTTCGGCGTCATCTGGATGAATCGCACGGCGCTGGCCGCCGCCTACGACATGGAAGGAGCCTTTAACGAAGCATTGCTGTCGCTTGGTCCCAATGCTCAGTTGCTGGCCATACTGAATGCCGTGGACCGACTGCTGGAAGCATACGGTGGTCGCGGTGCTTACGGCCGAGAAGATCAGGCCTCCAACCGTTTCGTCAGCGAAGAAATCGATGGTCTGCGCGCCACCAGCGCCAGTGTGCCGCCGATCTTTCTCGCTGTGGCCGCATTCCTGCTCTACATTGTCATCTCGCGGATGGTCCAGGCCGAACGGGAAGAAATCGGGTTGATGAAGGCTTTCGGTTACAGCAGCCTGGAAGTTGGTGTGCACTACTTCAAACTGGTTCTTGCCATCGCCGTCGGCGGCGCTTTGGCAGGTTGCCTGCTGGGGATCGCCAGTGGCCGGGCTTTGGTGGATATCTATCTGCTGTACTTCAAGTTTCCCTTTCTGGTTTTCCAACTTGATCCGGCGTCTTTCGTGATCGGTTTTCTGGTCAGCGTCGGCTCGGCATCGGCGGGTGGCCTGCTGGTTCTTCACCGTGTTTTTGCGCTCACTCCCGCGGCTGCCATGCGTCCTCCGGTGCCTCCGGACTACAGCCGAAGCGGGCAAATCGGCATGGCCTTGAACCGCATGCTCGATCAGCCCAGCCGCATGGTCCTGCGCCGTCTGACCCGGCAGCCTGGGCGCATGGCGGGCGCGCTGATCGGCATCGCAGCCGGCATGGCTTTGTCGGTGGCGATGATCGGCATTATGGTGGGCTTCGAGCGGATGATTGAATTGACCTTCAACGTTGTCGATCATAGCGACCTGACCATCAGCTTTAACGAGGCGGTTTCCGACAAGGTGATCTTCGAACTGCAACGGCTGCCCGGGGTGCTCGAGGTGGAACCGGTGCGCGTTGTGCCGGTTATACTGCGCAACGGGTTGCGAAGCCACCGAGGCGCAATCAATGGCCTGGTTGAGTCGCCGCGCCTTAACCGCGCCGTGGACAATGACCTGGCGACGATCCAGCTGGACGAAGGGGGGATCGTGCTGGCCAAGGCACTGGCGGATATCCTCGCAGTGAGTCCCGGTGATCTGTTGACGGTTGAGGTTCGCGAGGGGCGGCGTCCGACCCTCTTCATCCCGGTTGTCGGCGTCGCCAATACCCTTTTAGGGGCGCCTGCCTATATGCAACGGGAATCACTGAACCGCGTCCTGAAAGAGCCGAACCGTGTTTCTGCCGCGTACTTACGTATCGACAGCGACCAGAGCGGTGCGATTTACCGTACCCTCAAGGAAATACCGGCAGTGGCCGGGGTCAGTTTGAAAAGCGATACCCGCGCGGCGTTGCAGAAACAAATGGATACCGGGGCCGGGGCGATGCGCTATATCATGGCAGCCATTGCCGGGGTGATCACCTTCGGTATCGTCTATAACGCCGCCCGGATCGCTTATGCCGAACGGGCGCGGGATCTGGCAAGCCTGCGGGTGATCGGCTTTAGCAACGGTGAAGCGGCATTTGTACTGCTGGGTGAACTGGCGGTCGTTACCCTGTTGGCGTTGCCGGTCGGTGCGTTGTTTGGATACCTTCTGTCTTACGCGATCGCCGCAGGGTTCAGCACCGACCTGTATCAGATCCCCGCTACCGTCTCGGCACAAAGCTATGCCGGCGCGGCAGTCGCGGTCCTTGCTGCGGCAGCGGTCTCAGGCTGGCTGGTGAAGCGCGACATGGACCGGGCGGAATTGGTCTCCGCCCTTAAAACACGGGAGTAGTTGGAATGGCGAAGAAAATATCCAGAACATATCTTACTCTGGGAGTACTCCTGCTGCTCGTTGTGGCCCTGGCTCTGGCCTTCCGGCCCCAGCCGCTGGCGGTGGATATCGGTGGTGTGGAGCGTGGTTCCATGCTGGTCTCGATCGACGAAGAAGGGCGCACCCGGGTCCGGGACGCCTATATTGTCTCAACGCCGGTCACCGGCCGATTGCTCCGGGTCGATGCCCTGCCCGGTGATCAGGTGATTGCCGGCAAGAGTATTGTTGCAGTGATGCTGCCGGCCAGGCCGACCCCGCTTGATGCCCGTAGCCGCGCTCAAGCCGACGCCGAGGTGGCCGCTGCTGAAGCGGCGTTGCGACTGGCTCACGCCGAGCGCAGCCAGGCTACTGCCAACCAAAAGCTAGCTGCGACAGAACTGAAACGAACCAGGAACCTGCGCGAATCCAACCTTGAAAGTCAGGCCACACTGGACCGGGCGATCCGTCAGGCACGGATCGCCGAAGCCGCGCTCACCTCTGCGCAGGCGGTAATCACCGAGCGCCAGGCGAATCTTGCCAACGCCCGTGCCCGGCTGATGGAAATTGACGGTCAAACTTCGGTTGATAGTGATTTGGCAAAGGCAATCAACCTCTATGCGCCAAGCAATGGTCAGGTGCTTCGGGTCATGCAGGAAAGTGAAGCAACGCTGGCCGCCGGAACGGCGGTATTGGAGATAGGCAACATCGATCACGATCTCGAAGTCGTTGTCGAACTCCTGTCTTCCGATGCGGTGCAGGTTGCTCCGGATGACAAGGTGATCTTTTCGGCCTGGGGAGGTCAGGAGAACTTAAACGGTGTCGTTATCCGCGTCGATCCCTGGGGCTTTACCAAGGTCTCCGCCCTCGGAGTTGAGGAGCAGCGGGTCAACGCTGTAATCCGCTTTACTGACCCGCAGGAGTCGCGACGAAAGCTTGGTCACGGCTTTCGTGTTGAAGCACAAATCATCATCTGGCAAAAAGAAGATGCCATATTGGTTCCCTCCAGCGCGCTGTTTCGTGATGGCAAGCAATGGAGCGTGTTTGTCGTTGATAGCGGCACCGCAACCATCCGGACAATCGAGATCGGAAAAAACAACGGCATCACAGCTCAGGTGCTGAAGGGTCTGGAGGAGGGAGAACAAGTTGTTCTTTACCCTGCAGCGGAACTCACCGATGGGGTAAAAGTTTCCCAGCGTAAGATTGTTCGGTAGTCCCTTCACGGATTCATGCCGGAACCTTGTTGCGCTGGCGCCATTGTTTCAGCCCACAGAGAAAGGGCGGGTAAAGCCCCTCAAAGCTGGCGACTGTGGTTCCGGCAAAGCGGTTAGGAGTGGTGGCACAAAGGATCAGCACGCTGTGCAACTTTTGGCCGTGATAGAAGGGTTTGGCAAAGTAGGAACGGATACCCGCCGGCACAAACAGTGCCCAGTCGATGGCCTTGATACTGTCATGGGTATCGTCAACGATGAGGTTTTCGAGCCCGAACTGGAGGATGTTCTCGGCGATCGTGCCCTCGTAGGGGAATACCTTGCCCTGCGGCAAGCTGGACAGTGGAACCCCGCAGCTGTAGACCACCACCTGGTTTTTACGGACGTGGATGTCGGAAAAGATAATGGCATCAAATAGCGGCTCAGACTGGCTTTCAAACAGCAGTTGCAGCACCTTGTCGATGCGGTTGATGCCGCGCATCTCCTGCTGTAGCTGCTGGGCCGGCACCGCCTTCTGGGAGGGTGCCGGGACGGATGCAGAAGCCGTCCTCCGGCGAATATCATCAACGACCGTGGACAGTTCCAGCAGATGACCGGCCATGAAGCCGTCGTCCTGCAGGCTGCGGCGGCCGGACAGCTTGAACCAGAGAATCCGGCCACCGGCGCCCAGCGCCCGAAACAGTAACGTCCCCCCTTCCCCCCGCCGCAGCTTCTGCATCAGCTCATCCAGCGCCGTGCGGTCCTCCGGATGAATAAACCGGTCGCGATAATCCCGATTTTTCAGCAGCTGCGGCACATCCAGCCCAAGACCCGGCTGTGCCTGCCAGTTAAGGAATTCGATACGGGAGCGGGCGACCTCGATCCGCCACAGCAAGGCCGGCAAGGCGCCCAGGCTCTCCTGCAGATCCGTTATCGCTATTATCTCACCACCGGTTTCCGATCCATTCATGCTGACTCCTGTGTGCAAAACTGCTGCTTCTAATTAATTGGTAGAACCAAAAAAGTTCTATATTTCAGTTGACTATGCTCTATTTTACGGTTAAATATGAATAAATCAAGTTTAAACAATTCAACACTGAAATTGGTAGAACCATTATGGATATTGGCGAACCCCATTGCGGACAGGAACGACGGCTTGAGACACACCTCCGGCAACGGATCGCCGCCGGTGTCTGGCTGCCGGGGCAGCGTCTGCCGGCAGAACGGCAGCTGGCGGTAGAGTTCGGCGTCAGTCGCAACACCCTGCGCAGTACCCTGCGGCGGCTGGAGGGGCTGGGGGTGGTCGCTATCCGCAAGGGCAGTGGTTGCTATCTGCTGTCGGCAGAACCCTGCAGGGTGGAGGCGGATACTCCGACAGAATCTTTCAGCAAGCTGATGTCACGCTTCGAGGCCGCCTACCTGTTCCTGCCGGAAGTAGTTGCCCTTGCCGCTCAGCGGATTACGGCAGCGCATCAGCGGCGACTGGAGCAGTGCACTGCTGAGCTGGGGCAGGCCATCGTGCACAAGGATCGGGACGGTATCAAACACCGCACCCGCGACTTTTTTCACATCATCGCTGCTGCCACCGGCAATCCGGTCATCAGTGAGATCGTCACTCCCTTTTGCGCCAGTTCCTCCGTTATGTTCCCTGATTTTTTCGCCTTCAACGAGATTGAGCGCGACAAGATGTTCGCCGATATCGTCCACATCCTGCGTGCCCTTAAGCGTCATGACAGCGCTGAGGCGATGGCGAGCCTGCGGCGCAAGGTCGTCAATACCTGCATCGCCTTTGCCGAACTCAAACAGATCCCCCTGTCGCCGATCATAGCGGCTGCACATACAGGGACAATGCAGTAAGGAGTTGCTATGCCACAGAACCTGTCGCGCAAGGAATTTTTCCGCCACATGGGACAGGGAACGGTACGGCTGGCATTCCAGCTGTGGCCGGCGCTGGCTGCCGGTGAACCCTCTCCACCCAGCCTGCCGGATCCGCTGTTAGCCGACCTGCCGCTGGCTCTGCTGGCGGACGAGGCGCAACGCCTGGGGTTGGATCCACAGGGTGACCCGGAGGAATTGGCGCGGGCCATTCGCCAGCGCATGCAGCAGCAGGCAGGCTAGATTTCTTACCAAACGGAGGGGCAGAGGTGAAGCCGGGCGCCAGTGTCGGCTTTCACAAGCGCGGCAATTTGCCGAAGGAGTGTGTCTATGGAAAGGTTTGGCGCGGGGTTCCTGGAGGAACGCAAGTTGGTCAAACGCTGGACTGGGCCGTTTCCCGCCCTGGTCAGCCTGTTACTGCTGCTGGCAGTGTTCTACGCCACCTGGTGGATATTTCAGGATCCACGCGGGTTGATGCGCATGTATACCCCCTATGTCGGTTACATGTATTGTCGCTGGTGGCTGATCATGATGATCTGGATGGTCTATCTGTTCAACTACTGGCCCTTCCGCCGCAACTGGCTGGAAACAGCCCATCCCCTGGTAAAGGGCACGGTGTTGACGCTGGTATCTGTCGGCATCATGCTGCTGCTGATCAAGGGCTTTTTCGAAGGCTTTCTCGGCAACTACGGGCTGGCCTACTTCAACCCGGAGCAACTCGAAAAGCTTCCCGGCATCACCAGCTTCTTCGCTATTGAATATGCCAGTCTGGCCATCCTGATGTTCGCCGCCATCGCCTCCTGGCTGTCGCCGGCCTGGGTGGTGGCCCTGGAAGAGGCGCCTTGGGCCAAGATGCCGCAGCCGGTGAAAGGCTTCTCCATCTTGACGATAACCTTCTTTTTCTCCACCCTCATCTACTTCGTCACCATGCATCCGCACATGGGTATCCTCTATCACCCGTGGCAATACTTTACTTCAATTGCTCCCCCTTACTGGGAAGAGTTTGCTGACACCGTCTCAGGTAACTTCCATGTCAGCTGGATCATGTGCTGTACGGTGGTGGTGTGGCTGGTGGAGACTATCTGGGAGCGTTATCCCTTCAGCCTTATCAAGCATGACTGGACCCGACGACTGGCCTGTTTCTTTGGCATCATCGGCATCGCTCTGGCAATCCATTTCTTTCTTTATTTCGCCCAGGAACTGGTCTGGGGCGAAGCTATCCGCGGCACCCGCCGTGACGCCGCTCCCGACTGGCGTTGGCTGCACGTGGGCGAAATGGCTATTTTCTTCCTGGTACCGGCCCTGTTTCTCAACTTCTATTGCGGCAATTGGCCGCGCAAGTTCAGCCTGCCGGTGAACGTAGCGGTAAGGACCCTGATCACCCTGGTGGCGAGCGTGGCATTGTACGTCATTTACTACAAGGTCTCGCACCTGTTCCTCGGTACCCAGAAGGGTTTCTCCCATCCCCAGCAGTTCCCGATGATCCCGATGATCTGGCTGGTCAACCTGATGCTGGTTCATCACTGGTTCATGGATAACTGGCCCGGCTGGAAGATGGTGCCGAAGACAGCTGAAGAACTCGCGGCTGAACATAGCGCTCATCAGGAGCAGATTGAAGGAATCAAGCCGACGCCCACATTCGGTCTCGGACTCGGTGCAGGCACGGTGATGGGAGTTGTGTTCTTCTTTGTTACCGTCTGGGCGTTGCCATATTTCTAGCAATCGATCGATCCGATCAAATAGCCGCAACTCAGGAGATAATATCATGTCTGAAAAAATCAAACGCCGTGATTTTCTTAAAGGAGCGACAACCGGTATCGGCCTTGGCATGCTCGGTGCCATGGGGGTCTACTCCTATTCACCCCTTAGAAAAAAACACTTCACTGAAACTGTCAGGAAGATGACTGATATTGGTGTCTGCAAAAGCGTCAAGGTAACCAATGTCAGCGAAACCAGCTGGTTTGAAAATTCCGTTCTGATGGGTGACATCAAGGGAGCGGGTGGCTTGCTGGTCAATCAGTACGATTACAACTGGCCGCCTTTCGGCAACGGCAAGGGGCTGGGAAAAGGCAGCTACCAGGAGGGCATAGATAAAATCAAGCACCTGCTGCCTGACAGGGTTGATGAGGCCTGGGACATTTGTGTTAAAAACTGTGTGTCTCCAGAAAATGCCGGTGGCTTTGCCGCGCTGATCGAAGTTGAAGAAATGTCCGGGGAAAAGCGTAAATTCTTACTCGATACCGGCTGGAGCTATGCCTGGACCCACGAATGCTTCAAACGTGAAGGGATCGACAAGATGCTGCTCAATCGGGAGATTGAAGCCTTGTTCATCTCTCACGAACACTTCGATCACTTCTGGGGTCTGCCGGTCACCCTCAAATATGACCCGACCATCACCATCTATATTCCTGAAGGGTTTTACTCGGAAGGATTGCAGTACATCAAGGACTGTGGTCATACAGGTCAAGTTGTCACCCTCCCGACAGGGTTGAATCCACACATTCCCGGTATGGCGACATTTGTTTTCGATATCCCGATTATCTGCCGGGTTTACGGTGAGCAATCGATGTATTTTAACGTTGCCGACAAAGGCCTGGTCAGCGTCACCGGTTGTTGTCACCAGGGGATCATTCAGTTTGCCGAAACCGCCTACAAAGAAATCAAATATGAAAATGACAATTTTCACGGAATCTATGGCGGCCTCCACATTTCACCATTCGACGACTGGGACCCGAAGTATGACGATCTGGTAATTTCCCTGCGCAACTATGATTTTGATCGCATTGGTTGCAACCATTGCACCGGGGTTTTGTGTGCCAAGAAGTTTATCTCGCAAGGGTACCCCGTCATTGAAGGGACAGCTCAAAACCGCTCGAAAGATAAGGCTTATTTAGGCAATGGCGATGTCATAACATTCGGGTAACCTGAACAAATTGCCGTTTGCAAGTGAACTGTCGGGCTGTCCTTGCTGGACAGCCCGACAGCGCGCCACAGGATGATGAGGCCGAAAACCATGTTAAGAAGACTGAACACCATTCTGCCACCGGCCGTCCTTGCTGATGCGGAGCAGGTCACCGAAAAACTGCTGCCTGTCATTATGTTACGCTCCAATTTCATTCCGGGCGTCCGACAGCGCCTGGGCTGGCGCGGAGTGAAAGAATGTCCGGATAATGGCTTTAGTGTCAAAATCGCCGCGCAGGAGGGCGTTTTTGGGCTCAATTTTGTAGGAGCAGCGCTACAGCACGGCCAGAGTCCTGCCACCTTCGACCTCTATTATTTCCCTTCACCAGAAGAGGAGTATCTGGAATCCTTTTCTGTCGCGGCCTGCATCGCAGCCCTGCACCCAGACTACCTGCATCATGTCCGCGAATTTACAAGCCATGAAACTTTAAAAGTTCTTTTCCACATCGGCCAGCTTAACCTTACATTTCACTCACAAAAAAAAGCCGTAGAGCTTTCACTTGTGGCGGCAGATCAACTAACCCTGGTCAGTGCCGATGGTGTGATCATTACCAAAGAAAACCGGCAGGTGCAGGTCATTGAACCCGGCGAGGCTGATCAGGATCTTGCTGCCTTCTCCCTTGCCCTCAGTTTTTTCAGGGTCATCGCCGCTTCGTTCAGTTTCTGCCTTGAAGAGGCGCCAGGACACCTGCAACGCAGTTATGGGACCGGCCATCAGCATATCTACCATCATAATCAGCGACTCCAACAGGAACACCATCCAGATCTTAAAGTGATTAGCCTCGCATTAACCTGGGGGGCCGATAGCTCCTTTTCAGCCCCTGAGCGGGGCGCCTTACAAACCGATATGCTGTGGCATTCATCCATGGATAAACCCCTTGAGTATGCAGATGAAGCCTGGTGGCAAGTACAGGTGCCCGGAGCCCGCTTCAGTGTCGATAAAAATTCAATGGGCATCACTGAGCGTCCAAAATTAATCATACTGACCGGATTTCTCGGATCAGGCAAAACCAGTTTCCTGAATCACTTCATCGAAAACCAGACCGCGCGCAACGCTTTCGTTGCAATCGTTCAAAATGAAATTGGAGCCAAAAGTTTTGATACCCACCTGATTGGTCAGCATTACGCTGTAACTGAAATGGACGAGGGATGTATCTGCTGCACCCTGTCCGGGAGTTTGAAGCTGGCCCTGTCAGAAATGATTTCCGGTTTTCAACCTGACTTTGTCGTTGTAGAAACAACCGGGCTGGCTAATCCGGCCAATTTTTTAAGTGAAGTGTCCGAACTGGAGGATCAACTCGAATTCTGCTCGATCACAACCGTCATTGATGCCACGCAAGGAGTGGCAACCTTGGAAAAGTATGGCGTTGCCAGAGAACAGGTTATCCTTGCAGATGTGATCTTGTTGAACAAGACGGCCGGCGTCACGGCGGCTGAGCTCAAAAGGCTGACAGAATACATCCAAAGACTAAATCCCTGCGTGGCTATTCATCAGGGTAACCATGGTAATTTTTCAGCTCCCCAGCTTTATGGTGTCAACCTGACTGGCAATAGCCAGCTGGAAGACAGTCTAAAACTGATCAGCACAACAAAACACCATATTCATGGCACTCAAAATATCTCCACCATTTTGGTCGAACTGAAATCTCCCCTGGAGAAGGAGCTGTTCCTGGCAAGCGCGACAAATTTGTCAGAGAAAGTCCTCAGGATGAAGGGCGTCATGCAATTCACAGACGACCAAGATCGCTACTATTATCAATATGTACCGGGATCTCACAGCCTGACCCCGACAACTGAAGAACTCCCTGGGGGGAATTTTCTGGTCATCATCGGTGAGGACATTGAAAAAAGCGCGCAGCCACTACTGGCAATGACAACAGCCTGATCGATACGGCTTACCAGCAACCTGTAAACAAACAGGTAATAGAAATAATTGATCATCATCATTATTGGTTCAGAAGGCTCAATAACAACACCAATTGGAGGAAAAACAGCATGAAAACTTTCTTAACAAGCCTGGTCATATGTCTATTTTTAGCGGGTTGCAGTAATTCCGTTACCCCGGAAATGAAAGAATTTATGGGAGCTCTGAACTCAAAAGAAAAGATTGCAATGGTTGTGAACAAGTATTCTTCGGCACCGGGAATCGTACCTGAAGCCTTGCAAACCTGTAATCTGGGGGCGTCAAAAATCACCAACACGGATAAAAAAAATGGGACGATTCTCTATACAGCTGAAGTGATGGTTGAAAGCTGTGAAAAATCTGAGACAGCGGCTGGAACCGTCAGGACCTTTGACGTGGGCTGGAAAGACGGCAAGATTGTTTCTTTTGAGTGGAAAGGACCAAAAAGCGGCAAGGTTGAGTATTAACATCGGACCAACATCGGTTTGTTTTGTCACCTTGATGCCGGAAAAGGTTCAGCCTCTCACGAACTTTCTGCTGCAGAGCGGGACAGACATCCTTTAGTAAACATTCCTCACTATGAGGATTGTAGCTAAGCCCTATGCTTCAACCAACGACGGCTCAACCTCTATCCAGGGTTGAGCCGTCATTATTTCATCATGAAAGATAACAGGAATATTCATCATACCCTGTGGGCGTTGCACGTGAGTGCGATTGCTGTCTACGGCAAGCCTTAGCGGGTGAACCGCACTTTGAGTCCGGGCACATCCAGCCCGGAAATCCGGGTTTCCCAGGTTTCACCAATCTTCACCGGCAGTGCGGTAGTGATTGTTCCGGTTGTAACAAGTTCGCCGGCCTGCAGGGTGGAAGACTCCGGCTGGTGATTAAGCACCTGTTGCAGATAAGCAACTGCTGTCGCCGGGCATCCAAGGACATTGCAGCCTTCTCCCGTTTCGCGCAAGTCTCCCTGCGCATAAAGGGCGACGGAAAAGGTTTTAAGCCTCTCTATCAATCCGGAGCCCAGATCGGCGACATTACAGGGAGGACCGATCAGCAGGGTGCCATGCAGAACATCGTCAGCGACCACATCAGCAGCTGAAAATTCCCAATTGGGATAATGAGACTGAACAATCTCGAAAGCATGGGCGACCCAGTCAACACAGGCAAGAATTGCCGCCGGATCGTCAGTCACCGGCGGGGTACGGTGGAAATGCAGAACCAGTTCCGGTTCAATCTTCGGCTCGGTGAATCCACCAAGAGAGCACTCTGCCTCCGCGGTGTCGATATAGGCAACCGTGGTTTGATACAAAGGCGCCCATAAAGGCTGATCAACGCCGTAGCGCGCCCACATGGCCGGATTGGTGAACCCGATTTTGCGGCCAACCATCATCGCTCCCTGATCAAGGCGCCGCTGATGGTGAATTCGGGCTACGCCATAGGCAGCCTCAAGATCGAAGGTGGGATAACGGGCAGAAAATGAATCGATTTGCCGTACAGCAGTTTGCGCGGCTGAAATGTCGGCAGCAATCTGCTGCAATTGGATATCCGGTATCATGATAACGTCTCTGGAGTTGGTGGCAAAATCAGTAGTAAAGGTGGACAAATTATCAGGGTTTAAAGCATGACAGATCTGAAAAAGCTTTTGCCCCGGCACATGCATCAATCACACTGAGTACATACCATGGCACCTGAAGCAAGTGCAACTCAGTAGGTTTTTACTTAATGACCCCTTAAAATATTCTGAGGTGCCATCAGAGAAAGTACAGGATTGCCCATCTCCCCTGCTGGTGACATAAATAAAATATCTTCCTAGAAAACCCCATATAAAGACTTTATACAGTTAATTTTCTTATACATGACAGACAGTTAGCTATTATAGCCGGGAATTGGCGCGCATTCTGTTAGCCCTTCCTGTATATTTTACCTATATATCTCCAGGGAATAAGAATGCATCACAGGCCTCCCCTGCCAGCTTTCATAAAAGTTTTTTCTCAATAGATTCGTGTGGTTAAAGATTATTGCGGAGAAGCTTCCGAAGATTGGCACGCTCCCTGCTTTATAGCATGTCAACAATACGGCATGCTGATCTTCAGCTGCTCTTTATAGGAGGACACCATGAAAACCACGTTACGTAATACCCTGATCGCCCTGTTGACC
>NZ_JBXUCV010000012.1:0-15414 GCF_057178085.1 Pelovirga sp. C15f
CGATGGTAATACCACGCTCGCGCTCTTCGGGAGCATTGTCGATCTGGTCAAAAGCCTTGACCTCTCCCTTGCCCATCTTCTCGGCCAGCACCCGGGTAATAGCAGCGGTCAGGGTGGTCTTGCCATGGTCGACGTGACCGATCGTTCCAACGTTAACGTGCGGCTTTAACCGCTCAAATTTTGCCTTCGCCATTGTAAACTCCTCTAGCCATTAACCTTGGCAATAACTTCTTCACTGATCGCTTTTGGTACCTGCTCATAATGATCAAACACCATGGTATAGGTCGCACGACCCTGGGTAGCACTGCGCAAATCGGTAGCGTAGCCGAACATGCTCGACAACGGCACATGGGCGCTAATAACCTGAGCGCCGGCGCGGGAATCCATCCCCATGATGCGTCCACGACGACTGTTCAAGTCACCGATAACATCACCCATATACTCTTCAGGGACAACCACCTCAACCGCCATAATGGGCTCGAGCAGCGCAGGCGCAGCTTTTTTAGCGCCCTCCTTGAAACCCATGGAGCCGGCAATTTTAAATGCCATCTCCGAAGAGTCGACATCATGATATGAACCGTCAAAAACAGCAACCCGAACATCAACGATCGGGAAACCTGCAAGCACCCCGTTCTGAGCCGCTTCCTCTGCACCTTTGCCAACAGCCGGGATATACTCGCGTGGAATAACCCCGCCCTTGATTTCATCAATAAAGGTAAAGCCCTCACCTGGTTCCCCCGGCTCGATCCGCAACCAGCAATCACCGTACTGACCACGGCCACCGGACTGACGTACAAACTTGCCCTGAACCTGAACTGTCTTGGTAATTGATTCACGGTAGGCAACTTGCGGAGCACCCACGTTGCACTCGACTTTAAATTCACGCTTCATGCGATCAACGATGATCTCAAGATGCAACTCGCCCATGCCGGAAAGAATAGTCTGGCCGGTTTCCTCGTCCGTTCTGACCCGCATTGACGGATCTTCGGATAATAATTTACCGAGGGCAACGCCCATTTTTTCCTGATCAGCCTTGGTCTTGGGTTCAACCGAAAGGTGAATAACCGGCTCGGGAAACTCCATCGACTCAAGCAGTGCCGGGTGATCGGGGTTACAGAGGGTATCGCCCGTGGTCGTATGCTTCAAGCCAACAGCGGCGGCGATATCACCAGCATAAACCTGCTTAACTTCTTCACGCTTATTAGCGTGCATCTTAAGAAGGCGCCCAAAACGCTCTTTTTTGCCCTTGGTTGAATTCAGCACTGTCGAACCGGACTCAGCAATGCCTGAATAAACCCGGAAGAAACTCAACTGGCCGACGAAGGGGTCAGTCATGATTTTAAACGCCAGGGCAGCAAAAGGAGCATCGTCAGCAGCAGGACGTTCCAGCTCTTCACCTGTGTCGGGATGCAGGCCCTTGATTGGCGGCACATCAACCGGAGAAGGCATGTAATCAACTACTGCATCGAGAAGGGTCTGAACACCCTTGTTTTTAAAAGCGCTGCCACACAATACCGGACAGAAATGAATATTTTTCATTCCCTGGCGAATAGCCGCTTTAATTTCATCAAGACTTAACGCTTCACCACCGAGATATTTCTCCATCAGGATATCATCGTGGGAAGAAATCTCTTCAAGCAGGGCTTCGCGCGCGGCTTCAACCTCTTCTGCCATTTCAGCAGGGATATCGACAACGTCGTACTTGGCGCCTAGGGATTCATCATCCCACACCAGTGCCTTCATGGTTACCAGGTCAACCAGACCGCGGAAGTTTTCTTCCGACCCGATCGGCAGTTGCAGCGGAAGCGGATTGGCTCCCAGCCGATCACGAATCATTTCAACCCCGCGGTTGAAGTCGGCACCAATTCGATCCATCTTGTTAACAAACGCAATACGGGGCACCCCGTACTTGTCGGCCTGACGCCAGACAGTTTCGGATTGTGGCTCGACGCCGCCAACGGAACAGAACACAGCAACGGCACCATCGAGCACCTTGAGGGAGCGTTCTACCTCGATAGTAAAGTCGACGTGACCGGGCGTGTCGATAATATTGATACGATGGTCCTTCCAGAAACAGGTGGTTGCAGCGGAAGTAATAGTAATGCCGCGCTCCTGCTCCTGCTCCATCCAGTCCATGGTAGCAGCACCATCATGGACTTCGCCCAACTTATGGGACACCCCGGTATAAAAAAGGATCCGCTCAGTTGTTGTTGTTTTACCGGCATCAATATGAGCCATAATACCGATATTACGCGTTCTATTCAGTGGTACTAAACGAGGCACAATCTATCTCCTAATAACAACCGGGCCTACCAGCGATAATGAGCAAAAGCCTTATTGGCTTCAGCCATTCGATGGGTATCTTCACGCTTCTTGACCGCAGTGCCTCGATTGTTGGATGCATCAAGGAACTCACCTGCCAAACGCTCACACATGGTCTTCTCACTGCGCCCCTTGGCATAAGTGACCAGCCAACGCATTGCCAGAGCAGTACGTCGTGACGGGCTCACCTCTACCGGCACCTGATAGGTCGACCCGCCAACACGGCGAGACTTGACCTCAAGCATTGGACGAACGTTGTCCATAGCTGCCTTGAATACGTCAAGGGGGTTATTGCCACTGCGTTCAGCAACAATATCAAAAGCGCCGTAGACAATCTGCTCGGCAGTGCTTTTCTTGCCGTCAACCATGACGTTATTAACAAATTTGGCAACCAGCTGATCCCCAAATTTGGGATCAGGCAGAATAACGCGCTTGGGAACTTCTCTTCTTCTTGGCATAAGGTCCTCTTCTTCAGACTTTGTTTACTTCGGGCGCTTGGCGCCGTACTTGGAACGTCCCTGCTTACGATCCTTAACACCTGCAAGGTCAAGGGTTCCACGCACAATGTGATAGCGCACACCTGGCAAGTCTTTTACCCGGCCACCCCTGATCAGAACCACAGAGTGTTCCTGCAGATTGTGACCAACCCCGGGGATATAAGAGGTAACGACCATACCGTTGGTCAAGCGCACACGCGCGACCTTACGCAACGCCGAGTTTGGTTTCTTTGGTGTTGTTGTATAAACCCGCGTACAGACTCCACGCCGCTGTGGGCAGGATTTTAACGCCGGAGAGCTTGACTTTGTCACTCTTTTCTGGCGCCCGTTGCGAATCAACTGGTTAATTGTTGGCATCTTGTTGCTCCCGATTTCTTATCATCATTTCAATCACCTGTATACCAAGCTTTCCGCGAGGAAAACTCGCAGACATTATCAATCGACCTATGCTTTGTCAAGCTCTTTTATTCCCGGCTTGCTTTTTCTGTAAAGCGTTTTACAGCCAGAAATCCGCAGGGTCTTTAGTCTTCCAGTTCCTCGGTGTCTTCAGTCTCAGACTCATCAATTTCAAGGGGGGCCTCAAGCTTGACTTCAGGCTCCGGAGTCTTAAGTTCTGCGGCACGGTACTTGGCTACGCCGGTTCCCGCAGGAATCAAGCGGCCCATGATGACATTTTCCTTGAGACCGTGCAGTACATCAACCTTACCCTGAATCGATGCCTGGGTAAGCACCTTGGTGGTCTCCTGGAATGAGGCTGCGGAAATAAAGGATTCGGTTGATAACGACGCCTTGGTAATACCCAGCATGATCGGTTCACCAATGGCAGGTTGCCCACCTTCGGCCAGAACCCGCGCATTCTCTTCTTCAAACACCCAGCGATCAATCTGATCATCACTCAAGAAGACGGTATCACCGACATCGTTGATCTGGACCCGCCGGAGCATCTGACGAACAATGGTCTCAATGTGCTTATCGTTAATCTTAACCCCCTGCAGGCGGTAGACCTCCTGGACCTCATCAACAAGGTATTTGGAGAGCTCCTTACTGCCAAGAACCCGCAGGATATCATGGGGATTGCTTGAACCATCGACCAGTTCCTCACCAGCATGAAGATAATCGCCTTCATGGACGGAAATGTGCTTTCCTTTGGGAATCAGGTATTCAACCGGCTCGCCCACCTCGGGAGTGACAACCACTTTACGCTTCCCCTTGGCATCCTTACCGTAGCTGACGACGCCATCAACTTCCGAGATAACCGCAACCTCTTTCGGTTTGCGCGCCTCAAAGAGCTCGGCAACACGCGGCAGACCGCCGGTAATGTCCTTGGTCTTGGTGGTTTCGCGCGGGATCTTCGCGAGAATCGCACCGGGACGTAACAGCGTACCCTCTTCGACCGCAATGTTGGCACCAACCGGCAGCATGTAACGCGCCGGCGCGCCGTTTGGAAGCTTGGCAGTCTTGCCATCTTCACCTTTGATGGTTATCCGTGGGCGTTTTTCTGCCGAACGCGACTCGATGACCACTTTACGCGACAGGCCGGTCACCTCATCGACCTGTTCTTCCATCGTTATTCCCTCGACAATATCACCATAGCGCACGGTTCCACCAACCTCGGTAACGATCGGCACCGTGTAGGGATCCCACTCAGCCAGGACATCTCCGGTCTTGACCGCTGCCCCCTCCTGGCGTGTCAAGTGAGCACCATAGACCAGGGAGTAGCGTTCCCGCTCACGACCGGCATCATCAATAACCGCGACTTCACCCTTACGGTTCATGACTACCGGCAAACCGGCCTCGTCATCAACGGTATTGAGGTTGATAAATTTCAGGGTACCGTCATAGCGGGCTTCCAGTGCCGTCTGCTCGGCGCGCCGGGAAGCCGCACCACCGATGTGGAAGGTTCTCATGGTCAACTGGGTACCAGGTTCGCCGATGGACTGGGCAGCAATAACACCGACCGCTTCACCGAGATTGACCAGGTGACCGCGAGCCAGATCCCGTCCATAGCACAGGGCACAGATACCGCGCTTGCTCTTACAGGTAAGAACCGAACGGATCTTGACGCGCTCAAGACCGGCATTTTCGATACGGGCAACGCCATCCTCATCAATCACCTGATTGGCCTCGACCAGCACCTCGTCGGTAACCGGATCGACAACTTCATCCAGGGTTACCCGACCAAGGATACGGTCACCGAGGCGTTCGATCACCTCGCCCCCTTCGGTCTGGGAGGCAACTTCGATTCCATCAAGGGTATCGCAATCCTGCTCAGTAATGATGGCATCCTGGGCGACGTCAACCAGGCGGCGGGTCAGGTAACCGGAGTTGGCGGTTTTAAGCGCGGTATCAGCCAGACCCTTGCGGGCGCCGTGGGTCGAGATAAAGTACTGCAGGACCGTCAGGCCTTCCCGGAAGTTTGCAGTAATCGGAGTTTCGATAATAGAGCCGTCCGGCTTGGCCATCAACCCGCGCATGCCCGCCAGCTGACGGATCTGCTGAGCGCTGCCTCGCGCTCCCGAATCAGCCATCATGTGAATGGCATTGAAGGATGGAACCGTGACGGCCTCACCTTCCTCAGAAACAAGCTTGTCGACGGCAATATTGCCGAGCATGATGCCGGCAATATCTTCGGTACACTTGGCCCAGATATCGATAACCTTGTTATAACGCTCGCCATCGGTAATCAGACCTTCAGTATACTGCTGCTGAATGTCCTTTACCTCATCCGCAGCGACGCTGATCCGCGCTTCTTTCGAAGCGGGAATTTCCATATCATCCAGACAGATGGAAACACCGGCGAGGGTTGAAAAGCGGAAGCCGGTTTCCTTGATCTTATCGGCGAGAATAACCGTTTCCTTGGTGCCGGCCAGGCGGAAGCTGACATCAATCAGCTGGGCAACCTGCTTCTTGCCCATGACCAGATTGACATATTTGAACGGAATAACCGCCGGGACAACCTCGCTCAGCAGGATTCGCCCCACGGTTGTCTTAATTAATTGCAGTGGAGCACCATCTTCTTCAGCCATGCGCACCTTGATGCCCGCCTGCAGATCTGCCTCGCCTGCGTCATAAGCCATGCGCACTTCTTCCGGTGAAACAAACATTTTACCGGAACCAGTAACAAAAGGGCGCTCCCTGGTCATGTAGTAAAGGCCCAGAACCATATCCTGTGATGGTACGATAATCGGCTGACCGCTGGCCGGGGAGAGGATGTTGTTGGTTGACATCATCAACACGCGGGCCTCAATCTGGCTTTCGATGGACAAGGGCAGATGGACAGCCATCTGGTCACCGTCGAAATCAGCATTGAAGGCAGTACAGACCAATGGATGCAACTGGATTGCCTTGCCTTCAATCAGTATCGGCTCAAACGCCTGAATACCTAAGCGGTGCAGGGTTGGTGCGCGGTTGAGCATGACCGGATGTTCCTTGATGACCTCTTCAAGGACATCCCAGACTTCTGCTTTTTCTTTTTCCACCATCTTCTTGGCGCTCTTGATGGTGGTTGACAGGCCGCGCTCTTCAAGCTTCTGATAGATAAAGGGCTTGAAAAGTTCCAGCGCCATCTTCTTGGGCAAGCCACACTGATGGAGCTTCAGTTCAGGACCGACAACGATAACCGAACGGCCGGAGTAGTCGACCCGCTTACCGAGCAGGTTCTGGCGAAAACGCCCGCCCTTGCCCTTAAGCATGTCTGACAGGGATTTGAGTGGCCGCTTGCTCGGACCGGTAATGGCACGACCGCGGCGTCCGTTGTCAAACAGGGCATCCACCGATTCCTGCAGCATGCGTTTTTCGTTGCGGACAATAACTTCAGGAGCTCGCAATTCCATCAGGCGCTTGAGGCGATTATTGCGGTTGATCACGCGCCGGTAGAGGTCATTGAGATCCGAGGTAGCAAAACGACCACCGTCGAGGGGCACCAGCGGACGTAGTTCCGGGGGCAGAACCGGGATAGTTTCAAGAATCATCCATTCAGCCTGATTACCACTCTGCCGGAAGGCATTAACAACCTTAAGGCGCTTGGAAACCTTCTTACGCTTGGCTTCGCTGGTCGCTTCTTTCATTTCCAGACGCAACTGCTCACCAATCACGTCCATATCCAGCTCAGCAAGTAATTCACGCACCGCCTCAGCGCCCATACCGGCGACAAACTGACCAGCGAACTCGTCCATGGCTTCATGGTACTTGTCGTCCGGCAGCAATTGTCCCTTAACCAGTGGCGTGTCGCCGGCATCGAGAACAACATAAGCCTCAAAATAAAGAACCTTTTCGAGATCCTTGAGGGTCATGTCCAGCAAAGCGCCGATACGTGACGGTAATGACTTCAAAAACCAGATATGCGCAACCGGACAGGCAAGGTCAATGTGACCCAGGCGTTCGCGCCGGACCTTGCTGGGGATAACCTCAACCCCACATTTTTCACAAACAATGCCGCGATGCTTCATGCGTTTATACTTGCCGCAGTTACATTCATAGTCCTTGATCGGACCAAAGATCTTGGCACAGAACAGTCCATCACGCTCCGGCTTGAAGGTCCGGTAGTTGATGGTTTCCGGCTTTTTCACCTCACCGAAAGAACGCTCCCGGATTTTATCGGGAGAGGCCAGCGATAAACGAATCGAATTAAAACTCAACGGATCTTTCGGGCGCTCAAAGAGACTGAAAATATCTTCCAAAACGCATCCTCCTTATTGGACGAGTGCTTGGGTTTCTGTAAAATGTATAATGTCAGTAGCCCTTAAAAAAGGCTCTGGACTATTCTTCTTCCAGCAGGTCAACATCAAGACAAAGGGCCTGGAGCTCCTTGATCAGAACGTTGAAGGACTCCGGCAAACCGGCTTCCAGGGTGTGCTTACCCTTGACGATGGCTTCGTACATGCGGGTCCGACCGGCCACGTCATCAGATTTTACCGTCAAAAACTCCTGCAGGGCGTGGGCAGCACCATAAGCTTCCATCGCCCAGACCTCCATTTCACCAAGGCGCTGACCACCAAACTGCGCCTTACCACCCAGCGGCTGCTGGGTAACCAGGCTGTACGGCCCGATGGAGCGGGCATGAATCTTGTCATCAACCAGGTGATGGAGCTTGAGCATGTACATGATGCCCACAGTAACCTTCTCTTTGTAAGCCTCGCCCGATTTGCCATCAAACAGGGTCATCTGACCACTCTTTGCAAAACCGGCACGTTCAAGTTCATTCTTGATTTTTTCTTCGTTGACCCCCTCGAAGACCGGTGACGCCATCGGTACGCCATACTGTAGTCGGCGTCCAAGAATCCGGAGATCATCTTCACCCAGACCATCGATAAAATCGTCAAGTTCCGGATCAGCGTAAGCGCTTTTGATCTGCTTTTTAAGCGCAGCCTCGCTGTACTGTTCATCCAGCACCTTTTTGATCTGGTTACCAAGACCTCGTGCAGCCAGACCCAGGTGGGTTTCAAGAATCTGTCCGACGTTCATCCGTGATGGAACCCCAAGGGGGTTCAGGACGATTTCAACCGGTGTGCCATCTTCCATGTAGGGCATATCTTCCTGCGGCAGAATCCGCGAAAGAACGCCTTTATTACCATGACGACCGGCCATTTTATCACCGACCTGAAGCTTGCGCTTGATGGCGATATAGACCTTGACCATCTTGATAACACCCGGGGGCAGATCGTCCCCACGCTTGCATTTTTCAATCCGATCCTCAAACACGGCATTGACTGATTGCTCACGCTCAGCCAGGCGCGCCAGCAGATTGCTGATTTTGCTTTCTATGTCATCGCTTCCGGAAATGGAGATATCCTGGATGCGAGAAAAGGGAACCTTGTCAAAGGCTTCGTCAGTTATTTTCCGGCGTTTAGGCAACAGAACATTGCCGTCGCTATCCTCGATGGAAACCGCAGCGGTCTGACCGACCAGCAACGAACTTAGCTTCTTGCGGGTGGACGCCCTCAGAATGCGGATTTCATCATTTAGATCATTACGCAGCTGTTCAATTTCACGCGCCTCAATCTGCTCAGTACGAGCGTCCTTGTCTGACCCTTTGCGCGAGAAGACCCGGGCGCCGATAACCACGCCCTCCTCGCCTGGAGGGACACGCAACGAGGTATCCCGTACATCGCCGGCCTTTTCACCAAAAATGGCACGCAGCAGTTTTTCTTCGGGTGAGAGCTGCGTCTCCCCCTTGGGAGTAATCTTGCCAACCAGAATATCACCCGCCTTGACACTGGCACCGATGCGGATAATACCTGATTCATCCAGATCACTCAGGGCATCTTCACCAAGATTGGGGATATCGTCGGTAATCTCTTCCTTACCAAGCTTGGTGTCACGCGCAACACACTCAAATTCTTCAATATGAATCGAGGTATAACGATCATCCTGGACCAGCTTTTCGGAAATCAGGATGGAATCCTCAAAGTTGTAGCCATGCCAGGGCATAAAAGCGACCAGGACATTCTGCCCCAGAGCCAGCTCGCCCCACTGGGTGGACGGGCCGTCAGCGATCACGTCACCAGCCTTGACCCGATCGCCAATCTTAACAATCGGTTTCTGGTTGATACAGGTGTTCTGGTTGGAGCGGCTGAACTTGAGCAGATTATAGATATCAACCCAGGTGCCGGTTTCTTCCATAGCCTTGTCGTCGACCTGGACAACGATACGCCCCGCATCAACCCGCTCTACGACACCATCGTGGCGAGCAACGATGGAACTGCCGGAATCATGGGCAACAATCCGCTCCATGCCGGTACCGACCAGCGGCGCGTCAGAACGCAACAAGGGGACCGCCTGGCGCTGCATGTTTGAACCCATCAGGGCGCGGTTGGCATCATCGTTTTCCAGAAACGGAATCAACGCAGCGGCAACCGAAACAATCTGTTTCGGCGACACATCCATGAGGGTGATCTCATCGGGGGTCAGGAGCAGGAACTCACCATTGCGACGGACGTTGACAAGGTCATTAATAAAGACATTGTTTTCGTCGATCGGGGCGTTGGCCTGGGCAATGGCGTGGCCTTCTTCCTGCAGTGCTGAGAAATATTTGATTTCGTTCGTTACCTGTGAGTTGTTGACGATCCGGTAAGGGGTTTCAACAAAACCGTATTCATTGATCCGCGCATAGGTCGACAGAGAAGCGATCAAACCGATATTCGGACCTTCAGGCGTTTCGATGGGACAGACACGGCCATAGTGCGTAGGATGAACGTCACGCACTTCAAAACCGGCACGTTCACGAGTCAAACCACCCGGTCCCAGCGCCGACAAACGACGCTTGTGGGTAACTTCGGAGAGGGGGTTGGTCTGATCCATAAACTGCGACAACTGCGACGACCCGAAAAACTCCTTGACGACGGCGGAAACCGGCTTCGAGTTGATCAGATCATGGGGCATCAGGCTGTCAACATCCTGCAGGCTCATGCGTTCCTTAATGGCGCGTTCCATCCGCACAAGACCAACGCGATACTGGTTTTCCAGCAATTCGCCAACCGCCCTGACGCGGCGATTGCCAAGGTGGTCGATGTCGTCAATCGAGCCCTTACCGTTACGCAGATCGATCAGATAGCGCACCACTGCCAGGATGTCATCCTTGGTGAGGGTGGACTGTTCAAGAGGAGACTCGAGCCCGAGCTTGTGGTTCAACTTAAGCCGCCCGACCGCCGAAATATCGTAGCGATCAGGGTTGAAGAACAGGCTCTCAAACAATGCTGTCGCCGTCTTGACTGTGGGAGGATCGCCCGGACGCAAGCGGCGGAAAATTTCGATAATGCCATCTTCCGCAGTTTCAATCTTATCCGAACGCAAGGTATCACTTAAATAGGAGCCAACATACAGATGATCAATAAACAGGATATTGAAATCATGAATGCCACGCTCTTTGAATTCAGTAAGTTTTTCTTCGGTCAACTCAGTATTGCACTCAAGCAATACTTCGCCAGTCGCCTCATCAATAATGTCGGTGGCAATAACCTTGCCGAGGAGCTCTTCGGTAGTGACCGGAACAAACTCGAGGCCCTCTTCCTTGAGTTTGCGGATGGCAGCGCGGGTAAATTTCCGGTTGGCCTTAACCAGAACTTCGCCATTACTGGAGATAACATCAGTGGCGGCGCGTTGACCGGCAAGCAGATCATAATTGACCCGCTTGACATATTCCGTACCGTTCCACGAAATTTCTTCAAAATCATAATAATGTTTAAGCAGCTCTTCTGTGGTGTAACCCAAGGCCTTGAGCAGCACTGTCGCAGGCAATTTACGACGACGATCGATCCTCACCCACAGCAGATCCTTGTGATCAAAATCAAAGTCCAGCCAGGACCCGCGATAAGGAATAATGCGGGCGCTGTAAAGAACCTTCCCGCTGGAATGACTTTTGCCCTTATCATGGGAGAAAAAAACTCCGGGAGAACGATGTAGCTGGCTGACAATGACCCGCTCGGTCCCATTGATAATGAAGGTACCGTTCTCCGTCATCAGCGGAATTTCACCAAAATAAACTTCCTGCTCCTTGATATCCCGAATCGACTGGGTACCTGAGTCCTTGTCAGTATCAAGGGTGACCAGGCGGACCTTGACCTTCATCGGCGCAGCAAAAGTCATTCCGCGCTGGTGACATTCATCGACATCGTACTTGGGAGTACCAAGATCATAGGATACGTACTCCATGGAGCAGGTATCACTGAAATCACGAATGGGAAAAACCGAGCGAAAAACTGACTCAAGCCCACTCTGCTTACGCGCAGGGGCAGGAATGTCAGCTTGTAAAAAACGGGCATAGGAAGTTTTTTGAATATCGATCAGGTTTGGAATATCGATGATATTCGAAACCTTTGCGAAGTGCTTCCTGAGGAGCGGATTATTCGCAAACGAATAGGCCATGGTTTCTCCTTGGGGTCAAAATCAAAAGGCCGGTAACAACACTTAAGCACCTGCTGCAGGTCACAGATTCGTGTATTGGACCAGATCGCCATATCCGACCTGCGGGTCCAGAATCCGTGCCCGAACAAGGGTTTCCAAACAACGAGAATAGCCAAGGCCGCACTGCGACCTTGGCTAATGCTCGACTATTGACTTACAATTGCTATTTCAGCTCCACGCCGGCGCCAGCTTCTTCAAGCTGCTTTTTGATATCTTCAGCTTCGGCTTTGGAGACAGCTTCCTTAACCGGGTTGGGGGCACCGTCAACCAGATCCTTGGCTTCCTTCAAGCCCAGGCCGGTCAGGGCACGAACAACCTTGATGACGTTGATTTTTTTCTCGCCGGCACTGGTGAGAATGACATCAAACTCGTCTTTCTCTTCTGCAACCTCTGCGGCAGGGCCGGCAGCGGCAGCAACAGCTACCGGTGCGGCCGCTGAAACACCAAACTTTTCTTCGAGTTCTTTAACAAACTCAGACATTTCAAGAACGGTCATGTTCTCAAGAAATTCAACAACTTGTTCTTTAGTTACTCCAGCCATTTTTTCCTCCGTAAGATATATGTAGCGATGTTTTTTAAAGTTTAAGTAGCTTGGGTCAAGCCGCTTTGCTCTGGCCAATGGCGTTTAAAACCTGAACCAACGAACGCGGGATCGCTGCCAGCGTGCCAACAAAGTTGGATGCCGGGGCATTCATTGAAGCTAGGGCCTTCGCCAACAGTTCTTCGCGGCTTGGCAGATCAGCAAGGGCATTAATGTCTGCTACAGTCAGCAGTTTGCCACCAAGAACTCCTGCCTTTAATTCAAAGGCCTGAACATCCTTGGCAAACTTGCTTAGAATTTTGGCTGGTGCAACCGGATCGGCACCTGCTAGGGCAATAGCTGTAGGCCCGGCACAAAAAGCCTGCAGAGGTTCAGCAGAAGTACCCCTGGCCGCCAGTTTGATCAGATTATTTTTAACAACCCGATACTCTACCCCGGCCTGGGTTAATTCACGCCGTAGTCTGGTTGCCTGATCAACATTAATGCCGCGATAATCAGCCAGAAAGCTGGCATCAGTCTCGGCAAAACGCTTTGCCAGTTCTTGAACAACTTGTTCTTTTTCGGTTCTGTTCATTCACTCTCCTCCTTTCTTTAAGATCCTGGGAGCTTTACGTCCCGACCAAGTCAGCTTGAGGGAGAGCGGTGACCGATTGTCACAGCACCCTGCAGCCTCGGCAGGTGGAAAACCATTAAATGCACGAATGCAAGCCTGCTGTCTTTGACTTAGAGTCTGTGTTATTTAATCATTGCCTGGAGTGCCGGTATGTCGAGATGAATACCAGGACCCATGGTGCTGGACAATGACATTTTCTTCAGGTAAATGCCTTTGGATGTTGAAGGCTTTGCCTTAACCAGAGCGTCAAGAAGAGACAAAATGTTTTCCTTTAGCTTGTCTGCATCAAAGGACACTTTACCAACCGGAGCATGGACAATACCGGCCTTTTCGACCCGGTATTCGATCTTTCCGGATTTTGCCTCTTGAACGGCACGGGCCAGATCCATAGTAACGGTACCAACCTTCGGGTTGGGCATCAGGCCTCGCGGTCCGAGCAGACGACCGATCTTGCCAACGACGCCCATCATGTCAGGGGAAGCGATAGCGGTATCGAAATCAAACCAGCCGCCCTGAATTTTTTCAGCGAGGTCATCGGCGCCAACGTAATCAGCACCGGCAGCTTCCGCTTCCTGAGCTTTTTCACCTTTGGCAAACACCAGAACCCTGACAGTTTTCCCTAAACCATTAGGCAAAACATGGGCTCCGCGCACCATCTGATCGGCCTTACGTGGATCGACACCAAGGCGCACGCTGATTTCAACGGTTTCGTCGAACTTAGCGAAAGCTGTTGTTTTCAACAACTCCAGGGCCTCGTCGATGCCATAGGTGCGGGTACGATCTACGCGCTCTTTTGAACTTTTAATATTCTTGCCAGTTGCCATCTTTTTTCACTCCACTACTCGCCATTTCAGGCGATTTCAATTCCCATACTGCGAGCCGTACCCTCGATAATCCGCACCGCAGCGTCTTCAGAAAACGCATTGAGGTCGGGCATCTTCAGACGAGCAATTTCGAGAACCTGATCGCTGGTAACTTTCCCAACCTTGTCCTTGTTAGGAACACCGGAACCTTTTTTGAGACTGGCTGCCCGCAGCAGAAGAACAGCTGCCGGCGGTGTCTTAGTGATAAACGAAAAAGAACGATCTGCGAAAACCGTGATAACGACAGGAATAATCAATCCATCCTGATCCTGGGTTTTGGCATTGAACGCCTTACAGAATTCCATAATATTGACACCATGCTGACCGAGTGCCGGGCCTACTGGAGGCGAAGGATTTGCTTTACCAGCAGGGATCTGCAACTTAATCTGTCCTACAACTTTCTTGGCCATTACCGACTCCTTAAACGTCCAAAACCTTTACCCCAGCAACACTCAACTGGTTTTCTCGACTTGAATAAACTCCAATTCAACCGGGGTGACCCGACCAAAAATACTGACCATTACCTTCAGCGTCCCACGATCAGGCCTGACATCTTCAACAATGCCGGTGAAGTTAAGGAAGGGACCATCAACAACCCTCACCGTTTCCCCGACATCGAATTCTACCTTGGGTTTGGGCTTTTCTACGCCCTCAACCATTCGGTTGGTAATCTTGGCAACCTCGTCCTCGGGAATCGCCGGCGGATTGACCCCGCCCCCGACAAATCCGGTTATTTTTGCCGTTCCGGTAACTACATGCCAGGTCTCATCGTTCAACACCATCTTAACCAGGATGTAACCGGGAAAGAATTTACGCGTTGACGTTTTACGCTCGCCTTTACGCATCTCAACGACCGTTTCTGAGGGAATCAAGATCTCTTCGAAAAGATCTTCTACTCCAGCAGAACGAATTCGCTCTTCGAGGCTTAGCTTCACCTTGTTTTCATAACCAGAATAGGTGTGTACGCCGTACCATTTCATTGCCATGAAAAAGCCTTTTACTCCCGTCAGCCCAGAACTACCTGGATCAGGCGCGAGAGAATCATATCAACAACCCCCAGATAAACTGCACAGAACATGACAACAACAATGACAACCATGGTTGAACCATAGGTATCTTTTTTGGATGGCCAGGTAACTTTTTGTAATTCTGCTTTTACATTGCCAAGAAATGCGTTCAATTTTCCAGTCATCGATCCGTCAGCCTCACTGTGTGGAGCTTGTTATAAAAGTGGCAGGCCAGGAGGGATTCGAACCCCCAACACCCGGATTTGGAATCCGGTGCTCTAGCCGTTAGAGCTACTGGCCTGCAGAGAACCCGGGCAGCGATATCAAGCTACTTGGTTTCCTTGTGAGCCGTATGGCGCTTACAAAAGCGACAGTACTTGTTAAACTCCAGCTTGTCCGGAGTATTTTTCTTGTTCTTTGTTGTGGTGTAGTTCCGGCGCTTGCACTCGGTGCAGGCAAGGGTGACAATGTCACGCATAATAGCTACCTCGTAAAATCCCTCCCGATCTACTCGGGAGGGATCAGTTCAGCTTGATTCTAAAGATTGTTACTCGATCACTTCACTGACAACGCCGGCACCGACTGTACGGCCACCTTCGCGGATCGCAAAGCGCAACTCTTTGTCCATGGCTATCGGGGTGATCAGATCAACCGTCATGGCGATGTTGTC
>NZ_JBXUCV010000013.1:0-15276 GCF_057178085.1 Pelovirga sp. C15f
TCTCCTTGCTGTTCAAGGACCAACCGGACTGCGCGCTCTCTAACCTCGGGACTGTATCTCTTGTTTGTATTCATGACCCCATACTCTCAAAGTTTGGAGTCTCCGACAATCCCGGGGCGGTTCAGTCTTGATCTCCTGGCCGAAATAGGCTCTTTCGAAATTTTTCGCGTCGGCACCGGCCAGCGTGCTACCCTGCTCGCCGGCCCAAAGATCCCGAAAGCGCAATATGGACCCCTCGACAACGAGTTAGTCCTAAGTGTGGATGATCATGAAAAGTCTGTTCCGTACACTTATCGCCTGTGCTGGATTAACCCGCAGACTTTGAGAGTACAATTGACCTTTCAGCCCGATTTCGGCTGGCCCCTCGGCAGCGAATTCTGTATAGGCAAACTCTCTGCTTCCCTCTTTGCCGGGAGTTTGGCTGGCAACGGCAATACAACGCAGAAATTGCCGCTCACACCGAAAGCTTTTAATGATCGCTGGCTTTTCAAGAACTGGTCTTCCTTGGGTCTACAATCGAGTTTCGTTGATCTGAAAGTTGTACCGCGTAGCGGCGAAACGATCTCCCTGGCCGACTTCCGTCAAGTTCCCTGGGATAGCCGTCGCTCCTTTTATCTTTACAGCAGCCGTAAAGCGATCATCCCCGGTGAGAAGGTTGACATAGCTTTTGATCTGATTTTTTCATTACCAACGCTGAGCGCCAAGGAGCAGTTCGGTCGTGAAACTCTCGATCCAGTGGCGCCCTTGACGGTTGATGCCGATGCTTTCTTTGTTCAAGACCAGAGCATTACTCCGCATCTACCGGTGCGTGGTGTTATCAGTGAGTTGTTAACGCCGGCGCGCAAGGATGTCGGTATTTTCAGGGGTTATATCCGCGCGATTGCCAAAGCCGGGGGGAATACGCTGATCCTTTATCATCGACCGGAGCACGTTCGGATTCTGCAGGAGGGGAGGGAGACTGGTAAATGGTGGACACGGCCGGAGTTAATCGAGATGGCCGCTTACGCCCGTAGTCTCGGCATCACGATTATTCCCGGAATGATCGGCAAGTTCAGCCCCAAGGATTTCCCTCGCCTGAGCGGCAATCAAGAGAATGGTTTTTACAACACATTTGACCCGCAGTCTTATGCTGAACTCTTTGCCCTCTACCAGACGCTCATCGATCTTTACCAACCCAAGGCCCTGTTGATCGGACACGATGAAATTCGTGAGATTGGTCGCGGTAAGCCGGCGGAGTGGAGTGATGCACAGGTATTAGCCACAGATATCAACAAGATTGCCGCTTGGCTGCGGCAGAGACAGATCAAAACCCTGATTTTTGGTGATATGCTGCTCGACCGCCGGCACTGGCCTTATCCGATCACCGCCAACAGCAACAATCCCAAATATTTGTCGACTGACACGCATGACGCGTTGGAACAGCTTCCCAAAGATGTCGTGATTCTCGACTGGCAGTACAAAAATGCCGACGACTACCCAACTATTGATCATTTTCGCAAGAAGGGATTCACGGTCTGGGGCGTTGCCTGGAATGATCCCGCTGCTGCCGTCTCACTGGCAAAGAGTCTGGTGCGCTACAAAGGGGAGGGGATGCTGGTTTCGGATTGGGGCTTCTGGCGCACCCTGAATCCGGGGGCTCTGACCCTTTACGGGATCAAAGCCGGCTATGACAGTCGGATCTCTGTGCGGGGTGAGGGGGAGGATGCTGCCTTTGCTTTGGCTGAGGAACTGCGGCCACCGAGACAGCTGGCAGCGAAAAAGCCTTTCCAGCCTTTCGATCTCAGTGGCGTGGTTAACGCTACGACCAAGGCGGGACGTTTTGGTCGTGATGGCGGTTTTGTTGGTTTGGGGAGCGGGTTTGATTTGCGCGCACTGCCCGTTGGTGACCTGGTCTTTGCCGGTGTCCCTTTTCGTCTGTTGCCGTCTGCACCTGGGAGCAATAACTGCCTGATTGCGTCGGCTGATCGCGCGGTTTCCATTGATTTAAACGGCAAAAAGGCTGTGCAGCTGGCCTTTCTGCAGACGATGCGCTCGCAACATCCGCAGAGTCAGCTTAAACCGGCAGGTTCGTACGAGGTGATTTACACGGACAAAAGCCGCGTGACGATTCCGTTGATCGAAGGGGATAATATTACGGATCTGCGTTCCGGCGCCGGCGTGAGAAAGAATCCCTGGGGTTATCCGTCCGGCGCCGACATCCTGCTTGGTAGCCGTCTCGGTTGGCGCGGTCCGTCACTGAGTGGCATGCCGCTGAGCCTGCAGGTTATGTTTTGGGAGAATCCGTACCCGAAAAAAAATATTCGCGAGATCCGGCTCATCCCTGACCGAGAGACAACCCTTGTCCTGATCGCTCTGTCGTTCACATAAGACAAAGGTTTGCCGGCTTTTTTTGAAAGTTTTTTCTCCAATCACTCACCAATAGCTAAAGGGACATAACCATGGACACTGTAGATAAGTTAGCCAGCGTTTTTCGCGAAGTCTTTGATGATGAAGAGATTGAGCTTAAACCGGAAATGAGCTCCAAGGATATTGATGGCTGGGATTCGTTCGCCCATATGAACCTGATCAGCTTTATTGAGATTACATTTAATATCACCCTCAGCGACGCGGACGTTCTCGGTATGAAGAATGTCGGGGATATGATCTCTGTTATCAATCAGAAGGTCGGCGGATAAAAGGAGGCACTTGTGGGGCTGTTGAACACCGTACGCTATAAAATTTCGCTCGGATTGCGCTCTGTCATCCGATTGCGCTATCGACTGCTCAATGTACAGGTCGGAGAGAAAGTCTTTATCTCCTGGGGCGCATATATCGATACTTGTTATCCCAATTCGATTGCGATCGGTGATGGCACATTTATCACCAGAGACGCAAAACTCATCGCCCACGACCATTCAGTCTACCGACTTCCACCGGACGAGAACGGCAAGAGCGACGACGGACGCGGAACAATCAAGCTGGGCAGAAATGTCTTTGTCGGGGCGGGAGCCATCATTCTGCGCAATGTCACAATCGGTGATAACGCCATCATTTCTGCTGGGTCAGTCGTCGGTCGGGATGTACCGGCCAATGTTGTCGTCATGGGCAATCCCGCACGGGTCATAAAAGATTTTTCTGTAAAATGATTTTTTTTGTCGATATTGGCAATAGCTTACGTCTGAGCCAATGTTGTACCCATCTACGTTAATACAAGGATAATCTTCATGGATGCATCAATAATTGTCACTTACCGCTGCCCCATGCGCTGCAAAATGTGCAACATCTGGGAAGGCCAGAGCAAGCCGGAAGAGGAATTCAAACCCGCCCTGCTGGAAAAACTTCCCAAACTTGCGGCCGTTAACGTTACCGGCGGTGAGCCCTTTGTACGTGAAGATCTTGATGAAATCGTTCGCATCCTCTTTACCAAGACCGAGCGGGTGGTGATCTCTACCAGCGGCTGGTACGAGGACCGGATTTTTAAATTGGCAGAGAAATTCCCCAACCTTGGTTTTCGTGTCAGCATTGAAGGCCTTTCGCAGAAAAATGACGAGCTGCGGGGTCAGCCCGGCGGTTTTGATCGCGGACTGCGCGTTCTTCTTGGCTTGAAACGCATGGGGATCAAGGATATCGGCTTCGGGATCACGGTGAGCAACAACAATTCGCCCGACATGCTCTGGCTGTATGAACTGGCCAAGGGGCTGAATCTCCAATTTGCTACGGCCGCTTTTCACAACTCCTTCTACTTTCAAAAAGACGATAACGTTATTACCAATATCGACGAAGTTGCTGCCAACTTTGAAGAACTGGTCAATCGCCTGATGAAAGAGAATCATCCCAAATCCTGGTTCCGTGCGATTTTCAATCTCGGTCTGATCAACTACATTCGCGGCGGCAAGCGTATGCTCCCCTGTGAGGCCGGGAGTGAAAACTTCTTTATCGATCCGCACGGCGAGGTTCTTCCCTGCAACGGCATGGAAAAGAAGTATTGGTTTCAAAGCATGGGCAACCTGCATGAAACTGACGACTTCATGACTATCTGGAGAAGTCCCCGCGCTGAGGAAGTGCGGGCCAAGGTTGCCACTTGTCCTAAGACCTGCTGGATGATCGGTTCTGCTTCTCCGGTCATGCGAAAATATATCAAGAAGGTGCTCCCCTGGGTGCTCAGGAACAAGCTCAAGTCGATGACGGGCGGGCGTATCTACGGTGATTGCTGCCCGCATTTTGAGGTGGGTCAGGACCCTCGACAAGGGAACCTGAAAGCACCGGACAATAAATCTTTCCTTGAATAATCCTGTTAACTTTTCTCCTTCAGATCAAATATCAAGCTAACCCTACATCCATTGAGGTGTTGTTTTGAATAACAAACATAAAAAGCTTCGGATTGCCTACCTGGTCGTTAAGAATATTTCTCGTGGCGGCGGGATCGAAAAATACACTCTGGAACTGGGCAGTCGCCTGGTGCAGCGCGGTCATGAGGTTACGGTTTATTCGATGGGGCATTATGGAGATGTTCCGAGCGAGTATGATGGGATGCGAGTCATACCTGTCCCGTGTATTCAGCACTCTGCTCTAGAAAAGCTCTCGACGTCTGCTACTGCGGCTTTCCACCTGCTGTTGAAAGGGGCCAAACATGATGTGGTTCATTGTCACAGTGTTGCTGCTGGTGCCTTTGCTCCTTTCCTGCGTTTGCGGGGCCACAAATGTCTGTTGCAGATGCATGGCATCGAATGGCAGAGAAATCGCTGGAATGTTTTCGGTAAGAATATGTTGAAGTCCCTTGAGTTCGTTTCTTTGAAGGGTAATCAGGCCCATACCGCCGTATCCAACACCCAATGTGATTATTTTCGCGAGAAACATGGCATCAACATGCGCTATATCCCGACGGGGGCCGAGATAAAGCCACATGTTGAAGCCCAGGAGATTTTTAAGTTGGGCCTCGAACCACAAAGGTATGTTCTTTTTGCTTCACGCTTGGTGCAGGAGAAGGGGGCACAATACCTGATTCCCGCTTTTCGGCAGATTGAAACTGATTACAAGCTGGTGATCGCGGGGGATGCTAAAGGCGAGGAGGCCTACAAAGAGCAAATGAAGAAACTAGCAGACAATGACCCTCGTATCATCTTTCCAGGATTTGTCGAGGGCCGAGCCATGCAGGAACTCTTCAGCAATGCTGCGGTTTATGTACAGCCGTCGGAGATCGAAGGTCTTTCTATTGCGCTCCTGGAAGCTATGAGCTATGGAAATTGCTGTTTGGTTAGTGATATCCCAGAAAACAGGGAGGCGATAGGTGAAACCGGTTTTACTTTTTCAAACAAGAGCGTGGCAGATTTGCGGACAAAGTTGACTGAGTTGCTTGATTCGGCTGAGTTGCGCCATTCGGTGGGCGAAAATGCGAGGAAGCGCGTGGAGTCGGACTATAATTGGGATAAGATCGCGGTCGAATTTGAGGACATGTATCGAACCATGGCAGGTTGAACTTATTCAAGAGGAATTTTAATGCATATTCTGGTTTGTGGTGGTGCCGGTTATATTGGTTCGCACATGGTCAAGTTGCTGCATGAATACGGGCACGAAGTGACCACCTTCGATAATCTCTCCACTGGTCATCGTTGGGCGGTCAAGTGGGGGCGCTTTGTCAAGGGTGACCTGTTAGATACCATTGGACTTGAGAAGCTGTTCAGTGAATACAGTTTCAACGCTGTAATGCATTTTTCCGCACGTTCTCTGGTTGGCGAATCTGTTGCCGAGCCGGGTTTGTACTATCGCAACAACGTGATCGGAACATTCAACCTGTTGGAGGTCATGCGGGCGGCGGGGGTGAAAAAATTCGTCTTTTCCTCGACTGCGGCCACTTTCGGCAATCCGGTCAAGCCGACCATCGATGAAGATCATCCGCAACGGCCGATCAACCCTTACGGACAAACCAAGCTTGCTGTGGAAAACATGCTGGCGGATTATTTTCCGGCTTACGGCTTGAATTCAGTGAGCCTGCGTTATTTCAATGCTGCGGGCGCGGATCCCGAAGGTGAAATCGGCGAAGCACACGAACCTGAGACTCACTTGATCCCCAATGTGTTGAATGCTGCTCTGGATCCTGTGCAGCGGCTGAAGGTTTTCGGCAATGATTATCCGACATCCGATGGCACTTGTGTGCGTGATTACATCCATATTCTTGATCTTTGCCGGGCTCACCTGCTTGCCTTGGAGTACATGGAGCGTGTTGACGGTGCTCATGGATTTAACCTGGGTAACGGGCAGGGTTTTTCGATACTTGATGTCATTCGCGCCGCCGAGGCTGTTACTGGAAAAGTAATTCCTTATGATCTTGCGGGAAGACGACCGGGCGACCCCCCTGTGCTGGTGGCCGACAGCGAACGCGCTCGAAAAATTCTCGGGTGGTCTCCGCGTTATACAGACATAAAGTCTATTATCAAAACTGCCTGGGATTGGCACAGTAACGATATGCACATTGGAGAGAACGTTGTTTAAACGTTTAACAGCCTGAAGTCGCATTCGCTCATGGAGCCATCTTGACCCGCATTCTCCCTTTCTTCTTCGGTCTCATCCTCGGCGACACCGCCCTCGCCGCAACCCTCGCCGTGCTGCTCATCTTCCTGCCCCGCGGTCTCGTCGTCACTAACGAGCCGGTCCACGCCGACGCCGTCATTGTCCTCGGTGGCGACAACGACGGCAGCCGGCTGCGCCGGGGCGCCGAGCTGGTCGATGCTGGCTGGGCTCCGCGTCTGATCCTGGTCGGCAGCAGGCAGGGCTTGCTCGGCGTGGCGAAGCAACACTGTCCGACTGCCGGCTGGAAGAGCGGCAGTTCATCTGGCTCGAAGATTCTGTCGACACTCGTACCGACGCGCAACTCTCCCTGGAGCACTGTCGGCAAGACCGGCTGCAGAAGGTCATGGTCGTTACCTCGCCCTACCACAGCCGCCGCGCGCAGTTCGTCTTCAACGACATCTATGCCGGCAGCGGTATCTCGACAACGATGCTGTCCTCAGACAATTTTGGCACTTTTCTTCCCCCCCAAGGTCAATGGTGGCGTGACCGCAAAACGGTCGAAGCTGTTTGACTGGAATTCGGCAAGATTTTCTACTGGAAGCTGACACCATTCACGGAATGGATAAGGCCGTGAGGGGTTAAAGGCGGTTTTAGGTTTTTGGTTGATGGTTTTTGGTTGATGGCAGGCAAAGCATTGATTGTTCGTGAGTGCTGGTAATGCGAATGCCGGGTCTGACCCGTTCAACTATATGAAATTGTTTGAGAAAACGTCGAATTGGCCCCCTAGGAAAGGCCTGAGAAGCATTTTTTTGTGGTAAAATGGCATTTTAACTGTAATTTGTTATGAAATTGAAGAGCAATAAAGGGGACAGAGCAATAAAGGGGACAGGCACCTGCGGAGCCTGTCCCTAGCGTCCCCTGCATCACCATTCGCCCAAATACCGAGCGGCCGATCACCTGTACCGAGGGAACCAACGTGTTGGTCGGTAACGATCCAGAAAAAATTCTGGAAGCGGCAGAGCGGATTCTGCACGGGCCGCCACTGATTGGTCGTGTCCCGGAAAAGTGGGACGGCAAAGCCGCACAGCGAATTGTGGAGGTTTTGTTGAATTTAAACTGAGCCTATGTGTCCGATTTGATTCTATTGCCATATTGATCGATAGAGCATCCCCCGGACATGCAATCTGCTGCCCTGTGCACCACCGTCCTGCCTGGGTGTCGCCGTGATTATCGGTTCAATTACGATCAAAGGTAAGCGTCACACCAAGTTGCTCAGGCTGTCAAAGGTATGATTACGCAGATAACGAATCGCCGTTGATTCACTTTTCCAGCCGCCACGCAACAAGATGCTGGGCAAAGATTCCCCTTGTTTGAGCATGTCCAGCGCCGAACCGACCCGGAAGGAATGGCCACTTAAATTTGGCATATTGCGACGCGTACCGTAAACCTTGTCCTGCAGGTCCTGAAGCAGGTAGGGTATCGAAGTTGGATGAAGTTGATCTCCGACGCCTCCGCCTCTGGTCATGGAACGAAGGATATAACCGGATTTTGCACCAATTTTCTTCTGCAATGATGTCTTGCCTTCTGGCGCCTTTCTCCTGTCGTGGCCGTTATGATGTCTTTTTTGTTTTTCACACATCTCCAATCAGTGTCGGCTTCCCGGCTGTTCTGCTACGACGTCTTAAATCGATTCCGCTGATTTTCTGGAATCTCGATCTTTGGCCGGAGAGTCTTTCTGCCACCGGGGCTGTCGCTTCCAATAATGCGCTTAATCTAAAAGATCAGCTACCGCCCATTGTTGTAGCGAATGTTGAAGGGCAGGTGCTGGTTATTGTAAAATCTGCATTGGCTGCTTTCATGGCGATTATCCGTTGATTCCGATCTCCACCTGTTTTGCAGGATAAACCTGTCTCCATTCTCTATCACAATGACAGCCTGCATTCTACTGCTTCTTTCATTTTGAGTTAGCGCTCTGCCCTGTTTCCTCAGGCCTTTGTGATAGGTTGCTTAACCTCTTGAAATAATTAATTTTATTTTCGTCTGGTTTATTAATGTGACTGGCCTGATTTTTGCTTTTAACCGACTAGGGGGTGTCTTGTGTTCCCCTGTTTTTACTCGAAACGGTAGCCAAGTGGGGGTGTTGTCTTGTCTGTTTTCCTTGTCTTTCTCGGCGCGGTAGCGCTATCTCTGTTTCTGACCCCTTTGGCGCGGCGACTGGCGTTAAAGTACGGTCAGGTCGATCAACCTGATAACCGCAAGGTCCATATCAGTGCCATACCACGCTCGGGTGGGGTTGTGATCGTTGGTTCGTTTCTGCTGGTCGTTGTGCTTTTTGCCCCGTTGACCAGGGAAGTGACGGCTCTGGTGCTGGGGACGGTGGTGATTTTTATCACCGGGCTGCTGGATGATCTGCTGGGACTTTCCGCCCGGCAGAAGCTGGCCGGGATTATTGCCGGGACCCTGGTGACGCTGGTTGTCGGTCGCCTGTGGGTGACAAATCTGGGAGATCTGGTCGGCCTGGGGCCGCTTGAATTGCCGGTGTTTCTGGCGATCCCTTTTACCGTTTTTGCTGTTGTCGGGGTCGTCAATGCGATGAACCTGATCGATGGTCTTGATGGTCTGGCCGGCGGGATCGGGGTCATTGCCGGTGCGATATTCTTTATTCTGGCCACCATGGACGGGAACACGACGGTCGCTCTGCTTTGCGCCATCTGGGTCGGCGCCTTGATCGGCTTTTTACACTCGAATATTCATCCGGCCTCGATTTTCATGGGGGACTGCGGCAGTTTGACTTTGGGATTTGTCGTGGCGTGGACAGCGATCCTGTTGACCCAGGGTCCTGGTGCGTCGGTGTCGCCGGTGCTTCCGGTGGTGGTGCTCGGTTTGCCGATATTTGATACGCTCTGGGTCATGACCTCCAGAATTCTGCGCCGGCAGCATTTTATGAGCCCCGATATGTCGCATCTGCACCATAAACTATTAATTCTGGGATTTCCACATCCCGTGACCGTGATGATGATTCATGGCATGGTTTTGTTGTGGTCGGTGTTTGCCCTGTTATTTTATCCATCAATTTCCGAACCTGTTCTTGTTATGCTCGCTATCGGGGTGAATCTGGCTGTTTATGTTGTCTTGCACTTGATCCGTTTCCAGCGCAATGATGTCGCCTATTCACTGCTGGAAAGATTGTTTTTCCGTAATGCCCTCAAAAAATGAGCGTGCGGATTTTGTTTTCTTGCACCTTGAAAACTAACAATATAAAATTGGACGTTACTATGAATTGATCGCCGCAGCAGACCTTTGTGCCGATCACTTTTTGTAAGGTCCTCATGATGTCTCACCATCAGTTCGAATTTGGTTTGTGCGAACTGCCTAACCCCAGGGGGATGGCATATCTGTATTGCCGCAAACCGGGGCGGTCACTGGAAAAGTTTATCGCTTTTGTGTCGCTGCTGGAGCAGGATGCCGCCGCCCATTCAGCGGCGATCAGAGCCGGACTCGAAGGTTGCGCCCTGGTCAACGAACTGTCCCGCGATGAAAAAATGCGTCTGCCGAACGAGTACTGGACCAATAATATGTCAATCTGGTTTGAAGCTGTTTTTCATGCAGCTTTGAGCGACTACTGCCGTAAAGCGGTATCGGTTTAGCTGGTGTCCATCCGGAAACTCCGGAAGCGGATTTTAACAATCGATAACGTCAATGCTTTCCTGTTGCTTGCTCACCCTCTCATTCCTTTGACAACCAGCGCTGCAGGTTGTTCTCTATCGTCAACTCATGGACTTTACCCTTAAAATCTACCGCGAACTGGTTCAGTCCCTGCTGCACGCCGACTACAGGTTCCAGACCTTTGAAGAGTTTATCCGCAATCCGGCGGGCAGGGCGGTGGTGCTGCGCCATGATGTCAGCAAACTGCCGGGCAACGCTCTGCGTATGGCGCAGCTGGAATATGACTTGGGCGTGCGCGGGTCCTATTATTTCCGTGTGATACCGAGTGTGTGGAGCCCGGAGGTCATGAGGCAGATTGTCGAGTTGGGGCATGAGCTGGGGTATCACTATGAAGATCTGACCATTACCCGTGGAGATCATGAAGCGGCGATTTTGCATTTTAAACGGCAACTGAAACTTTTTCGGCGCATCTATCCGGTCAGAACCGTCTGCATGCACGGCAGCCCGCTGTCGCGCCATGACAACCGCGATTTGTGGGAAACTTACGATTACCGGACCTTCGGGATTATTGCCGAACCCTATTTTGATATCGATTTCAACCGGGTGTTTTACGCCACCGACACTGGCCGCAGCTGGAAAAACACCAGCGCCAGTATCCGCGACCGGGTGGAGACAAAATTTACCATCCCGATCAACTCCACCCGCCATTTTATTGAGCGGATTGACCAGCAGCAGTTGCCCCGGCAACTGATGATCACCCTCCACCCGCAACGCTGGCACGATCACCCGCTCCCCTGGCTGAAAGAACTTGTGGGGCAGAAAATCAAAAACGTCATCAAGCGTGGGCTGGCGACTGTGCGTTGCCGGTAACAGCGTTTCAAGCCACAGACGCACACGGACAAGCGCGGACAGGGCTTTTTATGGGTTAAAACCAAAAAAACAGATTTGATTTTCATCCGCTTCTATCTGCGTTCATCCGCGGCTAAAAAAAAGAAGTCCACGTAAACACACAGAAAAACACGGAAAAAGCGCCTCTCACGAAGCCACGAAGAGCACAAAGAAAATCATTTTTAAAGAGTAAAAACCAAAAAGGAGGTTTTGCCGTTGTCCGCTCCTGTCCGCCGTTGTCCGTGTGGGTCGGTGGCTAAAAATAGTTGTCCTGTATCGCATTGTACCTCCACAACCCTGTATCCACCATGATTCTGTTCATCACCGCACTCTATCTGACGATTCTGCTGGCCCTTCATCTGATTCCCCTTGGTGGGCAGGACTTGAGCCAGATGACCTTTGTTTTGTTTCGTGCTGATTACCTGTTCCATAGCCTGGTGTTTCTGCCCTGGATGCCGATCGGTTATGCAGGGATTGTTCGGGGCTCGCGACAGCGTGCCGGAAAATCAATCAGGCATGGAACAACAGGGGCATCTGCCGGATTTAAGCCGTTGCTGCTGTGGTTTGGGTTGGGTGTGGTGGTGGCGCTGGGTCTGGAGAGCTTGCAACTGTGGATTCCTTTTCGCAGTTTCAATCTGCTGGATGGTTTTTACAACCTGGCCGGGGTGATCCTGGGCCTGCCACTGATCCCGCTGACAAAGCGCTGGTGGTGGTTCATGTATCGCTTGAAGCGGATATGACGCTGACAAGCTGCTTTTAATGACGATTATTTCACAACATTCCTCTGTTCTTCCTGAACTTATGCATCTTCATTGATCGGTTTTTGAATAAGTCTCCTCTGTTTTCCTCATCTGTTTGACCTTCAGGTAATCCATTATGACTTCACTGATCCAACGTCATCCGTATGCTCTGGTGATCGGTACCGGCTTGCCGCTGCTGATCCTCTCTTTTGCGCTGATCCATTGGCTGAAATACGGTGATCTGTCTCTGTCGACTAATGCGCTCTGGTTGCTGGTGCTGTTGGGCGGTAGCTGGCTGATGGTCAATTTATTGTTGAACTTGCCGCAGCGTTTGTTAAATGCCCCGTTTCCGGCGGGGTTGTCATTGTTGTTAAAAGCCACCCTGACCTTGCTGTTTCTGGTGGCGCTGGTGGTGCAGTTGCTTGAATGGGGGGGACTATCGCGGTTGCTGGTTTATGGTCCCGGGCTGCTGTTGGCCCTGGGGCTGTTTCCGGTGTACGGATGTTATCGCTACCTGGTACCGGCACCTGCGACCAACACCACCCCGCTGAAAAAGCACCACTGGTTTGCCTTGTCCCCTCAATTGATGGTGGTGGACGGAATCATCCTGCTGGCTTGTTACGGCGCGATGGACACATTTGTCACGGCGCATGGGCTGCTTGATCCATCCTACAGTGATGCTCTGGTTCTGTTGCTTGGCCTGTGGCTGGGCGCGGCGTTGATAACCGGGAAATTTCAACGGAACCATTTCAATAATTATCTGGAGGCGTTGATCCCGCCGCTGAAGTCGGTGGCGCTGATGGCCGGCGGGCTGTCGTTCATCATTTACGGCTTACGCTTGCAGACGATTCATGTTGGACTTGTTTTTGCCGCCCTGGCCGCATACGCCGCAGTGGAGATTCTGGTTTTCTGGTTGTATGTCGGTTATCGGAAGTTACGCTCGGAACCGCAAGATATTGTCGATGTGGCCGATGTTGCCCGGTTTCTGAAAAGCTCGCAGCCGGTGATTCCGGTACCGGATGTTCCTGCGGTGACGGAATCGGCGGAAAACAAGATCCGCCAGTCTCTGGCAGAGCGTTATCCTCGCGATTTTCAGTTTATCACCCAGGCCCTGAAGCTCGATCGGATCGATCGGAACTGGTGTGCGATTGTGGATACGGATAGATTGATCAATCTGGAGACGATCGACCTGCCCCGAACCCGATTGTTGATCAATCTGCACAAGCTCAATGACATGCGCTGGTTCAACCGGTATTTTCTGACAGCACATACACGCCTGGAGGCTGGTGGATATCTGGTCGGTAACGCCCATACCATTGCCACCCGGCGGCGATATTACGCCTATCGGTATCCACGCCCTTTTGACTCTCTCTTTTATGCGGTGAATTTTGCCTGGCATCGGATCTGTCCCAAGCTTCCCTGGTTGCAGAAACTGTACTTTGCGGTAACCAAAGGGCGTAACCGGCTGGTATCGCGTGCGGAAATTCTGGGTCGCCTGTATTTCTGCGGGTTTGAGATTGTTGCGGAACAGGAGATTGGCCATCGCTTTTACTTTGCCGCCCGGAAGGTCAAGGAGCCGTCATTTGATGAAAACCCGACCTATGGGCCATTGGTCAAATTGCGTCGTTTTGGTCAGGACGGCAAACCGCTGGAGGTGCTGAAATTTCGTACCATGTTCCCTTATTCCGAGTATCTGCAGGACTATGTGTATGAACATCAGCAACTGGATCAGGGGGGGAAGTTTAACAATGATTTTCGGGTCACCGCATGGGGGCGATTCATGCGCCGCGCCTGGCTGGATGAACTGCCGATGCTATGGAACTGGCTGCGGGGCGATATGCAACTGATCGGCGTGCGCCCGTTGAGTGCCCAGTATCTGAGTCTGTACCGTGACGAGGTCAAGGAACTGCGGGCTCGGGTGAAGCCGGGCCTGCTGCCGCCGTTTTATGCTGATATGCCGAAAACCCTGGACGAGATCATGGCCTCGGAAGAGCGTTACATCAAGGCCTATCTGCAGCGGCCGTTTATGACTCAATGGAGTTATTTCTGGAGATGTTTTTATAATATCGTGATCAGAGGCAAGCGGAGTAAATAGCTGGTTGCAGGGCAGTCCACGGAAAAACACGGAAAAACACGGAAAAACACGGAAAAACCATCTCACACAAAGCCACGAAGTCACTGAGAAAATCTGTTTTTGGGATTAAACCTTAAAAACTGATTTCAAGAATGTGATTCACTGTCCGCTGTTGTCCGCCTGCGTCTGTGGCCAACAGATCATATTTGCCCTGATCCGCGTTCATCCGCGTTCATCCGTGGCTGAAAAAATAAGTTTTGATCCAAAAGCAATTCGGCAGGGATGCACAGGATAAGATCGGGATGAAGTGTAAGGGTTTTTAAAGGGCTTTCACGTTGATGTAAACCAGGTTTAACTGTACACTATCATATATGCCGAACTCGGTTTTTCGATCAGACCGTGCTGAATATGGGCAGTGGAGATGCGATCAATGAATTCTGTTAAGAAAAGACCTGTAAGGAAATTTCAACGCAAGAATCCCCTGGAAAATAATCGGGAATTGATGAAATACGCCAAACAGTCATCACGTAAGGCCATTGATGACTTGCTCGATTCCGGCATCGAGGTGACCTATATCAAAGATGGGCATTTTGTAAAAGAGTCTCCAGCCCGTAAAATAACCATTGTCAGGGAAACCAGGAGCAGCGCAGAGCCGTTCAATCTCAAGGATTATCTGTGCCAAGGTTGAGACTGATTGCCGGGCCGAATGGCTCCGGCAAAACAACGCTGATACGCACACTGGTCACCAATAAAATTCCCGTAGGTCAATACATCAATCCTGATGATATCGCCCGCCACATTAGTCTGACAGAGTCCTTAGTCAAAACCGGAAAAATGCTCAAGTCAGATCAGGAGCAGAAGTTTTCACGAGACTTTGAAGTTGGTTTTGCGGCAATCGTTGCTCAGACTATTGCTCAAGGTCTGCGTAAAGACTGGTTAAGCTATCAACTCTCTCTGACTTATGAATCTGTGATGAGTCATGAAAGCCACCTTGCTTTTGTTGACGACGCCATAAAAGCCGGATTTACTCCTTATCTTTATTACATCTGTACATCCGACCCTGATCTTAACAAGGCCAGGGTCAAGCAGCGTGTCTCATCCGGAGGGCATGATGTGCCAGCAGATAAAATCTTAAGCCGATACCACAATAGTTTGAAACTGTTGCCTGACATGGCAAGGAAATGTCATCGGGTCTATTTTTTTGATAATTCCGGCAGTGAACATCTTCACTTTGCTGAAGTGACCCCCGATGGCTATCTGGATATTTTTGAAAAACAGTTCGACAAAGCCAGTCCTGAATCGCCCCGGGTTTTCCGGAGACAGTTTTCGTTTGAGTCAGGCTGCCTCGCTTGACTCCTCTAGCCGATAATATTCCATCTCTCGTTCTGCCGGGGGAATATTTCCAATCGGTTCCAGCAACCG
>NZ_JBXUCV010000014.1:0-8906 GCF_057178085.1 Pelovirga sp. C15f
GGGATTCGAAGCGCAGCGAGCGCTGACTGAATGTCAGAAAAGCTGCCAGGACGGCCGCGTCAGCGAGCGGAGGGGAGCCGACGCAGGAGCCCGCGTGATGCGGGTGACGTAGTGGGCGAATCCCCCTGGGGACGCCACATTGAAGCGCCTCTTTCGAGTCATCGGAGGAGGCGTTTTCTTTTGGAGGTTGGCTGGGGGTTGGTTGGGGATGTGTCGGACCTCCTTGACTCTGCCTCCCAATAAGTTAGAATCCGTAAAATTCGATTGGAGGCCATTCAATGCCAGAGGATTACCGTTATAATAAGTTGCCAATTACACCCTCAATAATTGAAGAAATTATTGTCGGACAATTTAATGGTATCTTGGCAAAACGTGATGAGATAGTAAGCAAAGTTCTTGATTATCATCTTTCAAATGGAGGTCTGGCTCCTGAAGCACAAGACTTTACTAGGTCTGTTAAAAAAGCTCTTTCACGTATGTCTGAAAAGGGAATCGCACTTAATAGATCGTATGGAATATGGGAGATAAACAAAGGGGATGCTCCTAGAGTTGTTGAGGAAACTGAAGAAACGCCTGATGATATTACGATAGAGGACATCCCGACTCATGCTTCATTTGGGAATGGCCTAAACGCAGTTTATCTATATTATTTTGAAAATTATAAAAAACTTGCGGAGCTAAAAGGAGAAGCTTCATGGCCATGTAAGATCGGTAGAACTGATCGCGACCCATTTATAAGAGTACTTTCTCAGGCTTCTACTTCATTGCCAGAGAAGCCAATAATTGAATACGTTATCAAAGTTAATGATTCAGCGTTACTTGAGTCAATGATTCATTCTTCTTTAAAATTACGCAATAAACAATTAAAAGATGCCCCAGGATCTGAGTGGTTTCTAACTAACCCAGAGGAAGTTTTAGAAATAATTAAATTTATCAATAGTGAAATTCTATTATAGAAATCAATCCAGAATAAAGTACTTTCATCTTCATGAAAAATTCAGATTGATTCTTTACCCCCTAAAGCTTTTTCTACTGAAGAATCAAAGCAGTATCTATTTTCACCCTCAATAAAAAAAAACACAATTCCTTATTTTTACTTTTGAATCTCTGAAATCGTAATTTAAGTAAGTTTTTGAAGTTGCACTATTGAAAATATTTTCATAACTAGTAGCTGTTGAATTTTTAATCATTTCTAAATATTCGTTTTTTTTCTTCAATTTGACAAAATGTCACAACAATAAAATATCCATTTTCTAATGGAAGCCTTGATATTTCTACCTGACTATCTTCAAAGTTTATTTCCTCATTGTCTTTTATGTTCATTTTATAAACGACTATAGTGACAGCCTTTCCGGCATCGCACTGAAACCAATTGATTTTTTTCATGTTTTTTATTTGAGAGTCATCTAAATGTGAATGCGGGAAAATTATTTGAAAAAGTCTTACTAGACCAAAGTCCGGCAGAATAGTCGGGACATTCCATTGATCATAAAATCTACTCTCACCTCTCCATCCGGGATCGTCCAGAAGCGTCTTTCTCATCTCACTGGTTAAACCACACTGGCATTGTCCACTTTCATGAAAACATATTTTATATTGATTAGTTATGCCTCGCTTTCCAAGATAACAATCATTTTTATATGTCCAAATCCTCCAAACCGAGGAATGTAGCCCTTGAAGATTTTTTACGCAAAACCTGAAAGTATGCTCTTTAGCCATGGATAATAAACCATCAGCGATCTTATAAGGATGTTGTTCTCAAAATTTTAAGAACTCAGAATATGCTTTTAGGCTATCACACCCCTGGCATCAGAGCCCACCTTGTGTGCCTGCCACCCATACAGACCATCAATCATATCAGTTACAACAAAACACACAACCCCGCCCTGATCCCTGAGATCGGGGCTTTTTTATTGCCCACGAAAGGAGCCCTATATGATCCGCATCAACAACTGGCAAGACCTGTCCCTGATCGAGGACGATCCCGAACTGTGGCGGGAAGCCTACGGCTACCTGTCCGTCTGCGCCTATGAAGTCAGGGAATACGGCGACGAAGATGATCTCGACATCAACCTCGCCATCCTGAAGGAAGAAGAACGTGACTATGCCGAAGCTCTCGGTCCCCCGGAAGAAACCGTCCTGACCCGGATTGAATGCAACGGCAATGTCCGCCACTTCCGCCGCCTGATCTTCCCCACCGAAATCATCCTCATCGAAGAATCCACTCAGTAAAATCCCCCGTCCAAACCGTTCCACAAACCAACCCCGTACCAACCTCACCATGCCAAGTTTCCGCTCGTTTCATTCGTATGCCGCAACCCCACCGGTCTGTTCAAAAGATCTCTGAGCAGACGTTCTTTGTCCTAGGCGTTGGCGACAAATCCTTTCTTCCGCAAATCTAATCTTTACCTCTTGTTCAGAGCCTTGTTCAAAAAAACTTTTATTATTAACTGAAAGAAACTGTCTATCTATTTACAAAAAAAAGGAGTAAATAGAAAAATCTCTGACACTTAAAGGCATAGAGAAAAGATGGTTTTTAGCTCGCCAATATTTCTTTTTGTTTTCCTCCCAATATTCCTTTTTGGATATCATCTATTATTTTCTTTAATAAAACTCTCTAAAAACACAAAAATACAAAACTTTCTTTTAAGAACCAGCAACATTTTTATTCTCTTTTCTTCAATATTATTTTATTTTTGGGGTGAGGCATGGCTTGTTCTAGTCATGCTTGCATCGACAGCAATAGACTACTTATGTGGAATAGTGATCGGATCTACGAATAAAGAAAGATTTAGAAAATCATTTCTTACACTATCAATAGTAAGCAATTTATCTTTTCTAGCATTTTTCAAATACTTCAACTTTGGTCTTAATAGTTTTAATTCAATAACTTCTTCAATAGGATTTCATAGCTGGCAGATAAATAACTTTATAGAGATTGCATTACCTCTTGGCATTTCTTTTTACACATTTCAAAGCATGAGCTACACCATAGATGTGTACAGAAGAGAAATCGAGCCGACTCGTAATTTTCTTGGATTCGCCTGCTTTGTCACGATGTTCCCTCAATTAGTGGCAGGGCCGATTGTTCGCTATAAAGACATTTCTAAACAAATTTTTCAACGCACTATCAGCAGCGAATTGTTTACTTCCGGCTGTATCCTTTTCATCGTAGGGTTGGGTAAAAAGGTCCTTATCGCCAACACTGTAGCTGTGCCTGCTGACAAAATTTTTGGCCTTCCCTCTGAATTGTTAACTCCTGAATTGGCCTGGCTTGGAATCGTTTGCTACACCCTTCAGATTTACTTTGATTTTTCCGGCTACTCTGACATGGCAATCGGCCTTGGAAGGATGTTGGGTTTTACCTTCCCAATCAATTTCAACTATCCATACGCTGCAAGATCTGTTCAGGATTTCTGGCGACGCTGGCACATATCCTTGTCAAGCTGGTTCAGGGACTACCTGTACATTCCGTTAGGTGGTGGACGTGGCAATTCTGCCAGGGTTTACTTCAACCTTGTTCTAGTTTTTCTTTTATGTGGATTATGGCACGGCGCATCTTGGGTGTTCGTCATTTGGGGGCTCTACCACGGAGCGTTTTTGATAGCTGAGCGACTTCGTCTTTCAATCTGGCTGGATCGATTATGGCTACCTATTCGCCACATCTATGTCATCTTGGTCGCCATGGGAGGATGGGTTTTGTTCAGGTCCTCTTCTTTTGACCAAGCGATGATATTTTACTCCGTCCTGGCGGGATTCTCACCAGGAGAGGCCTATCCCTTCAATATTCACATGTATCTAAACAGCGAGATCCTTTTAGCAATTACTATAGGCACATTATTTTCTTGGCCTATTGTTCCATGGATTTCAACATGGCTAGAAAAACTATATGAACAAACATCTGTCATCGTCGGGAATACATCTCACATCATCTATTCGGGGGCTAAGATAATTCTTTTCCTTTCAATAACACTTCTTTCTTTGGCAAGCATTTCCAGCGGTACCTACAACCCGTTTATTTACTTTAGATTTTAGGCCATGTATGAAAGATAAACACAAAGCAAACCTGATAATCTCAATTTTTTTTATCCTGATAATTTTCCTTCCTCTTGGCCTGCAAGCGTTCCCGCGACTCAAATCGTCATTCCAAATCAATGAAAAGAGAACTTTAACTGAAAAACCAAATCTTTCTATCAACACGATATCTACATTTCCAAAGAACGCTGAAAGTTACTTTAATGACACTTTTTTGTTAAGAAACTTTTTTATAAGCTTGAACAGTATAATTAAATTCAAAGCTTTAAAATCATCCAGTTCTCCAAAAGTGCTCATTGGAAAGGAGGGATGGCTTTTTTATAATGGAGAAGAGGCAAAAGATGGAGCATCTATATCAAATCACTTGGGACTTCTTCCTTATGGCTATGAAGACATTTTCAAATCATATAAATCAAATCTTGAAGCTAAGCAAAAATATCTAGAAGCAAATGGAATAAGCTATATATTTGTTATAGCACCAGAAAAAAGTTCAATTTATCCAGAGTATCTTCCTAGCGGATATTCGAACAGCGCAAGGAAAAGCAACACTGATTTACTTGTTGAATACCTTAAACAGTATTCAGCGGTATCAATTCTGGACTTAAGACAACAATTAAGATCTATGAAGATAAATGGTCAAGCACTATATTATAAAAATGGCACGCATTGGAATAATCTAGGAGGCTTCTTTGCCTACAATGCAATTTCAAATCATTTATCGACTACGCATCCATCAATCAAACCCAGAAGTCTTAAAGATTTCTCAATAAAGCAATTAATAACTGATGCTCCAGGAGATCTCGGTGCAATGCTCGCCCTATCCAACTACGAAGATCTGGAGTATATTCTGACACCGAATATTCCATACTCTTACTCACATGTGTCTGGATCTGAGAATGAACGAAACCCACAGATCTACTATAAAAACGCCAAAACCCTACCCAATGCAATTGTCTTTAGAGATTCATTCATGCAGGCGGTAAAACCTTATTTGTCTGATGATTTCAATTACGTAGTCTATCTTTGGATGCAATGGAGAACCAACCAAGACATTCAGCAATGGATAGCGATTGCGAAACCAAGTGTTGTCATTGAAGAACGAGTTGAAAGATACCTATTACCGGGCGTAATATTTTAAGGTTTAAGTTGCCCCTGACTTGTTCCTCCGGCAGCACTGCGATGCTGTGAACATTATTGAGGGTGCATTGATCAGGGTCCGGTTCAATGTGTCGGTTTGGGGATAATTCAACTTTTTCCGGGTTCGGTTCGGGCATATCACGTGATAATGGCCTGCCTTGGTTGTCCACCCTCCCTTAGTGCGAACCTGAAAAAGCTCATGATAACGTACGATTGATCTACACAACTCTCCACTAAAAATCTAATTGTAAAATGGATTTAAAATTGCATAATTTGCTCGGATACTACAACCACCGAAAAGCTGGTCTTGTTGCGAGAAAAGGCATCCGGTGAAAAGACAATCGTAAAATTTTAGAGAATCGTCGTTGTCGGCCTGTTGCTGAACGGTGGTTATTTCAAGACTAAACTAAGGGGGTCTATGTTCTACTTATCCATCGGCATTGCCACACTTCTGCCGCTGATCGGAATTTTCCTGTCGGATGCTCCTGCCATCTGGCCGCTGTCGGTTCTCTTTTACAATGCAGGGCTTATCCTTGTCCTTGGATCATCTTCCAAAACCAAATCGGCAACGGCGGCATTTGCTGTAATTTTTTTTCCACTTATCATTCTCGAAACTGCCTACTTTATCAGTCAGTATCTACAGGGGACCGGCTTCAACAGTGCCTTTTGGTATCATCTGCGCCCTGATGTCATTCATGCCGGGATCGGTGAATACCTTTGGTTAGCAGCATTGGTCCTTGGCATCTTCTCAAGTCTGTTGTTCTCATTTCATAGGTTCAGCACAAAATTCAATTACGCAGGAAAGAAAGTCGTTGTTGGCGGTATTGGTCTATTTTTGCTGGGGCTCCTAATTTCACCATCTGCCACATCATTAAGCGTAGCACTTCTCTCTCCTTCCCCGACCGATCATGTCGATCTTTATGCAGAGTTTCCTGAACTGGCCAACAATTCAGTCAGTGCAAAGTTTACAGGGGAAGAAAGAAAAAACGTTGTCTTTATCTATTTGGAAGGACTTGATCAGAGATTTTTTGATGAAAATATGTTTCCAGAGTTGCTTCCGGAACTACAAAATATCAAAAATCAGTCTCTTGTATTTAGTGATGTTACACAAGGTATTGGTGCCGGATTTACCATGGGAGGTATCGTTGCCTCTCAATGCGGATATCCATTAGTGGGACGCCACAACATTTCCGGAAACAGTTTTGGCCTCTATGACAACTTTTTGCCCTCAGCAACTTGCCTGGGAGACCTTTTAACTGCGAATGGATTCCAAGTATCTTTCATGGGAGGGGCTGATGCACGCTTTGCTGGAAAGGAAAAGTTTTTAAAATCTCATGGCTTTTCAGAAATAATTGGTAAAAATGAAATTCTCACCCTTCTAGGGGAGTCCATTCCACTTAATACATGGGGTGCTTATGACGAAACCCTTCTAGAACTGGCCTTTGCTAAATACCTTGATCTGAGTTCAGATCCAGATCCTTTTATGTTGACGATACTTACCCTCGATACTCACAATCCAAATGGTTATATTTCACCATCTTGCGGAAATTACGCAGCAGGTGACAACTCAATTTTGAACGCAGCTCATTGCACTGACACCTTGGTTAGTCGCTTCGTCCAGAAGATTAGATCTTCTCCTTATTCGGCTCAGACGATCATTGTGTTACTCAGTGATCATCTTGCCCTCAGAAATACCGCAACTTCATTATTAGAACAATCAGAAGAGCCTGAAAACCTAACGTTCTTTATCAACTTTCCGGATGGACAATCAGAAATCAACTCAAATGCTGGCATACATTACGACATTGCGCCCACCGTTCTTGACATGATGGGTTTTGAACTTCATGGACAATTAGGATTCGGCTCTTCCCTTCAGCGATCCCCAGGATATCTGATTCAACGTTTTGGGAAAAATGCGTGGATGCAAAAAGAAACACAACTCAAAGAAATTGCCTCAACATTATGGGAAGATGAAGAGGTGTCTCTCTTAAATAACAGTATTTCATTTAACTTAAACGATCTTAGCCTGTCATTTGGGGATCGGGAGTTCAGTCTTCGATCTGTAGGTGATTCACAAATACCTGAATCAGCAGTGTTCATATTTGACAGCAAATCTCTCGCCTTAAAAAAGGTATACTCATTTCAATTTTCCAGTGGAGTTGACAATACAACCCTCGGAAAAATCTTACTTCAAAATAAAGATGATTTAGCCTTTACAGTCAGTTACAACGTGAACTTGCAGGGTTTTTGTGAGGAGAGCAAATTTCATCCACTGGAATATTGTTTTTTTCTAGGCAAACCCGGAGCGAACCAATATCTGACTTCTCCGGTAAGAGGAAACTTCAATGTCCCAAAAGAAATTATTGAGGCCTTAAGTAGCTCTCTAGAAAATCCTACCCTCATTCAAACAAGGGAAAAATTACTCGAAGAATTTTCGTTACCTCGCATTTATAAGGGGATGTCTCCACCTACGTATATTGCTCATGCCGGAGGAGGAATTGATGGAGAGACCTACACTAATAGTCTCGAAGCCCTCAACCTGAACTATGATTCAGGACATCGGTTTTTCGAGATAGATTTCTCCTGGACTAGAGATAGCCAACTTGTTGCCATTCATGACTGGAATGAATCCCTTGAAAGACGTTTTCATAGACCGGATAAGCCGGGAACACAAACAAGAGATGATTTTTTGAAGCTCGAACCGAAAAACGGACTGACCCAACTGACCCTGCAGGATGTGCTTCAATGGGCTAAGCAAAAAGGAGATGCCTACATTGTTACGGACATTAAAAATCGGAATGTGGCCGCACTCAGAAAAATCAGGCGTGAATATGGCGAACTTTCCAAGCACATTATCCCTCAAGTGTATAACTACACCGAGTATTACGAGACTCAGGCGATGGGATACGAAAATGTCATCCTTTCCCTGTATCGAATGCAGACCAACTTGAATGAACTGGTAAGTTTTGTTGCTGCCACAGAGCCTTTTGCTCTGACTATGCACTATGCACTGGCTGAGGATGGATTGGCTCAAATACTAAAATCGTGGAAGATTTTCAGCTACGCTCACACAGTCAATGATCCAGAAATGCAAGCGAAACTAATTGAAAAAGGTGTTGGCGGCATCTACACGGATTTTTTAACGCCTCCTCGGTAGCTACGCTAGATTTTTCAGATGGAATCCCAGGTTGCCTCTGAGTTGGCCCGAAGCCACTGAACGACCTCAGTTGGCGGAACTCGAAACCGTCAACTTTGCTGTCTATACATGGTGCCACAACAGAGTGTGAAAAACTTTTAAACAGATGGCCATTGTATAGATCTTGTATTATGGCAATTGCTTACCCGGTTGCCCCTGAGTTGGACCGAAGCAACAAAACTCACTCAGATGGCGAAACCCTAAGCTACCGTTTTCACTGTCTATTCCAGGCTTCACGACAGAGTGTGAAAAACTTTTAAACAGATGGCCATTGATATAGATCTTGTATTGTGGCAATTCCTAACCAGATTGCCCCTGAGTTGGCCCGAAGCAACAAAACTCACTCAGATTGAAAAACCCTAACCCATCATATTTACTGTCTATTTTAGGTTTCACAACAGAGTGTGAAAAACTTTTAATCAGATGGTCACTGGTTCGATCCCAGTCCGGCTCACCACACAAAAAGTACCACCTGCGGGGTCATTTCCCGCAGGGGCTTGAGTTTCAAGTCCCTATCGTCTAGCCTGGCCCAGGACAC
>NZ_JBXUCV010000015.1:0-5413 GCF_057178085.1 Pelovirga sp. C15f
AAAAAAGCCCTCCAGTAACTGGAGGGCTTTTTGGGGTATAATTTCGGCGGCGACCTACTTTCCCACATCGTTTCCAATGCAGTATCATCGGCGCGGTAGGACTTAACTTCTGTGTTCGGGATGGGAACAGGTGTGACCCCTACGCTATAGCCACCGAAAACCGTAAAACCTGATTTTCAAATCGCTTATGACTGATGTGATTGCGAATAACGTTCGTAACATCTTATTTTAAGGGGGTCAGGGGAGGCGAACCTCCCCTTTCCCTATAAAAAACTAGTTATGGTCAAGCCTCACGGTCAATTAGTACCGGTAAGCTGAACACATTGCTGTGCGTACACACCCGGCCTATCAACGTTGTCGTCTCCAACGGACCTTCAGGGGGGACTAACCCCAGGGAGATCTCGTCTTGAGGTTGGCTTCCCGCTTAGATGCTTTCAGCGGTTATCCTTTCCGAACGTAGCTACCCTGCCATGCCACTGGCGTGACAACAGGAACACTAGTGGTTCGTCCATTCCGGTCCTCTCGTACTAGGAACAGATCCTCTCAAATCTCCTACGCCCACGGCAGATAGGGACCAAACTGTCTCACGACGTTTTAAACCCAGCTCGCGTACCACTTTAATTGGCGAACAGCCAAACCCTTGGGACCGACTTCAGCCCCAGGATGTGATGAGCCGACATCGAGGTGCCAAACCTCCCCGTCGATGTGAACTCTTGGGGGAGATAAGCCTGTTATCCCCGGAGTACCTTTTATCCGTTGAGCGATGGCCCTTCCATACAGAACCACCGGATCACTAAGACCTGCTTTCGCACCTGCTCGACCTGTATGTCTCGCAGTCAAGCTCCCTTATGCCTTTGCACTCTACGGCTGGTTTCCAATCAGCCTGAGGGAACCTTCGCGCGCCTCCGTTACAATTTGGGAGGCGACCGCCCCAGTCAAACTACCCACCAGGCAGTGTCCCCGACCCGGATCACGGGCCTAGGTTAGATATCCAGAAGAACAAGGGTGGTATTTCAAGGGCGACTCCACCGACACTAGCGTGCCAGCTTCAAAGTCTCCCACCTATCCTACACATGCTGTCCCGAATATCACTGCCAAGCTATAGTAAAGGTTCACGGGGTCTTTCCGTCTTGCCGCGGGTAGACGGCATCTTCACCGCCAATTCAATTTCGCTGAGTCCCTGGTTGAGACAGTGCGGAAGTCGTTACGCCATTCGTGCAGGTCGGAACTTACCCGACAAGGAATTTCGCTACCTTAGGACCGTTATAGTTACGGCCGCCGTTTACCGGGGCTTCGGTTCAATGCTTCGCTTGCGCTAACACATCCCCTTAACCTTCCGGCACCGGGCAGGCGTCACACCCTATACGTCCTCTTACGAGTTTGCAGAGTGCTGTGTTTTTAGTAAACAGTCGCTACCGCCATTTCTCTGCGACCCCCTTCGGCTCGGGGAGCAAGTCCCTTCACCTAACGGAGGCACACCTTCTCCCGAAGTTACGGTGTCATTTTGCCGAGTTCCTTAACCAGAGTTATCTCAATCACCTTAGCATATTCTGCTCGCCCACCTGAGTCGGTTTTCGGTACGGTCTCTAATAACCTGAAGCTTAGAGGCTTTTCTTGGAAGCATGGGATCAACCACTTTGTGAGCTTAAAGCTCTCGTCATCGCGCCTCGACGTTTCAATAGGAAAGCGGATTTGCCTGCCTTCCCCGCCTACACGCTTAAACCGGGACGTCCAACACCCGGATGGCCTACCCTTCTCCGTCACCCCATCGCAGCTACCAGAGGTACAGGAATATTAACCTGTTTCCCATCGACTACGGCTTTCGCCCTCGCCTTAGGGGCCGACTAACCCTTCGCAGATTACCTTTACAAAGGAAACCTTGGGCTTACGGTGTGCGGGTTTCTCACCCGCATTTTCGCTACTCATGTCAGCATAAGCTCTTGTAGTTCCTCCAGCGCTCCTTACGGTACACCTTCAGCGGTTGCTACAATGCTCCCCTACCACTTAATCTCTAGGATTAAATCCGCAGCTTCGGTACTGTGCTTGAGCCCCGTTACATTTTCGGCGCAGGCTCACTCGACCAGTGAGCTATTACGCTTTCTTTAAAGGATGGCTGCTTCTAAGCCAACCTCCTGGTTGTTTATGCATTCCCACAACCTTTCCCACTTAGCACAGATTTAGGGACCTTAGCTGGCGATCTGGGTTGTTTCCCTTTCGACGACGGACCTTATCACCCGCCGTCTGACTCCCGTATAGACGTTCCCGGTATTCGGAGTTTGATTAGGTTTGGTACCCTGGTGAGGGCCCTAGCCCATTCAGTGCTCTACCTCCGGGACGATTCGTACGAGGCTATACCTAAATATATTTCGGGGAGAACCAGCTATCTCCGAGTTTGATTAGCCTTTCACTCCTATCCACAGGTCATCCCCTCAGTTTTCAACCTAAGTGGGTTCGGGCCTCCACGACGTGTTACCGACGCTTCACCCTGCCCATGGATAGATCACTCGGTTTCGGGTCTACTCCCAGCAACTAAAATCGCCCTATTCAGACTCGCTTTCGCTACGGCTCCACCTAACGGCTTAACCTCGCTGCTGAGCGTAACTCGCTGACTCATTATGCAAAAGGCACGCGGTCACCCTGTCCGAAGACATAGGGCTCCCACTGCTTGTAGGCATACGGTTTCAGGGTCTATTTCACTCTGCTCATCGCAGTTCTTTTCACCTTTCCCTCACGGTACTATGCACTATCGGTCATCGGGGAGTATTTAGCCTTGGAAGATGGTCCTCCCAGCTTCCCACAAGATTTCTCGTGTCTCGTGGTACTCGGGGACACCCTAGGGTGGATCAAGGTTTCGCATACGGGGCTATCACCCTCTACGACGGCACTTTCCAGAGCCTTCTGCTACCCATCACCAATCCCATGTCGGGGCCCCACAACCCCAAAGCAACCGTAGTCGCTCTGGTTTGGGCTAATCCGCGTTCGCTCGCCGCTACTGACGGAATCTCAATTGATTTCTTCTCCTGCAGGTACTTAGATGTTTCAGTTCCCTGCGTTCGCCTCATGCACCTATGAATTCAGTGCATGATGACAGGGTATCATCCCTGCCGGGTTTCCCCATTCGGACATCTCCGGATCAAAGCCTGTTTAGCGGCTCCCCGAAGCTTTTCGCAGCTTACCACGTCCTTCATCGCCTCCCGATACCAAGGCATCCACCGTACGCCCTTATTAGCTTGACCATATCTAGTCTCTTACTAATAATTTGTTACGTCTTGCCTTTACGTTATCGCTCGCCTGCTGCTTTCTCATCACAAAAAAACAACAGTCTTTTCTAAATCTATCAGTCATATGCAATTGTCAAAGAACAAATAAATCAATCAACGAATTTCTGGTGGAGGTGAACGGGATCGAACCGATGACCTCCTGCTTGCAAGGCAGGCGCTCTCCCAACTGAGCTACACCCCCGAAGATATCTGGTGGGCCAGGGAGGACTTGAACCTCCGACCTCACGATTATCAGTCGTGTGCTCTAGCCAGCTGAGCTACTAGCCCACATCCACACATAAATTCGCCGCAACTTCACAACGCCATCAACTGCGCTGAAAAGTCACTTTTATTTGTTGTCAAAGAACACAAAACCTCCCATCAAGAGAGGCCAGGCCTTTCAAAACTAAATAGCAGACTTAAGAACTTGTAAGAATTAAGCTCTGACCTTTGCATTGCTGCAAAGACAGGCTCCTTAGAAAGGAGGTGATCCATCCGCACCTTCCGGTACGGATACCTTGTTACGACTTCACCCCAGTTACCGGCCATACCATAAACGGCTGCTCCCCTTGCGGGTTAGCCCACCGGTTTCCGGTACAACAGACTCCCGTGGTGTGACGGGCGGTGTGTACAAGGCCCGGGAACGTATTCACCGCGTCATGCTGATACGCGATTACTAGCGATTCCAACTTCATGGAGTCGAGTTGCAGACTCCAATCCGAACTGAGACCGGCTTTATGGGATTAGCTCCACCTCGCGGTCTTGCTGCCCTTTGTACCGGCCATTGTAGCACGTGTGTAGCCCTGGATATAAGGGCCATGAGGACTTGACGTCATCCCCACCTTCCTCCGGTTTAACACCGGCAGTCTCCCTAGAGTGCCCAACTTAATGGTGGCAACTAAGGATAAGGGTTGCGCTCGTTGCGGGACTTAACCCAACATCTCACGACACGAGCTGACGACAGCCATGCAGCACCTGTCACCGATCCAGCCGAACTGACCTAACTGTTTCCAGAAAGTACGATCGGGATGTCAAACCCAGGTAAGGTTCTTCGCGTTGCGTCGAATTAAACCACATGCTCCACCGCTTGTGCGGGCCCCCGTCAATTCCTTTGAGTTTTAGCCTTGCGGCCGTACTCCCCAGGCGGGGTACTTAATGCGTTAGCTGCGGCACTGCAGGAGTGGTTACCCGCAACACCTAGTACCCATCGTTTACGGCGTGGACTACCAGGGTATCTAATCCTGTTTGCTACCCACGCTTTCGCATCTGAGCGTCAGTATTGGTCCAGAAAGCCGCCTTCGCCACTGGTGTTCCTCCGAATATCTACGGATTTCACTCCTACACTCGGAATTCCACTTTCCTCTCCCATACTCAAGTCTGCCAGTATCCAACGCACTTCCGGGGTTGAGCCCCGGGATTTCACATCAGACTAAACAGACCGCCTACATGCTCTTTACGCCCAATAATTCCGAACAACGCTTGCACCCTCCGTATTACCGCGGCTGCTGGCACGGAGTTAGCCGGTGCTTCCTTTGAGGGTACCGTCAGCTCTCTTGCGAGTATTTCTTCCCCTCTGACAGAAGTTTACGACCCAAAGGCCTTCATCCTTCACGCGGCGTTGCTGCGTCAGGCTTTCGCCCATTGCGCAAAATTCCCCACTGCTGCCTCCCGTAGGAGTCTGGACCGTGTCTCAGTTCCAGTGTGGCTGATCATCCTCTCAGACCAGCTATCCATCGCAGCCTTGGTAGGCCATTACCCCACCAACTAGCTAATGGACCGCGGACCCATCCCAAGGCAATAAATCTTTTCTCACTTTATCCGAAGATAGCGTGAGCTTATCCGGTATTAGCACCTCTTTCGAAGTGTTATCCCTGACCTTGGGGTAGGTTATCCACGTGTTACTCACCCGTGCGCCACTCTACTCAGGACCGAAGTCCCTTTCGCGTTCGACTTGCATGTGTTAGGCACGCCGCCAGCGTTCGTTCTGAGCCAGGATCAAACTCTCCAATTATATTTCTTGAAGTTTTGTATCCTTTGTTTGTTCAATTAACTTGAACCCTTACAAGCTCTGTCAAACATCTGCTATTTAGTTTTCAAAGACCCGGTTTTGCCCCGCCGAAACGAAGCGACAAGCAAGGACTCTAACCAAACCA
>NZ_JBXUCV010000016.1:0-3451 GCF_057178085.1 Pelovirga sp. C15f
ATCCCGACCTGCGGTCGGAATGAACGGGGTGGCCTTTGAGCCGTTCGGCTAGTCCGTCCGCAGGCGGACGAACCAGCCTTTGGAGACCGATGCCCTTCGGGCACGGCTCAAAGGCCACCCCGTTAGGCTCAAGAAATGATTGAAAACATCATGAATTACTTACTTCCCATCTTAGAGTGGTACGACTCACTCCATACGTTTTTTCAAAATCTTGTAGCGGCGGGAATAATTGGTGTGATTTCCCTTCTGCTAAGATTTACTGCATCAAAAGCAAGAAAATCAGGATCAGAATTTTTCGCAGACTACCAAAGAATGGACCTGTTTAAGCACATGGCCCATAAAAAACTGGTCAATTCAGAAAACATCATCCTCGTAGCAAACGGTTACTTCCTAATTACATTACAGGCTTTTCGTTGGGTTTTTCGAGGCGTGCTCTTTCTAGTTTTTATTTTATGTGTCAAGGCACTTGTCGAAAACGACTGGTGGCTATTAATCGGACTCTGGGTTCTTTTAAATTGCCTATTCGAGGCTTCTACATGGCTAAAAGACAAGAGCAGCGAAAAAGAAATTTCCTACATTAAGCCAGAAATCAGAGATGCGTTTTATAAAGAGTTTTTCCCCCAGGAAAACGTCGCTGAAAATGAGCCTAACAAAATAATCAACCGGACGGAAAATACGTCTGTGCAAAATTGAAAAACAAAATCTAAAATTGCGGTGGTTGGCCAAAACTTCGCGTCGCCGCCGGTTATCATGAACCGTTAGGTTTCAATGAATTAAATGGGAGCCACAATGAAACCAAAAGCATTTGTGTTAATGCCATTCGCCCCAGAATTCCAAGACATATATGAACTGTTCATACAGAAAAGTCTCGCTTCAGCGGGGTTTGATGTTTTCAGAGCTGACGACTTGATCAGTCAAAACAACATTCTTCAAGGCATAATTTCTTCAATAAACGATTCTGCACTCATTGTTGCAGACCTCACAGGGGCAAATCCCAATGTTTACTACGAACTTGGAATTGCGCACGCTCTCAATAAACCAGCAATATTGCTCACCCAAGAAATAGACGAAATACCTTTTGATCTGCGCTCCTACCGCGTCATATCGTACCAAACACATTTTGCAAAAATGAGTCAGGCAGAATCAGAATTAGCTGAATTGGGTAAAGAGGCTTTGGCTGGCAAAGCACTTTTCGGCAACCCTGTAAGCGACTTCACAGGCGCAAATGCACCAAACCTTCAAATATCTACAACAGGCCAAACAGATGGCACCGAAGCCAAAGGCGAATTAGGCCTACTTGACTATATGGTAGGCCTTGAAGAGGGTTTTGAAGCTATTGGCACGATAGTTACAGAAGTTGGAGAAGAATTAACATTAACAACCCCAAAGCTCAATGAAACAACAGACAAACTCAACCAAGAGCACCTACCAAACAAGCAAAAAAGAGATGCTGTAAGAGAACTAGCAAAACACATAGAAGATTATGGAACTTACATAAAACCAAGAAATATTGACTACAGAAACAAACTAAAAAGCATCGAAGAGAGCTTAGAGTTCCTTGTCAATTTAGATCAAACAGAAGAAAACCAAGAAAATGCCCAAAGCCTAATTGAAACTTTAGAAGAAGTTGAATCCGCTGCGTACGAGGGCAGGAATGGTTTTGTAAGTCTAGTCGAAACAATGGAAGCAGTACCAAATATTGAAAGGTCATTTGACAGGTCAAAAAGGTTTATGGCCAGGGAATTGAAATCCTTCGTGTCTAATATTGACCAAACAATTGCTGTCATTTCAAGAACAAAAATTGCTAAAAACAGCTTATTGTCTAAAGCTGAAAAAAAGAAACCTAACAAATAAATCAACGCGGACGGAAAATACGTCTGTGCTAATTTGAAAAGCAAAATCTAAAATTGCGGTGGTGGCCAGAACTTCGCGTCGCCGCCGGTTATCATGAACCGTTAGATTCAATAATTTGAAATTGGAGGAGGATATGAGTAATGGAATTTTTGGGCTAAAACGTGAGATAGCAGTGCTTGACTCAAAGGCTAGGAAGGTTTTCACACCGCATCAACCAGTCGATTTATTGGACCATTTGTTTGGTAGAGAAAAAGAAGTCACAAAACTAATAGGTCACATACATACTCCTGGTCAGCATGCATTACTCTATGGTGACCGTGGCGTAGGAAAAAGTTCTTTGGCAACAGCCACCTCAAAATACATCCTCAAAAATTTAATTCGCGGCAAGTTATACGAAAAACGTTGTTGCTCATCTGACGTTTACGCAACCGTTTTTGAAAAACCACTGAAAGATGCTGGCATCGATGTCGATTTAATCGAATACTCAAAATCACATGCAGAGGGTGGAGATGCTAAGGTAGGCGTTCCTGGCTTCGGTGGTGGGATTAAGTCACAAAGAGGAAAAAACCAAAAGTATATTCCTAAATATCGACTTGATTCACCTTCTTGGGTTGCAGAAAAAATATCTAACCTAAATGGCCTACTCGTAATTGACGAAGCCGACGCAATTCAAGACAGTGAAGATAAAAAAAAAATAGCAGAAACAATCAAATTGCTTAGCGATATGGGATCTAACTTTAAAATTTTAATAGTTGGTATTGCTAAGACTGGCGAAGAACTCACTGCAGGGCATCCATCCGTTGAACGCTGTTTAAAAGAAACTAAACTTCCTCGCATGTCTTCAGAGGCACTTCAAAAAATAATTACCAGTGGTGCTAAAAAACTCAAATTGATTTTTGAAGACGATGTCATTGAAACCATCGTGGATATAAGCGCCGGGTACCCGCACTTCACCCATCTTATTTGTTTAAAATGCGCAGAAAATGCAGCTTCAAATAATAATAAACATATAAACACGAGTAATTTACAGGAAGCTTTAATGCTTGCGGTAGAAGAATCAGAAGGTGTGCTTAGAAGAATGTACGACAATTCAATACCACAAACACAAAAAGAAGCAGAATATAAAGCTATTTTACTTGCTGCTGCAAACTGTAAAATACCAGAATTCAACGCCAGTGAACTTAGAAGAAAACTTTCAGAAATTCTTAGAGTTGAAGTTAATCAAAGAAGTATTGCTAATCATATTACAAAGCTTGTTTCTGAAGACAATACTAAAATCTTAAGAAGAGTAGCAAAGGGTGTATATCAATTTACAGACCCTAGAATGCCCAGTTTTATCAAGATGTTGCCACGGTAACGGAATCAAACAACTTAATGAACCGGACGGAAAATACGTCTGCGCTAAATTGATAAGCAAAACCAAATAGCGGTGGGGCACGCAAGTTCGCTTCGCCGCCGGTTATCATGAACCGTTCATCCCGACCTGCGGTCGGAATGAACGGGGTGGCCTTTGAGCCGTTCGGCTAGTCCGTCCGCAGGCGGACGAACCAGCCTTTGGAGACCGATGCCCTTCGGGCACGGCTCAAAGGCCACCCCG
>NZ_JBXUCV010000017.1:0-2717 GCF_057178085.1 Pelovirga sp. C15f
TCATCCCGACCTGCGGTCGGAATGAACGGGGTGGCCTTTGAGCCGTTCGGCTAGTCCGTCCGCAGGCGGACGAACCAGCCTTTGGAGACCGATGCCCTTCGGGCACGGCTCAAAGGCCACCCCGTTATGAGTATTGACACCTGACACGTTACAGGGTACATTCGGCCAATGATTCGAAGTTTCAAACACAAAGGTTTGGCTAAATTCTTCAAGTCTGGCAGCACTGCAGGGATTCAGGCCGCTCACGCTAAGAGGCTTCGGCTTATTCTCGGTCGACTAAATGCAGCGTCAGATTCCAAAGATATGGACCTGCCCGGGCTTCGGCTACACGAACTCTCTGGAAATCGAACTGGAATCTGGTCAGTGACGGTCAGTGGTAACTGGCGAGTGACGTTTCGGTTTGAGAACGGAGATGCAGAGATAGTGAATTACGAAGATTACCACTAAAGGAGTTACCTATGTTGATGCACAATCCTCCCCACCCCGGCGAAGTATTGCGCGAGCTTTGCTTGGAGCCCCTTGATTTGACGGTTACGGCGGCTGCAGAAGCGTTGGGCGTAAGCCGCAAGACTTTGAGCGCTGTGCTTAACGGCAAGGCTGGTATTAGTCCCGAAATGGCTATACGGCTTTCTATTGCGTTTGATACATCGGCAGAAAGTTGGCTGAACCAGCAGTCTCAATATGAACTCTGGCATGCTGAACAGTTTCGTAAAGAACTCAGGGTTAAAAAGCTTGTCGCAGCCTGAAGCAGCACATAACCAGGCCATGCACCGGATGTCAAACCTCCGCTTTGCTGCGGTTTTGTCACCGGTGATGGCCACCGTTAAGCATCTCATCGAAATTGGAGTTCAATATGAGCAACGAGAAGGAAATCGAAGAAGTTGAATATGAGAAAAGACTTCGTCGACGACTGAAAGTTCTTCAGGATCAATTCAAAGCAGGAAAAATAAGAATTGCCGAAGGACTTGATGTTGAGAAGAGTCTTCTCGCCGTTCGCACCGGTCCTGATGGCGAGGTAGATCTAGACACGGTAGATGGTCTTGTAAGATCTATGGCCCTAGCTGTTACCGCCATGCATGATCGTGAAGAGCTAAAAAAGGAAACGTCTTTGAGTGAAATACAGAATATGTATTTCAAATTCATAGAAGATAATTTTGGCGGCTTCTTTAAGATAATGAATCAACGAGGGATGACGCCGCATGATGCAGGAATGGCAGCAAAAAATAGCGAAGCATCGATTAAAGAAATAACCCAAAATCTTGATAAATTTCTTGAAGTGATAGATCAGTTTTGGGATGGAGTTGGTGAGGTCGCACATATCCATGTGGAAGATATGCACCATAATGTGAAGGGAATTTTTGGTGGCGACCTTTTTCCGTCACATGATGAAAACATTGCGTCTAAGTGTGGTTTATATACTGATACTATTGTGCTTCCAGATCCGTTTTTAAGATCAAAAGTTATTTTTGAGCGCTATAGTCTTTCCGATAAAGCCTATTACTTCATGAAACATGCGATGAATATCCTGCAATACAAAGAGTTGGCATGTGCAGATGTCGATGAACCTATTGTTGTTGTATTGCCTGACATGGCTATTTTGAAAGAAGGGGAGAGTGAGTTTTTTCATCGCCTAGGAAAAGAAGATTCTTTAGTACATTCCGGTAAATTGTTTGGGCGAGATTTCGAGTCCTTCGAAGAATTGATGGATTTTTGTGGTTCACTGGATTCCATTGAAAGAACTATTGCTGAAATATCCGACGGAAGCAGGGTTTTATTTGACTCCAATTGGAGTGGTGATATTGGAGACCAGATAGAAAGGGCCATGAAAAGTGATCATATGCAGCCTTTTGGTCAAATTACTCCAGGAGTGGCGTTGGCGAGTTTGGCTCTTGGTCGCATGTCCGTCAGCAATGAGATGCTCATTAAGTCCCGACGTCTAAATGGTACTCCTATAATAGATGCTCCGACTTCTTGGCAGTATCTAGTTTGGAAAATGGAATACGATGCAGAAAGAGCTGAATCGGCACTTAATTCGCAGGACCTCCATGTAGTAAAAGGACTAAGTGATCTTTCATCAGGCGATATGCAGTGGATTGGCAATATCCCTCCGGAAGCGCTTATTGAAATACGAAAAGAGGGTGCGATGGATGAAATTAGGAATATTTTAGGTAAAGGGGTAAATGATTTAATCGCAGCAAACCCCGCTAATTTTCATCGAAGCCGAGATCATATATTCGAAAACATAAATTCAGCATTTAGCCAACATAAAAAGAACCTAGATGCTTTGAGTAATAAGAAATGGAAATTTGCTGGGAAGGACATTGGTTCTTGGCTAGTTGTAGGCTCATTGGAGGTGGCTGCAGCGGTTACTGGAACGCCAGTTTGGGGAATGGCGACAATAGCTGCAAATCAAATGTTTGATGTTCCGAAATTAAAAGATATTCCACAATCAATAAGAGACTTAGCTGAAGAAAATGAAAAAGTTAACAAATCACCAGTCGGTCTTCTTTTCAATATACATAGAAAAAATGCTTAACAAAACGCTGCTGTCGGACAATTTTTCCGCTGCGCTCCAAAATCGCCGCAGAGCGCGGCGTTCATCCCGACCTGCGGTCGGAATGAACGGGGTGGCCTTTGAGCCGTTCGGCTAGTCCGTCCGCAGGCGGACGAACCAGCCTTTGGAGACCGATGCCCTTCGGGCACGGCTCAAAGGCCAC
>NZ_JBXUCV010000018.1:0-2650 GCF_057178085.1 Pelovirga sp. C15f
AGAATGGATTGAAGCAGCCCTGGCCTCGAACCGGCAGCAACGGGAAGAGGTGTGGAGCCGAAGTATCGCCGTCGGCAGTGCCGCGTTCGTGCAGAAGACCAAGGAACTGCTGGGCTTGCGGGCCAAGGGGCGAAAGGTCGTCCTGGTGGGCGATGCTTTCATGCTGCGCGAAGCGCAAGAGCCATATGGCACCGATTTTACCTCTGAAAATCGACCTATAGGGGTGAAAGCCGGGTAATTACGGGGCGTTTTCTCTTAAGTTTCAGGGGGATATCTTGGTCCGACCCCATCTGTAGGGGTCAAGGGAGCATACACAATGGTTAGCGCGAAAGGATGTTGTTTGATTCATCTAACAATTACATCAAGACGGATTGCTAATTCCGCTTCGCTCCATTGCAACCGCTTATGCAAAACGTTAGCTGAAAAAATGGAGATACAATGAAATCAATTGGAGAACTGAATTTAGGGTTTCGTGATGCAGAAAGTTATAAAACAAAAAGTAATAAAGAATTATTAAATAGTATCTTTTTGAGAACAAATATCCTTGATGAACTAGCTGATCAAAACAAGTATTTTCTGATCGGTGAAAAAGGAACCGGTAAAACGGCTTATGCTGTTTATTATGCAAATAATAATTTCAACAACACAAATTCATCAATAAAATACATTCGAGAAACAGAGTATAAAAAATTTGTAGAAATGAAAAATAAGCACCAATTGACATTGACTGATTACACTAATATCTGGAAAGTAATCTTAATGTTACTAGTTTCAGAATTAATAATTTCCAGAGAGCTCAAGGCTGGGTTGTTTAGGAATTTTTCAAAATTTAATGCACTAAAAGAATCTGTAGACGAATTTTATTTAAATTCTTTTTCTCCTGAAATACTTAGCGCTATAAACTTCGCTGAAGAATCATCCTTAAGCGCGAGCATTCTAAATAAATATTTCAATATCGCCGGTGCAGAAAAAGAGAAAATTGAATTCTCAGAAACCCGATTTCAAATCAACCTTCTATATATTCAAAAACATTTCGAAGAAGCCCTCTCGTCGCTTTCGCTGAAAGAAAACTATACAATTTTCATTGACGGAATAGATGTTCGTCCTTTTGATTTGGAATACAACGACTATCTTGATTGTGTAAAGGGGTTAGCCAATGCGATATGGTCACTTAATAGTGATTTTTTTGGAAATATCAAGGACTCAAAAGGCAGATTAAAGGCCATCCTTCTTGTGAGACCAGACATATTTGACAGCATTGGCTTCCAAAACCAGAATAGCAAGGTTAGGGACAACAGTGCTGTGCTTAATTGGCTGACCTACTATCCTGAACATAGAAATTCTGACCTGTTTCAACTAGCAGATAAGCTTCTTTCCTTTCAGCAAGAAAAGAGCCTTGAAGAAGGTGAAGCGTGGGACTACTACTTCCCATTCAATACAAGAAATGTTTTTTATGAAACGGAAAACCTTACTTCATTCGTTTCAATATTAAGATATTCCCTATATAGACCTAGAGGCGTATCGGTAATACTGAGTATTTTAAAAGAAAACTTTATAGAGCAAAAAAGAAATTCAGAAGACAAGTTTTCTGAAGAGGACCTTTTAAGTCCTATGTTCACACGCAAATATGCAGATTACTTTCTTGGAGAAATAAAAGATCATTTGTCTTTTTATTATCCTGCCAGTGACTATGAATATTTCATAAAATTCTTCCAATTCCTAGACGGCAATAGCAGGTTCACGTATGACGAATATATAATTGCGTTCAAGAAGTACATGGAGTTTCTCTCAGAGAATGGCATTAAGAACCCTGGCTACACCAAAACAGCTGATTTTTTCTTACAGTTTCTATACGAAACAAATGTTCTTGGCTACGTCATTGACACCGAAGATAAGCCTTATTTTGGTTGGTGCCATAGAGAGAGGTCTCCTTCAAATATCTCACCAAAGGTAAAAACTGGGGTCAGATACGATGCCCATTACGCTGTGATGAAAGCACTAGACCTAGGGAAAAAACATAAGAAAATCAGCTAACACTTATCAGGCCCCCGTTGGTCAAGGGCAAAAAAATCCCTGACCCGAAAAAGTAGTCTTTTCGTTCTTTGACAAACGACTGATCAACTCTCGACCATCCGGCTTCCGGCTTGGGATTCGACCCTGGTTGCAGACGTATTCTGCACCAAACACTTATCGAGGCTCTTTTTTACAGGGCTCGGTTCAATATTCACCGTTTTCCCCTGCTGCCTGGAATCACTGACGTACCCTTGTGCCGTTCCAATCAAAACGTCAGGGTGCGAAAACCACCTCGAGGATTTGGGGTCGGACCAAGACAAGTAGCTGAAATTGCATTGAAATGACCATGAAAAGCATTCAAGAATGGGTTTATGGCCTGATTTTCACAGTCAAAATCGTGGGTTTGCAGGATCAATTATCATTCTATTGCATTACATGGAGGGGAGCATGGCAAGAGCTAATCGTCATTTCATCCCGGGGTGCATTTGGCACATTACGCATCGCTGCCATCAGGCGGAATTCCTGCTGCGTTTTGCCCATGATCGCTCCCGCTTTGTCACTTGGCTTGGCGAGGCCCGTAAGCGCTACGGTCTACAACTTCTGAACTACACCGTCACCTCTAACCATGTTCATCTTT
>NZ_JBXUCV010000019.1:0-2637 GCF_057178085.1 Pelovirga sp. C15f
CAGCGACATCGGCGTTACGTGAGAGGTTTTCGGCCATGTCATCCAGAGCATTGGCGAGGGTACCGATTTCATCACCACGATTCATGTTCAGGCGCATGCTGAAATCACCCTTGGCGATCTCCTGGGCGAGGTTGATCCCTTGAACCACCGGTTTGACGATGGAGCGTGCCAGCAGGTAGACCAGCAGTGAACCAATAACGATAAATACCAGTGACAGGATAATGATCATGTTGCGCATGGCAGGAAGAAGGTGGAATACATCGTCCCTTTGAGCGCCCACGGCAATAGACCAGTCGGTTCCGCCGATCGGGTGATAACCAAATAATCTGTCTGTCCCCATAAAAGCGTATTCGTCAAAGCCGATCTCTCCACGCGTCATGCGTTGGAACATGGCGGCAAGGTTGGAAAACTCCGGCTTTGTTTTTGCTTCTTCAATAAAGTTGGTTTGATTGAGAACGAAGTCACGGTTGCTGTGGGCGATCAGCGTACCCTTGCCGTCGATGATATAGGAGTAACCGTTCTCACCGAAGCCGATCCCATCGGTCATTTCGCTCAGCCACTGCGCATCCAGGCGAGCCAGAAGAACGCCTGATATCTGTCCGCTATAGCTGTGGATCGGTGTGGCAATAATCATTGCCGGGGTGTTTGTGACTCTTGAAATGATAACATCCGAAATATTTGTTGTTCCCTGGATGGCTAACTTGAAGAAGCCTCTATCACTTACCTGGTTGGTACTGCCATCCGGGTACTTGAGGGCTCCATCAGGTGAAATAATGCCAATCCCCAGGTACCGCCCCAGATAGTCGGTTTGCTGAGTCATCAGATTCAGGGCAGCCTTCTGTCTGTCCCAGTCCATGCTTTTGATGTCGGGGTTTTCTGCCAGCACACTGACTGTTGCAAGATGCTGCTCCAGCACCTCTTGAATGATGTCGGACGCATGTTTAGCTACCTCGGGGATATGTATTGTTACCTGCTCCTGCAGTGCTGCCCTGGCCTGGTAATAAGAGACAGTTCCTATTCCTGTAGCAACAAATAACAATAGGAAGAGAATTCCTCCAATAAGTTTTTGACTCAGTTTCATGTTGTTGATGAGATTCACGACCTTTTCCTTTTTGATATGAAATGGGTTGGCATTGCCGCGTTTAGATAAAAGACCTTCTTTATGCAGCTTCGATTTCTTCCAGTTCTTCATCTTCGAGCAGGGCTTCGATATCCAGCAGGATCTTGACCTGCTGGCCGATCTTGCCCATGCCGGCGATATAATGTTTTCTTTTTTTCCCAGTCGCCGGTGGCGGCTCTATTTCGGTGGCAGGGATGGTGATGACTTCGCTGACCTTGTCGACCACCAGACCGACGGAATTATCGTTGACGTTGACCACCACAATGCAGGTGCGCTCGTCGTGGTCACGATGGGCCAGGCCGAAACGGCGGCGCACCTCGATGATAGGAATCACCTTGCCGCGCAGGTTCAGCACCCCGATGACATGATCGGGCAGATCAGGTACCGCGGTGATCGGTTGAATCCCGATAATCTCGATCACATGGCGGATCTCCAGGCCGTAGCCTTCGCTGGCCAGGTCGAAGGTCAGGTACATCCCTTCCATGGAGTCCTGATGATTGATGTCATTGGCGTATACATTTGGGTTCATTGGACATTCCCTTGGTTTGTTGAAGAGACACGGTATTCGTGCCTCAAGCTTTAAATCATTATAAAAGTTACGACATGTACGATCATTGCCGGAGGCGTACAAGCGTCCGTTTGTCAGTTAAATTGCATTGGCATGATCAGAGCAGGTTGTTGATTAATCTCAGCAGTGGAAATAACGAATAACCTTCGTAGTAGCTAGGTCTTCATCAGCAAATGAAGCAAAGTTTTTTTTTCTTCGGAGCGAAAAAGCAACTCATATGCAAAGAGCTTTAAATTGTTTGTATAGAATTGGTTGTCTTCCAATAAAACATCATTCATCGTATCTTCCCGGGAAATGAAGCCTCGAACATTTATAAAATTGAACTGTTTGACAAATATTTCGAAGACGTAAATAGGTTACTGAATTTGTAATCATTATGTTGGCATATAATAATAATTGTCAGATTGCTGTCAATGAAATTAACATTAATTTATGAAGTAGATGGGAAGGTCAACAGGATCACCTGCTCGGGGTCGGTGCCCGTCTCTATCAGGGACAACTCACCAACCTGCGGACACCCGGCGGTGGTTTTGCTCCGGTGCGGATCGTTTGATCTCATACGGTAACCACAGCGGCACTGAGACACTGAGAACAACACATAATATCTCAGGGTTCTTTCAGTGCCTCTGTGGCTTAACTTGATCTAAATTTTAATATTTCCCGAACTCATCATCATCCAGAGCGATGGCTTTTTTGGCAGCGCTCTTCTTTGGCGCCGGAGCCGGGGATTCTCCCCAAGCCGCTGTTTGACTTTTGACGTTTTTCTTCTGCGGTATCGCCCGTACGTTGGAGTGAGCGCTGCTGCCACCTTTAAGGGTAAAACGCATCAGCATCTCGCGCATCTGGGCGGCCTGGCCGGAAAGCTCTTCGGAGGCGGCGGCACTCTCTTCAGCACTGGCGGTATTCTGCTGGGTGACCTGGTCAATCTGGGTGATCCCCTGGTTGATCT
>NZ_JBXUCV010000020.1:0-2614 GCF_057178085.1 Pelovirga sp. C15f
CGGGGTGGCCTTTGAGCCGTGCCCGAAGGGCATCGGTCTCCAAAGGCTGGTTCGTCCGCCTGCGGACGGACTAGCCGAACGGCTCAAAGGCCACCCCGTTCATTCCGACCGCAGGTCGGGATGAACGACCAAGCTCACCGGCGGTGAAGCGTAGCGGAATTGCCGTCCGGTGCAGCGCCTTGTTAGCCGACTTGTGCTCTAAGTTGCTGTTTTCTTTGCTCGCTGATTTCATTCCAATGCTTTTCAGTTAATGCGCCTTCAAATGAGTACAGGTAGTAGCAAACCGGTAAGGTCTCATTCGGATGCTTTTCCTTGATCATGCTGTGTGCCCTAACCACACCAACTCGCCTTAAATCGTTCTCAGAAAAAATCCCTACTTCGTTCAACCGTCCTGCAATCTTCTTTCCGATATTCTTGAGGTCGGTGAGGTCTCTATTCCGAGACATAGTCACTCCGGTACTCTTCGGTTGGCTCGAAAGACTGAACGATGTCCAAGTGAACCCCGTTCGGATCTTTAATACAGAAGTGGCGCTGCCCCCAATCCTCGGACCTCAATTCAAGCACGATTTTTAGCGATTTCGACTTGGCTGCTGCATAAGCGGCGTCAGCGTCTTCCACTTCCAGGCTGAAAATGACGCCTTCACCAGAGTAGGATTTATGAAATATTGGCGGTTGAGTGGGCTGGTCTGGCAACAGAAACCCAACCTGAACTCCCGACTTCGAAACTAGATGAATGTACCAATCGCCTGAAAAGACCACTTCAAAGCCAAGATTCTCTGTATAGAAGGATTTCGCCACATCGAGATCTTTTACGATAAAAACGGGGAATGAGCTTTTAGGATCGATCACGTGTAACTCCTCTCTTGTCGGCTAACGGGGTGACCTTTGCTGCGTCCGCCTGCATGCGTTTGTTAGCCGCCATATAGAAAATCCATATCCGGTTTTTCAGTTGCGTAGAAATGGGCCCAAATGTAAACATGACTAAAAGCCGCGACAAGTAACGCAGCATTTGAATTAAAACCAATAGCGATTGCCCAAAACAAAAGAAACGCATACAGATACATTCCGTTACTTGTGAAACGAAATATACCTTTTTTTACGAGGGGCATATTACGGTATCGTTTATCGAAATGATCAGCTCCAGCTGCTCGAGCCATTCCAAAGTATCGCTTAACACTATACATCGCGTAGATACCGGGCAATGCGAGAAGTAAAGTCAAGATAGTTACAGTAACATCATTGAGATTGAGACTGCCATGATCTTCCCAGGCTAGTGCGATTAGAGAGATGAAGCGCCCCGCAAACAGCACAAAGAAAACAACGACATACCCATAAAAGCCAATAGATTTGCTTATTGCTGCACTTTGAATCTCAAGTCGCCATGCCAGCCATACGTATATTTGATGTATTACGGGGGCGGCTACAGCACACCAAAAAAGAAAAGGAAATGGCTCTCCTAGATGTTTCCATGCAAAACAGGTCAGAGCCAATAGCAAAATCAGACAGGTGAAGTGGAGTGGCTGCCCAACCCATATTCCAGTGGTTGTTTTTGAGTTCGTCATAATGTGTCTAAGGTTCGAGAATTAAACATACGTGAAAATTTTATACAGGCTAACGACCAAGCTAAGCGGCAGTGCTCGGTCTTTTGAATTTAGTAGAATCCTTTTCGCGAACCGCCGCAGCTCCAACCTGTCCGCTTGAGCATTTGGTTAGGTTTATGCTATTTCCGAAGGATCAAACTGTTTGCCTGATATTTCTTCAAAATGGTTTCGATACTGGAGGATGCTCTCAAAAAGAGACTCTTGCCCAAAAGCTTTTGCAACGAAACCAAATGCTATGATCCCGCGATAGAAATAATTCCATAAATCATCGTGATATTCCTCAAAGCGTTGCTTAACACGCATACCTGACACGTGGAACCTCGGCGGGTTTCCACCATACATGTCCATGATTTGGGGTGAAGCACAATGGATAAAACCGGAATACGTTTTATGTAGAGTTCGTGCAAGTTCAATTGTTCTGCTTGGGTCTAGAGCGTTCTGCTCAATCTTTGCTAAATATGCTCTGATTTTTTTTCTTGGGTAGCTGGGTCGTTTTTGAGTTGAGGCAACGGGGTTTTCGGGATTGTCGAACTCCTCCTCATAAAATGCCTCTAAGTACATAGTGTGAAGTTCTGTGATGTCATCGAAAATAATTGCATAAGTAAGAAAAGTTATATCTTCTTGGATTTCATCCAAAATTCGATGTAGTGATGCCTGCTCCTGAAAGAATCCGTTTTTGTTAAGCAGGTTTGCGGCATGTAATCCGCTGATCATGCGAGCAAGTTTTTGAATTAGCGCTTGGTGTATGGTCTTTTCTTGGTAACGAAAGACAAAACTGTCTTTAAAAGGAGTTGGCTTAGGGGCAGGCACGCGTTTCTGCAACGCCTCAAGGCTCATTTCCATGTTCTCAAGTGTAAGCTGGAATTGTGGCTCAAACATTTTCAAACCTAACGGGGTGGCCTTTGAGCCGTGCCCGAAGGGCATCGGTCTCCAAAGGCTGGTTCGTCCGCCTGCGGACGGACTAGCCGAACGGCTCAAAGGCCACCCCGTTCATTCCGACCGCAGGTCGGGAT
>NZ_JBXUCV010000021.1:0-1462 GCF_057178085.1 Pelovirga sp. C15f
AGATCGAGCCACCCCCCGCCACCGGTCGCAATCGCAAACACTATATCGCCGGCATGGGCAAGATCGGCCAGCAGGTCAAGATCCTGCTGGATATCGAAGCCCTGCTCGAAGATGAAGAACTGGAAGAGGTCGAAACAGTCTAATAAAACGTATGCCACTTAACGAAAAACCATGGAGGAAAAAATGAAAAACCTGAAAATTGGCGTCAAACTGATTGGAGGATTTCTGATTGTTGCCCTGATAACGTTAGTTGTTGGTGCTATTGGCTTGTGGGGTGTTAATGATCTGGACGGCCACCTGGTGGAGGTAGGCGAGGTCCGTCTGCCCAGCATCGAGAGTCTGTTGGAAATGGAAGTCGGTGCCGAACAGATTCTATTGTCCCAACGCAGCCTACTCAACCCCAAACTGGCCCCTGAAGACCGGGCCCGACAATACACCAATGTCGAACATGCCCGTGAACATCTTGAAGAAGCCTGGGCCATTTACGAACCCTTGCCGCAAACTGCAGAAGAAGCGCAGTTATGGTCACAGTTCGTCCCGGTCTGGAACAAATTCCAACAAGCCAGTGATGAATTCTTTCGTCTAACCCGCGAAGTTGAGGGCACCGGAATCCTCGATCCGACCCAACTCAGAGCTGATCTGCAACAGTTCCGCGGGGATCATCATCAGTTGATGGGGCAGGTTCAGACAATGATTCGTGATGGACAGGTATTTGAGGGGGGGACCAACCACTCCGGCTGTAACTTTGGTCGCTGGTTAGCAAATTTCAAGACTGACAATGCAACATTGCGCAACATTTTAAGTGGCATAAACAACAACCATGCCCCCTTCCATCAGGGTATAGAAAAAGCCAAGGAGCGGATCGAGGCCGGAGATACCCAGGGCGCCAGCCTGATTTATGCCTCCACCATCCGTCCCGGTGCGGAAGGCACCTTTGATCGCTTTGATCAGTTGTTGGACGAAATCACCCGCGCGGAAGCCCTGTATAACGCTATGGAACAACAGGCCATGGGACCGGCACGATTGCTTCATGATGAAGCAGTCGAGTTATTGGTTAAAATCACTAACATGAACCAGAATATTGCCAAAGCTTCGGTCAGCGAAGCCCATGGTGCAGCTGTTCAGGCTGAAAGCCTGTCCATTGCCGGTAGTGTCATCGGTGTCATCCTTGCCCTGATATTGGGATTTTTCCTCTCTCGCAGTATCAGCATACCGGTCGTAAAAGGAGTTGAACTCGCCCAGGAGATCGCCAAGGGTGATTTCAGCATGCGCCTGAACATGAATCGTGGTGATGAAATCGGTACCCTCGCCAATGCTCTGGATGACATGGCCGAGAACCTCTCACGTAACGCCGATGTCGCTGAACAGATCGCCGACGGCAACCTCAATGTCGAGGTGCAGCTGGCTTCGGAAAAGGACCAGCTGGGTCTGGCCCTGCAGACCATGGTGCTGAACCTCAACG
>NZ_JBXUCV010000022.1:0-1307 GCF_057178085.1 Pelovirga sp. C15f
TGAATCGCCCCGGGTTTTCCGGAGACAGTTTTCGTTTGAGTCAGGCTGCCTCGCTTGACTCCTCTAGCCGATAATATTCCATCTCTCGTTCTGCCGGGGGAATATTTCCAATCGGTTCCAGCAACCGACGATTATTGAACCAATCCACCCACTCCAGCGTCGCGTATTCAACAGCCTCACGGCCTTTCCAAGGTCCGCGATGGTGTATGACCTCTGTCTTGTAAAGTCCGATGATTGTCTCCGCCAATGCGTTATCGTAGGAATCTCCGGTTGTGCCAACCGAAGCGTTGATTCCTGCTTCAGCTAAACGCTCTGTGTACCGAATTGAAAGATACTGGCTGCCACGGTCACTGTGGTGAGTCAGTTCCCGGCAATTCTTCCGAGACCAGAGAGCCTGCTCCAGTGCGTCGAGAACCAGGTCTGTCTTCATGGACGTCGAAACCCGCCAGCCAACAATGCAGCGGGCATAGACATCAATGACAAAGGCCACATAAACAAAGCCGGACCAGGTTGCCACATAGGTGAAATCTGCCACCCAGAGCTGGTTGGGGCGGCTGGCCTTGAATATCCGCTTTACCAAGTCGGGAGCACGGTCCTGCTTCGGATCACTGATCGTGGTGATCTGTTTTTTCCCACGAATAACACCCCGCAGCCCCATTGCTCGCATTAAACGCTCAACGGTGCAGCGGGCAACAATGACCCCCTCTCTGTCTAACTGCAGCCAAACCTTGCGGGCTCCGTAGACCTGGTGATTCTCATTCCAGACTCTCTTGATCTGCAGCTTGAGAGCCTGGTCCCGGTGATGCCGCGCCGGAACTTTAGAGGGATCAGCCTCCTGAGCCTTATAGCGGTAATACGTCGATGGGGCGATCGGCAACTGGGCACAGATCGGCTCGACCCCATATTCGGCTCGGTGCTCATTGATAAAGGCGACCATTATTTCGGTTTGCGGTCGAGCTCCGCCTGAGCGAAAAAAGCGGCAGCCTTACGCAGGATCTCGTTGGCTCGCTTCAGCTCACGATTTTCACGTTCCAGTTTCTTCAGCAGCTCTCGTTCACTCGGCGACCCTGAGTCATTCGATTGCGAACTCTTGGTCTCTCTGCACCACCGTCGTAAAGTTTCAGGAGTACAACCTATCTTTCCGGCAATGGAACAAATGGAAGCCCAGCGGGAAGGATATTCTCCTTGCTGTTCAAGGACCAACCGGACTGCGCGCTCTCTAACCTCGGGACTGTATCTCTTGTTTGTATTCATGACCCCATACTCTCAAAGTTTGGAGTCTCCGACAATCCCGGGGCGGTTCAGTC
>NZ_JBXUCV010000023.1:0-1132 GCF_057178085.1 Pelovirga sp. C15f
ATTGTTACTCGATCACTTCACTGACAACGCCGGCACCGACTGTACGGCCACCTTCGCGGATCGCAAAGCGCAACTCTTTGTCCATGGCTATCGGGGTGATCAGATCAACCGTCATGGCGATGTTGTCTCCCGGCATAACCATCTCAACGCCTTCCGGCAGCTCGACAATCCCGGTCACATCCGTGGTACGGAAATAGAACTGGGGACGGTAGCCTTTGAAGAACGGCGTATGGCGCCCTCCTTCTTCTTTGGTCAGAATATAGGCTTCGGCCTTGAACTTGGTGTGCGGGGTAATGCTGCCGGGCTTGGCCAGAACCTGTCCGCGCTCAATGTCCTCGCGCTTGACACCGCGCAACAGAATCCCGACGTTGTCGCCGGCCTGACCTTGATCCAGCAGCTTGCGGAACATCTCGACACCGGTAACAACCGTCTTGACGGTCGGCTTCATTCCAACGATGGCGACTTCTTCCTGTACCTTGACAATACCGCGCTCAATCCGCCCGGTGGCAACCGTACCGCGTCCGGAAATGGAGAAAACGTCTTCGACCGGCATCAGAAACGGCCGGTCTACGGCGCGCTCGGGCTCGGGAATATAGCTGTCAACGGCATCCATCAGCTCAAGAACCTTGTTCTTGCCGATTTCGTCATCACGCCCTTCGAGGGCAGCCAGGGCTGAACCGGCAATGATCGGAATATCATCACCAGGAAAATCGTAGCTGGACAGCAGCTCGCGAATCTCCATGTCGACCAGTTCGAGCAACTCTTCGTCGTCGACCATGTCGGCTTTGTTCAAGAAAACAACCATCGCCGGAACACCAACCTGACGAGCGAGCAGGATGTGCTCACGGGTCTGGGGCATGGGGCCGTCAGCGGCGGAGACGACCAGAATGGCGCCGTCCATCTGCGCGGCTCCGGTGATCATGTTCTTGACATAGTCGGCGTGACCGGGGCAGTCAACGTGAGCATAATGACGGTTATCAGTCTCGTACTCGACGTGGGCGGTGGCGATGGTAATACCACGCTCGCGCTCTTCGGGAGCATTGTCGATCTGGTCAAAAGCCTTGACCTCTCCCTTGCCCATCTTCTCGGCCAGCACCCGGGTAATAGCAGCGGTCAGGGTGGTCTTGCCATG
>NZ_JBXUCV010000024.1:0-1002 GCF_057178085.1 Pelovirga sp. C15f
CGGCGATATAGTGTTTGCGATTGCGACCGGTGGCGGGGGGTGGCTCGATCTCGGTGGCGGGGATGGTGATGACTTCGCTGACCTTGTCGACCACCAGACCGACGGAATTATCGTTGACGTTGACCACCACAATGCAGGTGCGCTCATCATGATCGCGGTGGGCCAGGCCGAAACGGCGGCGCACGTCGATGATGGGAATCACCTTGCCGCGCAGGTTCAGTACCCCGATGACATGATCGGGCAGATCGGGTACCGCAGTGATCGGCTGAATTCCGATAATTTCGATCACGTGGCGGATTTCAATGCCATAGCCTTCACTGGCCAGATCGAAGGTTAGGTACATCCCTTCCATAGAGTCTTCATCCCGGGTAAATAGGTGATCCTGGTTCGATTCCTTGACAGTAGTCATGTGGTCCCGCCTTTTAATCTAGAATGCACTCAGAAACATGGGGCTATCTGTTTAAAATGGTTTTGCAGCATCGCTCTACTTTACCAGCGCGGTATTGTTTTGTTGTTGATAGTTGCATACATTAACAGTCAACAATAACCATTATAGTTTGTTAATATATTCTGTCAATTAAAAAATTCGAATTATTTATTTGAAGGGCTGGGATTGGTATGAATTCGCAGTTACTGGAAACCCTGCATCATAAGAAACGCCCACGATTTGGTGTCCGTGGGCGTTTCGTGTTCTATGGATGGTACATTCGACAGGATATTAATACTTGCCGAACTCATCGTCATCAAGAGCAATAGGTTTTTTGGCGGCAATCTTCTTCTGTGGTTGTGCCGGTGACTCGCCCCAGCCGCTGTTTTTCGCTGCCGTTGTCTTCTGCGGTATCGCTCGTACGTTGGAGTGAGCGCTGCTGGTATGCTTAAGGGTAAAGCGCATCAGCATCTCGCGCATCTGGGCGGCCTGGCCGGAAAGCTCTTCGGAGGCGGCGGCACTCTCTTCAGCACTGGCGGTATTCTGCTGGGTGACCTGGTCAATCTGGGTGATCC
>NZ_JBXUCV010000025.1:0-983 GCF_057178085.1 Pelovirga sp. C15f
CAGCGACATCGGCGTTACGTGAGAGGTTTTCGGCCATGTCATCCAGAGCATTGGCGAGGGTACCGATTTCATCACCACGATTCATGTTCAGGCGCATGCTGAAATCACCCTTGGCGATCTCCTGGGCCATGGCTACACCCAGACGTACCGGTGGAGAGATGGCCCGAATCAGAAAGAAGCTTATAATGATGGCTAATGCTGCCACCAGCAGACACACCATAATGACTCCGGTCTTGAGGCTGGCGGCCTCGCTACTGAGATCGTTCAGAGCAACCGTGAGTTCGTCGATCTGGGAGGATAAAAAGGGCTCAAGATTTTCCAGCAGGGTTTGTACGGCACCATCAAATTCCCCCATCACCTGGTTGCCGCCCGCCGGACCTTCATCGATATATGCCTGAGCCATCTTTTTACCGATACGGTAATAGGCGTCAAACTCGCTGCGGATCTGCGTGACGGTCTTTAGCTTGGCGGTGTCACTCTCGGCACGGAACATCTGCTCGAACTTGTCGAGCCCGGCCATAAATGACAGATAACTCTTTTCCGCTTCGTCAAAGCCATCATTCAGGCCGTCCAGTGCGCGTGTTGCTGAGATATCCGTAAGCCATTGCTGGAGCTGGATGGTGTCGCGATTCATCTTCGCAGCCAGCAGGACAAAAGGCTGAGTTTCTGTGAGTATCTGGGTGCTCTTGTTATCGACAGCGACGCTGAAGCTATAGGTCCAGGCTCCGAATGCCACAATTGCGACAAAGATAAGCGCAAAGCCTAAACCGATTTTTACACTCAGTTTCAAGTTTTTCATATGGACCCTCAATTCTCTTCTTCTAAGTGGCAGGTTTGCGGTTAAACCGCTTCAATTTCTTCCAGTTCTTCATCTTCGAGCAGGGCTTCGATATCCAGCAGGATCTTGACCTGCTGGCCGATCTTGCCCATGCCGGCGATATAGTGTTTGCGATTGCGACCGGTGGCGGGGGGTGGCTCGATCT
>NZ_JBXUCV010000026.1:0-792 GCF_057178085.1 Pelovirga sp. C15f
TCCCGACCTGCGGTCGGAATGAACGGGGTGGCCTTTGAGCCGTTCGGCTAGTCCGTCCGCAGGCGGACGAACCAGCCTTTGGAGACCGATGCCCTTCGGGCACGGCTCAAAGGCCACCCCGTTAGCTATCAAAGGCATGAATAAAACCAATGATTATTCGTCCAGCTACCGAGCGAGACAGTAAAGTTCTGACGGAAATATCTCTTGCGTCGAAAAATCATTGGAAATACCCAGCGGAGTATTTTGAAATCTGGAAAAATGAACTCACAATAACTGGTGAATATATTAGAAACAATCATGTCCAAATCATTGAAATCAATGGTGAAGCCGTTGGTTATTACTCCGTCATCAAGCTAGAAAGTGATTTGGAAATATCAAATTTCACAATGGGAAAAGGAGTTTGGCTTGAGCACGTGTTTATCCGGCCAGAATTCATCGGCAAAGGTTATCAGACGTTGGGGTCGGACCAAGATAAGTTACTGAAATTGAATTGAAATGACCATGAAAAGCATTCAAGAATGGGTTTATGGCCTGATTTTCACAGTCAAAATCGTGGGTTTACAGGATCAATTATCATTCTGCTGCATTACATGGAGGGGAGCATGGCAAGAGCTAATCGTCATTTCATCCCGGGGTGCATTTGGCACATTACGCATCGCTGCCACCAGGCGGAATTCCTGCTGCGTTTTGCCCATGATCGCTCCCGCTTTGTCACTTGGCTTGGCGAGGCCCGTAAGCGCTACGGTCTACAACTTCTGAACTACACCGTCACCTCTAACCATGTTCATCTTT